>JAYSGB010000006.1:0-151044 GCA_041913045.1 Burkholderiaceae bacterium | reverse complement strand
GTGATAGTCCCGCGCGCGTTGTTCCCCCCCCCCGCCCCCCTACGGTGGTGACCCGGGGGGGGGGGCCCCGGGGGGGCCCCCCTGAAATTCTAGTCGCCCCCACAGGGCCAGGCCTGCCGCAGCGAGCGAGGTATCGCAAAAGCAAAAACGCCGAGCCCACCACAGCAAGCGAGGTTAAAGCCCAACCCGAAGGCCAGAAACTCAGTGCACCTCAGCCACAGGGTCACGCCCCATCAGCACGCCCACCGCCTGCGAAGGTCGCACCCGGCCGTCCAGCAAAGCCACCACAGCCTCGGTGATCGGCATCTCCACCCCCAGGCTGCGCGCCCGCTGCGCCACCGTGCGCGCGCTGTAAACCCCCTCGGCCACGTGCCCCAGGGAATCCACGGCCTCCTGCAGGCTCTTGCCCTGCGCCAGCAGCAAGCCCACCTGGCGGTTGCGGCTCAGGTCACCCGTGGCAGTCAACACCAGGTCGCCCAAACCGCTCAAACCCATGAAAGTCTCGGGCCGCGCACCCAGCGCCAGCCCCAAACGTGAAATTTCGGCCAGGCCGCGCGTGATCAACGCCGCCCGCGCGTTCAGGCCCAGGTCCAGGCCATCGCACAGACCCGTGGCAATCGCCATCACGTTCTTCACCGCGCCGCCCACTTCCACACCCACGATGTCGTCGTTGGCATAGACGCGCAGCGCCGGGCTGTGGAAAGCCTGCACCAGCAATTCGCACACGGCCTTTTGTTTGCAAGCCGCCACCAAGGCCGTGGGGCGGCCGCGAGCCACCTCCTGGGCAAAACTCGGGCCGCTCAGCACCCCCGCACGCAAGCCGGGCGCCACCTGGGCACAGATTTCATGTCCCAACAAGCCCACGTCACCAGCTGATTCATCAGCAGCCCGCTCAAAGCCCTTGCACAACCACACGACCGGCATGGTGCAGTCGCGCAGCAGCGTCAGCATCTCGCGCAAGGCCGCCATGGGTGTGCCGATGATCACCAGATCCTCGCCTTGCAGTTGTGCCGCCAGTTCGGTGGCGGGGCAACTGAACACGGTCAACCGCTCAGGAAACAGCAGCCCGGGCAGGTAACGCTCATTGCAACGCTGCGCCTGCATGCGCCCAGCCTGTGCAGCGTCGCGTGCCCACAAGCGCACGTCGTGCGGCGTGCCGTTGTCGGACGCTGCCGCCATAGCCAGGGCCGTACCCCAGGCGCCAGCCCCCAGAACGCTGATCCTCATGCGTCGCTCAAGGCACCGGTCACTGGGTCACGATGCGCGGCGCGTCTTCTTCCTGCTGCGCCTGCTGCTGCTCGTACATGGCCTGGAAGTTGATTTCGGCCAGGTGCACGGGCGGGAAACCGGCACGCTGGATCATGTCGGCCACGTTGCCGCGCAGGTAGGGGTAGACGATCTGCGGGCAGGCAATACCCATGATCGGGCCCATCTGGTCGGCGGGCAGGTTCCGGATCTCGAAAATACCAGCCTGCTTGGCTTCCACCAGGAACACTGTCTTGTCGTTGATCTTGGTCTGCACGGTGGCAGTCACAGCCACCTCGTACACGCCATCGGCCACGGGCTGGGCTTCAACGCCAAGCTGGATGTCCACGCTGGGCTGCTCCTGCTCCAGCAGAATGGCTGGGGAGTTGGGCTGTTCGAGCGACGCCTCCTTCAGGTACACGCGCTGGATCTGGAACACGGGGGTGGAGTCGTCTGCCATGAAAGTCTCTTCAAGAATCTAAGGTCAAAAAAACAGACCCGCTGGAGGCATTCCCGCAGCGGGTCATGAACTCGGAACACTGGGCATTATGCAGCCCAATGGCCCGGTCGAGATCAGGTGGACAGCAGCGGAACCAGGCCGCCTCGCGCATCCAGCGCATGAAGGTCATCGCAGCCGCCCACGTGGGTGTCACCAATGAAGATCTGCGGCACGCTCGTGCGGCCAGTCAGATCCTTCATGGCCGAGCGGACGTCGGGCTTGCCGTCCACCACAATTTCTTCCCACTGCTGCACCCCGCGTTCGCGCAGCAGCGCCTTGGCACGCATGCAGTAGGGGCAGTAGTCGCTGCTGTAAATCTTGACCTGAGCCATGAATTCACTCTCCGTTATTCACAGCCGAAATTGTCAGCCCTTTTGCACCGGCAGGTTGGCGGAACGCCACGCACCCATGCCGCCGGTCAGGGAATGCACCTTCTCGTAGCCCAGTTTCTTGGCCATGGCCACCGCGCGGTTGGAGCGCGCACCAGAGGCGCACACCATCACCACCGGCACCGACTTGTTCTTGGCAACGGCCGACAGCTTGGACTCCAGCTCACCCAACGGAACGTTCTTGGCGCCCGTCACGTGGCCATTGGCGAACTCCTCGGGGGAGCAAACGTCAACCACCACCGCTTTTTCGCGGTTCATCAACTGCACAGCCTCGGTGGGCGTGATGCCCGCTGCGCCGCCACCCTTGCCAAGAACCGGCCACAAAAGCATGGCGCCAGAGCTGATGGCCACAACAAACAAAACCCAGTTTTCCAAAAAGAAAGTCACGTTATACCTTTCAGTGCAACCTGCTATTTTAAAATCAGTTGTTTTGCCCTTGTCCAACGCCTGCCAACCCTGACTCACATGTACAAGCTCGTTCTGATCCGCCACGGTGAATCCACCTGGAACCTGGAAAACCGTTTCACCGGCTGGACCGATGTCGACCTCACCCCCACTGGCGTCTCGCAGGCCATGTCTGCAGGCAAGCTGCTCAAGGCCGAGGGCTGGGACTTCGACCTGTGCTTCACCAGCGTGCTCAAGCGCGCCATCCACACCCTGTGGTACACGCTGGACGAAATGGACCGCACCTGGCTGCCCGTCGTCAAAGACTGGCGCCTGAACGAGCGCCACTACGGCGGCCTGCAGGGCCTGAACAAGGCCGACATGGCCAAGCAATACGGTGACGAGCAGGTGCTGATCTGGCGCCGCAGCTACGACACGCCGCCGCCTGCACTGGAGCCGACCGACCCACGCTGCGAGCGTGGCGATCGCCGCTACGCCGGCCTGGCACCCGAGCAGGTTCCGCTGACCGAATGCCTCAAGGACACGGTCGCGCGCGTGATCCCCTGCTGGAACGACACCTTGGCTCCTGCCATCAAGTCGGGCAAGCGCGTGCTGGTGGCCGCGCACGGCAACTCCATCCGCGCACTGGTCAAGTACCTGGATGGCATTTCCGACAGCGACATCGTCAACCTCAACATCCCCAACGGAATCCCGCTGGTGTACGAGCTTGACGCGGACCTGAAGCCCATCCGCCACTACTACCTGGGCGATGCCGAAGCAGCAGCGCGTGCCGCAGCAGCAGTGGCCAACCAGGGCAAGGCCTGAACACACACATCAGCTTTACGGAACCGAAACACCCTTTCGGTTTCCAAGGTGTATATTGGCCGGTGACCGTTTAGAAGGTGCAGCAATGGGGCAGAAACTCAAGATAGCAGGCTGGATTGCAGTGGGCGCCGTCGCTGGCGCGTTGACCACCGTCCAGCTGCAGGCCGTGGCACGCGGGTCCCTCTCGCCCCTGCCACTGGAAGAACTCCAGCAGCTCGCCGCCGTCTTCGGCATGGTCAAGAGCGACTACGTGGAACCGGTGGACGAGAAGAAGCTCATCACCGATGCGATCTCGGGCATGGTCTCCAGCCTGGACCCGCACTCACAATACTTCGACAAGAAGAGCTTCAAGGAATTCCGCGAGGGCACCAGCGGCCGCTTCGTGGGCGTCGGCATTGAAATCACCATGGAAGACGGCCTGGTCAAGGTCGTCTCGCCCATCGAGGATTCCCCCGCCTTCCGCGCCGGACTCAAGGCCAACGACCTCATCACCAAGATCGACGAAACCGCCGTCAAGGGTCTGTCGCTCAACGAGGCCGTCAAGCGCATGCGCGGTGAACCCAACACCAAGGTCACGCTAACGATCTTCCGCAAGGACGAGAACCGCACCTTCCCGGTGACCATCACCCGCCAGGAAATCAAGACCCAGAGCGTGAAGTCCAAGGTGATCGAGCCCGGCTACGCCTGGCTGCGCGTGTCGCAGTTCCAGGAGCGCACGGTTGAGGACTTTGCCCGCAAGCTGGAAGACATCTACAAGGAACAGCCGCAGCTCAAGGGTCTGGTACTTGACCTGCGCAACGACCCGGGCGGTCTGCTCGACGCGGCGGTAGCCATCTCTACGGCTTTCCTGCCCGAGAACGTGACCGTCGTGTCCACCAACGGCCAGCTCGAAGAGAGCAAGGCCTTGTTCAAGGCCGCGCCGCAGTACTACCTGCGCCGCGCCAGCAACGACCCGATCCGCCACCTGACCGAAACGACCCGTGGCGCTCTGAAGAGCGTGCCGCTGGTGGTGCTGGTGAACGAAGGCTCCGCCTCGGCCAGCGAGATCGTGGCGGGTGCGCTGCAAGACCACAAGCGCGCCACCATCATGGGCAGCCAGACCTTCGGCAAGGGCTCAGTGCAAACGGTACGCCCCCTGGGCCCGGACACGGGACTGAAGCTGACCACCGCCCGCTACTACACACCCAGCGGCCGATCCATCCAGGCCAAGGGCATCGTGCCCGACGTGTGGCTGGACGAAACCGCCGAGGGCAACCTGTTTGCCGTTCTGCGCACCCGCGAGGCCGACCTGGACAAGCACCTGGGCAACGGCCAGGACAACGGCCGCCAGCCGAGCGAAGCGGAAAAGGCCGCCGAGCGCCAGCGTGAGCAGGAACGCGAGGCCGCCCGTCTGCGCCTGGAAGAGGAACAGCGCAAGAACCCTGGCCAGCGCCTGATGCCCGAATTCGGCTCCGACAAGGACTTCCAGTTGCAGCAGGCTGTGAACCAGCTCAAGGGCAAGCCCGTGGTGGCCAGCAAGACGCAGACCGAGCGCCCGGCTGCCACCACCGAGCAGTGATCCACGGCAGCGCCTGATGAACGACGAGCAGTTGCTGCGTTACTCGCGCCATATCCTGCTCGACGAGCTGGGTGTGGAAGGCCAGGAAAAACTGCTGGCTGCCCATGCGGTGGTGATTGGCGCCGGCGGGCTGGGCTCACCCGTGGCGCTCTACCTGGCCAGCGCCGGGGTGGGCCGCATCACACTGGTGGACCACGACACGGTGGACGCCACCAACCTGCAGCGGCAGATCGCACACAACCTGGAACGGCTGGGTCAGCCCAAGGCCGAATCGGCCAAGGCGGCCATGCATGCCATCAACCCCGAGGTGCGCATCGACACCGTGCTGCAACGCGCCGATGCTGCCCTGCTCGACCAGTTGCTGCCCGGTGCCGACGTGGTGCTGGACTGCACCGACAATTTCGCCACGCGCCACGCCATCAACCGTGCCAGCGTGCAGCACCGTGTTCCACTGGTTTCCGGGGCTGCCATCCGCTTCGACGGGCAACTTTCCGTCTACGACCCGCGCAACGCCGAGTCCCCCTGCTACGCCTGCATCTTCCCCGACACCGATGGCCTGGAAGAAGTGCGCTGCGCCACCATGGGCGTGTTCGCGCCGCTGGTCGGCATCATCGGCACCATGCAGGCTGCCGAGGCACTCAAGCTGCTAAGCGGCATGGGCTCGCGGCTGGTCGGTCGGCTCACCATGCTCGACGGCCGCGGCATGGAATTCACCGAAGTCAAGCTCGCGCGCAACCCAGGCTGCCCAGTCTGCAGCGGGCACTGAGCACGCAATCAGGCGTCAGCCTTTTCGTTTGACTCCGTCCCCCGCAAGGTGACGGCCTTGGCCGCCAATGCGCCTCTGGGTGCGCGGCAGTTCCGCATCATGCGCCGTGACCATCTCCTCGGCCCGGGCTTGCAAGCGGTCCAGCACACCGTCCAGCCAGTCCAGCTCAGCGTCGTCCAGCACCTCCAGCAACTCGCGGTTGATCTGTCGCGCCAGCGGCAGCAGTTCGGCATGGATGCTACGCGCCTTGTCCGTCAGCATTACCTGCGCGTGCCGCCGGTCGGAGGGGCGTTGGATGCGAACGAGCAGCTGCTTGTCCACCATGGAGCCGATGGCCCGGGAGGTGCGGGCCTTGTCCAGACCGGCACGGCGCGCCAGTTCGGTCGGCGTCATCCCATCGGTGGGCTCCAGCAGGCTGATGAGCCGCCACTCTCGCCGGGTAATACCGAAGCGCCCTTCGCACACGCGCACCACCAGGCTGCCAGCCTGCGCCAACACGCGAGTGAACCGGTACAGAGGCATGTCTACGAGCGAGTCGAGCCGCTTCAGTCTGGAAGCCGTGGCCATTCGGGTTTTCACGAAGAACAGTTGATTAGATCAATCGATTGTCAGACTTCTACATTTGCCCCACAACCACAACAACACCCTCAGACAGGAGACCGACATGCTACGCAGACCCCTCATTCATGCCGCCATAGGGCTGGCAACGCTCGCTCCAGTTCTGCCAGTCACTGCGCAGGACAAACCACCTTTGAAAATCGTGGTGGGCTTCCCGCCAGGCGGCTCCGCCGACACCCTTGCGCGCCTGATTGGCGACGCCCTGAGCAAAGACCTGCAGCCCACCATCGTGGAAAACCGCCCCGGCGCGGGAGGTCGCATCGCACTATCGCAGGTCAAACGTGCCAAACCCGATGGGCAGACGGTGGTCGTTCTGCCCAGTGGCCCCATGGTGCTGTTCCCACACGTGTACCGCAAGCTCGACTATGACCCGGTCAAAGACTTCACACCCATCTCCTTGCTGGCGAATTTCCAGTTCGGCGTGGTTGCCGGACCATCGAGCAGCGCTCGTACCGTTCAAGAAATGGTGGCACAGGCCAGGGCAAAACCGAACGAATCGTCCTATGGCACGCCAGGGCAAGGCACCCTGCCGCACTTCATGGGCGTGCTGTTTGAGCAACAGGTGAACGCTCGGCTCAACCACGTGCCCTTCCAAGGCGGTGGTCCCGCCAACGCCGCCCTGGTAGGCGGACACATTCAATACAAGTTCGATGTGGTCTCGGAAACCGCCGAACTGCACCGCACGGGCCGCGTGCGCATACTGGCGGTAACAGGCTCCCAGCGCGACCCCCAGGTGCCCGAAGTCCCCACATTGAAAGAGGCTGGCATCAACATGGAAGCCACCGCCTGGTTCGCCATGTACGCCCCCGCGGGGTTGCCTCCTGAAACCCTTAGCCGACTTGAGAAAGCGGTGATGAACGCCATCAAGCGGCCGGACATGCGCGAACGGCTGCTGACCTTGGGCTACGAGCCTGTGGGCTCGACCAGTGCCGAGCTTGCCAAGGCACAGCGTGCCGATCTGGCCCGCTGGGCTGCACCCATCAAGGCAACAGGCGTTCAGCTCGACTGACGCTTCTCCATCCAAAATCCAGGAGACACCATGAACTTCCGCAGACAACTGTTTTGCGCCCTTCTGTGCATCCACGGCCTGCTGGCGCCGCTGGCCGCCAACGCTCAAAGCACTTACGCGACCAAACCGGTCCGCCTCGTCAACAATTGGCCGCCCGGCGGCCCCTCGGACATTCTGGCGCGCTCCGTACAGCCCTATCTGCAAGAGCTGCTCAAGCAACCGGTGATCGTGGACAACAAGGCAGGCGCTGCTGGCAACCTCGGAGCGACCGAAGTGGCCCGGGCCCCAGCAGACGGGCACACCGTGCTGTTCGGCATCGACACCACGTTCACGGTCAACCCGCACATCTACAAAACCATGCCCTTCAAGGGCGCCGACCTGAAACCCGTGGTCATCATGGCTTCGTCCGGCCTGCTGGTGGGAGTGCATCCGTCCACCGGCATCAAGTCGATGAAAGACCTGGTTGCCGCAGGCAAGGGCAAAGGGCTGATGTTTGGTTCAGGCGGCAATGGCAGCCCCGGCCATCTGTGGGTGGAGATGTTCAAGGACGCGGCGGACGTGAAGGTGACTCACGTGCCGTACCGTGGCAACACCCCGGCGGTGACTGCCGTGCTGGCTGGTGAAGTCAACGGCGGCGCATTGGCTACCCCGGGCATGCTGCCGCACGTCCAGGGCGGCAAGATCACCCCGCTGGCAGTGACGGGGCAACAACGTTCAAAACTGGTGCCCGACCTGCCCACGGTGGGAGAGCTGGGCCTGCAAGAACTGGTGCAGGAGGTCCTGTACCTGGTGATGGTGCCTGCAGCCACCCCCGAGCCCGTCGTGCAGACACTGCAAAAAGGCATTGTGGACGCGCTCAAGCGGCCCGATGTACAAGCCCGCCTGATCAGCCTGGACCTGCACTACGAAGGGCAGACCGGCAGCGCCGCGGCCAAACGCCTGGCCGACACCAGCGCCCGTTACGCCAAGGTGGTGGCAGCCACCGGCATGCAGGTGGATTGAAGACAGGACTGCAGCCATGCAACGCCCCAACATCATTTACATCGTATCGGACGACTTGGGCTACGCCGACCTGGGCTGCTACGGCGGCCGTCAAGCCCAGTTTGGTGACGTGTCTCCCAACATCGACAAACTTGCCGCAGGCGGCATGCGCTTTGCCGAGGGTTACTCCAACTCACCGGTGTGCTCGCCGACCCGTTTTGCGCTGATGACCATGCGCTACCAGTACCGGCTGCGTGGCGCACTGGAAGAACCCATCAACAGCCGCAGCAAGGGCAGCGACGTCCTGGGCCTGCCCGCCGATCTGCCCACACTGCCCTCGCTGCTGCGTGACGCGGGCTACCACACCGCACTCATTGGCAAATGGCACCTGGGCTACCCGCCCACCTTCGGACCTCTGCGCTCGGGCTACGACGAATTCTTCGGCATCATGGCTGGCGGGGTGGACTACTTCACCCACTGCTCGTCCAAGGGCGACCACGACCTTTTCCTCGGCGAAGACGAGCACATGGAAGTGGGCTACCTCACCGACATCTTTTCGCGGCGCTCGGTGGACTACATCCACCGCATGGCGGATGACGCAAAGGCAGGCAAGCCCTTCTTTCTGAGCCTGCACTACACCGCACCGCACTGGCCCTGGGAAACGCGTGACGACGCCCACATCGCCCCCGACGTGGCGAAGAATCTGTTCCACCTCGACGGCGGCAACATCCACAGCTACCGCCGCATGATCCACCACATGGACGAGGGCATCGGCTGGGTGATGGACGCTCTGCGCCAACATGGGCTGGAGGGGAACACCCTGGTCGTCTTCACCAGCGACAACGGCGGGGAGCGCTTCAGCGACAACTGGCCCCTGATCGGTGGCAAGATGGACTTGACCGAAGGGGGCATACGCGTGCCGTGGATCGCGCACTGGCCTGCCGTCATTCCGGCAGCCTCCGTCAGCCAGCAGCACTGCATGACGATGGACTGGTCGACCACGATGCTGGACGTGGGCGGCGGGCAGCCCGATCCGAACTTTCCGTTGGACGGGATTTCTCTCAAGGCAGTGCTGAGTGACCCGTCCCACCGCTTCGAACGCCCGCTGTACTGGCGAATGAACCACCGCAGCCAGCGTGCCCTGCGGGTGGGGGACTGGAAATACCTGCAGGTAGACGGCAACGAATACCTCTTCAACATTGCCGCAGACGAGCGCGAGCGTTCCAACCTGGCGCAACGTGAACCCGAGCGCATGGCCCACATGCGTCAATTGTGGCTGGACTGGAACGAAACCATCCCACCCATACCGCCAGACGCCACCGTGAGCCTGGGCTATTCGACCAAGGACATGCCACAACGTTAAGCTAGGCAACATGTCACGAATAGAACGGCTGTTTCCCTTCCTTTCCTGGCCACGCGCGGATGCCTCCCTGCTGCGAGGCGAGGCCTTGGCTGGCCTTACCGTGGGGCTGATGGTCATACCCCAGGGGGTGGCATATGCCGCGCTGGCAGGTATGCCGCTGGTCACAGGCATCTACGCCTCGCTGCTGCCCGCTCTGGTGGCTGTGCTGTTCGGCGCGTCCCCCCGGCTGTCGGTGGGGCCTACCGCACTGAGCTGTCTGCTGGTGAGCGCGTCGCTGGCTGGGTTGGCCACACCGGGCAGCAGTGAATGGATCGCACTGGCGGTATGGCTGTCGCTGCTGACAGGCCTGCTGCAGGTGGTGCTGGGCCTGGCACGCTTTGGCTGGCTGTTGAACCTGGTCAACTCCCCCGTGCTGATGGCCTTCACCCAGGCGGCGGCGGTTCTCATCATTGGATCGCAACTGCCAGCGCTGCTGGGCCTGCCAGCCAACCTTGGGGAATGGCTGGCAGGGGCTTCGCCGCATTGGCCATCGGTGGCGTTTGGCCTGGGCAGTCTGGCCGTGCTGATGCTGGCAAGGCGCTGGCGCCCCACCTTTCCCACCGTGCTGGTTGTGGTGCTGGCCACGGCGGGCGCAAGCCAGTTGATCGGCTTTGAGGCACAGGGCGGCGCCGTGGTGGGCACGCTGCCCGAAGGCCTGCCTGCGCTCTACCTCCCGGGCTGGCTTGGCTGGGGCACGTTGGCACAGCTGGCGGTGCCGGTGCTGGTGGTCACGCTGGTGAGCTTTCTGGAAACCGCCGCCAGCGCCAAGGTGGACAACGCCCGCCAAGGCCAGCGCTGGAACCAGGACCAGGATCTCATCGGCCAAGGCCTCGCCAAGATCGCCGCCGGATTCAGCGGAACATTTCCCACCAGTTCGTCGTTCTCGCGTTCGGCGCTCAACCTATACGCGGGCGCCAAAAGTGGTTGGGCCACCGTGTTTTCGGTGGTGATCGTGCTGGTCGCCCTGCTCTTTCTGCTGCCAGTGCTGCACCATGTGCCACAGGCAGTGCTGGCGGCCGTGGTTCTGGTCGCAGTGATCGGGCTGATCAAACCACGTGAATTCCTGCGGTTGTGGCGCATCTCCCGGGTAGAGGCGATGATCGCACTCGCCACCGTAGCCATCACCGTCCTGTCCGCCCCACGGCTTTACTGGGGCGTGCTGGCGGGGGTGTTGATGTCGCTCAGCCACTTTCTGTACCAGCGGCTGCATCCACGCATCATTGAAGTGGGCGCCCATCCAGACGGCCGCCTGCGCGACCGCCACCTGTGGAAGTTGCCGCCGCTGGCACCGGCCACCTACGCCCTGCGCATGGATGCGGAGCTGGACTTCGGATCGGCAGCAGCACTGGAGCGAGCCATTACTGAACACCTGGCCGCCCACCCGGCCACGCAGCACGTGGTGCTGATGGCGCAGCCCATCAACCGAGTTGACGCTACCGGCGTGGAAACCTTCACCCGCCTGCGCCTGCTGCTGGAAGGCCAGGGGCGCACCCTGCACCTGGTGGGGTTGAAGCTGCCGGTAGAGCAAACCCTGCGCGCGGCGGGCGAGCTCAACGAGTCGCCGCACCTGCACATGTACGCCACCGAGGCAGAGGCGCTGCGAGCGCTCAACGCCAGTGATTGAATGCGCGAATCAGGCCCGGCCGATGATGGAGGCCGTGGCCATCAGCTCTTCGAGCAGCGCCAGCGACACCTTGCCAGACACGCTGTAGGGGTCGAACTCCGGGCGCTCGGAGTACTTGAGCACGATGGAGGTGTTGAGCTTGCTGAGGTTGACCTGACCCATGGTCCAGCCACCGAAGCGGCGCTCGGTGATCTCTTCGTAGTGCAGCAACTCCACATCCTTGTGGCGCGGGTCTTCGATGATGTGGCTGTACAGGCGGTTGACCGCCTGGCGCCCGCCCTCGATGGCCTGCACGAAGATGCCTCCGCCATAGCAGAGGATGCCCGTGATGCCGTTGTGCATGTTGTGCTGACGCGCCGAAGCCAGAATGGAATGGATGGCCTCGTCGTTACCCGGCTCCACGGCCCGGCTCACATAAAGCAGTCGCACCAGCATGTCAGTTGCTCCCTCGCGGAATGAGCGAGAGGAATTCGCGGCGCAGGGTCGGGTCTTTCAGGAACACGCCGCGCATGACCGAGTTGATCATCTTGCTGTCCATGTCCTTCACGCCACGCCAGGCCATGCAGTAGTGGCTGGCCTCCATGACGATGGCCAAGCCATCGGGCTGGGTTTTTTCCTGGATCAGGTCAGCCAGTTGCACCACGGCCTCTTCCTGGATCTGCGGACGGCCCATCACCCACTCGGCGAGTCGTGCGTACTTGCTCAGACCGATGACGTTGGTGTGCTCATTGGGCATGATCCCGATCCACACCTTGCCAATCACAGGGCAGAAATGGTGACTGCACGCGCTGCGCACCGTGATCGGGCCGACGATCATCAGCTCGTTGAGGTGTTCGGCGTTGGGAAACTCTGTAATGGTGGGCCCGGCTACGTAACGGCCGGCAAATACCTCCTTGAGGTACATCTTGGCCACGCGGCGCGCGGTGTTGTCGGTGTTGTGGTCGTTCTCGGTGTCGATGACCATGCTGTCAAGCACACCTTGCATCTTCTCGGTGACTTCGTCGAGCAGGGCCTCCAGCTCACCCGGCTGGATGAACTGGGCGATGTTGTCGTTGGAGTGGAAACGTTGCCGCGCCGCCTTGATGCGCTCGCGGATCTTCACGGACACTGGGGTGCCCTCGTCCTGGGTGGCGTCGGTCATGTTTTCTGGGGCTTTCATCAGCATGAGGGGATGCTAACACCGCCCGCAAAGGGCGCCAAGCGAATGGGGTTAAGACTCAGTAGCGGTGCCCTGTCAGAAAGAGCACCGCCCGCATCACGCCGAAGGCCATGCGGTCCAGCACGCGCTGGTGCCAGGGCCTGCCAGCAAAACGGGCTGAATCCAGCTTGTTGCCTGCGGTGCGCATGAGTGCGTCCAGCCGGTCGCGCAAGCTCCGGGCGAAAGCGGTGTCGGTGGTGACGACGTTGGCCTCGCGCGCCAGCAGCAAGCTCAAGGGGTCGAGGTTGGTCGAGCCGACGGTGGCCCAGCGCCCGTCGACCACAGCCACCTTGGCATGCAGGGCGCTGGGAGCGTATTCGTGGATGTCCACCCCGGCGGCCAGCAGGCGGTGATAGACGGGGCGCGCAGCGTGGTACTGCAAAAAATGCTCGTACTTGCCCTGCAGCAGAAGCCGCACCCTCACCCCCCTTTGTGTGGCCAGCACGAGCGCCCGGCGCAGCCGCCTCCCGGGGATGAAGTACGCATTGGCGATGACGATCTCGCGGCGCGCCTCGCCTATGGCCTTGAGGTAGGCCCGTTCAATGTCGTGCCGGTGGTGAACGTTGTCGCGCAACACCAGCGCCGCAAGCGCGGCTTTTTCCTTGCCGCCGCGATGAGGCAACTCGGGCCAGTCTTCGGGCCGCAACTGGGGCAAGGCCTCGCGCAGGGCCAGCCAGGCGGCACGGAATTCCCGCTGGCGCGCGCTGCGAACGGCCTGCAGGCGCCACCACAGCTGCTCCATCGTCTCCAGCATGTCGGCCACCAAGGGGCCGCTCACTTGCAAGGAAAAATCCAGCCGGGGTTCGGACAAGCGGCCCAGCGCTACATCGTCCTTGTCATCGATGATGTTGATGCCGCCGCAGAAGCCCAGCACGCCATCGACCACGCAAAGCTTGCGGTGCAGCCGCCGCCAGCGGCTGGGTATCAGCAACCCGAACTTGCCCAACGGTGCATAGATGCGCCACTGCACACCGGCTCGGGTCAAGCGTTGCGCCCACTCGGCGGGCAGGCTCGGAGTACCGATGCCATCGACCACCAGCCGCACAGTTACACCCCTCAGAGCGGCGCGCTCCAGCGCCTGCGCCACTTGCAAGGCGCTGTTGGCAAACTCGAAGATGTAGGTTTCCAGGTGCACCAGTTGCCGTGCCCGGTCCATGGCTCGCACCAACGCGGGGAACAGTTCCTCGCCGCCCTCGAGCAGGCGCAACCCATGGCCGGAACGCAGGGGGGCCTTCACGCCAGCGCCAGCTCCGCGATCAGGGGCAGGTGGTCAGACATGCGCGCCCAGGCCTTGCCATGCGGCACGTGGGCGGCCACTGGGCGCAAGCCCCGTACGTACACACGGTCGAGGTGGAGCAAAGGCAGGCGCGACGGGTAGGTGGCCAGCCGGATGTCCTCGAAAGTGCGCAAACCGAAGGCGGCCATCGGCTGGTGCAGGCGCACGCCCCAATCATTGAAGTCCCCAGCCACGATCAGCGGAGCACCACCCGGCACCTCGCGCTCCACAAAACGGCGCAGTTGCTCGATCTGCCGCTCCCGACTGGCGTGGATGAGCCCGAGGTGCACCACGATCACGTGGACCGGACTGCCGTCCACCTGCACTGCCACGTGCAACAGACCGCGTTGCTCGAACCGGTGATCGGAAACGTCTTGGTGGCCATGCCCCAGCACGGGCCAGCGCGACAACAGCGCGTTGCCGTGTTCGCCATGGCGGGTGACGGCGTTGGTGCGGTAGATGGCCTCATACCCCTCGGGGGCCAGGTACGCCGCCTGCCCGGCCTGCGGCCAATGACGGAATCGGTTCTGCAACTTACGGTGGTAGGCGCGAACTTCCTGCAGGCAGACGATGTCAGCGTCGAACTGCTCCACGGCATGCAGCAGGTTGTGGATTTCCAGCCGACGCACCGGACCCAGGCCCTGCACGCCTTTGTGGATGTTGTAGGTGGCCACACGCAAAGTGCTCATGACAGCATCATGCCACTGCAGCCTTGCCGGTATTGCCGGCGTCGGCGTGGCGAATGGGCAGACGGATCTGCACGACGTATTCGCCCTCGCTGGAGGTATACGTCTTGAAATGGGCCTCGGCGTCGAAATGCAAATCCAGGCGTTCCCGGATGTTGTCCACGGCCATGTGGTTGCCATTGGAAGACGGGCCGCGCTGGTCGGCCGGTGGCATCGGGTTGCGCACGAACAGGGTCAGGTAACCACCGTCCTCGTAGGCCTCCACGGTGATTTCAGCCCCTTCGACACTGGGCTCCACTCCGTGGCGCACCGCGTTCTCCACCAGGGGCTGCAGCAGCAATGGCGGCACCAGAGCGTCGCCAGGAGCCGCGTCGCACAGCCAGCGCACCCGTAGCCTCGGCCCAAAGCGCACCCCCTCCACCGCCACGTAGGCTTGAGCCACAGCAAGCTCGTGCTGCAAGGGCACCAGCGACCGGCTGTCGGCCAGCAAGGCGCGCAACAGGTCGGAAAGGTCGTGCAGCATCTCTTCTGCGCGGCGTGGCTCGTCACGCACCAGCGAGAGCACGCTGTTGAGGCTGTTGAACAGAAAATGCGGCTGGATGCGCGCCTGCAAGGCCATCAGCCGTGACTCCGCCCACGCGGGCGACAGGCGGTGGTGGCGCCAGTTGAAATAGAACAGCACGGCGCTCGCCGTGGCAAACGCCACCCAGGCCGCCCTCACCGGGTCGCCCATGGGGGAAGAGAGGGCCCAGCCCAGGGCCTCTCGCCAGGCCAGGGCCAGCACAACGGCGATGAGCAGCACCCACGCCACCCCCCGCCCGTAAGGCTTGCAGCGAAGCCAGGGTGACACTGCGAACAGCACTGCCACGACGGACAGCAGCACGGGCTCGAACAGCACTCCCTGCAGAAAGAAATCTGTGGCCACGCTGGCCCAGCCCGGCTCAGTGGCCAAGATGCCCCCCAGCCGGATCAATTCAGCAAGCACGACCACGCGCAGCACCACACCAAGGTTGCGGAAGTCGGGCAGCACGGGCATCAGAGGGGAACTCATGGCACACCGGTGGACATGACGGGATGCCGCGTTTATAACCTTTTCCCTTGTATCCTCCACCTCCCCTATCAGCAAAGCAACATCCCAGATGAAAGACCTGGTCCTGCTGGCGGAAAACGCCATCGGCCTTTCCGACCCCAACCCGCGCGTGGCGTGCCGCATCCTGACGCAGTCTGGACAGGTGTTTGACGGCCACACCCAGCAGGCAGGCGGGCCACACGCCGAGGTAATGGCCCTGCGCGCCGCCCAGGCCGCGGGTGCCGACCTGACAGGCGCCACGGTATGGGTGACGCTGGAACCCTGCAGCCACCATGGCCGCACCCCACCTTGTTGCGATGCGCTGGTGGCAGCGGGAGTGGGCCGCGTGATCGTGGCCCTACTTGACCCGAACCCCCTGGTAGCTGGCCAAGGGCTGGAGCGCCTTCGCACATCAGGCATCGCCGTGGAACTGCTGCCCCCCAACGACCCGGGCGCCATCGCGGCGCGGGAACTCAACATCGGCTTCATCAGCCGCATGGTGCGCGGCCTGCCGTGGGTGCGCATGAAGATTGCGGCCTCGCTCGACGGCACCACCGCGCTGCACAACGGTGTCAGCCAGTGGATCACCGGCCCCGAGGCACGTGCCGATGGCCATGCCTGGCGCAAGCGGGCTGGGGCCATCCTTACCGGCATAGGCACTGTGCAGGAAGACGACCCTCGCCTGGATGTACGCCTGGGCGACACGCACGTGCAACCCCTGCGCGTGGTGGTGGACTCCCGGCTAGAGCTGGACCCGGCGGCGCGAATTGTGCAGCCACCCGGCCGGGTACTGGTCTACACCACCGCCGACCCCCAGGCCAGCGCCGCCAAGCGTGACGCACTGGCCGCGAAAGGCGTGACCGTGGTGGACTGCTCGCCCCCTGGGCTGCCGCCCGGTGTCCCGACCAAAGTGGACCTGCCCGCCATGCTGCGCGACCTGGCACGCCGCGAAGTGAACGAACTGCACGTGGAGGCGGGCCACAAGCTCAACGGTTCCTTCCTGCGCGAGGGGCTGGTGGACGAACTGCTGCTCTACCTGGCGCCAAAGCTGCTGGGGCCGGGCGCGGGCCTGGCCAACATCGGACCGTTCACCGAACTGACGCAGGGCCTGGCCTTCGACTTTCTGGAAGCCACCGCTGTGGGGCCGGACCTGCGCCTGCGCGCCCGGCCACCTGGCAGGGCCGATTTCTGACCCGGCGCCCCCACCCGGCCCCCACCTCGCGCTTTCCTGCGAGAATACGGAGATGTTTACCGGCATCATCACAGGCGTGGGGCGCATCGTCGCTGTCCAGCCGCTCGGCAGTTCTTTGCAACACGGCAAGCGCCTCACCATAGAGACGCCGCCGGGTTATCTCGACGACGTTGGCCTGGGCGACAGCATCGCCCTCAACGGCGCCTGCATGACGGTCACGACCCTAGCCGCTGAAGAACGCCACTTCACCATCGACATCTCCGCAGAATCTCTGGACAAGACCGCCGGCCTGGACCAGCCCGGCCCGGTCAATCTGGAAAAGGCACTGCGCGCGCACGACCGCCTGGGCGGGCACATCGTCTCCGGCCACGTGGACGGCATTGGCCGCGTCACCCACTTCGCCCAGGTGGGAGAAAGCTGGGAACTGCGCGTGATGGCCCCCACTGCCCTGGGCAAGTACCTGGCCTACAAAGGCTCCATCACCATCAATGGCGTCAGCCTCACGGTCAACCGCGTGCAAGACAGCGCCGAAGGCTGCGAATGCAGCATCAACCTCATCCCGCACACCGTGGAAAACACCGCCCTGGGCCACCTTCGCACGGGCAGCCCGGTGAACCTGGAAATCGACCTGATCGCCCGCTACGTGGAGCGCATGCTCGGCGCCCCTGCACAATCATGACCACACCTAACCTGGCCCCCGTGCCCATTTCCCCCGTCGAAGACATCGTGGCCGACATGAAGGCTGGCCGCATCGTCATTCTGGTGGACGAGGAAGACCGCGAGAACGAGGGCGACCTTGTCCTGGCCGCCGACCACGTGACACCCGAGGCGATCAACTTCATGGCCCGCTTCGGGCGTGGCCTGATCTGCCTGACCCTGACGCGCGACCGCTGCGAACGCCTGCGCCTACCCCCCATGGTGCCGCGCAACGGCACCAAGATGGGGACGGCGTTTACCGTGTCCATTGAGGCCGCCGAGGGCGTGACCACCGGCATTTCTGCCGCCGATCGCGCGCGCACCGTGCAGGTGGCCGTGGCCGCCAACGCCCGCGCCGAAGACCTGGTGCAACCCGGCCACATCTTCCCGCTGCAGGCGGTGGACGGCGGCGTGCTCATGCGCGCCGGCCACACCGAAGCCGGCTGCGACCTGGCCGCCATGGCCGGCTGCACCCCCGCCGCCGTGATCTGCGAGATCATGAAGGACGACGGCACCATGGCCCGCCTGCCCGACCTGCAACTGTTCGCTGCCGAACACGGGCTGAAAATCGGCACCATTGCCGACCTGATCGAATACCGCAGCCGCGTTGAAAGCCTGGTGCAGAAGGTGGGCAGCCGCCCCCTGAACACCGCGTTCGGCGAGTTCACGGCGCACGCCTTCCGCGACCAGCCCAGCGGCGCGCTGCACCTGGCACTGGTCAAGGGCCAGTGGCAGCCCAGCGATACCGTGAGCGTGCGCGTGCACGAGCCCCTGAGCGTGCTGGACGCGCTGGAGGTGGGCCGCTCCATGCACTCGTGGACGCTGGAGACCAGCCTGCGCCACATGGCCGAACAAGGCCGAGGCGTGGTGGTGCTGCTGAACTGCGGCGAAAGCGCCGAACAGCTGCTGGCCCAGTTCGAGGGCACCGCACGTTCCGCACAGGCGCCAGAGCGTGGCCGCATGGACCTGCGCACCTACGGCGTGGGCGCGCAGATCCTGCGCGAATGCGGGGTTCAAAAAATGCAACTGCTGGGCACGCCGCGCCGCATGCCCAGCATGACCGGTTACGGACTGGAAGTGACCGGCTTCTTGAGCAAAACGGAAGGAAACTGATCATGTTGGGAGCCGACAAAGGCAGCGCCGCCGCGCTGGACGGATCGAAACTGCGCATCGGCATCGTGCAGGCGCGCTTCAACCAGGGTATCACCAACGCCCTGGCGCAAGCCTGCGTGAACGAACTGCACGCCCTGGGCGTGGCCGAGGCCAACATCCAGCACGTGCAGGTACCCGGCGCGCTGGAAGTACCCACCGCCCTGCAGGCCATGGCCGAAACCGAAAAATTCGACGCCCTGATCGCCCTGGGCTGCGTGATCCGTGGCGAGACCTACCACTTCGAGCTGGTCTGCAACGAATCCGCCGCTGGCGTCACGCGCGTGGCGCTGGACTACCAGATCCCCGTGGCCAACGCCATCATCACCACCGAGAACCTGCCGCAGGCCGTGGCCCGCCAGGAAGAAAAAGGCCGCGACGCCGCCCAGGTGGCGGTTGAGATGGCGCAGCTGCTCAACAGCATTCAGGCATCATGAGCGACGAAACCCCCAACAGCGCCGAGAAGGCCGACAAAGCCGCCCCTCGCGCGGCGTTCAAGAAGGCCAGCGACAAATCCGCCCGCACCCGAGCGCGTGAATTCGCCCTGCAGGCGCTCTACCAGCACCTGGTAGGTCGCAACGAGGCCGAGGACATCGACCTCTTCACCCGCGACCTGACCGGCTTCCACAAAGCCGACAGCGCTCACTACGACGCTCTGCTGCACGGCTGCATCGCCGAGGCCGACGCGCTGGACGCACTGGTCACGCCGCTGCTGGACCGTTCGCTGGCAGAGATTTCGCCCATCGAACGCGGTGTGCTGTGGATTGGCGCCTACGAGTTCAAGCACTGCCTGGACGTGCCGTGGCGCGTGGTGATCAACGAATGCATCGAGCTGGCGAAATCCTTCGGCGGCACCGACGGGCACAAGTACATCAACGGCGTGCTCAACCAGCTGGCGCCGCAACTGCGCGCCCTGGAAGTGAGCCGCGACCAGGCCCGCAAGGGCGGGAGCGCGCAAGCGTGACAGCCACAGCCACGGAAGACACCTTCTGCTGGCCGGTGCGCGTGTATTGGGAAGACACCGATGCTGGCGGCATCGTCTTCTATGCGAACTACCTGAAGTTCTTCGAGCGGGCGCGCACCGAGTGGCTGCGCAGCCTGGGCGTGCAGCAGCAGCGCCTGCGCGAGGAAACCGGCGGCATGTTCGTGGTGAGCGGCACCGAACTGCGCTACCACCGCCCCGCACGGCTTGACGATTTGTTGCAAGTCACCGCGCGCGTGGGGGAACTTGGGCGCGCTTCCATGACACTGCAACAAGAGGCCTGGCTCACGCAGGACGGCCAACGCACGACCCTGCTGTGCGAAGGCAGCATCCGCATAGGCTGGGTGCAGGCGGGCGAGGCCGTCGACGACTTGCGCCCAGGCCGCATCCCGCAACCGATCATCAACGTATTGCAACCCCGATGAACCACGATTTCTCCATCGTCGAGCTGATGCTCAACGCCAGTTGGGTGGTGCAGGCCGTGGTGGCCCTGCTCCTCACGGTTTCGGTCATCAGTTGGGCGGCGATCTTCCGCAAGGTGTTCGCCCTCAAGCGCGTCAAGCGCCTCACAGACGAGTTTGAGCGTGACTTCTGGTCTGGTGCCAACCTGAACGACCTGTATCTGGCAGCCACGCGCAACGCCCGCGACGGCAGCCCGATGGAACGCATCTTCGCCAGCGGCATGCGCGAATTCCACAAGCTGCGCGAGCGCCGCATCACCCAGCCCGACGCCCTGCTCGACGGCGCGCGCCGCGCCATGCGCGCAAGCTACCAGCGCGAGCTGGACGCGCTGGAGGTGAACCTGTCCTTCCTGGGTTCGGTCGGCTCGGTGTCGCCTTACGTGGGGCTGTTCGGCACGGTGTGGGGCATCATGCACGCCTTCACTGGTCTGGCCGCGCTCACCCAGGTGACGCTGGCAACCGTGGCCCCCGGCATTGCCGAAGCACTGGTGGCCACCGCCATCGGCCTGTTCGCAGCCATTCCGGCGGTGGTGGCCTACAACCGTTTCACCCACGAGATCGACCGCGCCGCCAACGGGCTGGAGACCTTCATGGAAGAGTTCTCCAACATCCTGCACCGCAACGTGGGCGCCGCCGGCACGGCTGGTACGGGTGGCCCGGCCACCATGTCCCCCGGGCACTGACGCCACGCCGCAAAGGAAAGCGCTATGCCCGCAGTGACACCCCGAGGCAGAGGCCGCCGCACCATGAACGACATCAACATGGTGCCGTTCATTGACGTGATGCTGGTGCTGCTCATCATCTTCATGGTGACGGCGCCGCTCATCACCCCCAGCATGATCGACCTGCCCAGCGTGGGCCAGGCCGCGCGCCAGCCCGACCGTTTCGTGCAAGTCATCATCGACAAGGATGCCCGGCTGCAGGTAAAGGACGGCACGGCAAATGCCCAGGCCGAAGACGTGAGCGACAAGGCCCTGGTACAACGCGTGCGCGACCTGCAAGGCCCGCCCGTGGAAGGCCAGGCTGTGGTGCCGGTGGTCATCAGTGCAGACAAGAGCGTGAAGTACGAGGCCGTGATCAACGTGATGGACCAATTGCAGAAGGCAGGTATCCAGCGCGTGGGCCTGTCGGTGCAGCAGGGGCGCTGAGCGCAGCCAGGAGCACACCCGCATGCAGGCCGCCGCAGACACCCTGGACCTGACACCGCCGCAAGCCGGGCGCTGGCGCGGGCCGCTGCTCATCGCCTTTGTGGTGCACCTTCTGCTGGTGCTGGCGCTGACCTGGGGCGTGGGCTGGCAGCGTGACACGCAAGTGGTGATGGAGGCAGAGCTGTGGTCGCGCCTGCCCGAGGTGGCGGCGCCGCGCGCCAGCGAGCCCGAGCCGCCCCCACCGCCAGAACCCGAACCGAAGCCGGAACCCGCGCCGCCACCCAGACCTGCCCCGGCACCCGAGCCCACCGGCCCCAGCGAGGCAGAGATCGCCTTGCAGAAAAAGCGCGAGAAGGAACGCGAGGAAAAGCTGCGACTGGAAGCCGAACGCAAGAAGCAAGCGGAAGCCCGCCGCAAGGAAGAGCAGAAGCAAGCCGAACGCGAGGCGGCCGAGAAGCGCGAAGCGCAGGCCGCGAAAGAGAAAGCCGAAAAGGCTGCCCGCGAGAAGGAAGCCGCACGCCAGCAGGCCCAACTGGAGGCCGAACGCAAGAAGAACCTCGAGCGCATGCTGGGCCAGGCGGGCGCCATGGGTTCGTCACGCTCCACTGGCACGGCACAGCAGTCCAGCGGGCCGTCAGCCACCTACGCCGGGAAGTTGGTGGCGCGAGTCAAACCCAACATCGTTTTCACCGATACCGTGCCGGGCAACCCGCGCGCCGAGGTGGAAGTGCGTTCCCTGCCAGACGGCACCATCGTCGGCCGCAAGCTGCTGCAGTCCAGCGGCCACAAAGGCTGGGACGACGCCGTGCTGCGCGCCATCGACCGCACCGCCACCCTGCCCAAGGACGAAAACGGCAAGGTGCCTGGCACCCTGGTGCTGATCTTCAGGCCGCAGGACTGAGCACTTCAGTCAAACACGATCTCTGCCCGGCGCTCGTGGGCCTGCGCCATCCAGGCCGCCAGCGCCGCGTCTGAGGGGAAGAACAGCGCACGGTCGTCCAGTTGCACCTCGCAGCGCGCGGTGTCGCGCAGCACCTGAAAGCGCACCGGCAGGCCTCGCACCAGTTCGCCCTGCTCTGTCTGTTCGCGTTGCGGCGGGAACTCGCGCACCAGCGCCGCCACGTCGGGCGCGTGCCCGTTGACAGCCACACGCAGATACTTGCCGAAACGGCAGCGCGCCGCGCCCAGGTCCCAAAGCTGCTGCACCTTCAGACGCAATCCGCCGGAGAAGCGGTCCGGCTGGGCCAGCACCTGCGCAATCACCAGTTCGTCGTCCTTGAGCAGGTTGCGGTGCTGGTTGATCAGGTTCTCGTCGGCGGTGGCTTCCATCGTGCCGGTCTTGTCGTCGAGCTTGAAAATGGCCACCTTGCCGCGCTGGCCGTTGATGATGCGCAGGTCCGTGACGATGGCCGCCAGCAGCACCGGGTCGCGGCTGTCCACCACGTCGCCCACGGGCGTGCGCGCGAAGCGGCGCACCTCGCGCTCCACTTCGTCGAACAGGTGGCCTGAGAGGTAGAAGCCGATCGCCGTCTTTTCGTGCGTCAGGCGCTCTTTCACGCCCCACGGCAGCATCTCCACCAGGTCGGGCTCCTGGGTGCTGGCGCCGTGGTCGTCGTCGCCCAGCATGTCGAACAGGCCGCCCTGGTTGGCGTTGGCCTGCTGGGCGTTGGCGTAGTCAAATGCGCGCTCCACCGACGCCAGCAGCGACGCGCGGTTGAGGTCAAACGAATCGAACGCGCCGGCCTTGATCAGCGCCTCCACCGTGCGCTTGTTCAAACGGCTGCGGTCCACGCGGGCGCAGAAGTCGAACAGGCTGGTGAAGGGCCCCACCACATCACCACGCGGGCCCACGCCACGGCCTTCGCGTGCGGCCACGATGGCCTCGATCGCCTGCTGGCCGGTGCCCTTGACAGCCCCAAGGCCGTAGCGGATCACCTTGTCGCTGACCGGCTCGAAGCGGTAGGTGCCCCGGTTCACATCCGGCGGGTCAAAGGTGATGCCGAACTTGAGCGCGTCCTCGAACAACACCTTGAGCTTATCGGTGTCGTCCATTTCGATCGTCATGTTGGCGCAGAAGAACTCCGCCGTGAAGTGCACCTTCAGCCACGCCGTGTGGTACGCCAGCAGCGAATAGGCAGCGGCGTGCGACTTGTTGAAGCCGTAGCCCGCAAACTTCTCCATCAAGTCGAAGACCTCGTCAGCCTTCTCTTCGCTGATGCCCTTCTCGGCCGCACCCTTGCGGAAGATGATGCGGTGCTCCGCCATCTCCTCGGGCTTTTTCTTACCCATGGCGCGGCGAAGCATGTCGGCGCCGCCGAGCGAGTAGCCGCCCAGCACCTGCGCCGTCTGCATCACCTGCTCCTGGTACACCATGATGCCGTAGGTCTCGGCCAGCACGGGTTCGGTCAGCGGGTGCGGGTAGATCACCTCTTCGCGACCGTGCTTGCGCGCCACGAAGGTAGGGATCAGGTCCATCGGGCCCGGGCGGTACAGCGCGTTCAGGGCGATCAGGTCTTCCAGGCGCGTGGGCTTGGCGTCGCGCAGCATGCCCTGCATGCCGCGGCTTTCAAACTGGAACACCGCTTCGGTCTTGCCGTCCTGGAAGAGCTTGTAGGTGGGCCGGTCGTTGAGGGGAATGTTCTCGAACGCGAAGTTGGCCTGGCTGGGGTGTCGCCGAACGATGAATTCCTTGGCCAGCTCCAGGATGGTCAACGTGGCCAGGCCCAGGAAGTCGAACTTCACCAGGCCCACGGCCTCCACGTCGTCCTTGTCGTACTGGCTCACCGCCGATTCGCTGCCCGGCTGCTGGTAGAGCGGGCAGAAGTCGGTGAGCTTGCCCGGCGCGATCAGCACGCCCCCGGCGTGCATGCCGATGTTGCGCGTCATGCCTTCGAGCTTCTGCGCCAGCTCGATCAGCGTCTTGACGTCCTCTTCCTTCTGGATGCGCTCGGCCAGGATGGGCTCCATGGCGATGGCGTAGTTGTTCTTGTCGCCGTCCTTGGGCGGATTGGGCGGGTACTGCAGCGTCACGCTCATGCCCGGCTTGTTGGGGATGAGCTTGGAGATGCCGTCGCAGAAGCCATAGGCGAAGTCGAGCACGCGCCCCACGTCGCGGATGGCCGCGCGCGCGGCCATGGTGCCGAAGGTGGCGATCTGGCTCACCGCGTCCTTGCCATAGCGGTCCTTCACGTAGTCGATCACGCGGTCGCGATTGCTCTGGCAGAAATCGATGTCGAAGTCGGGCATGGACACCCGCTCCGGGTTCAGGAAGCGCTCGAACAGCAGGTTGTACTGCAGCGGGTCCAGGTCGGTGATGAGCAGCGCATAGGCCACCAGCGAGCCCGCCCCAGAACCCCGGCCCGGCCCCACCGGGCAGCCGTTTTCCTTGGCCCATTTGATGAAGTCCGACACGATGAGGAAGTAGCCCGGGAACCCCATCTTCAGGATGGTGTTGAGCTCGAACTCCAGCCGTTCCACGTAACGCGGGCGCTCGGCCTCGCGCTTCTCTTCGTCCGGGTAAAGGTGGATCAGGCGTGCCTTCAACCCCTCGTGCGACACGTGACGGAAGTACTCCTCCACCGACATCACCACGCCGTCGACCGGCGGGATGGGGAAGTTGGGCAGCTGCGGCTTGCCCAGCGTCAGCGTGAGGTTGCAGCGGCGCGCAATCTCCAGCGTGTTGGCCAGGGCCGAGGGCACATCCGCAAACAGCTCGGCCATCTCGGCCGCCGACTTGAAGTACTGCTCGCGCGTGAACTTGCGCACGCGGCGCTGATTGCCCAGGATTTCACCTTCGGCAATGCAGACCCGTGCTTCGTGGGATTCGTAGTCGTCAGGCGCCAGGAACTGGATGGGGTGGGTAGCCACCACCGGCAGCCGCAAGCGCGCTGCCAGCGGCACAGCGGCCATCACGTGGCGCTCGTCGTCTGGGCGTTCGGCACGCTGGATCTCTATGTAGAAACGGTGCGGAAACGCACCGGCCAATTGCAGTGCCAGATCAGCGGCGCGCGAATCGTCGCCCGCCAGCAGGGCCTGCCCCACCGGCCCCATGGCGGCGCCGGACAGCACGATCAGGCCCTCGTTGAGCTCCTGCAGCCACTCCCACTTGATGGCCGCCTGGTCGCGCACCACGTTGACCGTCCAGGCCCGGGCCAGCAGTTCGCACAGGTTCAGGTAACCCTGGTGGCTTTGCACCAGCAGCAGCAGGCGCGGCAGGCTGTGCTGCACGGCAGAGGCGCCCGGCGCCGGTTCACCGCCCAGCCCTTGCACCACCACGTCGGCCCCCAGCACCGGCTTGACGCCGCCGCCCCTGGCCGCCTTGTAAAACTTGACGGCACCAAACAGGTTGTTCAGGTCGGTCAGGGCCAGCGCAGGCTGGCCATCGGCAGCGGCGGTGGAAACGGCGTCGTCGATGCGGGTAACGCCATCAACAACGGAAAGCTCGGAATGCAGGCGCAGGTGGACAAACATCCACCAATTGTAGGAAGGAAGTCAGAAGCTCTCCCACTCTTCGGTTGCAGCCTCCGTCACTGGCTTGGCAGGTTTGAAGGGAGGGGTCGCGACGGTTGCCGATTTGCGCTCTGCGGAAGGCGTTTGGGGCTTCCGCGTCACGGTTGGTCCGGACGCTTGCGCAGATGGTCTGTCAACCTTTCCCGTAACGGATCTGACCACCACCGGCATCAACGGTTTCATCGCACCCTGCCCTCCATCCAGCTTGAAAACAGCCACGGCGTCCACCAGGGCGGCAGCCTGGCGGCTGAGGCTCTGGGTCGCGGTGGCGCTTTCCTCGACCAAGGCGGCGTTCTGCTGGGTGTCTCGGTCCATGTGGGTCACGGCGTCGCTCACCATGGCCATGCCCTGCGTCTGCTCGCGCGTGGCTGAGCTGATCTCGCCCACCAGATCGGTAACGCGGCGGATGGAGTCCACCACTTCTCCCATGGTGGCCCCTGCCCGGTCGGCCAGCGCCGTGCCCTGGGATACGCGCTCCACGCTGGCAGTGATCAAGGCTTTGATCTCCTTGGCGGCTTCGGCGCTGCGTTGTGCCAGGCTGCGCACCTCTCCGGCCACAACAGCAAAGCCCCGGCCTTGCTCACCTGCCCGCGCTGCCTCCACCGCAGCGTTGAGCGCCAAGATGTTGGTCTGGAAGGCAATGCCGTCGATCACCGCGATGATGTCGGCAATCTTCTGGCTGCTTGTGTCGATGTCGCGCATGGTGTCCACCACCTGCGCCACCACGTCGCCACCGGAACTGGCCACACCCGAAGCGCTGAGCGCCAGCTCGTTGGCTTGCTGGGCGCTTTCGGCGTTGTGCTGCACGGTAGTGCCCAGTTGCTCCATGGCTGCGGCCGTCTGCTCCAGCGTGCTGGCCTGCGACTCGGTGCGGGCAGCCAGGTCCTGCGTGCCCTGTGCCAGTTGCACGGTGGCGGCAGCCACGCTCTCGGCATTCGAACGCACAGCGCCAACAATGCGTTTGAGGTTCTCATTCATGGACCGCATGGCGGCCATCACGCTGTCTTGGTCACCCTTACGCAGGTGGAAGCTATAGGTCAGGTCGCCCCCCGCCACGATCTGAGCGGCCTGGCGCACCTCGCGGGGCTCTGCACCTAGCGCGCGCACCAGTCCACCAATGATCCACATCGACAAGCCCACTCCCACCGAGCACGCAACCGCAATGGCAGCGAATACCGTCCAGAGCACTGCCTGGCTGTCGGATCTGGCCTGGTTATAAGCCTTGCGGGATTCATCCAGCTGGACCTGAATGAGGCCCGCCACCACCTCCTGCAATGGGTCGAAGACGGGATACATCTCTCGAGCTCGGAATTCTGCGACGCCTGCCTGATCGCCGCGACGCAGCAGCGACTCAAGTTTGTCGGTCCTGGCATCGGTCACCTTGAACATGGGCTCGATGCGTGCCACCAGCGCAGCCTCCTCGCTGGTCAGGCGCGTAGCTCGGTATGCCTGCCATGTATCGGTGATTTCTTTGCGGGCCAATTCCAATGCCTTCAGCGCTTCTGCGGGCGTGAAGGAACCATCAGCGGCCTTATGGGCGGCATCGACGATGTTGACGGCGTACATGTCGGCCACTTTTTTGAGCTGGGACAGAGGCACGACGCGGTCCGCGTAAAGGGTCTCGACCCGCCGCTCGGCCATGCGCAACTCGTATGCGCCTAAGGCCCCGACGCCCACCAGCATGAGCAAGAGCACGCCCATCAGCAACAAAAGCTGCGACTTGATCGTCAATCCCGTTTTCATGGCAATTCCGTTTGAATTTCAGATATGTCACCACAGGCCACCCGGGGAACATCTTCAAACGGAATTATTCAGCAATCAAAAACTGAAACCGCAGACGACAACCTATATCTCACAAAACAAAGAAAAAACAATTTGATAACAATCAAATTAAGCCACGGCATAGATCAAAAATTTAATTTATCAGAATGCCATATATCAACAAAAATCACTCACGCAATATGGAGAGCACTTCTGACCGAAACTCTCGGCTGTAGAGAATGAGTACAACCAATCCCGTGGCCAGGATCATGCCCACCGGTGATACAAACCACGCCAAGGCGGCAAACGAAAAATAGTACGCACGCAAACCGTCGTTGAAGCTTTCTGCTGCGGCCCCCACCATGGCAGCGGCCCTATCTGCGTAAACCTTTCGATCGAACTTGCCGCTGTCAAAATCCTCTGGCGGCGGCATGGACCCAATCACCAATGCCACGAAGGTGTATTGACGCATACACCACGAAAACCGGAAGAAGGCATAGACAAATATACCAATCAGCACCAAAACCTTGAATTCAAAGACAATCAGAGGCGTGGATTGCGCAAATGGTATTTCGCTCATCAACTCCGTGGCCTTTTCGGTGGTACCAAGCACGGCAAACAGGCCACCGATCACAAGAATCGCGGTAGATGAGAAGAAAGATGGCGTCTGGGACAGGCTTTGGGTGATGAGGCCGTCAAGCATGCGGGGGTCGCGGGCGGTGGCCTGGCGCATCCAGTAGGCGCGGTACCGGTTGGTGGTGGCAAGCAAAGAAGGCCGCCGCTGGCCCCACACCTTGGCGAACCAGGCGTACCCCACCCACAACGTAAAAAAGCCGACCAGCGCCAACCAGTCGGCCCAGGGAAGCATGCTGAGAATCTTCATGCGGCCATCTTACGATGGCACCGGCCCGTTTTGCGTACGGACCGGCAAGACTCAGCTCTTCAACCGTTCAACAAGCTGCGCCACGCGCTCGCCCAGCAGGCGTGCGGTTTCCAGGTCGCCCGGGTTCATGTCGGCGGCGCCCACATCAGACGGGGTCTGCCCCATCACGCCGCTGGACGAAGCCAGGTAGCCAACGTCGTCGCGCTGGGAGGCCTTGGTGTTGTGGAAGCTCACGCCATTGCCCACCCAGATACCGCCGTGCTGCATGGCCAGCGTGAACATGTAGTGCAAGGTAGAAAGCTTGTCGCCGTTGATGTTGGAGCTGTTGGTGAAAGCGGCAAAGATTTTGTCTTTCCATTGCTGCGTGTACCAGGGCTTGCTGGACGCGTCGGCGAACTTCTTGAACTGCCAGCTCACGCTGCCCATGTAGGTGGGGCTGCCCAGGATGATGGCGTCGGCTGCAGCCAGTGCGTCCCAGCCACCTTCGGGCAGGTTGCCCTCTGCGTCGATGGCCAGCAGTTCAGCGCCTGCGCCCTGTGCCACAGACTGCGCGAGGCGCTGGGTGTGACCGTAACCCGAGTGGTATACGACGATGATTTTTGCCATGTTTGCTTGCTCCTGTGATGAACTGGCGCTTGGCGCGCCTTGAAAAAATCAGTTCTCCAGATCGAACACCAGCACTTCGGCGTCGTGCCCGTTGGCCAGCGTGACGCGGGATTCACCTTGCAGCAGTGCTGCGTCGCCTGCCTGCAGGCGCTGGCCGTTGACCTCCAGCTCACCACGCACCAAGTGCACGTAGCCCCGGCGCGCAGGGTTCAAAGCCAGTTCGGCCGTTTCGTCACCATCGAACAGCCCGGCGTACAACGCCGCATCCGCATGGATGGTCACAGAGCCGTCGGCGCCGTCGGGCGAGGCCACCAGGCGCAGTTGACCGCGCTTGTCGGTTTCAGCGAAAGCTTTCTGCTCGTAGCTGGGCGCAATGCCGGTCACGTTGGGTTCGATCCAGATCTGCAGGAAATGCGTGGTCTGGTTGGGTGCGTGGTTGAACTCGCTGTGCATCACGCCACGGCCTGCGCTCATACGCTGTACCTCGCCGGGCGGAATGCCCTTGACGTTGCCCATGCTGTCCTGGTGCGCCAGTTCACCCTGCAGCACGTAGCTGATGATTTCCATGTCGCGGTGGCCGTGCGTACCAAAACCGGTGCCCGGGGCAATGCGGTCTTCGTTGATGACGCGCAGATTACCCCAGCCCATGTGTGCCGGGTCGTAATAGCCCGCGAACGAAAAGGAGTGGTAGCTTTTGAGCCAGCCGTGGTCAGCGTAACCACGCTCCTGGGAACGACGCAATGTGATCATGTGGACCTCCGGTTGATGCTGAATGCCGATGGGTTCACTGTATCCATATTGCACACCGATGACGCCGCACTGGTTTGGTGGCATCATTCAAATTCACTGAACACCGGCGCCTTCAGCATGCAAAAACAGCGCGTAGCCCTCTCCCCCGAAAACCTTCACCTGGTGGAAACGGTGGCCCGCACCGGCAGCATGGCCGCTGCCGCCCGCGAGTTGGGCCTGGTGCCCAGCGCCCTGACCTACCGCGTGCGCCAGATGGAAGATGCGCTGGACGTGCTGCTGTTCGATCGACGGTCGCGCCGTGCGCAGCTCACCCCCGCGGGGGCCGAGTTGCTGCGCGCGGGCGAACACTTGTTGCTGGAACTGGATGCGGTGGCACAGCGCGTGAAACGGGTGGCCACGGGGTGGGAGCCGCAGTTCACCATCGCGGCAGATGCCATTGTTTCGCGCACCACGCTGTTCGAGCTGTGCGAGGCGTTCTACAGCCTGGGGGCACCCACCCGGCTGCGGCTGCGCTCGGAAACGCTCTCGGGCACGCTGGAAGTGGTGCTCAACGGCCAGGCCGATCTGGCGCTGGGGGTATCCATGCACGGCACATCTTCTTCCAGCCTTCGCTTCGAGCAACTTGGCGAGGTGACCTTTGTGTTCGTCGTGGCGCCACACCATCCGCTGGCTTCCGTTTCCCACACGCTCACAGCTGCCGAACTGCAGCGGCACCGCGTGGTCGCCGTGGCCGACTCCACACAGCGCGGCGGCGGCCTGAGTTTTGGCCTGTTGCCGGGGCAAGACGTGTTGACGGTACCAACCATGCAGCACAAGCTCGAAGCGCAACTGCGCGGGTTGGGCTGCGGATCGCTGCCGTTGCCCCTGGTACAGCCCTACATACAAGCAGGGCACCTGGTGCGCAAGGATGTGGCCCTGCCCCCGCGCATCTACCAGCCAGGCTACGCATGGCGCCTGCCCCATGCAGACCGCCTGTCGGCCGACAGCAACACCCATGGCCGCGCCATGGAATGGTGGCTCACGCAATTGGCCAGCCCGCAAACCCGCCGAGCTCTTCTGGAAAACCACTACCAACGGTGACCACGCTTGATGAGCGCAAGCGCTGTTACAGTGAGTCCTGAAGAGACAGTCCCCACATCTACGGAGAACCCTATGCCGAAACCGAAGCGCGCACCCAGCCAACGCACTGCCAACGGTCCTTCGGCGCCGCCACGCCACATTGCCGTGGTGGGCGCAGGCATGGCTGGGGTAACCTGTGCGCGAACGTTGGTGCAAGCGGGCCACCGTGTGACCTTGCTGGAAAAAAGCAAGGGCGTTGGCGGGCGAATGGCAACGCGCCGCAGCGAATTTGGTGGCTTCGACCATGGCGCGCAGTACTTCACGGTGCGCGACCCCCGCTTTGCGCTGGCGCTCAAGACCACACCTGGCCTGGCTGCCCCCTGGCGCGTGAACACCGTGCGCGTGCTTGACGCGCTGGGCCAGACGCTGGCCACCGCCCCTGCCCCCACCGAAGTGCATTGGGTGGCCACGCCCGGCATGAGTTCGCTGGTCAAGGCCTGGGCCGAACCACTGGCAGACGGCCGCCTGAACGCCCGTGTGCTGCCGGAGACCCAGGTCACGCGCATCGAACCCGATGCCCTTCACCCCAAGCAGTGGCAGTTGCGCACCGAATCGCCCGACGGGGCCCAGCAGGTGCACGGCGGCTTTGACCAGGTGGTGCTCGCCCTGCCCCACGTGCAGGCGCAGCAGTTGCTGCAAGCATCCCAATTGGCCCCGGCCCTGCTCGACGCGCTGACGGGCGTGCAGGTTTCACCCTGCTGGACGCTGATGCTGGCCTTCCCGCAAGCCATGCAGCCTGGGCTGGCGCAGTTCGGCCCGCACTGGCACGCAGCGCGCAGCGACCACCACCGCATCCGCTGGGTGGCGCGCGAAACCAGCAAACCCGGCCGCAGCCAGGTGGAACGCTGGACCGTGCAGGCCAGCCCCGAGTGGTCTGCCGAGCACCTGGAAGACGACGCCGAGCGCGTGGCCGCCAAGCTGCTCAAGGGCTTTGCCGAGATCACCGGCATACGTGCCACGCCCAGCCATGCCGTGGCCCACCGCTGGCGCTACGCGCAAACGCGCAAGCCGCTGGGCCGCCCCTACCTTTGGGACGCCAAGCTGGGCATTGGCCTGTGCGGCGACTGGTGCCTGGGTTACCGCGTGGAAAGCGCCTTCGTCTCGGGCTTGGACCTGGCGCTGGCCATCGCCTGACGGAGCGCCGATGGCGGGCTACGTCGGCCGCTTTGCCCCTTCGCCCACCGGCTCGCTGCACCCTGGTTCGCTGGTGGCTGCGCTGGCGAGCTGGCTGGACGCTCGCGCCCACGCCGGGCGCTGGTTGGTGCGCATAGAGGACGTGGACACCCCGCGTTGCGTACCGGGCGCGGATGTCGCCATCCTTCAACAACTGGCCACCTGCGGGCTGGTGGCCGACGAGCCACCCGTGTGGCAGTCGCAACGCGGGGCGCTATACCAAGATGCGCTGGACAAGCTGGCCTCCGCCGGGCTGGCCTATCCCTGCGCCTGCACCCGCAAAGACATTGAGCACGCCTGGGCCACGCAAGGCCTGAGCCGCGAGCGCCATGCCGAACTGGTGTACCCCGGCACCTGCCGCCCGGAGCGGGGCGGGCTGCAAGGCCGCCCCGGCCGTGCATGGCGGCTGCACGTGGAAGCGGTATGCCAGCGCCTGCAACTGCCCACACCGCTGCCCTGGCACGACCGCCGCCTGGGCGCACAGCAACAGGATGTGGCCCGCGAGGTGGGCGACTTTGTGCTCAGGCGCGCCGACGGCCTGTGGGCCTACCAGTTGGCCGTGGTGGTGGACGACGCCGCGCAAGGTATTACCCATGTGGTGCGTGGCGAAGACCTGGCCGACAACACCGCACGACAGATCGTGCTGCAGCGGGCGCTGGGCCTGCCCACCCCGGCATACCTGCACACGCCCCTGGTGCTGGGCCCCAATGGCGAGAAGTTGAGCAAGCAGAACGGCGCCCAGCCCGTGGACCTGAGCAACCCGCTGGCGGCGCTCCACCAGGCCGCTGCCGCATTGGGCCTGCCCCCGCATGGCGGCACCGTGCAACAGGCCCTGACGGCCTGGACAACCGACTGGCGGCAAGCCTGCCAGCCTCGGGGTCTCTACAATCCCGGGCCGTGAACACCTCCATTTCCGACACCCCCAGCCCTGCCGCCGACTCGACCAGCGACGCTCAGGCACCCGCCCACGTGGCGCACCCCAAGACGATCAAGAGCTTCGTCAAGCGCGCAGGCCGCACCACCACCGGCCAAGCCAAGGCTTTTGAGCTGTACGGGCCACGCTTCGTGCTGCCCTACAGCGGCCAGCCACTGGACGCCACCCAGGCCTATGGCCGCACCGCGCCGCTGATTCTCGAGATCGGCTTCGGCATGGGCGAGGCCACCGCGCACATCGCGCGCGTGCGCCCGGAAGACAACTTCCTGTGCTGTGAAGTGCACGAGCCCGGCGTGGGCGCGCTGCTCAAGCGCATCGGCGAACAGGACATCACCAACATCCGCATCCTGCAGCACGACGCGGTGGAAGTGATCGACCACATGCTGACCGAGGGCTCCATCGACGGTGTGCACATCTTCTTCCCCGACCCCTGGCACAAGAAGAAACACAACAAGCGCCGCCTGGTACAGCCACCCTTCGTGGCCAAGCTGGTGAGCCGCCTCAAGCCCGGCGGCTACATCCACTGCGCTACCGACTGGCAACCCTATGCCGAACAGATGCTGGAGGTGCTGAGCGCCGAGCCGCGCCTGGCCAACACCGCCAGCGATGCCGGCCTGGACGGCTACGCGCCCAAGCCCGACTACCGCCCGCTCACCAAGTTCGAGAACCGGGGCCTGCGCCTGGGTCACGGCGTGTGGGACGTGGTGTTCCGCCGCATCTGAAGCACCACCCCGTCCCGCCAGTCCCGAGCCATGGCCCACGTTGCCAAGAACGCTGCCATTCCCATGCGCGACGGGGTGTCGCCCAGTTGCGTGTCGATGCCGCGCATGCGCGTGGCACCCTGGCCTACAGTGTTGGACTTTCTGGCCGAACGCCTGCCCGCCGTGGACCGTGCCGAATGGCAGGGGCGCATGGCACGTGGCGAAGTGGTGGATGACGATGGTCAGCCCCTGCCACCCGACACACCTTACGAACACGGCGGGCGCGTGTACTACTGGCGCGCCCTGCCCCATGAGCCTGCCATACCCTTCGAGGAATCGGTCGTCTTCCAGGACGAACACCTGCTGGTGGCCGACAAACCGCACTTCCTGCCAGTGACGCCCGGTGGCCGCTACGTGCGCGAAACACTGCTGGTGCGCCTGAAGCAGCGCCTGAACCTGCCCAACCTGAGCCCGCTGCACCGCATTGACCGCGAGACCGCCGGGCTAGTGGTGTTCAGCGTGCAGCCACCCGAACGCGACGCCTACCAGCGCCTGTTCCGCGACCGGTTGGTGGACAAGACCTACGAAGCCGTTGCCCCCTGGTGCGAAGGCATGACCTGGCCACAGACCCTGCGCAGCCACATTCTGGAGCAGGAGGACGCCTTCTACCGCATGCGAGAAGCCCGCCCCGAAGAGAACCTGCCGCCCAACAGCGAAACGCACATCCACCTGCTGGAGCGGCACGGCAACTGGGCCCGCTACCGGCTGGAGCCCGTGACCGGCAAACGGCACCAGCTGCGCGTGCATATGCACGGCCTGGGACTGCCGCTGCTGGGCGACCAGTTCTACCCCACGGTGCGCCGTGGCCCGGGCGAACTGGAAGACTTTGCCGAACCCCTGCGCCTGCTGGCACGCTCCATCGCCTTCACCGACCCCGTCACCGGCCAGCCACGCCGGTTCGAGAGCCGCCTGCACCTGACACTGCCCCCATCGGCATGAGCAACCCACGCCAACCCGCCATAGACGCCCTGAAAGTGGTTGCGTCGCAACTGATCGTTCTGCACCATCTGGCCGCCTACGGCCCGGTGGCCGAAACCATGTACGGCAACGCGCCCGGCCCCATGGGCTGGCTATACGACTACGGGCGCATGGCGGTGCAGGTCTTTTTGGTACTGGGTGGCTACCTGGCCGCGCAGAGCCTGACGCCAACCATGGCTGGAAGCGCAACCGTTCTGTGGCGCACCCTGTGGCGACGTTACCTGCGGCTGGCCCCGCCTTTTCTGGTGGCGCTGCTGCTGGCGCTGGGGGCCGCCGCCGTGGTGCGCCCCTGGTTGGGTGACGACTTTGTGCCCGGCACACCCACCTTGCAACAGCTGCTGGCGCACGCCATGCTGCTGCACGAAGTGCTGGGCGTGGAAGCTTTGTCAGCCGGGGTGTGGTACGTGGCGATTGATTTCCAGTTGCATGCGCTGCTGGCACTGCTGCTGTGGCTCGGCCAGCGGGGCGGCCAACGTTGGCCCGCCATGGTGTTGGTGCTGGTGGCCACGGCGGCGTCGCTGCTGCTGTGGAACCGCAACCCTGGACTGGACGACTGGTCCATCTACTTCTTTGGCGCCTATGGCTTGGGCGTGGCCGCACGCTGGGCGGGCCAGTGGGGAAGCACCAGCCGCCGAGCATGGTGGCTGGTGGCCATGGCATTGGTGGGCCTGCTGGCACTGGCGCTGGAATACCGCACCCGCATTGCCCTGGCTTTGAGTGTGGCGCTGTGGCTGGGCTTGACGCAAGGGCGGACGTTTACGCTGGCCCCCACCTGGCTGGAACGGGTACTGGAAACGTTCGGCCGCTCGTCTTATGCGCTGTTCCTCATCCACTTCCCGGTGCTGCTGCTGGGCAATGCGCTGTTTGCTGCACTGGAATGGTCCAGCCCCGCTGCAGGCTCGGCCATGTATGCCGCAATGTGGGCGGTGAGCGTGGCACTGGGCTGGGCGTTCGAGCGGTGGGTAGAGGCGCCACTTGGGAGGTTGGTGAAACGATGAGTTTCGTGGTGGTGACCTGACCACACGAATCTGCAACCCATCAACGAGAAAGAAAAAGCCGCAGTGCCCAAAACACTGCGGCTTTTTCATTCAGCCGGGAATGGCTTTGGCCGTCACACCCGCTCGGCCACCCACCCTTGCACGCTGGCCAGCGCCTGGGGCAGGCCTGCGGCATCGGTGCCGCCGGCCATGGCCATGTCGGGCTTGCCGCCGCCTTTGCCGCCCACTTGCTGGGCGACGAAGTTGACCAGCTCACCGGCCTTGACCTTGCCCGTGCTGTCGGCGGTCACGCCCGCGGCGATCTGCACCTTGCCGCCGTCCACGGCGGCCAGCACGATGGCGGCGGTCTTGAGTTTGTCCTTGAGCTTGTCCATGGTCTCGCGCAGGGTCTTGGCGTCGGCACCTTCCAGCTTGGCGGCCAGCACCTTCAGGCCCTTCACGTCCACGGCCTGGCCCAGCAGCTCGTCGCCCTGGGCAGAAGCCAGCTTGCCCTTGAGCGCGGCCACTTCCTTTTCCAAGGTCTTGATCTGCTCCAGCGCGGCGCCGATGCGGTTGGTGAGTTCGGCGGTGGGAGCCTTGAGCGCACCTGCCGCCTCGGCCACGGTGCTTTCCAGCTGTTGCAGGTAGGCCAGGGCGTTGGCGCCGGTCACGGCTTCAATACGGCGCACGCCTGCGGCCACGCCGCCTTCGGCCACCACCTTGAACAGGCCAATGTCGCCGGTGCGCTGCACGTGAGTGCCGCCGCACAGTTCGCGGCTGGTGCCGATGTCGAGCACGCGCACGGTTTCGCCGTACTTCTCGCCAAACAGCATCATGGCGCCTGTCTTCTGGGCGCTTTCAATGTCCATCACGCGTGCCTGGGTGGCGCTGTTGGCCAGGATTTCGGCGTTGACGCGGGCTTCGATCTCGCGGATTTGCGCGTCGGTGACGGGAGCGTTGTGCGCGAAGTCGAAGCGGGTGCGGTCGGCGTTGACCAGCGAGCCCTTTTGCTGCACGTGGCTGCCCAGCACTTCGCGCAGGGCCTTGTGCATGATGTGCGTGACCGAGTGGTTGCGCATGGTGGCGGCGCGCAGGGCCATGTCCACCTGGGCCTGCACGTGGTCGCCCACGGCGAGGGTGCCGGTTTCGAGCACGCCGTGGTGGCCGAAGACGTCGGCCTTGATCTTGAGGGTGTCTTCCACCGCGAAGCGGGCGGAGCCGCTGGTGAGCGCACCCTGGTCGCCCACCTGGCCACCGCTTTCGGCGTAGAAGGGGGTGGTATCCAGCACCACCACACCGGCCTGGCCTTGCTTGAGTTCGGCCACGGGCGTGCCGTCCACGTACAGGGCCACCACCTTGGCCTGGGCTGCCAGCTGTTCGTAACCCACGAAGGTGTTGCCAGCGCCGTTGTAGTCCAGCGCCTTGTCCATCTTGAACTTGCCTGCGGCGCGGGCCTGGGCCTTCTGGCGCTCCATGGCGGCGTTGAAGCCATCGGCGTCCACCGACACGCCACGCTCGCGGCACACGTCGTTGGTCAGGTCCAGCGGGAAGCCGTAGGTGTCGTGAAGCTTGAAGGCCACGTCGCCGGGCAGCACTTTCTCGCCGCCGCCCAGAGCAGCGTCGAGGATTTCCATGCCGTTTTCGAGCGTTTCGTAGAAGCGCTCTTCCTCGGCCTTGAGTACTTCGGTGATGCGCTGCGCGTTGGCGGCCAGGTTGGGGTAGGCGTCGCCCATCAGAGCCACCAGGTCGGGCACCAGCTTGTGGAAGAACGGTGCCTTGCGGCCCAGTTTGTAGCCGTGGCGGATGGCGCGGCGCACGATGCGGCGCTGCACGTAGCCCCGACCTTCGTTGCTGGGGATGACGCCGTCGCTGATGAGGAAAGCGGTGGCGCGGATGTGGTCGGCAATCACCTTGAGCGAGGGGTTGGCCAGATCGGTGCAGCCGGTTTCGCGGGCAGCAGCCTTGATGAGCGCGTCGAAGATGTCGATTTCGTAGTTGCTGTGCACGTGCTGCAGGATGGCAGCCAGGCGCTCCAGGCCCATGCCGGTGTCCACGCAGGGGGCGGGCAGCGGGGTGACGGAGCCGTCTTCGTGCATCTCGAACTGCATGAACACGTTGTTCCAGATCTCGATGAAGCGGTCGCCGTCTTCTTCCGGGCTGCCCGGGGGGCCGCCGGGGATGTGGTCACCGTGGTCGTAGAAGATCTCGGAGCAGGGGCCGCAGGGGCCGGTGTCGGCCATCATCCAGAAGTTGTCGCTCTTGTAGCGGCCGCCCTTGTTGTCACCAATGCGGATGACACGCTCGGGCGGCAGACCGATTTCCTTGGTCCAGATGTCGTAGGCCTCGTCGTCTTCGGCATAGACGGTGGCCAGCAGACGCTCGGCGGGCAGCTTGTAGACCTCGGTCAGCAGTTCCCAGGCCCATTTCAGACTCTCACGTTTGAAATAGTCGCCAAAGGACCAGTTGCCCAGCATCTCGAAGAAGGTGTGGTGGCGCGCGGTGTAGCCCACGTTCTCCAGGTCGTTGTGCTTGCCACCGGCGCGCAGGCAGGCCTGCACGGACGCGGCCCGCACGTAGCTGCGCTTGTCGGTGCCCAGGAACACGTCCTTGAACTGCACCATGCCGCTGTTGGTGAACATGAGCGTGGGGTCGTTGCCCGGCACCAGCGGGCTGGACGCCACGACCGTGTGGCCGCGCTCGGCGAAGAAGTCCAGAAAGGTCTTGCGGATCTCGGCCACGGTGGCCACGGGTTTCGCGGATGCTTGGGTCATGGTCGGCTGCGCCTGTAGGTCGCGTCGCGTTGGGTTGGGTGGGTTTTGGGGGCCTGCGCGCTGGCAGGCGAACCCTTCATTTTACCGCCAGCCCTGGGCCAGTTCGCGCGTGAGTTGCGCTGCTGGCATGGGGCGGCAAGCGGGCGCGTTCTGCCCAGCCCACAGGGGGGTGAAGTCGGTGCGACCCGCCTTTTCGGCGGCGTTGCGCAGCGGGGTGATGGCTGTGGCCGCCAGTGGAAAGGCCGGCGCCAGCGGGCTGAGGCCCACGGTGCCCTGCCCCAGTTCGCGCATGGCGCGGTTGACGATGCCACGTGCGGGCCGGCCGGTGAACACATTGGTGAGCGCGGTGTGGCGGGCAGCGGCGGACTGCAGGGCCTGGCGGTGCATGAGTGTGGTTTGCGCCTCGGGGCACAGCAGGTAGGCCGTGCCCACCTGCACGCCCGCAGCACCCAGTGCCTGTGCGGCAGCCACGCCCGCGGCGTCCACGATCCCCCCGGCGGCGATCACCGGCACGCGCACAGCCCCCACCACCTGGGGCAGCAAGGCGAAGGTGCCGAGTTGCGTGGTCAGGTCGTCGCTGAGGAAGATGCCCCGGTGGCCGCCCGCCTCCAGGCCTTGGGCAATGACGGCATCGACACCATGGGCTTCGAGCCAGATGGCTTCTTCCACCGTTGTGGCGCTGGAAAGCACCTTGGCACCCCAGGCCTTGACGCGCGCCAGCAGTGCGGGTTCGGGCAGGCCAAAGTGAAAACTCACCACCGGCGGGCGAAAGGCCTCCAGCAGCTCAGCGGCTTCGGCGGTGAAAGGGGACCGCGCGGCCACGGCGGGGGCCGTGGGCGGTGGCAGGCCAGCCTCTGCGTAGTACGGGGCCAGGGCCTGGTTCCAAGCCGCTTCGCGTGCTGCGTCTTGCACGGGCGGGCGGTGGCAGAAGAAGTTGACGTTGTATGGCCCGTTGGCCTGGGCTTGCAGCACCTGCAGTTCGGTGCGCAGCGCCTCCAGGCTGATGGTGGCGGCGGGCAAGGAGCCCAGGCCGCCCGCCTGGGTGACGGCCAGCGCCAGCGCGCTGCCTTGGGCACCGGCCATGGGGGCCTGGATGATGGGGAATGGGATGCCCAGCAGGGCTTGGAGGGGGTGGCTCATGAGCTGGGATTTTGCTTCGGTTCGTGGGGTTTGGCATACGCGGGGTTTCGCTCGTCAGGGATTGGCGTCGCGGTGGGCTTCCTCCTGGCATACCCACCTACCGCTTCAAGGCTGGTGCCTGGGGGTGGCCGGGCGCAGCGCCGATTCGTGGTTGCCACAGAGGTTGCGCACCCATGCGGTGTTGACGAGCACATGCAGGCGCGTTGTTGCACTGGACCGCGAGCGAAGCGTGGCCCGGCCACCCCCAGGCACCAGCCGTGCCAGCACCCCACCGACCACGCCCACCCAAGGGTAAACCCGTAAAGCATCCAGACCCAAATCATTTAACATGTTAAATAAATGAACACGACGCCCAACTTCAAACACCGCAACCTGCCGCGCTTGCTGCTGGAAGCCCGCGAAGCCGTGATGGCCCACACCCGGCCCGGCCTGCGCGCCCACGGCCTGAGCGACCAGCAATGGCGCGTGCTGCGCGTGCTGGGCGAACATGCCAGCGACCCGGCAGGCGTAGAAACCGGCCGCGTGGCACGCGAGGCCTTCATCCTCGGTCCCAGCCTCACCGGCGTACTTAACCGCATGGAACGCGACGGACTGATCGAACGCGCGCGCTGCCCTGTGGACGGCCGCCGCACCGTGGTGCGCGCCACGGCTCGCGGGCTGGAGTTGGCGTCGGGCCTGTCGCACGTCATCGAAGAGCACTACGCCACGCTGGAAACCCAGATGGGCAAGGCCAAGCTGGACCAGCTCTACGCCCTGCTGGACGAAGTCATTGCCCTGGAACTGACCGACGCCCCCATCAACGACCACACCGAGGACGACGAGGCATGACCGCCCTCCACACCCACTCCTACATTCCCAGCGGCACCGTGTACGGCACGCTGCTCAACTTCCAGCACGAGTGGGCTCTGTGGGCCGACCGCATGACGCAACCGCCCTACCAGGCCGCGCCGCAAGCCCCCGTGCTCTACGTGAAAACGGCAAACACCTTCTGTACCAGCGGCCAAGAGGCGCCCTTGCCGCCAGGCGCGGCGGCGCTGGAAGTGGGCGCCAGCCTGGGTCTGATCATGGGTGACGATGGCACCCCCGCAGCCTGCGTGCTGCTGAACGATCTGCAACTGCCCCACGCCAGCTACTACCGCCCGCCGGTCAAGTACAAAAACGGCGACGGGTGGCTGGGCATTGGCCAGCGCACGGTGCCGCTGGAAGCACTGGGCGGCCTGCTCGCCTTGGCCACGCTGAAGCTGGAGGTCTCCGTCAACGGCGAACACCGCCAGACGGTGGACCTGTCCACCCTGCGACGTGACGCTGCCCAACTGCTGGCAGACGTGGGGGAGTTCATGACCCTGCAACCTGGCGACGTGCTGATGCTGGGCACCGATGCCCTGGCCGATGGCTCCCGTCCGCGCGTGCAGGCTGGTGACACGGTGGAGATTTCCGCCCCCGGCTTTGAGCCGCTGGTGCAGACCATCACCTCGGCCCAACCTGCCCAGACGCCCGTGGTTCGCACGAAGAACCACACACCACCACAGCGCCGCGCCCGCGTGGCGTGGGCTGGTGCCGTGCACGAGGCGGTGGAATCCGACGGCCATCTGCTGCTGACCCGCAGCCCATACGCTGGCCAACGTGTGTCTTTCGACGACGTGACATGGCTACCCCCGCTGGCCCCCGTGGCGCAGCAGCGCACGGTGTTGGCCCTGGGCCTGAACTACGCCGACCACGCCAAGGAACTGGCCTTCAAAGCCCCCGAGGAGCCCCTGGCCTTCGTCAAGGGCGCGGCCAGCCTGATCGGCCACCGGGCCTACACGCGGCGCCCCACGGGGGTGAAGTTCATGCACTACGAATGCGAGCTGGCCGTGGTGATCGGACGCACGGCACGCAACGTGAAGAAGGACGACGCCTACGACTTCATCGCGGGCTACACCGTGGCCAACGATTACGCCATCCGCGACTACCTGGAGAACTGGTATCGCCCCAACCTGCGCGTGAAGAACCGCGACACCTGCACCCCCATTGGCCCCTGGCTGGTGGACGCCGCCTGGCTGCAAGAGCGCCATGGCTCCCCCATGAACCTGGCGCTGCAGACCACCGTGAACGGTGAGGTGACGCAGCGCGGCCACACGCGCGACATGATCTTTGACGTACCCACGCTGATCGAGTACTTCAGCAGCTTCATGACGCTCAACCCCGGCGACCTCATCCTGACCGGCACCCCCGACGGCGTGGTGAACTGCCAGCCGGGTGATGTGGTGGTCACCGAAATCGAAGGCCTCGGCGCACTGCAGAACACGCTCATCGCCGCCCCCTGAAACCCGTCCACACCCGAGCCCCACCATGACCACCCGCATCGACCACCTCATCAACGGCCAGCGCGTTGCCAGCCAGCAGTACTTTGAATCCATCAACCCCGCTACGCAGGGCATGCTGGCCGAAGTGGCTGCTGGCGGCGAAGCCGAAGTGAATGCCGCCGTACAGGCCGCCAAGGACGCCTTCCCCGCCTGGGCGGGCAAACCCGCCACGGAACGGGCCAAACTCATCCGCAAGCTAGGCGAACTCATCACTCAGCACGTGCCCGAGATCGCCCGTACCGAGACGGACGACACCGGCCAGACCATCAGCCAGACCGGCAAGCAGCTGGTGCCGCGCGCGGCAGACAACTTCAGCTACTTTGCCGAGATGTGCACGCGTGTGGACGGCCACACTTACCCCACGCCCACGCACCTGAACTACACCCTGTTTCACCCGGTGGGCGTGTGCGCGCTCATCAGCCCGTGGAACGTGCCCTTCATGACAGCCACTTGGAAGGTTGCGCCTTGTCTGGCGTTCGGCAACACGGCAGTACTCAAGATGAGCGAGCTCAGCCCCCTGACAGCCGCGCGTTTGGGCGAGCTGGCGCTGGAGGCGGGCATTCCCGCCGGGGTGCTCAACATCGTGCACGGCTTTGGCCAGGAAACCGGGGAGCCCCTGTGCGCGCACCCCGACGTGCGCGCCATCAGCTTCACTGGCTCCACCGCCACGGGCAACCGCATCGTGCGTGCGGCGGGCTTGAAGAAGTTCAGCATGGAGCTGGGCGGCAAGAGCCCCTTCGTGATCTTCGATGACGCAGACCTGGACCGCGCGCTGGATGCTGCCGTGTTCATGATCTTCAGCAACAACGGCGAGCGCTGCACGGCGGGCAGCCGCATTCTGGTGCAGCAGAGCATCTACGCCGACTTCGCGGCCAAATTTGCTGAACGCGCCAAACGCATCGTGGTGGGCGACCCGCAGGACGAGAAGACCATCATCGGCCCGATGATCAGCCGCAACCACCTGGCCAAGGTGCGCAGCTACATCGAGCTAGGCCCCAAGGAAGGCGCCACGCTGCTGTGCGGCGGGTTGGACCGCCCTTCCTACGCGCCCGAGCTGCCCGCGCATGTGGCGCAAGGCAACTACGTGTGGCCCACGGTGTTTGCCGACGTGGACAACCGCATGCGCATTGCCCAGGAAGAAATCTTCGGCCCCGTGGCCTGCCTGATTCCCTTCCGCGACGAGGCACACGCCATTGAACTGGCCAACGATATTCAGTACGGTTTGTCGAGCTACGTGTGGACCGAGAACATTGGCCGTGCGCACCGTGTGGCGGCGGCGATTGAGGCGGGCATGTGCTTTGTCAACAGCCAGAACGTGCGCGACCTGCGCCAGCCGTTTGGCGGCACCAAAGCCAGCGGCACGGGGCGCGAAGGCGGCACCTGGAGTTACGAGGCGTTCCTGGAGCCCAAGAACGTGGCGGTTTCCATGGGGTCACACCATATTCCTCATTGGGGTGTTTGATTTGTACCCCCATGTTTCGCTCATGGACCTTGGCGGGATCAGCGCGCCAGGGTACCCGGCTCCGCGAATGTCCCCCGAAACGGGCACAGCCCGTTTCTCCTCCTTTATTTCGCTGCGCCAGGCACCCCGTCCCGCTGATCCAGATGCTGCACGGGCGCTCAACGTTCAAGCGCTTGGTCGGCCTAGGTGCAACGCCATGAAGAGGCGGGGTGAACACCGCAGCGAAATAAAAGAGGAGGGATTTGCGCAGCAAAACCCGGGGGACATTCGCGGAGGTGTTCACCCCGCCTCTTCACCCCAAACAAAGGCAGCCCAGCAACGAAAAGCAACCCCACATACAGGAGACAACCCATGGGCAAAGTAGCACTGGTCGGCAAGATCACCCACGTGCCGTCGATGTATCTCAGCGAGCTGGACGGCCCGCGCAAAGGCACGCGGCAAGACGCCATTGACGGCCACAAGGAAATCGCGCGCCGCTGCAAGGCACTGGGCGTGGACACCATCGTCGTCTTCGACACCCACTGGCTGGTCAACGCCAATTACCACATCAACTGCGCCCCCAGTTGGCAAGGCACCTACACCAGCAACGAACTGCCACACTTCATCAGCAACATGCCGTTCTCCATTCCCGGCAACCCGGAACTGGGGCAACTGCTGGCCAAGGTGTGCAACGAGCACCAGGTGGAGACGCTGGCCCACCACGCCACCACGCTCGACCCCGAATACGGCACCCTGGTGCCCATGCGCTACATGAACGAAGACCAGTACTTCAAGGCGGTTTCCGTGTCGGCCCTGTGCACCGTGCACTACCTGAACGACAGCGCACGCCTGGGCTGGGCCATGCGCAAGGCCGTGGAGGAGCACTACGACGGCACCGTGGCCTTCCTGGCCAGCGGCTCGCTGAGCCACCGTTTCGCGCAGAACGGCCTGGCGCCGGAATACGCCTTCAAGATCTGGAGCCCCTTCCTGGAACAGCTCGACCGCCGCGTGGTGGAGATGTGGCAGCAAGGCCAGTGGAAAGACTTTTGCGAGATGCTGCCCGAATACGCCAGCAAGGGCCATGGCGAAGGCTTCATGCACGACACCGCCATGATGCTGGGCGTGCTGGGCTGGAGCGAGTACCAGGGCCGCGCCGAGGTGATAACGCCTTACTTTGGCGCTTCGGGCACGGGGCAGATCAACGCCGTGTTCCCCGTTGAACCCGTGACCGGGAAAGCCATTCCAGCAGCCCAGGCCTCCCGGGCTGACGGCTACACCTCTGTCGCCACACGGCTTTGAAGGCACAAGTCGCCATGCCCCACCTCGTCATCCTCTACACACCCAACCTCGACCGCCCTGTCGATGAGGGTGGCTGCGACATGTCGGCCCTGTGCCGCGCCCTGGCCGACACCATGCTCTCCGTGCGCGACGAAGACGACCGCCAGGTCTTCCCCACTGGCGGCACGCGTGTGCTCGCCTACCCCGCTGCACACTGCGCCGTCGCAGATGGTGGCACGGCGGGCCGTGCTGCAGGGGGCGACGGCGACTACGCCTTCGTCTACCTCAACCTGCGCATGGGCCGGGGCCGCAGCGCCGCCGCGCACCGCAAGGTCGGCGACGCGCTGCTCATGGCCACGAAGTCGCACTTCCAGCCGCTGTTCTCGCGGCGCCACATCGGCGTCACGCTGCAGATCGACGAAGGCCAGGAAGTCTTCGACGCCAAGCACAGCAACCTCCACCCCCTTTTCACCCCCAAGGCCTGACCCATGCTGTCCGACGCACAGATCCAGGAACTCGCCGCCGAACTGCACCTGAGCCAGAAGACCCGCGTGCAGGTCGAACACTTCTCCAAACGCTTCCCCGACATGACGCTGGAAGACGGCTACCGCATCAGCCGCGCCTGGGTGGCGCTGCAACTGGCCGAAGGCAGGCGCCTCATTGGCCACAAGATCGGCCTGACGTCGCGGGCCATGCAGCAGGCCAGCCAGATCGACGAGCCCGACTACGGCACCCTGCTCGACGACATGCTCTACACCTGCACACCCGGCCAGGTGCTCGACATCCCCACCAGCCGCTTCCTCAAGCCCCGCGTGGAGGTGGAACTGGCCTTCGTGCTCAAGGCGCCGCTGCAAGGCCCCAACGTGACCGTGGAACAGGTTCTGGACGCCACCGAATACGTCACCCCCGCCATCGAGATCATCGACGCGCGCATTGAGCAGTTCGACCGCCATACCCAGGTCATGCGCAAGGTGTTCGACACCATCAGCGACAACGCGGCCAACGCGGGCATTGTGTTGGGCGCAGGCCGCGCCGCACCGCGCGAACTGGACCTGCCCTGGTGCGGTGCCATCCTGCGTCAGAACGGCGTGGTGGAAGAAACCGGACTGGCCGCAGGCGTCCAGGGCGACCCGGCCATCGGCATTGCCTGGCTGGCCAACAAACTGGCACCCTGGGGCGAGCGGCTGGAAGCCGGGCAAACCGTGCTGGCAGGTTCCTTCACGCGCCCCGTTGCCGCGCGCGCGGGCGACCTGTTCGACGCCGACTACGGCCCGCTCGGCCGCCTGCAGTTCCGCTTCGTCTGACCACCCCAAAACGCGCCGGAGACAAACCCCATGGAATCCCCCTACATCCGCCCTGCCCGCTTCAGCCCCGAGGAGTGGGACGCCCGCGTCAAGCTCGCCGCCACCTACCGCATCTTTGCCCACCTGGGCTGGGCGGAGCTGATCTACAACCACATCTCGCTGCGCGTGCCGGGCGCCGAGCCGCACTTCCTCATCAACCCCTTCGGCCTGCACTACAGCGAGGTCACCGCCTCCAACCTCGTGAAGGTGGACATCGAAGGCAACATCGTCGGCCACTCCGACTGGCCCATCAACCCGGCGGGGTTCACCTTCCACGGCGCCATACACGCAGCCATGCCTGAAGCCCACTGCGTGATGCACGTGCACACCACCCCCACGCTGGCCGTGTGCTGCACGCAGGAAGGCCTGTCCTACACCAACTTCTACGCTGCACAACTGTGGGACCAGGTGGCCTACCACGAGTTCGAGGGCATTACCGTGCACCTGGACGAAGGCCAGCGCATTCTGGACAGCGCTGGCGGCAAGCCCGTGCTGCTGCTGCGCAACCATGGGCCTGTGGTCATCGGCCGTACGCTGGCACAAGCCTTCAACCTGATGTGGCTGGTGCAGCGCGCTTGCGAAGTGCAGGTGGCATCTCAGGCGCTGGGGCCGCTGCGCCCCATTCCCGTGCCGGTGCTGGAAAAATGCGTGCGCGACTCCCTCAACTTCAACCCAAGGCCTGGACGGCCCCCAGACGTGGCAAATGCCACGTCGGCCCCCGAGGGGCGCTCAGCCTCTTGGGAACGGCCCGGCGTGGCTGTTGGTGCCGGTGAAGACTCCTTCGCCGCCATGCAAAGACTCATCGACCGGGTCAACCCCGGCTACGCCGTATGACCGCAACTGCCTCCAACCCCTTGCGCGTGGCCATCGTCGGCGCGGGTGCCATTGGCGGCCTGTTCGCCGCCTGGCTCAGCCAGTTGCCCCATGTGCGCGTGAGCGTGCTGGCGCGCGGCGCCACCCTGCAGGCGCTGCACGGCCAGGGCCTGCAACTCACCAGTGCACAAGGCACGCGCACCCTGCAGGTACACGCCAGCGACGACCCCGCCAGCCTGGGTCCACAAGACCTGGTGGTGTTGGCCGTGAAAGGCCCAGCCGTCAAGGACGTAGCGCCCGCCGTGCGTGCGCTGCTGGCCCCCGAAGGCCGGGTGCTGGTCGCCATGAACGGTGTGCCGTGGTGGTTCTTCCACGGGCTGGGAGGCCCGTGCGATGGCCTGAATCTGCCCAGCGTGGACCCAGGTGGCGCACTCGCCGCTGCACTGCCCGCTACCAGCGTGATCGGCTGCGTGGTCCACCTCAGCAGCACCACGCCGGGCCCCGGGCACGTGCGCCACGTCAATGGCAACGGGCTCATCATTGGTGAACCGGCAGGCGGCGCCAGTCCGGGCGTACAGGCACTGGCAGCCACGCTGGAACAGGCGGGCTTTGCCGTCACAGTGTCAAATCGCATCCAGCGCGACGTCTGGTTCAAGCTCTGGGGCAACATGACCATGAACCCCGTGTCGGCGCTCACTGGCGCCACCTGCGATCGCATCCTCGACGACCCGCTGGTGCGCGGCTATATTAGCGCCGTCATGCGCGAAGCCCAAGCCATCGGCGCGCGCATCGGTTGCGCCATCGACCAAAGCCCCGAAGACCGCCATGCCGTCACGCGCAAGCTCGGCGCGTTCAAGACCTCCATGCTGCAAGACGTGGAAGCCGGTCGCGCCATCGAACTCGACGCCCTGGTGGGTGCAGTACGCGACATCGGCCAGCACCTGCAACTGCCCACGCCCAACATTGACGCGCTGCTCGGCCTCACACGGCTGATGGCGCAGACGCGCGGCCTCTACCCGGCATAAACTTCCAACCAACCATGCAAGTCCCCACCAATACCTTCCGCGACGCGCTACGCGCCAAGCAACCCCAGATCGGCCTGTGGCTGGGTCTGGCCGACAGCTACTGCGCCGAACTCCTGGCAGGCGTCGGCTACGACTGGCTGCTCATCGACGGTGAACATGCTCCCAACGATGTGCGCAGCACGCTGGGCCAGTTGCAGGCCGTGGCCAGCGCCAGCACCGCGCTGCCGCCCGGCCAGGCCCCGTCCCACGCCGTGGCGCGCGTGCCCATCGGCACGGGTGACGTAGGCACCACGCTCATCAAACAGTACCTGGACATTGGCGTGCAGACGCTGCTCGTGCCCATGGTGGACACGCCCGAGCAGGCCGCCCAGGTGGTGGCCGCCGCCAAGTACCCGCCAGATGGCGTGCGCGGCATGGGCAGCGCCTTGGCACGCTCATCGCGCTGGCAGGCCTACCCCAATTACGTGAAAGAAGCCAACGCCCAGGTCTGCGTTCTGTTGCAGGCCGAAACAGCGCAAGCCATGCGCAACCTTGACGCCATCGCCGCCACGCCCGGTGTGGACGGCGTGTTCATCGGCCCGGCCGACCTCAGCGCCAGCATGGGCCACACCGGCAACCCCGGCCACCCTGATGTCCAAGCCGCCATCCAGGACGGCATCGCCCGCATCCTGCGCGCGGGCAAGGCGCCGGGCATTCTGGCAACCAATGAAGCGCAGGCCCGCAGATGGCTGGATGCCGGGGCGCTGTTCGTGGCGGTGGGCATCGACACCATGCTGCTCAAGTCCAGCGCCACCGAACTGCTGCGGCGCTACCGCACGGCTCCCACATCGTCAACGAGCGGCGCCCAGGGGTACTGACGCGTCCTGCCCGAAAGCAGGCCTGCTATGCTCGCAGGCCATGCGTCTCAATCTGATATTCGCGCGCGCCGCCAACGGCGTGATCGGGCGCGACAACACCCTGCCTTGGCATCTGCCAGAGGACCTGGCCCACTTCAAGCGCCACACCCAAGGCTGCCCGGTCATCATGGGCAGGCGCACCTGGGAATCCCTGCCCCCGCGCTTTCGGCCGCTGCCCGGTCGGCTCAACATCGTGTTGTCGCGCCAAGGCTTCGCCGCCGAAGGTGCAGTCGTGCTGCCCAGCCTGGAGGCCGCCCTGTCGCACTGCAGTGCCCTTGGACAAGCACCGCAGGAGGTATGGGTGATCGGTGGTGCGCAAATCTACGCCCAGGCCCTGCCGCTGGCCAGGCGGGTGGTCGTCACCGAAATCGCCCAGGCTTTTGAAGGCGACGCCTACGCCCCCGAACTGGGCACCGGTTGGCGAGAAACCTCGCGCGAAGAGCACATTGCCGCCAGCGGCCTGCCCTTCGCCTTCGTCATATACGAACGCTGAGCCGAACCATGGACGCCCAGGAGAAGCGCCCCTCTCACTGGATCGTCCACATGAACCGGCGGGTTCGCGCGGGCAGCTTCGCCGCAGCGTTCCTGATGATCGCCTCGCACCTGCAAGGGGACACGCACCACTGGCTGATCTGGGCGCTGCTGGTCACGCACCTGCTGCTGTACCCGCACGCCCTGTATGTCTTCTCACTTCGCTCAACGGACCCCATGCGCAACGAAATACGCGCGCTGCAATGGGACCCGGTTTTCATGGGCGGCTGGCTCGCATGGCTCGGCTTTCCGTTGTGGATCAGCTTTGTCATGACCACCGGGGCACTCGTGAGCATCACTGCGTACCGAGGCCCGCGCGGTGCCCTGCTGACCTTCCTGTCCATGGTGCTGGGCGCCGGGGCGGTCGCCGCCATGCAAGGCGGCATGCGCTTCAACCCCGACACCGGTGCCCTCACCACAGCCCTGGGCATGGTCTCTCTGGGCATTTATATGCTGATGGTGGCTGATGGTGCCCGCCAACGCGGGCTTAAGCTGCGTGCAGCGCGCGAGGCCCTGCGGCAAAAGGAACGCGCCTTGCAGCGCCAGCTCGACGACAACCACATCCTCCAGCAGCAACTGCAGGAGCAAGCCAACCGCGACCCTCTGACAGGTCTCTTCAACCGTCGCTACCTCGACGCCACCATGGCGCGCGAGCTGACACGCTGCCAACGTGAAAGCCAGCCGTTGAGTCTGCTGGTCATGGACATCGACCACTTCAAACGCATCAACGACGAGCACGGCCACCCCGCTGGCGACGAAGTGCTGCGCCAAGTGGCCCAACTGCTTGCCCGCCGTGCCCGAAGTTCAGACGTGGTCTGCCGCTACGGCGGTGAAGAGTATGTTGCGCTGCTGCCCAACATGACTGCGCACACGGCCCTGGTGCGCGCCGAGGAATACCGGTCCCTGCTGCAAACCATGCCCATCGCGTTCGAAGACAAGGAACTGCGCGTCACGCTGTCCATTGGCGTCGCGTCCTTTCCAAAACACGGGCGCACCGTTCCAGACCTGATCCACGTCGCCGACGCTGCGCTCTACCAGGCCAAGCAGACCGGACGCAACCGCGTGGTCGAAGCGCCGTCGAACAGTGGCCAGTCGGATGGTTCTTGAGCTGAAAGGCCAGCCAACTTGAAGCGTCCATGAACGCCCCACACCATCCTCCGCCGGGATGAGTGGGAGAATCCACGCTGTTTCCTCCAAGCCATTGAACCGGAAAAACAGCCCTCATGAAACTCGCCACCTGGAACGTCAACTCCCTGGGCGTGCGCCTGCCCCAGGTGCTCGACTGGCTCGCCGCCAACCCCGTTGACGTGCTCGCCCTGCAGGAGCTCAAGCTCACCGACGACAAATTCCCCGCCGACGCCTTTGAACTGGCGGGCTACCACGCCGCATGGTTCGGCCAGAAGACCTACAACGGCGTCGCCCTGATCTCGCGCCAGCCACCGCAGGACGTGGTGAAAAACATTCCCGGCTTCCCGGACGATCAGTCCCGCGTCATCGCCGCCACCTACGGCGAAGGCGGTAGCGCGGTCCGCGTCATCGGCGCCTACTTCCCCAACGGCCAGGCGCCGGGCTCCAACAAGTTCGAGTACAAGATGCGCTGGCTGGATGCCCTCAGGGCGTGGGTTCAGGGTGAGCTTCAGAGCCACCCCAGCCTCGCGCTCATGGGCGACTACAACATCACTTTCGACGATGCCGACGTCTGGGACCCTGACGGCCTGCGCGAAACCATTCACTGCACCACCGAAGAGCGCACGCACCTGCAGGCGCTCATCGCCCTGGGCCTGCACGACGCGCACCGCCTGTTCGAGCAAGCGCCCAAAAGCTACAGCTGGTGGGACTACCGCATGCTCGGCTTCCAGAAGAACCGCGGCATGCGCATCGACCACATCCTTGTCAGCAACGCACTCAAGGCCCGCGCCACCGCTTGCACCATCGACCGCGTCCCGCGCAAGAACAAACAGCCCAGCGACCACGCCCCCGTGGTCCTGACGCTGGACTGAAACCCAGGGCTGCGAAGCGTCGGGGGCTCATGCTCCCCCGGCGCCTTCACTCCAGATGCAGTTCCTGGATCTTGCGCGTGATCGTGTTGCGGCCGATCCCCAGCTTCTGCGCCGCCTCGATGCGCCGCCCGCGCGTGCACGCCAGCGCCGTCTGGATCAGGCGCGTCTCGAAACGGCGGGTCAGCACGTCCCATACGTCCTGGCGGCCATCGGACAACAAGGCCAGCGCCTCGGCCTGAAGGCCCTGCTCCCAGTCGCTCACCGTGCCCTGTGCCGGGGGCTGTGCCGCCGCGAATGCAACGGGTGCAGCCTGAACAGCGGGCGCGGCCGGCGACGGCAATGACTGAGGTGCAGCCCCAGCCGCAACCTGCGACGGGCCCAGCACCTCCGGCGGCAAGTCCTTCACATCAATCAACTGTGCAGGCGCCATCACCGTCAGCCAATGGCAGATGTTCTCCAACTGCCGCACGTTGCCGGGAAATTCAAAGGCGCAAAGCACCTGCACCGCCGCGTCAGAAATCCGCTTCGGCTCCACATCCAGCTGCTTGGCGCTTTGCTGCAGGAAATGCCGCGTCAGCATGGGCACGTCCTCCTTGCGTTCGCGCAGTGCAGGCAAACGCAGGCGGATCACGTTCAGGCGGTGGAACAAGTCCTCGCGGAACCCACCTTCCTTCACGCGCTGCTCCAGGTTCTGGTGCGTGGCCGCAATCACCCGCACGTTTGCCTTCACAGCACTGTGCCCACCCACGCGGTAAAAATGCCCATCGCTCAACACGCGCAGCAGGCGCGTCTGCAGGTCGAAGGGCATGTCGCCAATCTCATCCAGAAACAGCGTACCGCCCTCGGCCTGCTCAAAGCGGCCGCGCCGCATCGTCTGTGCACCGGTGAAGGCGCCGCGCTCGTGCCCGAACAGCTCACTCTCCAGCAAGTCTTTGGGAATGGCTGCCGTGTTGATGGCAACGAACGGCCCATTGGCTCGCGGCGAATGCTTGTGCAGCGCACGCGCCACCAACTCCTTGCCGGACCCCGATTCGCCCGTGATCAACACCGTCACGTTGCTCTGGCTCAAGCGACCAATGGCACGGAACACGTCCTGCATGGCCGGGGCCTGTCCGAGCATCTCGGGCGTCACCGTCAAACGCTCTTCCAGCACCTCTTCGCGCTGGCTTTCCTCTACCGCGCGGCGTATCAGCTCCACCGCCTTGGGCAGGTCAAACGGCTTCGGCAGGTATTCAAAAGCCCCCCCCTGGAAGGCCGACACCGCGCTGTCCAGATCGGAAAACGCCGTCATGATGATGACGGGCAGGCCGGGCAGGCGCTTCTTCACCTTCTCCAGCAACTCCAGGCCGGAGCCACCCGGCATGCGGATGTCGCTCACCAGCACCTGCGGGCCCTCGTCGTCCGCGTCATCCAGCGCGTCAATCACCTCGCGCGGGTTGGTGAAGCTGCGCGTCGGCAAGTTCTCCCTCAGCAAGGCCTTTTCGAGAACGAACCGGATGGATTGGTCATCGTCCACGATCCAGATGGGTTTCATGCGCGCGCTTCCTGTGTCTGTCATCGACCCCCCTGCACTTGTTTTGTCTGTCACGTCACCCCGGGCACTTTCGGCTGCACCGGCTTCAAGGCAGAGGGATCAGTATCTTGAAGTCTGTGCGGCCCGGCTCGCTGTCGCATTCAATCAGGCCATGGTGCTGTTGCACGAAGGTTTGAGCCAACGTCAGCCCCAGACCGGAGCCGCCGTCCCTGCCCGACACCAGTGGGTAGAAGATGCGGTCCTTGATTTCTTCGGGCACGCCGGGCCCGTTGTCGATGACATGCAATTCCAATGCCAACCGGTAGCGTTGTTTGCCGAAAGTCACCTGCCGGGCCACGCGCGTGCGAAAGACGATCTGCGCATCACCCTGTTCAATGCGTTCGCGCAAGGCGTGCGCCGCGTTGTGCGCAATGTTCAGCACCGCCTGAATGAGCTGCTCGCGGTCGCCACGGAACTCGGGGATCGACGTGTCGTAGTCACGCACCACCCTCAACCCCTTGGGGAACTCCGCCACGATGAGCGCGCGCACGCGCTCGCATACCTCGTGGATGTTCACATCGCCCACCACCTGCGCGCGCCGGTGCGGCGCCAGCAGCCGGTCCACTAGCGACTGCAGGCGGTCCGCCTCGTGGATGATCACCTGCGTGTACTCAATGAGCTCACGCGAATCCAGTTCCATCTGCAACAGTTGCGCTGCCCCACGGATACCCCCCAGCGGGTTCTTGATCTCGTGTGCCAGGTTGCGGATCAATTCCTTGTTGGCCTGGGCCTGGTCGATCAGGCGCTCCTCGCGCTCCTGGCGGGCCTGCTGCTCCAGCGGCAGCAACTCCACCACCAGCTCGCCGGGCACGTCGGTCTGCGCAAGCACCAGGTGCACGGGCAAGGGGTCGTGGTTCAGGCGCTTGAGCCGCGTGTCGTAGCGGATCACCGCGTATTCATTGCCTCCGGCGCCTGCCAATGCGTTCTGCAACAGTTCCGGCTCGGTGAACCAGTCGGTCATGGGCACGCCAGCAATGCTGCGGCGCGACAGACCCACGGCATCTTCCAGCGCCGAATTGGCGAAAAGAATCGCCCCTCGTCCGTCGACCACGGCGGTCAAGGTCGCCAGCATGTCCAGCGCGTGAAAGCGCTGCTCGGGAGTAGGCGTCTTGCGGCGTCCAATCATCACGGCAAGGCTCAACGGCCCGTACTGCCTTCTGCACGGGCCAGCTCACGCTTGATGCCCGCCACGTCAGCTTCGGCCCGCTCCAGCGTGGCCTTGATGTCGGCCAGGCGGTCCTGGTAGAGCTTGGGGTTGCGCACTTCGGCTGGCGTCTTGACCGGCTCGCCGTTGTTGTATTCGGCGCGCAGTTCCACCACGCGGGCTTCAGCCTTGCGCAACTCGGCTTCAAGTATGGCGCGGGCATCGCTGTCGCGTGCCCGCTGCTCTGCAGCCCCCACCCGCTCACCCACTCCACGGGCGCGTGGCGCCGCGGCAGAGCCGTTGGCGGCTGGCGCAGCGGGCGCAGGTCGCGCACCTTCCACAATCGTCAGGTTGCCGCCCTCAACCAAGCGGCACCCTCGCGCCTTGGCGTCTCCAGGGTTGTTCGTGTATTCGTTGCCACAACGGTAAATCTGGCCCTGCGCCAGGGCAGGCAGTGCCGCCAGCCCCATGCAAAGGCTCAACAGCACTGCGCTGGCTTGCCGGTTCTTGCAGAAAATCAACATCTTTTGCTCCGGGGCTCTGGCCACCCCCTACGTGTCAGACACCCAGTATCGCTGAAAAGTGCCACGCCTCCCCAAGACGAAAAAGGGACGGTGAAAACCGTCCCTTTCCAGTGCTATCAGCGCTCAGATCAGAGGCTGTAGTACATGTCGTACTCGACCGGGGAGACTTCCACGCGGGCACGGGTCACTTCCTGCATCTTCAGATCGATGTAGGCGTCGATCCAGGCGTCGGTGAACACACCACCCTTGGTCAGGAATGCGCGATCCTTGTCCAGGTGCTCCAGGGCCTGGTCCAGGCTGTGGCACACGGTGGGCACCAGCTTGTCCTCTTCCGGGGGCAGGTGGTACAGGTCCTTGGTGGCAGCCTCGCCCGGGTGGATCTTGTTCTCCACACCGTCCAGACCGGCCATCAACAGAGCTGCGAAGCCCAGGTAGGGGTTGCAAAGGGGATCCGGGAAGCGGGCTTCCACGCGGCGAGCCTTGTCGGAAGCCACGTTAGGAATGCGGATGGAAGCGGAACGGTTCTTGGCAGAGTAAGCCAGCTTCACCGGAGCTTCGAAGTGCGGAACCAGGCGCTTGTAGCTGTTGGTGCCGGGGTTGGTGATGGCGTTCAGGGCACGGGCGTGCTTGATGATGCCGCCGATGTAGTACAGGGCGAAATCGCTCAGGCCAGCATAGCCGTCGCCAGCGAACAGGTTCTTGCCGTCTTTCCACACGGACTGGTGCACGTGCATGCCGGAACCGTTGTCGCCATGGTAGGGCTTGGGCATGAAGGTGGCGGTCTTGCCGTAGGCGTTTGCCACGTTCTGAATCACGTACTTTTGCAGCAGGGTCCAGTCGGCACGCTCGACCAGGGTCGAGAACTTGGTACCGATTTCACACTGACCGGCGCCAGCCACTTCGTGGTGGTGCACTTCCACAGGCACGCCCACGGCTTCCAGAATCTGGACCATCTCGTTGCGCATGTCGATGGTGCTGTCCACCGGCGCCACGGGGAAGTAACCACCCTTGGTACGGGGACGGTGACCACGGTTGCCGCCTTCGAGCTTGGCACCGCTGTTCCAGGGAGCTTCGTACTCGTCGATCTGGTAGAAGCTATGGCCGGGCTCGTTGCTCCAGCGCACTTCGTCGAACAGGAAGAATTCGGGTTCCGGGCCGAAGAAAGCCACGTCGCCCAGGCCGGTGGCCTTCAAGTAGGTCTCAGCGCGCTTGGCGATGGAGCGCGGATCGCGCTCGTAGGCCTTGCCGTCGGTCGGCTCGATCACGTCGCAGACCAGCACCATGGTGGTTTCTTCGATGAACGGGTCAACGAACGCGGTGTTGGCATCGGGCATCAACAGCATATCTGAGGCTTCAATGCCTTTCCAGCCGGCGATGGAAGAGCCGTCGAATGCCTGGCCTTCGTCGAACTTGTTCTCGTCGAACTGCGACACGGGAATGGTAATGTGCTGCCACTTGCCACGGGTGTCGGTGAAGCGGAAATCGACGAACTTGACGTCGTTGTCCTTCACCAAATTCATCACGTCTGCGACGGTCTTGGCCATCAGAAATCTCCTGGTCGGATGGGTAAAAAAACTTGACCGCGTTGTTGAAGCAGCATCCATGCCAACTTCGTCGGGCCGGTGTTCGCACCAAGGCGGTACGGCACACGTTGCTATTGTGCCCGGTTTGAGCGCCCTGTTTGCGTGCCGGAATGGACGCTACATCACTCTCCACAGCCAAGGCAATGGCGCAAACGCACCAATATAGATCAAATAAGCACCATTTCAGTGCATTCAGGTCCGCACCAATTCGGGGCCCAGTTTTGCCTCCACTGCAATCAAGCCCTGCTTGAGCTCTGCATAAGCGGGTGCCGTCAATGCCACCTCGCCCTTCACGCCCAGTTCAATATGTCGCCCCCACTGCGGGTGGTCCACGCTCGGCAGGCTGAACACCTTCACACCTGGGTGTTTCGCCTCGATGGACTCCATCAGTGGCGTCAAGGCCGCCTCCATGGCTCCGAAAACAATCACCGAACGCTCCTCGCGCGCCACGCGACTGAACAGATGCGCGTACCGCTGCTCCAGCACCCACTCGATCATGGGCCATGCCATGACCGGAAACCCCGGCACAAAATGCACGGCGCCACCGCCCGGCCCGTGGCAAGTAAACCCAGGGATCTTGTTGTAGGGGTTGGGAATGATGCTCGCCCCCACCGGGAAGACCCCCATGTTGAGCCGGTGAACGTTGTCGTCGCGGTCGGGCTCGTAGGGCACGCCCTGCTCACGCGCCACGTCCTGCATGCGCTCCTGGATCAAGAGCTTGGCCTCAGGGTGCAGCGCCAGCTCCACCCCCAGCGCGGCTGCCGCACATTGCCGGGTGTGGTCATCCGGTGTTGCGCCAATACCGCCGCAAGAGAACACCACATCAGCACTGGCAAAGGCGTCCCGCAATGCATTGGTGATGAAGGGACGATCGTCCCCCACGTAGCGCGCCCAGGAAAGCGCCAGGCCACGCGAGCCCAGCAACTCAATGACCTTGGGCATGTGCTTGTCGGCACGTTTGCCCGAAAGAATTTCGTCGCCAACGATGATGAGCCCGATCGAGGGCATGGTCGAATTGCTCATGGGATATCTCGGGCCTCCACGTCGATCACATCCGACGCGAGGCGGTTTTTGTCAGGGGAGGATGGGAACACGGCCTCGGCCGGCGGCGGCGGGGCGTCAGCCACCGGGGCTGCGGTCAAACCGCGCAACGCTTCAAGTGCGGCCAGCAAATAATGCGTGAACCAAAGGGAGGCAAACGCGAAAACCAGCGCATAAATCCAGATGGCCAGCGGCACCAGCAATGGCGCCAGCGCAATGAACATGGCGCCCGACGCCCACAGCAGACTGGGTGCCGCCCCCAGAAAGCCAGACAGCACCCCCATCGCCAGCAACGGCATGCGGTGGGTGGCCAGGATCTTCTCGCGTTCTTCGCGGCTGGCATGCTCGGCCAGGGCGTCAAAGGCGAACACACGGTAGGTGAGCCAACCCCAGATCAGCGGCGGCAACACCAGCACCAGGGGTGGTATCAGCCACAGCGGCATCGACACCAACAGCATCAGCACCGCCAGAGCGGTGGACCACAACGACCAACCCGCGCTCGCCCAGAAAGACCCACCGCGCCTGCGCTCCAGCGCGGCAAAGCGCCGCTGCGCCACCAGTTCCACAATCGCGGGCGTCATCAACAACGCCACCAGAAGCAGTGCCAGCAACACGATGATGGGGGTGGCTACCACCAGCACCACCAGCGGCGCCAATACCCCGCCCAGGCTGCCTATGCCAACCGACTCCAGCCAGCGCAGCGCGAACGTGATCAATTCCTGCGTCTCGATCCACTGCAGGACGCCCGCCACGGCCGCGTCCCAGAAGAAGTAACCGAGCGCGAAGGAAGCAGCCACCATCAACACAAGGGGCAAGATCGACAGGGCAATGACGCGCGGGTGCAGGCAATAGGCCACCGCACGCCAGAATGAACCAATGAGCAGACGCATGACGCCAAGAATACAACGAACGCGTTGCCCTGCCGCTAACATGCCTGCCATGTCCGACGCCAGCCATATCAACCTGCCCTCCACAACGTCAGTCGTTATCGAAGGCGTGCAGCTAGAGGTGCTGCACATCCCCGCGCCTTCAGACGCCAAACGCCGGGCGCCGCTCGTTTTTTTGCATGAAGGGCTCGGCTCCGTGTCGCTTTGGGGCACGCGCCACCGCTATTGGCCTCAAGAACTGTGTTCACGCACGGGCCGCCCAGGCCTCGTGTATTCCCGCCGCGGGTACGGCCAGTCCGACACTATCCCCAACGTCCGGGGCGCGGCTGGGCACAGCGGATTCTGGCGCACAGGGCGTCACGCTGCGGACTACATGCATGTCGAAGCGTTTGAGGTGCTGCCCCGCTTGCTGACAGCCTGCGGCGTGGAAAGGCCAGTTCTTGTCGGGCACTCCGACGGCGCCACCATAGCGCTGCTGCACGCAAGCCGCCACCCCGTCACAGCCTGCATTGCCATGGCCCCACACGTTTTTGTAGAAGAGGTCGCGTTGCGCTCCATTGCACAGGCGCGCGACGCGTACCTGCAGCACGGCCTGCGCGACCGTCTCTTGCGCCACCACAAGGACGTGGACTGTGCCTTCTGGCAATGGAACGACGTGTGGCTGTCAGACGCGTTCCGCAGCTTCGACATGCGTGCAGACTGCCGACGCATTCGCTCACCGCTGATGTTGGTTCAGGGCAAAGACGACGAATACGGCACCCTGGCCCAATTGGACGAAATCGAAGCCGCAGCACCCCAGTCCGAACGTCTGGAGCTGGATGCCTGCGGCCACAGCCCTCATCGCGACCAGCCCGAAGCGCTCACCCACGGCCTGGAGGCCTTCTTGCGCGATCTGCCCTGAACCTGGCTGCCTGGCCTGAGGTCAGGCCTTGGTCACCAGCGCAGCAACCTGCTGCGGCGTGAGCCAGCGCCACTCACCTGGCTTAAGGTCATCGGGCAACTCCACCGGCCCGATCTGGCTGCGATGCAACGCCTCCACCCGGTTGCTCACGGCAGCCACCATCCGCTTGACCTGGTGGTATTTGCCTTCGGTCAGGGTCAGCTGCAGCAGATGGCTGTCCAGCGCACGTGCAGAGGTGGCTCGAACCGGCTTGGGATCATCGTCCAGCACCACGCCGTCCAGCAGCCGCTGGATCTGAGCATCCGAAACAGGGTGCTTGCAAGTCGCCAGGTAGACCTTGGGCACGTGGTGCCTGGGCGACGACAGGCGGTGAATGAACTTGCCATCGTCAGACAACAGGAGAAGGCCCGTGGTGTCCTGATCCAGCCGGCCAACCGCCTGGACTCCGCTGGCCGCTCCAGAGGGCCGGGCACGCAACGGCGCAGGCAGCAAGGTGTAAATGCTCGGCCAGGCGCTGGGCTTCTGCGAGCACTCGTACGCCACAGGCTTGTTCAGCATCAGGTAGGCGTGCTGCTGGTATTCCCAGCGCTGCCCCTGTACGTGGAAGATCAGCCCTTCGGGTTCAAACAACGCAGACGGCTCAAGACAAGGCTGCGCCGGATCACCAACGCTCACCAAGCCCTGCTGTATCAGCCCACAGCACACACGGCGGGTGCCAAAGCCTTGCGAATAGAGGATATCTTGCAGTGGTGTCATGGCTCAGACCAGGGCTGCCTTTTTCCAGGCAGCCTGCGCAGCCGCAGAGTCTCCACGCTCCTCAGCCAACCGCGCCAGGCTGCACCAGGTGCGCCGGGCCAGTTCTGCATTCTTCAGGCCATGGCTGGCCTGGGTAAGCAGCGCGGAGGCCTTGCCCCACAACTCCCGTTGCATGAAAGCTTGGCCGGCCAGGTATTGCAGACCGAGATCAGCCGGGTGTTCCCGCTGGGCACGCTCGATGCGCGCCAACCAAGAGGCATCCAGTGTGGGCAGTGCCGCCTCCAGCCGAAGCACGAAGCGTCGGCGCGCGTCGTCATCCAGTCGGCCATATGCATCCCAGACACGCTGCAAGGCGTCATCCAGCATACGCCTTACGTCGATACCGGCATCGCTGCGCACATCGGCGTCCAACGCATCCCATCGGTCCAGCACGGCCAAAGACAGCTCAGGCGTCGCCTGCTCACTGCTGTCCAGCGCCTGCCAGACCTTCAACAACTGGGCGCTGTCATGGCTGTCACGCAACGCATCCAGCACCAGTCCCCGCCTCAGGCTCTGCGCCACACCAGACGAAAACGCCCTGTGCTTGGCCAACAGACGCACCATGTCCAGCGCGCCATGTGTGTCTTGCGTCAACCTCGCCAGCTTCAGCTTCAGGCGCACCGCCTGTATTCGTCGCGATGCACCCTGGGGCAACTCGCTCAACCAGCGCGCAGCCTGCGCAGCCTCGCGCGCATCTACCGCCCAGCCAGCTGCGCGCAGCAAGGCGCCCTCACGCGCAGCGCCTGAAGCACGGGCTGCATCACCCTCCACGGCGCCCCGCAGATGAACGTCTCGAGCATTCAAGTTGCCCACGGAATGAGCACTCTCAGCTGCCAGCAAACGGGCCAGCACCAACACCTGGTCGTGGTGAACAAAGGTGTCGGCATGCTGGTGCTGCAACAAGTCAATGGCACGCTCTGCCGCAGACTGCGCCCGCACGAATCGCCCAGACAGTTGGTAAGCCAAAGCATCAAGCACATTGGTGTAGATCGCCCGCTCCGTCTGGTGGGCCCGCCAGCGGTGCGCCTGCTCTGGAAGCCGCCGCAGAACAGACAAACCACGCATTGCCCCGTAAAGAAGGGCAAAGCCAAACACCAGCACAAAAAGCACCAGGTTAAACGAAACGTCCACCCTGTAAGGGTGCCAGAACAGTGTGACAGAGGCCTGGTTGTCGCCCATCAACATAGCCAAGGCCACGGCGACTGCGGCCAGGAACAGGAACCAGAAGACACTTCTCATGCGGCCCCCTCAGCGGCCGCTGGCAGCGGCGGCCAGCGCAGTCAGGGTCTCGTCGGGCCTGGGCAAGGCCTCCTGGCGCATGTCTTCTTGCAGTTGCTTGAGTGCCGCCAAAGCCATGCGCGTGTTCGCCGCTTCCACGTCATAGTACCGGTTCAGCAAGGCCTGCGCCGTGCGGACGTCGGCACGCGCCGTATCCAGTTGACGCCCCAACAAACCCAACCTGGCGTTGAGCAGGGTCAACTTGATGTTTTCCCGCAGGAAGAATGCCTGTTCGGGAGCGAGCAAAGCCGCTTCGGGCCGGTCAATCCTGCTCACGCGAACCAGGTCTGCGGCTCCCGCACGCAATGCCGCCCACCAGCGCACAGAATTCAAGCTCCACCAATCGCCCAAACGCGCCCAGGTCTGCCCCAAACCAGAAGAGGCCACGGCTTCCAAGGGCGCTGCTTGGGGTTTGCCAGCTGGTTCTTCAGGGTCGTCAGAAGCTGAGGAAGTGGCAGGTTGTTCCTTGGAGACATCGGTTGCTGGCGCAGCCGCCTTGCCACCCACTTTTGCCTCAGCGACTGCGGCCTGCTTGGCTGGCGGCACGCCCCCTACGGCATTGAGCAGCGGCCATTCATCCACATTGCGAACCAATTCGTCGATGCGAGCGGCGAGTGCCGGAACGTCCACCAGCGTGGCGGCACGAATGCGCTCCACATCTCGGGCAATGGCTCGCTGAACCGGGTTCAAACGGGGCTGCGCCGCCCGCTGAATACGCTGATCCGCCGCCTGCAAGGCCGACACGAGCGGCTGGACGCTACCCGTTAGCTGGCTCTGTTGCATGGCAAGCCGCACGGCAGATTCCAAATCCTGCACCAGGCTGTCGTCGCGCGAACGCGACACGCTGAGCATCAGCTCTTCCAACTGGCTGCGCTGCAGGCTGACTTCGGACAGGCGCAATTCCGCGACACCGAGCCGGGCCTGCAAGTCCTGCGTCAACGAATCTGACTGGGCCACGAGCGCTCTGGCTGCAGTCACCTCCGCCATGGTGTCGGTGCTGCGCCGGGCCAACTCCTCCTGGGCGCGGTCCAGCCGTTGCCATAGCATTGCCACGCCGCCCAGCGACACGGCAGCCAGCACGAACGCGAGCCCGCCCCACCAACCTGCGGCACCAGGTTTGCGCTCTGGAGCTGCCGGAGCAGAAGCCTCTGCAGGAGGAACACTGTCGTTCATTGAAGGGGGAAGTTCATTGGCCATGGTTTACGACATGGATTTTAGGGCGTGCAGCACGTCGGCAACAGCAGGGCGGGTGCAGTGCACCTCGCCGAACCCCAATTTGCGGGCGGCATCGGCAATGCGCTGGTGCGTTGCCAGTGCCCTTGCACTGCCCCAATCCACGTCTGGGCACAATGCCCTGAGGTTGTTCACGGCTTCGGTACTGCTCAACAGCCAGACAGCCTGCGGATTGACAAGCGCTGCGGCGCGCACTCTAGTGTCAACATCCCATACGGGTGCACGCCTTTCGTAGGCCACGCACCAAGCCACCTCACCGCCTGCGTCCCGGCACTGGTTTGCCAGCCACTCCCGGCCATTGCCTCGCTGCTCGACCTTGTCGTACCAGTTGTCAGCCCCCGCCGTGGTACCCCGTACCACCAGCAGTCGATGCCCAGGATTCACCTGGTCTGCCACCTTAGCCCACAGGGCCTCCGAATCGAACTGGTCCGCATCTTGCGCTGGTTGATCAATGCGATCTGCAGGTACGCCTTGGCGCAGCAATGCTGTCGCCGTGCCCGGCCCTGGCGCCCAAACCCTGGTGGATAAGCAAGCAGGCCAATCGAATCCAGACCAAAATTGCTGGACAGCCTGGGCGCTCACGAACATCACGGCATCGTTTCGGCAAAACGACTCGCGCGCGCTCACCAGTTGCGCGTTATCGGGCGCAGCCGCTATCTCAATCAACGGCAAGGACTGCGCATGCCACCCAGCCTCTTCCAAACGTTGCACCCAGGCGCGCGCTTCTTGCGCTGGCCGGGTAACGACAACGACAGTCATGCCAATTCGCCAGCGCCACGCGCACCAGCTTGACGCAGCAAGGTAGCTGCGCGCTGGCCCAAGGCATCTGCATCACCCAATGAAGTCACCACTGACTCGGCCTGAACCCGCACCAGGCCGGTTCGGCCATCAGGGTCACCCCAGGCGGCATCAAGCCTGAGGCTCGCCCCGGACTGCGCGGGTTCGCCAAGCCAAGTCGTGAAAGCCGCCAACGGCATGGAGCAGCTGCCTCCCATCGCACGGGACACTGCACGCTCCGCAGCCACAGCCCACCATGTCGGGCGGTGTGCCAACGGAGCAAGCGCCGCAATCACGTCAGCGCGGTCGGTGCGCACCTCAATACCCAGTGCGCCTTGACCCGCTGCGGGCAACATCTGCCCGGGTTCGAAAATCGCCCTGATACGCTGCTCCAGACCCAGGCGCTTGAGCCCAGCCGCCGCCAGCACAATGGCTTGGTACTGCCCCTCGTCCAGCTTGCGCAGACGGGTGTCCAGATTGCCCCTCAAAGGCTCGATTCGCACATCTTCACGCCCCAGAGCCGACAGTGCATCTCGCAGCAGCACGACACGTCTGAGGCTGGACGTTCCAACCACCGCATCGCGCGGTAGATCGGCGAGATTTGCGCATTGAGCAGAAACCCACGCGTCGCGCGGGTCTTCCCGCTCCATCACACAGGCCAACTCAAAGCCTGAAGGCAGTTCCATGGGAACGTCCTTGAGCGAATGCACCGCCAGGTCGGCTCGCCCCTCTTCCAGCGCCACCTCCAGCTCCTTGACGAAGAGCCCCTTGCCCCCGACCTTGCTGAGCGCGCGGTCCAGTATCTGGTCGCCCTTGGTTGTCATGCCCAGCAGCGTCACCTGATGGCCGAGTGCTTCCAGCAGGGCCTTCACGTGTTGTGCCTGCCATAACGCCAAACGGCTTTCGCGTGTGGCAATGGTGAGAGACAACGAAGGCGAAGAAGCGGGAGCGGAAGACACGGCGAATACCCCTGGGACAAACCATTGATCCTAGCATGCACCGTATCGCAGGCGCCCGCAAACGATAATCGGGGAATGTTCAGTCTGCAGCAAGCCGTCAATGCATCTCCCGCCCTGGCCCAGGTGGCGGAGCGGATTCGTCTGTCGCAGCACATGCTGGAGGTCATACGCCCACTCCTGCCTCCCGCGTTGCGCCAGCAAGTGCAGGCAGGGCCCGTGGAGGAGCACAGTTGGTGTTTGCTGGTGAGCAATCCCTCCGTGGGCACCAAACTGAAACAACTCACGCCCGCGCTTCTCGCCGCCCTGCGCACCAACGGCCAAACCATCACACAGTTGCGCATCAAGGTCCGGCTGCGCTGAACACCTTGCCGAAACAGAAAAGCCCGGACGTACCGGGCTTTGAATGGTGCCGCTTGTCGGATTCGAACTGACGACCTACCGCTTACAAGGCGGTTGCTCTACCAACTGAGCTAAAGCGGCGCAGCCAAGATTCTACTTGACTCGCTTGAGGGTTGGTCGCCCCCCTGCATTTCCTGGCCCCTGCGGCGGTTCGGGTGGCTCGTTCCCATCTTCCGCCATACCGGGTACGACCTGAAGCCCTTTGCCAGCATGAATTGTTGGAGCCTGCGGCTCAGACGCATCAACAGCAGGCGCAGGAGCCGGAAAAGCCATGCCCTGCCCGTTTTCACGCGCATAGATGGCGACGACATGATCCACCGGCACGACCACCTCGCGAGCAACGCCGCCGAAGCGCGCCTTGAACTCGACGAAATCGTTGCCCAGGCGCAGGTTGCTCGTGGCATCAAAACTGGTGTTGAGCACGATTTCGTTGTTCTTAACGAATTCGCGCGGCACCTGCACAGACGCGTCAACGGCCACCGCCAGGTAAGGCGTGAAACCGTTGTCGCTACACCACTCGTGCAACGCACGGATGAGGTACGGCCGGGTGGAAGGGGTGTCGTCCTGGCTCATGGCAAGCATCTGCGCTTACTTGCGCATCACTTTCTCGGAAGGCGTCAGCGCTTCGATGTAGGCCGGACGCGAGAAGATGCGCTCCGCGTACTTCAGCAGCGGCGCAGCGTTCTTGCTCAGTTCAATGCCGTAGTGATCCAGGCGCCACAACAGCGGCGCAATCGCCACATCAAGCATGGAGAAGTTGTCACCCAGCATGTACTTGTTCTTCAGGAACACAGGGGCCAACTGCGTCAGGCGGTCGCGAATATGGCTCTTGGCCTTCTCGATAGCCTTGTCATTCCCCTTGGTGGTGCGGGATTCCAGCACCGACACATGCGTGAACAGCTCTTTTTCAAAGTTGAGCAGGAAAAGACGCACGCGGGCACGGTCCACCGGATCACCAGGCATCAGCTGGGGGTGCGGGAAGCGTTCATCAATGTACTCATTGATGATGTTTGACTCGTACAGAATCAGGTCGCGCTCAACCAGAATGGGCACCTGGCCGTAGGGGTTCATGACCGCGATGTCCTCTGGCTTGTTGTACAGATCCACGTCGCGGATCTCGAAGTCCATGCCCTTCTCGAACAGCACGAAACGGCAGCGGTGGGAATAGGGACAGGTGGTACCCGAATACAGAACCATCATGGCGGTCTCTCCTCAATCACAAAACAAAAAACAGTGGATTGCCGTTTTTGCCCCGCAGGGCACGGCAAAACCACTGTGTCGATCTGGCCCTTGAGGCCAGATGGGGCTTACTTGACGTCTTTCCAGTAGGCCGCGTTCAGGCGCCAGGCGACGAGCACGAACACACCCAGGAAGATCAGAACCCAGACACCCAAGCGAATGCGCGCATTCTGACCGGGCTCTGCCGCCCATTCGAGGAAAGCCACCAACTCGGCAACGGTACGGTCGTACTCAGCCTGCGTCATCGAGCCTTCCTTGACCTGCTCCCAGCCGCGAAGGACTTCCACCTCGTGACCGTGGCTTTCGACCTTCTCGAAAACCGGACGACGCTCACCCTGCAATTGCCACAGGGGATGCGGCATGGCAACGCTGGGGAAGGCCATGTTGTTCCAGCCGGTGGCCTTGGTGTCGTCGCGGTAGTAGGTACGCAGCAGGGTGTACAGGTAATCCGGGCCGCTACCGGCGCCGCTGGCGCGAGAACGCGCCACCAAGGTGAGGTCAGGCGGCGTTGCACCGAACCACTCCTTGGCCTGCTGCGGATTGATCGAGGCCTTCATGGTGTCCCCCACCTTGTCGGTGGTGAACATCAGGTTTTCCTTGATCTGCTTTTCCGTCAAGCCAATTTCGGTCAGACGGTTGTAGCGCACGAAAGAAGCCGAGTGGCAATTCAAGCAGTGGTTGACGAAGATCTTGGCACCGTTTTGCAGCGCTGCCATGTCGTTGGTCAGCTTGGGCGCCTTGTCGAGCGGAAAGTTGCTACCAGCGGCCATGGCGTTAGACACCAGACCCAGGGCCACCAGGCAACCAGCAATCCATTTTTTCATGTCGTTTCTCCTGTTGGCTGGCTCATCAGTGGGGGGTGAAGGTCACACGAGTCGGCTCGGGCTTGCATTGGCCCAGACGGCTCCACCAAGGCATCAGCAGGAAGAAACCGAAGTAGAAGAGCGTTCCCACTTGAGACACGCGCTCACCCACTGGCGACGGGGGCAGCACACCCAGGTAGCCCAGGATCAGGAAGTTGATCACGAACACGGTGTACAGGTAGATGTGCCAGCTAGGACGGTAGCGGATGGACTTGACCGCGCAGTTGTCAAGCCAAGGCAGGAAGAACAGGATGACGACAGCGCCACCCATGGCCACAACACCCCAGAACTTGGCATCAATCGACAGCATGAGGGCTGCAACGACAACGGCCGCCACCACGATGCCACCTTTGACGGCAGCACCAGCCTTGGCCTTGGCAACCCCGAGCAAGGCACCCAGCACGACGCAGGCGATGAGCACGTACATCATCTCGGTGGTGATGGCGCGCAGCATGGAGTAGAAGGGCGTGAAGTACCAGACCGGCGCGATGTGCGGCGGGGTCTTCAGCGGGTCGGCCGGGATGAAGTTGTTGAACTCCAGGAAGTAGCCACCGAACTCAGGCGCGAAGAACACAATGGCGGAGAACACCATCAGGAAAACAGTCACGCCGAACACGTCGTGCACCGTGTAGTACGGGTGGAAAGGCACGCCATCGAGCGGGTGGCCTTTGGCATCCTTGGGAGCGTTCGGGCCTTTGATTTCCACGCCGTCGGGGTTGTTGGAACCCACGTCGTGCAGTGCCAGCAAGTGCGCCACCACCAGGCCCAGCAGGACCAGCGGCACGGCGATCACGTGGAAGCTGAAGAAGCGGTTCAGCGTGGCGTCGCCCACGACGAAGTCGCCACGGATCAGAATCGCCAGATCAGGGCCGATGAAGGGGATGGCGGAGAACAGGTTCACGATCACCTGTGCGCCCCAGTAGGACATCTGGCCCCAGGGCAGCAGGTAGCCCATGAAGGCTTCGGCCATCAGCACCAGGAAGATGGCGCAGCCAAAGACCCACACCAGTTCACGCGGCTTGCGGTAGGAACCGTAGATGAGACCACGGAACATGTGGAGGTAGACCACCACGAAGAACGCAGAGGCGCCCGTGGAGTGCATGTAGCGGATCAGCCAGCCCCAAGGCACATCACGCATGATGTATTCGACGCTGGCGAAGGCCACCGGCACACCCGCGCCATTGAGCGAGGCGTCGGGTTTGTAGTGCATCACCAGGAAGATGCCGGTCACGATCTGGATCACCAGCACCAGCAGCGCCAGCGAACCGAAGATGTACCAGAAGTTGAAGTTCTTCGGAGCGTAGTACTCCGACATGTGCACGCGATAAGCGTCGAATGCAGTCGGGAAACGGTTTTCAAACCAGTTGGTGAGCTTGGCGCCAGCCGTGGCGTTCGGCGGGAGTTCTTTGAATTCTGCAGCCATGTTGTTCCTCGGCAGTTACTGGTCAGGCCTTGGGTTCTTCACCGATCAGCACCACCGTGTCAGACACGTAGTAGTGCGGCGGAACCTCGAGGTTGTCGGGCGCGGGCTTGTTCTTGAATACGCGGCCGGCCAGGTCGAAGGTGGAGCCGTGGCAGGGGCAGAGGAAGCCGCCCATCCAGTTGTCGGGCAGCGAAGGCTGCGGACCTGTTTGAAACTTGTCCGAAGGGGAGCAACCCAGGTGGGAGCAGATACCGATGCCGATGAAGTACTCGGGCTTGATCGAGCGGTGGCGGTTCTTGGCGTAACCCGGCGTGGGGTAAGCCTTGCGGTCGGAATTCGGATCGGCCAGGTCAGCCTCGTCCTTTTCCAGGGTGGCCAGCTGCTCGGGCGTGCGGCGCAGGATCCAGACTGGCTTGCCGCGCCATTCGACCACCATTTTTTCGCCCGGCTGCAGAGCGGAGACATCTACCTCTACCGCTGCACCTGCCGCCTTGGCGCGCTCGGACGGCTGAAAAGAGCTGACGAAAGGTACGGCTACGGCGGCTGCTCCCACGCCGCCCATGGCGCACGAGGTGATCAGCCAGGTTCGGCGGCCGTTGTCTACGGTTGCTTCGCTCATGGGGATCTTTCAATGACTTGGCTAGACAATTGGTCTCCCTGCAGAAGCACGCAGTGCCACCGAGGGTCATCTCGAATTGTAGCGGAGCGTAACAACCGATTTTCCCGTGCTTGTCACCAAGACAGTGCTACGTCGATCGCAGCCATCAGGCTGGAGGGGTCTGCCCGCCCGGTTCCCGCAAGGTCAAAGGCCGTGCCGTGATCAGGACTGGTGCGCAGGAATGGCAAGCCGAGCGTCGTGTTGACGCCGTGTTCCAGCCCCATGTACTTGACCGGAATCAGTCCCTGATCGTGGTACATGGCCAGCACCACGTCGAATTCGCCGCGCCTTGCACGCATGAAAACGGTGTCTGGCGCGTAGGGGCCGCTGGCGTCAATGCCTTCTGCCCGCGCAGCGGCAATCGCGGGCGCGATGACATCGATCTCCTCCCGCCCAAACATGCCGCCTTCGCCCGCATGCGGGTTGAGTCCGGCGACGGCGATACGGGGAGTGGCGCCCCTCCTGGCGAAGTGAGCATGGGTGATGCACAGAGTCTGCAAGACGTTGGCGTGGGTGACCGCATCAAGTGCGTCCCGCAACGAGACGTGGATACTTACCAGGACGGTGCGCAATTCGTCGTTGGACAGCATCATGCGCACCGGCATGTCTTGCACACTGAGGCCATGGTGCCCGGCGGCAAGCGCCTGCAGGTACTCTGTGTGCCCGGGGTGGGTTATTCCCGCGGCGGCAAGGGCTTCTTTGTGAATGGGAGCAGTAACCACAGCTCGCACGTCGCCCTGCAACGCGGCCCGCGCGGCAAGCGCGATGGCCTCTGCAGCAACCTGGCCGGCCTGGGCAGATATCTGCCCCCACGCAGGAGGCTCGGGCAGACTGACCACTGGCCAAACTGGGAGACAACGCGGGGGAAGATTTGCGACGTCCTCAGCTCCACTCACCACCGCCACAGGCAACAGCCCCCCCGTGACGTCTGCAGCCCGGCGCAAGATGGCCAGATCGCCCAGGACAACGCATTGGTTTGACCACTCCGGTTTGCGCCGGAAGACTTCTGCAACGATTTCGGGGCCGATGCCTGAGGGATCACCCATGGTGATAGCCACAGGCTTTGGCGAAGGGTGTCCGGTGTTCATGCTGGGTTATCGATATCAATGAACTCGTGCCACAAACCCAGCTCTGCCGCCGCCTTAGCCGCCACAGCGGGGGCCCCGTAGCGTTCAGTGGCGTGGTGCCCGCAGGCAAGAAATGCCACGCCGCATTCCCGCGCGTAGTGGGCCTGAGGCTCGGATATTTCGCCCGTCAGGAACAGGTCCACACCTGCTGCAATCGCGTCTTCGAAGTAGCCTTGCGCCCCGCCCGTACACCACGCGACACGCCGCAATGGCCTTGATGCAGTGTCCAGCAACGTCACGGGACGCCCCAGAACAGAACGAACGTGTTCGGCGAAAGCCACGGCGGAATCCACGGGCGGTGTGCCGATGAAGCCCAGTTCTTGCTCACCAAACCGCCCCCAGCCAGCCTCCAAGGGCTGGATGCCCAGGCGCAAGCCAAGCTGAGCGTTGTTACCAAGCACGGGATGCGCGTCCAACGGCAGGTGGTAGGCGTACAGGTTGATGTCGTGCTCAAGCAGCAGTGCCAGGCGCTGCTTCATCCAGCCGGTCACCCGGCCGTCTTGACCACGCCAGAACAAGCCGTGATGGACGAAGATCGCGTCCGCCTGACAGGCAATTGCAGCCTCAATCAGGGCACGGCTGGCGGTGACGCCGCTGACCAGCCTGCGTACTTGCGCCCGCCCCTCCACTTGCAGACCATTCGGGCCGTAGTCTTTGAAGCGCCAGGGCTCCAAAACTGCGTCGAAGGACTGTAGCAAGGCTTCGCGGCTGCAACCGGCCGCCGTAGACAGAGATTCCGAGTTCGTCATGCCACCAAGGATACCCCTTGGCGAGCGGCCCCATCAGGACGAGCTGTTCTTTTCCGACTCGGCCATCTTGCGGGAGAAGAAGCGCATGAACCACCAGGCCATGAAGATGATGAAAAGCAGCACACCAAGGCTCAACAGACCGTAATCGGTGGAAAAAAGGTCCACAATTGCTTTCATTCCTCACTCCGGACAGGGTTGTAATGCTCTGATTTCAACGAAGTCCGGCCCCAATCGGGTTGATCCACGTCAAGCCTGCTGTTCAAGACTTTATCTGGAGCCACATGAAGCGCTACTGGCTGCTGTTTTCCCAGGCCGTCACCGTTTTGCTGGCGGCTTATTTTGTCGTCGCAACGCTCAAGCCCCAGTGGCTGCATCGCAAGCCCACCTTGGTCTCCATCGTGCCGGTGTTCGAGTCAGGCACGCACGAGCGAGATCCGGCTGTTGCCGCCAACAGCTACAGCGGTGCTGCCAAGACGGCGGCCCCTGCGGTGGTGAGCATCACGACCAGCAAAGCGGCCGTACCGAATGCCCAGCAGAACGACCCTTGGTTCCGCTTCTTCTTTGGCGACCAGCCCGACAGTCAGCCTCAGTCCGGCCTGGGCTCTGGCGTCATCGTCAGTCCCGAAGGCTACATCCTCACCAACAACCACGTGGTGGAGGAAGCCGATGAAATCGAGGTGCAACTCAGCGATGGGCGCCGCTCGAAGGCCACGATCATCGGCACGGACCCCGAGACCGATCTTGCCATTCTGAAGATCGAACTGCCGGATCTTCCAGTCATCGTCCTGGGCAACTCGGAGCAGTTGGAGGTGGGCGATGTGGTGCTGGCGATCGGCAACCCCTTCGGCGTGGGCCAGACCGTGACCAGCGGCATCGTCAGCGCGCTAGGCCGCACTCAATTGGGCATCAATACCTTCGAGAACTTCATCCAGACGGATGCAGCCATCAACCCCGGCAATTCTGGTGGCGCGCTGGTGGACGTGAACGGCCAGCTGATGGGCATCAACACGGCAATCTACTCGCGTTCCGGCGGCTCCATGGGCATTGGCTTCGCCATACCTACCTCTACGGCGCGCAGTGTGATGGAAGCCATTGTGCGCGACGGTGCTGTGACACGAGGATGGATAGGCGTGGAGCCCCAAGACCTGACGCCCGAGCTGGCCCAGTATTTCGGCATTGACAGCAAGGACGGCGTCATCATCACGGGCGTGCTGCAAAACGGCCCGGCCGCAGCAGCGGGAATCCAACCCGGTGACGTCATCGCCACGGTGGCGGGCGCGCCAGTGAAGGACGTGTCCTCATTGCTTGGCAAGGTGGCCGCACTCACACCGGGAAAGCCTACGGAACTGGAAGTGCTGCGGCGCGGTCAGCGCATGCAGCTCCACATCACCCCGGCGCGCAGAACGCCGCCGCGCAACCAGAACTGATGCAGGTCAGGCGCCGTCCGGCGTTTCGGCGTCGGGCGCGCGGGAAGTCTTTGAAAACCAACGGGAACCCAAGATACCCAGTTCGTAAAGCACGCACATAGGAATGGCCAGAGCCAGCTGCGAAATCACGTCAGGCGGCGTGACCACGGCGGCGATGATGAAGGCCACGACGACGAAATAGCCACGGAATGCCTTAAGTTTCTCGACCGTCACCATGTCAAAGCGCACCAGCAGCATGACCACAATGGGCACCTGGAAGGCCAGACCGAACGCGAGGTAAAGCGACAGAATGGCTTCAACGTAGGACGCGATGTCTGGCGTGGCGTTGACACTCTCGGGCGTGAAGCCCTGGATGAAGCCGAACATCTTGTCTAGCACGAAGAACTGCACGAACGCGATGCCCATGTAGGCCAGCAAGCTGCCAAAAAAGATGAGCGGCAGGGCGAAACGCTTTTCGTGGCTGTAGAGGCCAGGCGCAACGAAGGCCCAGATCTGGTAGATGAGCCAAGGCAACGCCAGTAGAACCGCCGTCATCATCAGCACCTTGAGCGGCACGAAGAATGGCGTGAAGACCCCAACGGCAATGAGCTTGACGTCAGGCGGCATGTGCGCACGGATGGGCACGGCAATGAGGTCGATGAGACCGCTGGGACCAGGCCAGATGGCCAGCAGAATCATGCAGACGACGACACCAGCAATGCAATAGATCAGCCGGTCACGCAGCTCGATCAGGTGCTGCACAAACGGCTGCTCGGTGCCGGCGAGTTCGTCGGTCTTGTCTTGGGGTTCGGACATGAGAGGAACTTACATCGATTTGGTCTTGGGCCGGAAACGCGCCACACGCGCGGCACCAGAAAGCGCACGGGAGCGCACACCGGTGCGGGCCTTGAACCATTGCGGCACGGCCTTCTGCTTGAGCCGGAAGTTCTTCTTGGGGTTTCGGTATTCCGGGTAAACGGGCGAACCGATGGAGTAGGCATCTTCCGGGTTGAATGAGCCGGAAGAGCTGCCCTCAAGCCCAGTGGTCGCATCAGACCAGGTTTTCTCGAAATCGGACGTCGTCTCGTGGATGGAGGATTCCACGTTGCGCGCTGCCGACTCCACCGTCTCCTTCATCTTCTTGAGTTCCTCAAGCTCGATGGAGCGGTTGACTTCGGCCTTGACGTCGGCCACATAGCGCTGCGCCTTGCCCAGCAGCGTCCCGACCGTACGGGCGACGCGCGGCAGTTTCTCCGGCCCGATCACCACCAGCGCCACGGCGCCGATCAGGGCCAGTTTGGAAATGCCCAAGTCAATCATGCACGGCTCTCACGCAAAAAGGCACGATGCCAGAAGAACTCACGGCCTTCTGGCGACGGAAAAACCAAGGATCAGCCCTTGGTCTTGGCTTCCACGTCAATGGTGGTCTTTTCAGCGGCGGCCGTGTCTTGGGTCACCTGGGCGGTGGGCTTGTCAGCCGCATCACTGCCGCCTTCCTTCATACCGTCTTTGAAACCCTTGACGGCGCCACCAAGGTCGCTGCCGATGTTCTTGAGCTTCTTGGTGCCAAACACCAAAACAACGATCAGCAAGACAACCAGCCAGTGCCAAATGGAAAAAGAACCCATGTCAAACTCCAGTGTCTGGGGCAACCCACCCCAGTATTGATTTCGATTCTACGCCGCGCAGGCAGTTCACCTGCAGGCAACAGGACATTGTCCCAAATATCTGTGGCCGCTGCGCGATTTCAAGTGAGGGTCAACCCGCAGTTTGCCGTGATCAGCCCCTGGCCCACGGCCGTGGCCCGCCCATCACGTGCACGTGCAGGTGATGCACCTCCTGGCCGCCTTCCAACCCGGTGTTTGCCACGATGCGGAAGCCACCTTCCGGATAAGGGTTGCAGCCCTGCTCTACGGCTAGCCGGGGCGCCAGCACCATCATGCGCCCCATCAGGCGTTCGTGTTCAGCTCCCAACTGCGCCATCGACGGGATGTGCATCTTGGGGACCAGCAGGAAATGCACCGGCGCCCAGGGATGGATGTCGTGAAAGGCATAGAGCTCGTCGTCTTCGTAAACCTTGCGAGAGGGAATCTGGCCGGAAATGATTTTGCAAAAAATGCAATTCGGGTCGTGGGTCATTCAGCGAACTCCATGGGTTGGCCCGCGTTCATGCGGACCATGCCTTTGACGATGCGGTAGAGAAACCAGGCGGAAATGCAGAGCCAGGCGATCCACCCGGGAACAAAGAACAAGAGCCAGAGGGGAAACGTCAGCAGGTAGGCCAGGAATGCAATAACGACGGAACGGATGCGCCAGCGGAAATGGCTGGCATGCCAAGTGCCCTGCGCCTCGTCTTTTTTGACGAAATCGAGAATGAGGGCAACGATCAGAAGCGTAGGGCCCCACTGGCCACCGGGTATCAATGCGCCGACTGCAACGATGAGGTGCAGCACGTAGCTGATGGTGCCGACGGTGTTGAGGCTGCGCAGGCGTTCGTCTTCCACGGTCTGGCTCCTTGCGTTGAGGGCGTCACTCGCCGGATTCGCGTGCCTTGGCTTTGCGCAGGGCTTTCTCTTCCAGGCCGCTAAGTCCCTCACGGCGGGCGAGTTCGGCCACCACGTCAGCAGGGCTGAGGCCGAAATGGGCGAGCGCGATCATGCTGTGGAACCACAGGTCGGCCACCTCGCCCACCAGGGCCTGGGCTGAGCCCTGGCCGTGCTGCAGGTCCTTGGCGGCCATCATGGCCTCACCGGCCTCCTCGCCGATCTTCTTGAGGAAGGCGTCGGGCCCCTTGTGCAGCAGGCGGGCCACGTAGCTTTTTTCAGGGTCGCCGCCGTTGGCGGGTTTGCGGCTGTCGATGACGGCAGCCAGACGCTGCAGCGTGTCGGTGGACGTGGGCAGTTCGCCGGATGCACTCATGGCGGTTATTTGTAGATGGATTCGGGGTCTTTGAGCACCGGCTCGACCGACTGCCAGTGGCCGCCTTGCGCATCGGCCTCGAAGCGCTGGAAAAAGCAGCTGTGGCGGCCGGTGTGGCAGGCGATGCCTGGCTCGTGACCGAGCTGGGTGACCTTGAGCAACACCACGTCGTTGTCGCAATCCAGACGGATGTCGTGCACTGTCTGCACGTGGCCGGACTCCTCGCCCTTGAACCAGAGCTTGCCGCGCGAACGGCTGAAATAGACGGCACGCCCCAGTTCGGCGGTTTTTTGCAGCGCCTCGCGGTTCATCCAGGCGAACATCAGCACGTCACCCGTGGCCTGCTCCTGCGCGATGACGGGCACCAGGCCCTGCGCGTCCCATTTGACTTCGTCGAGCCAGTTCATGTGTTTATCCATCAGAGGCGCACCGGGATGCCGCGCTCGGCCATGCGCTGCTTGGCCTGGGCAATGGTGTATTCGCCGTAGTGGAAGATGCTGGCAGCCAGCACCGCGTCCGCGCCGCCCTGTTGCACGCCGTCGGCCAGGTGGTCGAGGTTGCCCACGCCGCCCGAAGCGATGACGGGAATGTCGATGGCGTCGCTCACAGCGCGGGTGAGCGCCAGGTCGAAGCCTGCCTTGGTGCCGTCGCGGTCCATGCTGGTGAGCAGGATCTCGCCAGCGCCATGTTCGGCCATCTGGCGCGCCCAGGCCACGGCATCGAGCCCCACGTTCTTGCGCCCGCCGTGGCTGTACACGTCCCAGCCCGGGCCCAGGGGTTGACCGTTGGCGCCCAGGCGGTGTTCTTCCTCAGGGGTGCGTCGCTTGGCGTCGATGGCCACGACGATGCACTGGGAGCCGTACTTGGCCGACGCGTCCTTGATGACCTGCGGGTTGGCGATGGCCGCCGAGTTGAAGCTGGTCTTGTCGGCCCCGGCGTTGAGCAGGCGGCGCACATCGTCCACGGTGCGCACGCCACCGCCCACGGTCAAGGGAATGAAGACCTGGGAGGCCACGGCCTCGATGATGTGCAGGATGAGATCGCGCCCGTCACTGGTGGCGGTGATGTCGAGGAAGGTGAGTTCGTCAGCGCCCTGTTCGTTGTAGCGCGCGGCGATCTCGACCGGGTCGCCAGCGTCGCGCAGTTCCAGGAAGTTGACGCCCTTGACCACGCGACCACCGGTCACGTCCAGGCAGGGAATGATGCGTTTGGCCAGCATGGAGGGTAGTTTGTTCAGCCGTTGAGTTCGTCGGCCAGCTGCTGTGCAGCCTCGAAGTCGAGGTCGCCGCTGTAGATGGAGCGGCCGCAGATGACGCCTTCGACGCCTTCGTCTTCGACGGCGCAGAGCTTGCGGATGTCTTCCATGTTGGACAGGCCGCCCGAGGCGATGACAGGGATGGTCAGCGCTTGCGCGAGCTTGACGGTGGCCTCGATGTTGATGCCGCTGAGCATGCCATCACGGCCGATGTCGGTGTAGATGATGGATTCGACACCATAGTCCTCGAACTTCTTGCCCAGATCCGCCACCTCGTGGCCGGTGAGCTTGCTCCAGCCGTCGGTGGCCACCTTGCCGTCCTTGGCGTCCAGGCCCACGATGATGTGACCGGGAAAGGCGGTACAGGCGTCTTGCAGGAAGCCGGGGTTCTTGACGGCGGCGGTGCCGATGATGACGTAGCGCAGACCGGCGTCGAGGTAGCGCTCGATGGTGTCGAGGTCGCGGATGCCGCCACCAAGTTGCACGTCCACCTCGTCGCCCACTTCCTTGAGGATGCCACGGATGGCTGCCTCGTTCTTGGGCTTGCCAGCGAAGGCACCGTTGAGGTCCACCAGGTGTACCCGCCGCGCGCCTTTGTTGACCCAGTTGCGCGCCATGGCGGCGGGGTCTTCACCGAACACGGTGGATTGGTCCATGTCGCCTTGTTTGAGGCGCACGCATTGGCCGTCTTTCAAGTCAATGGCAGGAATGAGAAGCATGGCTTTGCAGGGGTTGTGACGCCAAGGCGTCAGGGGTTCCAGTGGAGAAAGTTGCGATAAAGCGCCAAGCCCTGATCGGCGCTTTTTTCCGGGTGAAACTGGGTGGCGAAGATGTTGTCGCGGGCAATGGCGCACGAGAAACGCACGCCGTAATCGGTTTCACCGACGCTGTGTGCCGGGTTGGCCGGGCGGGCGTAGAAGCTGTGCACAAAGTAGTAGTAGCTGCCGTCGGGCACACCGGCCCAGACGGGGTGCGCTGGACCACGCCCAAGCTCGTGAAACACCTGGTTCCAGCCCATCTGCGGGACCTTGTAGCGGCTGCCGTCGGGCTGACGCTGGCCTTCCAGGCGGAAGCGCACGACCTCGCCGGGGATCAACCCCAGGCCAGCCGTGTCGCCTTCTTCGCTGTGGTCGAGCAGCATCTGCATGCCCACACACACCCCAAAGAGCGGCTTGTGGGCGGCGGCGTGCAGCACAGCCTCGCGCAGGCCGGAACGCTCCAGCTCGGCCATGCAGTCGGGCATGGCGCCCTGGCCTGGCAAGACCACACGGTGCGCGTCCAGCACGGCCTGCGGATCAGAGGTGACAACCACGTCCACGTGGTCCACCGCAGTAGCGGCGTGGATCACCGCCTGCGCCACGGAACGCAGATTGCCCATGCCGTAGTCCACCACGGCCACTGTCTGTCGGTTCATCGGGAAATGGGTTTCAGGCAATTGCAGGTTCGAAACAGTGCGGCCGGGTTCACAGCGAGCCCTTGGTGGAGGGAATCACGTCGCCCAGACGGGGGTCGCGCTCCAGCGCGGCACGCAGGGCGCGCGCGAAGGCCTTGAAGATGGTTTCGCACTGGTGGTGCGCGTTCACACCCTTGAGGTTGTCGATGTGCAGCGTCACGCCAGCGTGGTTGACGAAACCCTGGAAAAACTCGAAGACGAGCTGGGTGTCGAGCTGGCCGATGCTGCCTGCGGTGAACTTGACGTCCATGTGCAAGCCGGGGCGGCCGGAAAAATCGACCACCACGCGGCTGAGTGCCTCGTCCAGCGGGACGTAGGCGTGGCCGTAGCGGCGGATGCCCTTCTTGTCACCCACGGCCTTGGCGAAGGCCTGGCCCAGGGTGATGCCAATGTCTTCTACCGTGTGGTGGCCGTCGATGTGCAGGTCGCCGTCGCAGTGCACGTCCAGGTCGATCAGCCCATGACGGGCGATCTGGTCGAGCATGTGGTCGAGGAAGCCGATACCGCTGTGCAGGCGTGACTGGCCGCTGCCGTCAAGGTTGACGGCCACGCGGATTTGCGTTTCGGCGGTACGGCGCTGCACGTCGGCCGTGCGCTGGGCCGCTGCGGGAAGGGTGGCGGGCAGGTTGGTCATAGGGTGTTGCGCAAGGCCTCGAGCATCTGCACGTTTTCGGCGGGGGTCCCCACCGTCAGGCGCAGGCACTGGGCCAGCAATGGGTGCATTTTAGAAACATTCTTCACCAGCACGCCAGCAGCTTTCATGCCTGCGAAGGCCTTGTCGGCGTCGGGCACGCGCACCAGCACCATGTTGGCCTGGCTGGGGAAGGGTTTCACGCCGGGCATGGCAGCCAGCGCATTGATCAATTTGTCACGCTCGGTGCGGATTTCCTGCGCCTGGCGGGCAAATACGTCGGCGTGCTCCAGTGCGAACAGGGCACATTCAGCGTTGAGCACGCTCACGTTGTAGGGCGGGCGAACCTTGTCGATCTCGTTGACCAGGGCCTGCGTGCCGATCATGTAGCCCAGCCGCACACCCGCCAACCCGAACTTGGAGAGGGTGCGCATCAGCAGCACGTGGGCGTTGGCCACCGGGTCGGCGCGCATGTCGTCGAGCCAGGTGCGGCTGGCGAAGGGCTGGTAGGCCTCGTCGATGACCACCAGGCCGCCAAACTCCGCCGCCGCAGAGATGAGGCGGCGCATGATGGCGGCGTCCCACAGGTTGGCGGTGGGGTTGTTGGGGTAGGCGAGGTAAGTGATGGCAGGCTTGTGTTCGCGCATGGCGGCCAGCATGGCGGGCTCGTCCAGCTCGAAATCGGGCGTGAGGGGCACGCCGTGGAAGGCCAACCCCTGCAGCTGGGCGCTCATGCCGTACATGACGAAGCCGGGCAGCGGCGCCAGGATGGAAGCGCCGGGCACATCGCAAGCCAAAGCCAGCAGAGCGATGAGTTCGTCGGAACCGTTGCCAAGCATCAAACCGAAACCGGCGGGCAGGTCCACGTACCGGGCCAGCGCATGCCTGAGGTCGTCAATGCGCGGACCGGGGTAACGGTTGACGGCCACGCGACCGAGGCGTTCGCCCAAGGCGGCCTGCAGCTCGGGCGGCAGGCCGTAGGGGTTCTCCATCGCGTCGAGTTTGACCATCCCTGCGGCGTCCTGCACAGCATAGGCGTGCATGCCCTGGACGTCTTGGCGGATGCGTTGAATGGCAGTGTTCATGGTGGAAATTGCGCCCGCGTGCGGGGGCGAAGGGGATGGTGCCCGCCCCCGAGGAGGCGCCGGACACGGGCAGTGCGTGCCGGAGAGCCAGTTTACACGAGGCACGGCCCCCCATCGCGCGGCGGGGTTACAGGCCGTCAAGGCGTTCGAGCCAGTGCGCCGCCTGCTGGCGCACTGCAACCTGATCGTCATTGGACATCTTCTGCCACTGATGGCTGGACCAAGCCATGCGCGGGTTGCCCTCGAATACTTGTGGATGGCGGGCGATGAAGTCCCAATACAAGGCATTGAAGGGACAGGCATCGGGCCCGGTGCGCTGCTGCCTGTTGTAGGGGCACGAGCCACAGTGGTCGCCCATGCGGTGCAAGTAGGCTGCAGCGCTGACGTAGGGCTTGGTGGCGACACGCCCGCCGTCGGCGAACTGGCCCATGCCCAGGGTATTGGGCGCCTCGACCCACTCGAAAGCGTCAATGTAGATGCCAAGATACCAGCGGTGGAGCGCCTGTGGGTCCAGCCCGGCCAGCAGGGCGAAGTTGCCGATGACCATGAGCCGCTGTATGTGGTGAGCATAGGCGTGCTGAAGCGATTGCCCGATGGCCTGGGCCATACAGGCCATGCGGGTATGCCCTGTCCAGAACCATCTGGGCAGCGGGCGGACGTGACCCAGCGCGTTGGACTCGGTGTAGCCGGGCATGTGGGCCCAGTAGACGCCGCGAACGTATTCGCGCCATCCCAGGATCTGGCGAACGAAACCCTCGACCGAGGCCAGGGGGGCGTCGCCCGCATGCCACGCGGCCTCGGCACGGCGGATCACCTCCATGGGCCTGAGCATCTTGGTGTTGAGGGCGAAGGACAGCAGGGAGTGGAAGAGCCGCCAGGAGCGGCCGGACATGGCGTCCTGGTAAGCGCCAAACGACGGCAACGCGTGGGTGATGAAGGCGTCGAGTTGCGAAAGAGCCTCGGCGCGGTTGAGCGGCCAGCGAAACGACTCGGCACATGGCTCGCCAAAGGCTTTCACGCCGCTACGGGTGATGGTCTGCCACAGTTCGCCGTGGTCGTGGACGGAGCGGGGGTCTGGCGGCTCTGCTGGAGAGCCGCGCCAGGGTTTGCGGTTGTCCTCGTCGAAGTTCCAGCGCCCGCCCTGCGGCTTGCCCTGCCCGTCCAGCAATACGCCATGGCGCGCCCGCTGGACGCGGTAGAAACGCTCCATGAGCCAATGGGGCCGGTCGCCGAATAGCTGTAGCGCGTCGTCACGGGACGTGAGGAAATGCTCGCTGTCCACCATACGGGTGGGTAACGCCTGACGGGCACACCAGCCGTGCAACTGGGCGTCCAGCCGCCATTCGTCTGGCGCCTGGTATTCGAAGGCCTGCGGGTGGTAGTGGGCCAGCAAGGCGTCGAGGTTGCCCTCCAGCGTCTGCCGGTTCGACGGATCGTCGATGGCAACGTAGCGAACGCGGTGCCCGGCTTGGCGCAAATGGCGAGCCAGGTCGCGCATGCCCGCAAAAATGGCGATGACCTTCTGCGCATGGTGCAGGACATAGTCCGTCTCCTGCCGCATTTCCAGGAACAGGTAGACGACGTCCGGCCGCACCTCGGTGAACCAGCTGTGCTTGGGGTTGAGCTGGTCGCCGAGTACCAGCCGCAGCAGGGGCCCTGACGTCACGGCGCCGATGGCTTTGCGGGCCCCGCCATGCGGCAGCGGTCGGAGCAGTAGCGCACCTGCTCCCAGTCGCGCGTCCACTTGCGGCGCCAGGTGAATGGCCTGCCGCAGGTGACGCACACCTTGCTGGGCAGTTCGCTCTTCTTGCGCATTTTCATGTTCCGAGGTCCAGACTGAGTTGCAGGGACCCGGTGCCCGCCCCGAGTTTGCGCCGCGCATTGGCAGGCGAGCGCCGAGAACCATGCTTCTCGACGATGGCTGCCTTGGCGGCACGAACCTCGGGCTGAGCGCGCAGGCCATGCAGGCGCCCCTTGGCTTGCCGGGTGGCCAGGGCCAGATCGACGATGGGCATGGGAATGTCGTCACCCACTCGGACGCCACATCGAGCCTGCAGGTCTGGAGGCATGCGCCATGGCTCGAAGAGCCAGGCATCTGGCACCCGGCGCATGGCAGGCAGCCAACGCCGCACGAAGTGCCCTTGGGGGTCGTGGTCTTGCGCCTGCTTGATGGGGTTGTAGACACGCGTGGTGTTGATGCCGGTGGTGCCAGACTGCATCTGCATCTGGCTCCAGTGGATGCCGGGCTCATAGTCGACAAACTGCCGCGCCAGCCACAAGCCGACTTCACGCCAATGCAGCCACAAGGGGTAGGCCGCCACCGACACCAGCATGGCGCGCATGCGGAAGTTGAGCCAGCCGGTGTCGCGCAGCATGGCCACGCAGGCATCCACCATCGGCCAACCGGTTCGCCCCTGGGTCAAGGCGTCGAAGTGCGTGGGGTTCCACTCGTCTTCACGCAGGCCGTCGTAGCCTCGGTGGAGGTTGCGGTGTTCCAGCGCGGGTTCGCTTTCGAGCTTTTGGATGAAGTGGCAGTGCCAGTGCAAACGCCCCAGAAAAGCAGTGAGCCCCTGCCGTTGCCTTGTGGCAGCGGGTTCCAGTTCGGCCAGGCGCGCCCGCGTGGCGTGGACGGCTTCCCTCAAACCAAGCGTGCCAAAGGCCAGGTGCGGAGAAAGACGGGAGCACGCACTGGGCGCGCTCAGCGGCGACGAAATACCGCCCCGGTAGCTGGCGCAACGGTCGTGCAAGAAGCCGTCGAGCACGGCCAAGGCGTTTCGGCGCCCGCCCCGTTGGCGGTTCGGGGGCACCCACAGGTCTGTGATGCCCAATGAAGTGGCAGCGGGCAGTTCACAGGCCGGTAAGGGGCTTTCTGCCCAACTGGCTTGTGGCAGTTGGTGCAAGGGCGCCGCCATGTGCGCCTCCCAACGCCAGTGCCATTCGTCGCGCGACCGCAGGCGCCGCACGACGCCGAATTGCGGGTATTCATTCCAGGCCACGCCTCGGTCACGGCACCAGCGGCCCACAGCCAGGTCGCGCGCGTAGGTGTGGGCGTTGCCGGTTTCCTCATGGGCGTGCAGCGCCTCGAATTGCAGTGCAGCGTGGAGGCGATCCAGCACTGGAACGGCTTCACCCGTGGCAATGTGCAGTCGGGTTCCCAGCGATTGCAGCGCGCGGTCCAGCTCGCGCAGACTTTCCAGCAGAAAGGCGTAATGCCGGGCGGACGCATCGGGCTGCGCCCACACGCTGGGTTCAATGATGTACAGGCAAAGCACCCTGCCCTGTTTCGCGGCAGTGCTCAAAGCAGCGTGGTCATGCACACGCAGATCGCGCTTGAACCACACAAGGTGTACGCCCATCCAAAGCCCTCTTCAGCTGTTGGCACGGCGCTTGAGCCAGCGCATCAAGCCGCCAACGATTGGCAGCTTTTCGTACAGCTCCTCAGCAGCGTCCCAGTAGTCGCGGTGTTGGAGGACTTGCCCCTGATCGTCGAGCACGATGTGCGTGGCGCCTCTCACCACTTGGGTACGTGCTGTGTCGAACCGCTTGAAACGGAATAGAAAGTCCCAGGTCAGAAAGCACTGAGCGCCTTGCAGGACTTGACCGGTCACGACGAAGCGCGGCTCGTCCAAAGCATCAAACATGTGGCAGAAAATGCGCTCGATGGCGCGTACCCCCTGGACATCGTTGAAGGGGTCTTTGAAGCGCGCATCGGGTGCATACAACTCGGAAATGCGCGCCAGGTCCTTGGGGGATAACCCCTCGAAAAACTGCACCAGGCGGGCAATGGACTGTTCAGGTGTCATGGGTGCCAATCGAGGGGATCAAAGCCCGGTAAAGCGGCGCACCGCGGCGAAATACCACCGGTACGGCAACAATCGCAGCAGCTTCATCACGCGGCTGAAGCGTTTGGGAAAGTGGATGTGAAAGTCTCCGTCTGCCCAGCCTTGCAAAATGGCATGGGCAGCGGCTTGTGGGGTGATGGCGGCAGGCATGGGGAAGTCGTTGCCTGCCGTCATGGGGGTGGTGACGAAACCCGGTGTTATGACGCTCACGCCGAGGCCTTGCGGTTGAAGGTCAAGATAGAGCGACTCCGCCAGGTTGATGAGTGCCGCCTTGGTAGGGCCATAAGCGAGGCTCTTGGGCAAGCCCCTGAAGCCGGCAACACTGCTGACCAGGCTGACGTGGCCCGTGCGCCGCACCTGCATGGCGGGTAACACGGCAGCCAGCACGTTCCAGGCGCCCGTCACGTTGATGTGCTGGTGACGCAGCGCGTCTTCCAGATCCAGGTCCATGGCCCGCATGGGCCGGTAGTGCCCTGCGCAATAGCAAACCAGATCCAGAGAGCCCTGCGCCAACAACCGTTGGGCAGCGCTGGACACCTGAGACGCTTCACCAGCGTCCAGCGGCATGGCAACACTTCCGGGATGCTCTGCAACGAAGGCATCCAAAGCGGCGGCATTGCGCGCCGACACCACCACGCGCGCGCCGCGCGCATGCAAGGCACTCGCCGTTGCGCGCCCAATGCCGCTGGACGCGCCGACGATCCAAGCCGTGCGGCCATGCCAGTCTTTCAACGCTGGGTTCAGACTCATGGCAGCTTGGTGAATGACAGCGTGACTTCACCCAGACGGAAGCCGAATTTGCTCATGGTTGCGCGGTTGAGCATCACGCGGTCGTCGATCTGGTACATCCAATCGTCGAACTGGACTTCGTACACCTTGCCGTCCACCGGCAGGCGCAGGGTGTAGTTCCAGCGAAAGGCATTGCCACGCACTTGACCACTGGCCTCACCCACTACGTCATCGGCCCGGCCGGTGTAGCGGCCGTCAGCGTGGTGCGTGAGCCTCCAGACGCGGCGCTCGGTCTGCCCATCCGAATAGGTGAAACGCTCGTCCAGCACGCCTTGGTCGCCCTCCCAGCGTCCCTCCATTTGCACCACGAAGCGCCGAACCACTTGGCCACCGCGATCCTGGAAGATGCCATGCGCCACCAGTGGCCCGTTGAAGTAGGTGCGAAGGTCGAGCACGGGTTGTTCTTGGGCATAGCCATCCAGGTTCTGCGTGGCGCAACCCGCCAGCCAACCAACAGCAGACAACAGACCAAGCGCCATCCACCGGATCGCTCCACGTTTTTGCATCTCATGACTCCTTGAAATGAGGGTCGCGCCGCACCAGGTTGAACAGCAACGTTGCTGCTCCCAGCTTGAGCAAGCAAGGCAGAACGGCATAGGCCAAGGTAAGTGCCTGGAGGGCGTCTGGCACAGCCGTGCCGGGCGTGTAACCCCACAGGCCCAGCAAAGGCAACGCCAGCCCGGCTGCCAGCGCGAGGTTGAGCTTGGTGGCGAAGTTCCACCACCCGAAGTACGCACCGGCATGCCGGTCGTGCCCGGCGTGGCGCGAGATGAAACCGGCCAGCAAGGCCCCGGGCAAGGCCAGGTCTGCGCCCAGCGCCAGGCCCGACAGTGCGCACACCAGCCAGAACCCCAGCAAATCGCCCTGCCCCAGCAGGGCGGCCCAACCGAACACCAGTACGGACAAGACCATGCCCGCAAGCCACGTCCGCGACAATGCCCACGCCCGCACCAGTCGCAACCACAGCGGCATGCCCATGGCGGCAAAGACAAAGTACGTACCGAGAAACGCTGGCTGCCAGTTTGATGGCGCCTGCAAGCGGTCCTCAATGAAGAACAACACCAAGGTGGCCGGAATGGCACTGGCAATACCGTTGCACACAAACACCAGCATCAGGCGACGAAATGCCTTCTGGCGCCATGGCAGCCACACCGCGCTGCCCGGCTCAGGCTCCATCAACATCTGAGACGGCTGGGGCGCCTGACGCCAAGCCAGCCAACCGAGCGCCAGCGTCAGCGCGAAAACCGCCAACATGGCAGGCAGCCCCGCCACCGTGGGCAAGACCGACGCACAAACCACACCCAGCAGGCCCGCTGCCTCGCGCCACGCCACCACGCGCGAACGGGCCGGGCCGTCACCCCCTAACCGGGCCCCCCAGGATTGGTGAGCAATCGAAAGCAGGCTGTAACCCAGGCAGGTGAATACCAGCGTCACCCAGGCCCATGCAAGCAACATCTGCGGTTCGCGCACTGCCGGGTAAAACACCATGGCCAGGCCCGCAGCCAACACCACGCATGCTCCCACGCCAGCCCTCAGCACGGCCTTCACCGATTTGGCGAAGAGCAAGTCCACCCATCGCCCCAGCCATGGGTCCACAACCGCGTCCAGCAATCGCGCAGACAGCAACACACCGCCCAACGCGGCCAGCGGCACCCCGAAGTTGCTGGCGTAGTGATGCGGCAGCAATACATAAAGAGGCAAGGCAACAAAAGCGAGCGGAAACCCCAGCGAACCATAGGCCAGCCCCTCGCGCCACCCCACCACACCCGAGCCAGATGGACTGGCAGAAGCCTGGCCTAGAGCGTTCAAGGGGGCATCGGGAACAGACATCACACGGCCTCAGGAACGGCCTGCACCGGCCAGCAGCGCCTCGCGCAGCGCGGGCTCGGACGTTGCTGGCGACAGCCAGATGCCAAAGAACAGGCGTGCGAACAACGGATCGGTCACCTCACCAAGCACCCTTTGGCCCTGCATGAACACCGCGGCCGCACCAGGCCGATACAAACCGGTCAATGCATCACCCGCCTTGACGTTGGGCAGCACCTCTTCCAGGGCACGCTGCCAACGCCGGGCCTGGTCCTCAGTCAAGGGCTGCTGGCGGCGCATCTCCTGTATGGACCGGCGTGCGATGGCGCTGCCTTCAAAATCACGCAGATACTCCAGCTCCAGCGCCAAAGGTGCGGCAGCATGGTCGTTTGCGTCGAAGCCCGGCCCAACCCACAGGCGCACACGGTACACCTCGAATCCCCAAACGCGCAGCAGGCCCTGCCCTGCCAGGCGCGCGCCCGGCAAGGGTGGCGCGGGCGTATTTGCCCATACCGTGCCCCCGGTCAAGCACAGTGTGGCTGCCAGTCCTGCGAGCAAACCACGTCGCCGAAGCTGATTCACAGGCAGGGCCTTCATGGTTTTTCCAGTGTGTACTGCACCACGCCAATGTCGCCGTGCTCGAACCCGGCTTCGCAATAGGCCAGGTAGAACTCCCACAGCCGAACGAACTGCTCGTCAAAACCTTGGCGCAGCACCTGCTCTCGCTGTGCCAGAAAGGACTCACGCCAGCGGCGGCAGGTTTCGGCGTAATCCGCGCCGAAAGACAACTCGTCCACCACGCGCAGACCAGCCGCTTCAGCTTCCCGCCGGAACGCCGCCGGCGACGGCAGGCACCCACCGGGGAAGATGTATTGCTGAATGAAATCCGTCGAGCGGATGTAGCGCTCGAACAGGGCATCGTCAATCACAATGCTCTGCACACAGGCGCGTCCTCCGGGTTTGAGCAGACGCTGGACCGTCTGGAAATACACCGGCCAATACTCCCGCCCCACCGCCTCGATCATCTCGATGGAGCAGACCGCATCGAAAGGCCCGTCAGAGATGTCACGGTAGTCCTGCAGGCGCAGGTCTGCACGCCCAACCGCTCCCGCGCGCTGCAGCCTTCGGGAGGCGTAGTCCAGTTGCTCCACCGACAGCGTCACCCCAGTCACGCTGGCATCAAACTCCAGCGCGGCCTTTTCAGCCAGTGCGCCCCAGCCGCAGCCAATCTCCAGCACCCGGTCTCCTGGCCGAACCCCGGCCATGCGCAACGCACGCCGCACCTTGGCATGTTGGGCCTGCACCAGATCACCATCGCGCTGGCCGTCAAACCACGCCGACGAGTAGTTCATCGTCGGGTCGAGCCACAGCGCGTAGAAGGCATTGCCGAGGTCGTAGTGGGCGTGGATGTTCTTGCGGCTGTTGCTGCGCGTGTTGCGGTTGAGCAGGTGCCGAATGCGATACAGCAGCCTACCCGCCCAACTGCCATAGATGACGCCTTCCAAAGCCTGCCGATTGACGAGGAACAACCGCAGCAACTCGGGCAGATGCGGCGTGCTCCAGTGGCCTGAGATGTACGACTCGGCAAATCCTATGTCGCCAGACTTCAGCACAGCTGTACACACACGCCAGTCGTGCATGTGAAGCACAGCATGCGGCTCGTCGCCATTGGCTGGGCCGAAATGCTGGATCTGGCCATCAGGCAGTTGCACACTCAGGCTCCCGCGGCTCAACCTTTGCAGAAGACGAAATACCGCGCGCCCTGCAGCAGGTGTTCCCTGCGGCAGTTCAAACACGCTGGTGCGGCTCATTGGGGTCGTGGAGCTGTTCATGTCTGTTCCTGAGCGAATGCAAAAGGTTCGGATGTGTTCATTGCGTCACGAAGGACTCGGGCGGTTCGGGCTTGCGGCGAAAGCCCACTCGCTTGACCCAGAGCTTGAGCGCCTGCCAGTGGATGCGGGCCACAACCATCAGCGTCATGGCTGGATACCCCCAGAGCGCGCGGCGCAGGCTACGGTTGGTTACGGGCTCCAGCACACCGCTCACGCTGGTCTGCAGCAACACACCCTGTTCGTCGTCGTGGTCGACGCGCACCACCGTGCACGGCTTGCCATGGCGCTCTGCATGCATGAAACGGAAGCGGTAGCGCCCCTCCACGCCGCAAAAGGGCGACACATGGAACACCTTGGTGGCCTGCACCTCTGCACCCTGCCCGGGGCTGTCCAACAGGTAACAGTGGCGCTCCCTGAAAGTGTTGTTCACCTCCGCCAGCACGGCGCGCAGGGTGCCGTCCGCCCGGTGGCAGTACCAGAAGCTCACCGGCTTGAATGTGTGCCCCAACACACGGGGGTAGCAATGCAGCCACACTTCGCCGTCGGCGTCGTTTACGCCATTCGCCCGCAGCACCTCTTCCAGCCACGCCAGCGCCCCACCTGCCTCCGGCCCCCTGCCGTCGCCATGGTCCCGGTCATGGAAGCTGATCGCCGCCCAACGGTTCAAAGGCAAACTCCCAGACTCCCGCTTTAGCGCGCGCATGGGCAGCATGAGGAAGCAAGTGGGGTAGACAAAGGCGTTGCGGCGCGGGCGCAGCCGCGTGTGGCGCACCTCGCCAAAACCCAGGTGGGGCAGGGGCGGCAGGTTCACACAGCCTCCCCGGCTGCAACGTGGAGCCGGCTCAGCAGCGCCCTGGCCGCCGCCAGCCCCGACTTCAGACCGTCTTCATGGAAGCCATACCCCGCCCAGGCGCCGCAGAACCATGTACGCTGCCGCCCTTGCAGGTCTGCCACACGTGCCTGCGCCTGCACAGCCCCCAGATCAAACACCGGGTGGGCATACTCGAACTCAGCCAGAATGCTTGACGGATTGATGGCCCTGACTGGGTTGAGCGACACGATCACCGGTTGGGCAAAAGGCAGTGGCTGCAAACGGTTGAGCCAGTAGTGCAGGCAAACGCGCGCAGACTCGCGGCCATCGTCGGCTGCACGCTCGTAGTTCCAGGCAGCCCATGCCTTGGGGTTACCGGGCATCACAGTGGTATCTGTGTGCAACACCGCTCTGTTCGCTTGGTAACGTATTGCACCAAGCACGTCCAGCTCGTCGGTTGTGGGCTGCCCCAGCAAAGCCAACGCCTGGTCAGAGTGGGTGGCCAGCACCACGTGATCGAAGTGCTCCACACCCCCATCCGTGAATACCCTCACGCCCTGCGCGTCACGTTCAATTCTTTGAACCGGTGTGTTCAGCCGAGCGTCGGCAAGCCCCGCCACAATCTTGCGCACGTAGTTGCGCGAGCCGCCCTCTACGGTGTACCACTGCGGCCTGCGCGTCACTTGCAGCAAGCCGTGGTTGTGGCAGAAACGGATCATCGTGGCCACGGGAAAGCGCAACATCTGGTCGGTTGGGCAACTCCAGATGCAGCCCAGCATGGGCAGGAAGTACCAATCACGGAAGGCCTCACCAAAGCGGTGCCTGACCAGAAACTCTCCCAGGGGTTGCAGCAAGTCTGCGTCGCGGTTTTCGCGGGCAAGCCTTGTACACAGGGCGTTGAAGCGCAGCAGGTCCTTCAGCATGCCAAGAAAGCGCGGGCTCACCAGGTTGCGGCGCTGAGCAAATACGGTGTTCAGGTCGCTGCCACACCATTCCAAAGGCCGCGCACCACCTGCCCCAGGCACCTGCACCGAAAAGGACATGTCAGACGGTGCCACCTGCACCCCCAACTCCGCGAAAAGCGCGATGAGATTGGGGTAGGTGCGTTCGTTATAGACCAGGAAGCCCGTGTCCACGCCGTGGGTGACAGTTTCACCGTCAACGCCCGGCAGGGTCGCATCCACTGTGTTGGCATGCCCGCCAAAGTGCGAACCCGCCTCAAAAAGCGTGACATGCGTGCTGTTGCGCAGGGTATGCGCCGCCGCAAGCCCGGCAATGCCTGACCCCACGACCGCCACCCGTATTGGCCTGTCCCGGTTTTCGCCTGCCGCGAACTGTCCCTGTGCCTTGTACATAGCAACACCTTATTTGTCCTAGACAAACCAAAGTATCCTACAATTCCAGCAAACGGTAAACCGCCGTTCAAAAAACCCGCACACAGTCATGAACACCCAGCCACCGGCGCCCGGTTCAGAGCCAACCTTGTCTATTGCAGACGTGGAGCGTGACACTGGACTACTCAAGGACACATTGCGCGTCTGGGAGCGGCGTTATGGCTTCCCCACGCCGGGGCGGGACGCGCACGGTGAACGACGTTATGACGGGGCACAGCTGCACAAGCTGCGGCTCATCAAGCGACTGCTGGACGCAGGCCACAGACCGCACCAGGTGGTCCCCCTGGGCACGGCTGAGCTGGCTGAACTGGTCCAAAAGATTCCAGCAGCCAGCACCTGCCATCCCATTGAAAGCGCCGGGAACCCCTTGGTTGAGGAATGGCTGCGCGGGCTCAAGGACAACCGCACCGAGGTGCTGCGGCGCTCACTGGAGGACCATCTTCTGCGGCATGGGCTGGCCTCTACCATCGAAGACTTCATCTCTCCCACCAGCATGGCGGTTGGGCAGGCATGGTTGCTGGGTGAGCTCTCGGTCTTTCAGGAGCATCTGCATACAGAGATCGTGCAAAGCGTGTTGCGCGAGGCCTTGGCAGTGCTAGACAAGCAGACCGTGCCCGCCCCCCACGCGCCACGTGTGCTGCTGACCACCTTACCCGACGAGCAGCACGCCATGGGTTTGCTGATGGCCGAATGCTTTCTGGCTTTGGAGCGCTGCGAACGCTTCCCCCTGGGCGCGTGCACACCGCTGACCGATGTGGTCAACGCTGCTCGGCAATTGAAAGTGGATGTCGTGGCCCTGAGCTTCAGTGCCCATCAGCCCCCGAACGATACGGTTTCCGGGCTGCGGCAACTGCGGGAACAGTTGCCCGAAGATGTGGCTTTGTGGGTGGGTGGTGGCGCCCCGGTGCTCTACTCTAGACGCCTGCCCAAAGGTATCAGCGCCTTGCGCAAGGCGCGCGAGCTGGGCCCGCTCGTAGCCACGTGGCGGCGCGACCGGGCAGGCCGCTGAATCGCTCAGGATTTCAGGCGCATCTCGGCAGCGCGGGCGTGCGCTTGCAGACCTTCGCCATGGGCCAGAACCGACGCAATCTGCCCAAGGCGTTGGGCACCTGCCTCGCTCACTTCGATAAGACTACTGCGTTTCTGGAAGTCGTACACCCCCAGCGGCGAACTGAAGCGCGCCGTGCCGCTCGTGGGCAGCACGTGGTTAGGGCCCGCGCAATAGTCACCCAGGCTCTCGCTGGTGTAGGCACCCAGGAAGATGGCACCGGCGTGCTTGAGCAGCGGCTCCCAGCGGTGCGGTTCGCGGGACGACACCTCCAGGTGCTCGGGCGCGATACGGTTGCTGATGGCACAGGCCTCGTCCATGTCGCGCGTCAAGATCATGGCGCCCCGGCCATTGAGACTCTTGGCGATGATCTCGGCACGGGGCATGGTGGGCAACAGACGGTCGATCTCGCGCTGAACAGCCTCAATATAGGCTGCGTCCGGGCACAGCAGAATGCTCTGCGCCAGTTCATCGTGTTCGGCCTGGCTGAAGAGGTCCATGGCCACCCAGTCGGGCGGAGTCGTGCCATCTGCCAGCACCAGGATTTCGCTGGGGCCAGCGATCATGTCGATGCCGACCGTGCCGAACACGTGCTTCTTGGCACTGGCCACGTAGGCATTGCCCGGGCCGGTGATCTTGTCCACCTGCGGCACCGTCTGCGTGCCATAGGCCAGGGCAGCTACAGCCTGGGCGCCGCCGATGGTGAAAGCGCGGCTGACACCAGCCACGTAGGCTGCGGCCAGCACCAGGGCATTTTTTTCGCCACGCGGCGTGGGCACCACCATGATGATGTCCTGCACGCCAGCCACATGAGCGGGAATGGCGTTCATCAGCACGCTGCTGGGGTAGGCCGCCTTGCCGCCCGGCACATAGATGCCGACGCGGTCCAGCGGCGTCACCTTCTGGCCCAACAGGGTGCCGTCCTCGTCTCGGTAGGTCCAGCTTTCACCGCTGGCCTTCTTCTGGCGCTCATGGTAGCGGCGCACACGTTCTGCCGCCTGGCTCAACGCCGTACGCTGTGCATCAGGCAGTGCCTCGAACGCTGCGCGCAATTCGTCCTGGGTCAACTCCAGGTGGCTCATGTCGGCAACATCAAGACCATCGAAGCGCCGCGTGTACTCCAGCACCGCGCTATCGCCCCGCGTCTTCACGTCCGCCAGGATGGCGGCCACACGCTGCTCGATCTCGGCATCCGTGTCGGCAGCCCAGTGCAGGCGCTGCTGAAAACTGGCTTCGAAATCAGCGTCGGTGGTGCGAAGGAAGAGCGGCGTGGCTTTCATCATGACGTGGCCTTGGCAAAAGCTTCCAGAATGGGGCGCAGCATGTCGCGTTTGACCTTGAGTGCAGCCTGGTTCACCACCAGGCGCGACGAAATGTCCATGATCTGCTCCACCTCGACCAAGTGGTTGGCCTTGAGCGTGTTGCCGGTGGACACCAAGTCCACGATGGCATCGGCCAAGCCGGTCAGCGGTGCCAGCTCCATGCTGCCATAGAGCTTGATCAGGTCCACGTGCACGCCCTTGCTGGCGAAGAAGTCACGTGCAATGGCCACGTACTTGGTGGCCACCTTCAGGCGCGCACCTTGGCGCACCGCACTGGCGTAGTCGAAATCAGCACGCACGGCCACGCTCATGCGGCATTTGGCAATCTTCAGGTCCAGCGGCTGGTACAGGCCCACGTTGCCCGCACCACCCCACTCGGCCTCGTGCTCAAGCAGGGTGTCCTTGCCGCACACGCCGAGATCGGCACCCCCGTATTGCACATAGGTGGGCACGTCAGAGGCGCGCACCAGCACCACCTGCACGTCAGGCCGATTGGTCGGCAGGATCAACTTGCGGGATTTTTCCGGGTCTTCCAGCACTTCGATGCCCGCCGCACGCAACAGGGGCAGCGTTTCCTCGAAGATGCGCCCTTTGGACAGGGCCAGGGTCAAACGGGCCTGGGTCATGGCATTCTTTCAATGTCGGCGCCCAGGGCGCGCAGTTTCACTTCCATCTGGTCGTAGCCACGGTCCAGGTGGTAGATGCGGTCCACCACGGTCTCGCCCTCGGCCACCAGGCCAGCAATCACCAGGCTGGCCGAGGCACGCAGATCGGTCGCCATCACTGCAGCGCCCGACAGGCGCCCCGTGCCGTCCAGGCCTTCAACCACGGCCACGCGCCCATCGATGTGGATCTTGGCACCCAGGCGCTGCAGTTCCTGCACGTGCATGAAACGGTTTTCGAAAATGGTTTCCGTCACGCTGCTGGCCCCTTGGGCCACCACGTTCAATGTCATGAACTGCGCCTGCATGTCAGTGGGGAAGCCAGGGTACTCGGTGGTACGGAACGTCTGAGCCTTCAATGCCGCAGCGCCAGGCGATGAAACGCGAATGCCGTCAGGCAATGACTCAACGGTCACGCCCGCATCGCGCAGCTTGTCTATCACGGCGTCGAGATGGTCAGCCCGCGCGTGGTGCAGCAACGCCTCACCACCCGTGGCCGCAACGGCACAAAGGAAGGTGCCCGCCTCAATGCGGTCAGCCACAACGGTATGGTCACAACCGTCCAGCCGCTCCACACCCTGAATGCGGATGCGGCTGGTGCCATGCCCTTCAATGCGGGCGCCCATTTTGATGAGCATCTCCGCCAGGTCGGTCACCTCGGGTTCCTGCGCGGCGTTCTCCAGGATGGTTTCGCCCTCTGCCAGCGCCGCGGCCATCAGAAAATTCTCTGTGCCGGTGACGGTGATCATGTCGGTGGTGATCCGCGCGCCCTTCAGCCGCGTCTGCCCTGCAGGAAGCTGCGCCAGCATGTAGCCGTGCTCCACCACAATTTCTGCACCCATGGCCTGCAAGCCCTTGATGTGCTGATCCACCGGGCGCGACCCAATGGCACACCCCCCAGGCAGCGACACCTTGGCACGACCAAAGCGAGCCAGCAGCGGCCCAAGCACCAGCACAGACGCACGCATGGTCTTCACCAGCTCGTACGGAGCCACCGGATCGATGGGCGTGGCGGCCTGCAGCGTGAAACCACCCCGCTCGCCATGCGCCTGCGTCTGTACGCCCATGTTTTCAAGCAAGTGCCGCATCGTGGCAACGTCGCGAAGCCGCGGCACGTTGCGCAACATCACAGGCTGGTCGGTCAACAAGGCCGCACACAGTTCCGGCAAGGCTGCGTTCTTGGCACCGGAGACCACAACTTCCCCGTTCAGGGGGCGTCCACCACGAATACGAAGCTTGTCCATCGGTCAGCCTTGCTGTTGCACCGCCCACTCGGCAGGTGTGTAGGTTTTCATCGACAAAGCGTGCACCTCGTCAGTGTGGATGCGTTGACCCAGCGTGGCATACACCAGCTGGTGTCGGGCAATCAAGCGCTTGCCCTCAAAAGCTGCAGACACGATCACGGCGGCCCAATGGCGGCCGTCGCCAGAGACTTCAAGGTGTTCACAGGCAAGGCCCGTGGCGATGAGGGATTGCAATTCGTCGGAAGTCATTTCAGCTTCAGTGCCTGATCTTGTAGCCCGTGCGCAGCAGGTGCATGGCAATGCCCCCCACCACCAGGAAAGCCACCCCCACGATGCCCAGGCTCAGCCAGGGTGACACGTCGCTGCGCCCGAAGAAGCCGTAACGGAACCCGTCGATCATGTAGAAAAAGGGGTTGAGGTGGCTGACCTTCTGCCAGAACGGCGGCAGGGAGTGGATGGAATAGAACACGCCGCTGAGGAAGGTCATCGGCATGATGATGAAGTTCTGGAAAGCCGCCATCTGGTCGAATTTCTCCGCCCACAGGCCGGCGATCACCCCCAGGGAACCAAGCAAGGCCGCACCCAGCAAGCTGAACACGACAATCCACACCGGCGCCACGAAGGACAGGTCAGCCACCCAGAACGTGGCAAGCAACACACCCAGCCCAACCACCAGCCCGCGTACGATGGACGAACCCACGTAGGCGACGAACCAAGCGCGGTGCGACAGCGGCGCCAGCAGAATGAAGACCAGGTTGCCCATGATCTTGCTCTGGATCAGGCTGGAGGAGCTGTTGGCGAACGCGTTCTGCAGCACGCTCATCATGATCAGGCCGGGCAGCAAGAAGGCTGTGTAACTGACGGTGTCGTAGACCTTGACATGGTCTTCCAGCACGTGGCCGAAGATCATCAGGTAGAGGATGGCCGTCATCACGGGCGCGGCCACCGTCTGGAAGCCCACCTTCCAGAAGCGCAGCACCTCTTTGTAGAACAGGGTCTGCCAGCCGCTCATGCCACCACCTCCGGCTCGGTGGAAGCAGGCACAGCCTTGCGGCTGCCCGTCAGGTCCAGGAACACGTCTTCCAGGTCGGCTTTGGTGATCTCAATGTCCTCCACGGGCACGCCTGCCTCGCGCACACGGGCCAGGATGCGCTCAACCTCCAGGGCGTCATGTGCGGGCAACTGCACAAACCGCCCCGTCACGCGTGCCTGAGCGGCCAGGTCTGCTGGAAGCGACGCATCGGTCTTGAAGCGCAGCACATTGGCCGAAGCCCGCTTCAATAGCTCCGAAGTCTTCTCCAGCGCCACCAGTTCGCCCTGCTTCAGCATGGCAATGCGCCCACACAGGGCCTCGGCCTCTTCCAGGTAGTGCGTGGTGAGCAGCACGGTGCTACCCTGCTTGTTGAGTTGGGAGATGAACTGCCACAGCGTCTGGCGCAATTCCACATCCACACCCGCCGTGGGTTCGTCCAGCACGATGACGGGGGGACGGTGCACCAGCGCCTGTGCCACCAGCACGCGGCGCTTCATGCCGCCTGAAAGCTGGCGCATGTTGGCGTTGGCCTTGTCGGCCAGACCCAGCCCGTCCAGCAGTTCGTCGATCCACGCCACGTTGTCTCGGATGCCAAAGTAGCCTGACTGGAACCGCAGCGCCTCGCGCACGGTGAAAAAGGGGTCAAACACCAGTTCCTGGGGCACCACGCCCAAGCGGCGGCGCGCCTGGGCAAAATCGGCTTGAACGTCAGCGCCATGCACCTTCACATGGCCGGAACTGGCGCGAGAGAGGCCGGCCAATATGCTGATGAGCGTGGTCTTGCCCGCGCCATTGGGCCCGAGCAGCCCGAAAAACTCACCGGGCTCGATGTCAAAGCTCACGCCCTTGAGGGCTTGCAGCTCTCCACGGGGAGTGACGTAGGTCTTGGAAACGTTCTGGAATGAAACGGCGGACATGGGCCCAAGATTTTACTCGGGCAGCAATTCGCTCACCCCGTAGAGGGTTGCGAGGTCGCGCAGACGAGATGGCATGCCGTTCACTTCCAGAACACCGCCACGCGACACCACCGCACGCCGCACGCCCAGCAACAAAGCCAGCACGGAGGAGTCGAAGTCCGTCAACGCCGATGCGTCAATGCTCACGCCTGCTCCCGACGCCAGTGACGCACCATTGATCTGCGCCACACATTTCGCCAGGAAGCCATCAGCGTCGGCGTGGATCAGACGCGCGGGCAATGCTGGGAGCGGCTGAGCCATCAACTGGCCTTTGCAGCGTTGGTACGGTTGCGTTCAACCAAAGACGCGATCAGGCCGTCAATACCCTTGGCATTGATTTCCTGCGCGAACTGGCCGCGATAGGTTTCCACCAGCCAGACGCCCAGCACGTTGATGTCATAGACCTTCCAGCCGTTCGCCGTTTTTTCCAGGCGATAGTCCAGTTGCACCGGATCACCCTTGCCACGAACCTCGGACCGCACGACCACCTCCGTGTCTTCCGGGCGGGAACGGGAGGGCTTCAGCGTCAGCGTCTGGTCCTTGAGTTGTGACAGCGCGCCAGCGTAGGTTCGCACCAGCAGGGTCTTGAACTCCTCCTGGAGCCGCTGCTTCTGCTCCGGCGTGGCCTGACGCCAGAAGCGGCCGACAGCGGACGCCGTCATCCGCGTGAAATTGACGTGCGGCATGATCTTGGCGTCCACCAAGGCCACCACTTTGGCCAGGTCACCTGCCTGAATGGCACGATCGTTCTTGACCTGCTCGATGAGTTCACCGGCAATGCGCTGGATCAGCGCCTCAGGCGTTTCCGCCTGCGCCCATGCCGAGGGCAGGTTCGCCGACAAGGCAAAGGCCCCAACGGCAGCGAGCCACGCGCGGCGCGGCAGATGATTGAGCTTGCTATCGGTCATCACTTCCTCCTGTGGCGGCCAGCGCAAAACATGCCAGCCAACCTTTGGTGGGAACAACAAGGTTGCCGGTTCCCCCGGTTTACACCTTGTCACCCCTGATTCATTCATCGTAACGTTCTTCCTTGCTGCCACCGTTGATCTGGCTCTGGCGGCGTTGCAGGTAGGCGTCCCGCGTGAAGGTGTACTTGTCCAAGGCGGCTTCGTCGATCAGCTCGCCCGCCCTCAACAGCCCGGCGCGAGTGTCTGTGGCACGCAGCACGTAAAGCGAGTTGCGTGTGGGCACATGATCCACGCCCTGAGAAACCACGTCGCCTTGCGTATCCACGACCAGGCCGGTCGCATCACGCACCGAAGACGGCCCAAAGAACGGCAGCACAAGATAGGGGCCCGACGGCACACCCCAGCGCCCCATGGTCTGGCCGAAATCGAGCGTGGTGCGCTCAAGACGCATCTCGCTGGCAATATCGAGAATGCCACCCAGACCAAAGAAGGTGTTCACGTTGAAGCGCATGAAGTTCTCTGCCGCCTCGCGCGGGCGGAACTGCAGCAGCGCATTCACAGCCGACCACGCATCCCGCAGGTTGGCGAAGAAGTTGTTCACACCCGTGCGAACCGGCCTCGGCAGGGTCTCTTGGTAAGCCGTGGCAACCGGCTTCATCACCGCCTCGTCCACGCCATCGTTGAAGCGGGCGACCGTGCGGTTCAGCGGCTCCAGCGGGTCTTGCGGATTCGCATTCGGCCCCGTGGCACAACCAGCGAGCAACACCGTTCCCAAACAAACGGCGAGCACACCGCCTCGCCAACGTTCGATATTCATTTCAACTCCCCTGTTCAAGATGAACTCTCTCATTTGGCTGCCGTGTCACCCGCTTCGGCCGCCTTGTTGAAAAGGAACTGACCGATGAGGTTTTCCAGCACGATTGCCGACTGCGTCTGAGTGACGACATCGCCCTGCTTGAGGTTGTCTTCCGCACCACCCGGCTCGATGCCGACATACTGCTCCCCCAGCAGCCCGCTGGTCAATATCTTGAGCGAGCTGTCCTTCGGGAAGGCGTAGCGCGCCTCAAGAGCCAACACCACGTTGGCCTGGAAGGACTTGTCATCAAACCCGATCGACTCGACGCGCCCCACCACCACACCGGCACTGCGCACCGCAGCCTTGGGCTTGAGACCTCCAGCGTTGTCGAATCGCGCCGTGATGCGGTAGGTCGGCTCGAAACTCAGGTTCAGCAGGTTGGCAGCCTGAAGCGCCAAAAACAGGATGGCTGCTGCGCCGATGACGACGAACAGCCCCACCCAGACATCGATCTTGGAGCGTGGCACTGGCTCTCTCCTTCAAATGGTGAACATCATGGCGGTCAGGATGAAATCCATGCCCAGCACAGTGAGCGACGCCACGACCACGGTACGGGTGGTGGCGCGCGAAACCCCCTCGGGGGTGGGATGGGCCTCAAAGCCCTGCAGCAGCGCGATGAAAGTGACGGCAATGCCGAACACGATGCTTTTGATGACACCGTTGCCCACGTCGGACCACACATCCACACCACCCTGGATCTGGCTCCAGAATGCACCACCGTCAACACCGATCATGAGCACACCGACGACCCAGCCGCCGATGATGCCCATGGCACTGAACACCGCCGCCAGCAACGGCATGGTGATGACACCTGCCCAGAAGCGCGGCGCCAGCACCCTGTCCACCGGGTCCACGGCCATCATCTCCATCACGCTGATCTGCTCGCCGGCCTTCATCAGGCCGATCTCGGCGGTGAGCGACGTGCCCGCGCGGCCTGCAAACAGCAAGGCTGTGACCACAGGCCCAAGCTCGCGAACCAGGCTGAGCGTGACCAGCAAGCCCAGCGCCTCGGATGAGCCGTAGCGCTGTAGCGTGTAATAGCCCTGCAGGCCGAACACAAAGCCCACGAACAGCCCTGACACGGCGATGATCGCGAGGGAATAGTTGCCGAGGAAATGGATCTGGTCGCGGATCAGACCGAAACGGCGCCAGCTGCCCCAAGACCCGAGGAACAAGCGGGCAAACAGACGCGCCCCCAAGCCAAGATCGGCCAGCTTGGAGCGCATGGCCAAGCCCACGTGGGCAGGATGCCAGCGGTTCATGAAAGCCTCCCTTCACCCAGAACGTCGCCATTCGGGCCGAAATCATCAGCCACCGACGCCGCAGGGTAGTGGAAACGCACCGGACCTTCCGGCGACGCTGTCACGTACTGGCGAATCAGCGGGTTGTCGCTGCGGCGCACTTCGTCAGGGGTGCCCTGCATGGCCACCTTGCCGTTGGCCAGCACGATGATGTGGTCCGCCACCTGGAAGGTGGACTCCAGCTCGTGCGAGACCATGATGCTGGTGAGCCCCAGCGTGTCGTTGAGCTGGCGGATCAGGCGAGCCGCCGTGCCCAGCGAAATCGGGTCCAGGCCGGAAAACGGCTCGTCGTACATGATGAGTTCGGGGTCCAACGCAATGGCCCGCGCCAGCGCCACGCGGCGTGCCATGCCGCCGGACAGTTCGCTGGGCATCAGATGGCGCGCGCCACGCAGGCCCACCGCATGCAGCTTCATCAGCACGATGTCGCGGATCAGCGGCTCTGACAGGCTGGTGTGCTCACGCAAGGGGAAGGCGACGTTGTCGAACACGTTCTGGTCAGTGAACAGAGCACCGAACTGGAACAGCATACCCATGCGCCGCCGCATGGCGTACAGGCCCTTGCGGTCGAGCACGCCCACGTCCTGGCCGTCGAACAGCACCTGCCCGCTCAGGGCCTTGTTCTGGCCGCCGATCAGGCGCAGCATGGTCGTCTTGCCGCCGCCGGAAGCCCCGATCAGCACCGTCACCTTGCCGCGGGGCACGTGAACATCGATGTTGTCGAGCACGACGCGGCCATCCCCATACCCGAAGGTGAGGTTCTTCAGTTCAACGAGGTTGGCAGAAGACATGGTGCTTGAAAAATGACAAAAGCCGGGCAGGCCGGCCTTCGTATCATACGGGATAACCCCAAGCACCCCGCCAAGGCGGGGTTGGCTCAGGTTCAGCGCGGCAGGTCGCTGAAGCCCATCAGGAACTCGTCCACGGCGCGTGCGGCCTGGCGGCCTTCGCGGATGGCCCACACCACCAGCGACTGCCCACGGCGCATGTCACCAGCGGCAAACACCTTGGCCACATTGGTGGCGTAGCCGCCCGTGAAATCGGTCGTTGCCTTGGCATTGCCACGGGCGTCCTTGTCCACACCGAAGGCATCCAGCACAGTTGCGACCGGGTTCACGAAGCCCATTGCCAGCAGCACCAGGTCGGCCTTGTATTCCTTCTCGGTGCCGGGAATCTCCACCAGCTTGCCATCCTTGAACTCCACGTTCACGGTGGTCAGGCTGGTGACCTTGCCCTTGGCGCCGTTGAACGACTTGGTGGAGATGGCGAACTCACGAACACAGCCCTCGTCATGGCTGGAGGAGGTGCGCAGCTTGATCGGCCAGTACGGCCAAGTCAGTTCCTTGTTCTCCTGCTCGGGGGGCATGGGCATCACCTCAAACTGGGTGACGCTAGCGGCGCCATGGCGGTTGCTGGTGCCCACGCAGTCGGAACCGGTGTCACCGCCGCCGATCACGATGACGTGCTTGCCGTCGGCCCGGATCTGCTTCTTGATCTTGTCGCCAGCGTTGACCTTGTTCTGCTGCGGCAGGAACTCCATGGCGAAATGCACGCCATCCAGCTCACGGCCGGGCACAGGCAGGTCACGGCTCTGCTCGGAACCACCGGTCAGCAACACGGCATCGAACTCGGCCTTGAGCTGCTCGGGCGACACCACCTCGGCGGCATCGTTGGTGACCTTGGTGCCTTCGGGCATGGCCCCCACCAGCACACGGGTGCGGAAGGTCACGCCCTCGGCTTGCATCTGCTCGACGCGGCGGTCGATCAGCCACTTCTCCATCTTGAAGTCGGGGATACCGTAGCGCAGCAGGCCGCCGATGCGGTCGTTCTTCTCGAACACCGTCACATCGTGCCCTGCACGGGCCAGCTGCTGTGCTGCCGCGAGACCGGCCGGGCCGGAACCCACGACCGCCACCTTCTTGCCGGTCTTGATCTTGGCGGGACGGGGCTTGACCCAACCCTCGGCCCAGGCCTTGTCGATGATGGCGTGCTCGATGGACTTGATACCCACCGCATCGTCGTTCACGTTCAGGGTGCACGCTGCCTCGCAGGGCGCAGGGCAGATGCGGCCAGTGAACTCGGGGAAGTTGTTGGTGCTGTGCAGCACCGCGATCGCGTTCTCCCAGTCGCCCCGGTACACCAGGTCGTTGAAGTCCGGAATGATGTTGTTGACCGGGCAGCCGTTGTTGCAGAACGGCGTACCGCAGTCCATGCAACGCGCGCCCTGGACCTTGGCCTGGGCGTCGTCGAGCCCCACCACGAATTCCTTGTAATGCTTCAGGCGCTCGTCGACGGGCCGGTAGCCCTCCTCCAGGCGCTCATACTCCATGAAGCCAGTGATTTTTCCCATGATCTGTGTCCTCGAATCTGTTCAGTGGGTTCAGGCTGCGGCCACGGCCTTGGGCGCTGCGGCGGCCTTGGCTTGCAGCTCGGCCAGCGCGCGCTTGTATTCCGTCGGGAACACCTTCACGAACTTGCCACGGGTCTGCGCCCAGTTGTCCAGGATCTCGCGCGCCTTGGTGGAGCCGGTCCAGCGGTTATGGTCTTCCAGCAGCTTGCGCAGCTGTGCCTCGTCGGTCTGGCCACGGTGCCAGGTAGCACGGTCGGTGGTGGCTTCCTGCTCTGCCGCGCTGACCACCTTGTCCAGGCTCACCATGGCGGTGTTGCAGCGCTTGGCGAACAGGCCGTCTTCGTCATAGACGTAAGCCACGCCGCCGCTCATGCCTGCGGCGAAGTTGCGCCCGGTCTGGCCCAGCACCACCACGGTACCGCCCGTCATGTACTCGCAGCCATGGTCGCCCGTGCCTTCCACCACTGCGGTGGCACCGGACAGGCGCACGGCAAAGCGCTCGCCCGCCACGCCACGGAAGAAAGCCTCGCCGCGGGTTGCGCCGTACAGCACGGTGTTGCCCACGATGATGTTCTTGGCCGCGTCGCCACGGAACTCGATGCTCGGACGCACCACCACACGGCCGCCAGACAGGCCCTTGCCGGTGTAGTCGTTAGCATCGCCGATCAGGTACAGCGTGATGCCGTTGGTGAGGAAGGCGCCGAAGGACTGGCCACCCGTGCCTTCCAGCTGGATGCGCAGCGTGTCGTCAGGCAAGCCCTCGGGGTGGTGGCGCGTCACCTCACCGGAGAGCATGGCGCCCACGGTGCGGTTCACGTTGCGGGCCGCTTCCATGAAGCTGACCTTCTCACCCTTGTCGATGGCGGCACGGGACTTTTCGATCAGTTTCACGTCCAGCGCCTTGTCCAGACCATGGTCCTGCACGTCCACATGCTTGCGCGGCACGTCGGCGGGCACCTCGGGCTGGAAGAACAGGCGGCTGAAGTCCAGGCCCTTGGCCTTCCAGTGGGCGATGCCAGCGCGCGTGTCGAGCAGGTCGGCACGGCCCACCAGATCATCGAACTTGCGGATACCCAGCTGGGCCATGATCTGGCGCACTTCCTCGGCAACGAAGAAGAAGTAGTTCACCACATGCTCGGGCTTGCCTGCGAACTTTGCACGCAACTCCGGGTCTTGCGTGGCCACGCCCACCGGACAGGTGTTGAGGTGGCACTTGCGCATCATGATGCAGCCTTCGACCACCAGCGGCGCCGTGGCGAAGCCGAACTCGTCGGCGCCCAGCAGCGCGCCGATGACGACGTCTCGGCCGGTCTTCATCTGGCCGTCGGCCTGCACGCGGATGCGGCCACGCAGGCGGTTGAGCACCAGGGTCTGCTGGGTCTCGGCCAGGCCGATTTCCCAGGGCGAGCCCGCGTGCTTGATGGACGACCAGGGAGAAGCGCCCGTGCCGCCGTCGTGACCAGCGATCACCACATGGTCGGCCTTGGCCTTGGCCACGCCTGCGGCGATGGTGCCCACCCCCACTTCCGACACCAGCTTCACAGAAATGTCGGCACGCGGGTTCACGTTCTTCAGGTCGTGGATCAGCTGCGCCAAGTCCTCGATCGAGTAGATGTCGTGGTGCGGCGGCGGGCTGATGAGGCCAACGCCCGGCACCGAGTAGCGCAGAAAGCCGATGTACTCGGACACCTTACCGCCCGGCAGCTGGCCACCCTCACCCGGCTTGGCGCCTTGTGCCATCTTGATCTGGATCTGATCCGCGCTGACCAGGTACTCGGCGGTCACGCCGAAACGGCCGGAAGCCACCTGCTTGATCTTGGAGCGCAGGCTGTCCCCCGCCAGCAGCGGGATGTCGGACGCGACCTTGTCGCTACCGATGATGGATGCCAGAGATTCGCCCTGCTTGATGGGGATGCCCTTGAGTTCCTTGCGGTAACGTGCCGGGTCCTCACCACCTTCGCCGGTGTTGCTCTTGCCACCAATGCGGTTCATTGCCACGGCCAGGGTGGCGTGCGCTTCGGTGGAGATGGAGCCCAGCGACATGGCGCCGGTGGCGAAACGCTTGACGATTTCCTTGGCGGGCTCTACCTCCTCCACCGGAATGGCCTTGGCCGGATCCACCTTGAACTCGAACAGGCCGCGCAGCGTCATGTGACGGCGCGTCTGGTCGTTGATGATCTGTGCGTATTCCTTGTACGTGTTGAAGTTGTTGGCACGCGTGGAATGCTGCAGCTTGGCAATCGCGTCTGGTGTCCACATGTGCTCTTCACCACGGGCACGCCAGGCGTATTCGCCGCCAGCGTCCAGCATGTTGGCCAGCACCGGATCGTCGCCAAATGCGGCCTTGTGCATGCGGATAGCCTCTTCGGCGATCTCGAACACGCCGATGCCCTCGACACGGCTGGGCGTACCGGTGAAGTACTTCTCCACCGTGTTGCTGTTCAGGCCGATGGCTTCGAACAGCTGCGCGCCGCAGTAGGACATGTAGGTGCTCACGCCCATCTTGGACATGATCTTGGACAGGCCCTTGCCGATCGCCTTGATGTAGTTGTAGATGGCCTTGTCGGCCGACAGGTCGCCCGGCAGGTCCTTGTGCATCGAGGCCAGGGTTTCCATGGCCAGGTAGGGGTGCACGGCTTCGGCGCCGTAGCCGGCCAGCACGGCGAAGTGGTGCACTTCGCGGGCGGTGCCGGTTTCCACCACCAGGCCGGCGGTGGTGCGCAGGCCCTCACGCACCAGGTGCTGGTGGATGGCCGACAGGGCCAGCAGCGCGGGCACGGCGATCTTGGCAGCGCTGACACCGCGGTCGCTGATGATCAGGATGTTGTGGCCGCTCTTGATGGCGTCCACGGCTTCGGCGCACAGCGAGGCCAGCTTGGCTTCCACGCCCTCACGGCCCCAGTTGGCGGGGTAGGTGATGTCCAGCGTGGCGCTCTTGAACTTGCCCTTGGTGGCCTGCTCGATGTTGCGCAGCTTGGCCATGTCGGCGAAGTCCAGCACCGGCTGGCTCACTTCGAGGCGCATCGGCGGGTTGACCTGGTTGATGTCCAGCAGGTTGGGCTTGGGGCCGATGAAGGACACCAGCGACATCACGATCGCTTCGCGGATCGGGTCGATCGGCGGGTTGGTCACCTGGGCGAACAGCTGCTTGAAGTAGTTGTACAGCGGCTTGTTCTTGTCGGACAGTACGGCCAGCGGGCTGTCGTTGCCCATGGAGCCGATGCCCTCCTCGCCGTTCTGGGCCATCGGTGCCATCAAGAACTTGATGTCTTCCTGCGTCATGCCGAAAGCCTGCTGCATGTCCAGCAGTGAAGCATCCACGTGGTCCATTGCGGCGTGCGAGGACTCTTCGGTCAGAACCTGACGGCCTTCGGCCTCACCGGCCACGGGCTGGGTCACGTCATCCAGGCGGATACGCAGGTTCTCGATCCACTGCTTGTAGGGCTTGGTGTTGGCGAGGTTGGCCTTGAGCTCCTCGTCGTCGATCATGCGGCCCTGCTCCAGATCGATCAGGAACATCTTGCCGGGTTGCAGACGCCACTTGCGGACGATCTTGCTCTCGGGCACAGGCAGCACGCCCGACTCGGAGCCCATGATCACGAAGTCGTCATCGGTCACACAGTAACGCGAGGGACGTAGGCCGTTGCGGTCGAGCGTTGCGCCGATCTGGCGGCCGTCGGTGAACACAATCGAAGCCGGGCCGTCCCACGGCTCCAGCATGGCAGCGTGGTACTCGTAGAACGCCTTGCGGCGCTCGTCCATCATGGTGTGCTGTTCCCACGGCTCGGGGATCATCATCATCACCGCCTGGCTGATGGGGTAACCCGCCATCGTCAGCAGTTCCAGACAGTTGTCGAAGGTAGCCGTGTCGGACTGGCCAGCGAAGCTGATGGGGTAGAGCTTCTGCAAGTCGCCGCCCAGCACGGGCGAAGACATCACGCCTTCGCGCGCCTTCATCCAGTTGTAGTTGCCCTTGACGGTGTTGATTTCGCCGTTGTGGGCCACGTAGCGGTAGGGGTGGGCCAGCGGCCACTCGGGGAAAGTGTTGGTGGAGAAGCGCTGGTGCACCAGACCCAGGGCGGACACGCAACGCGGGTCCTGCAGGTCCAGGAAGTACTCACCCACCTGGTTGGCCAGCAGCAGGCCTTTGTACACCACGGTGCGGCTGCTCATGCTGGGCACGTAGTATTCCTTGCTGTGCGTCAGCTTCAGGCGCTGGATGTTGGCGCTGGCAGTCTTGCGGATGACGTACAGCTTGCGCTCCAAGGCGTCCTGCACGATCACGTCGCTGCCACGGCCCACGAACACCTGGCGGATGATCGGCTCGGTCTTGCGCACGGTGGGGGACATGGGCATGTCCTTGTTCACCGGGACGTCGCGCCAGCCCAACAGCACCTGGCCTTCCGCTTTGATGGCGCGCTCCATCTCCTGCTCGCAAGCCAGGCGGCTGGCATGCTCCTTGGGCATGAAGATCATGCCCACGCCATATTCACCCAACGGCGGCAGGGTCACGCCCTGCTTCGCCATTTCCTCGCGGTAAAGCTGATCGGGTATCTGGATCAGTATGCCTGCGCCGTCACCCATCAGGGCGTCGGCACCCACCGCACCGCGGTGGTCCAGGTTTTCCAGGATCTTGAGACCCTGTTCCACGATGGCGTGGCTCTTGTGGCCCTTGATGTGGGCAACGAAGCCCACGCCGCAGGCGTCGTGTTCTTGGGCAGCGTCATACAGACCGTGCTGTTGCAGCTGCGCGATTTCGGTGGAATGGGTCACGCCTAACTCCTCATACAAAGCATGAATGTGAACAGCATAGTGCAATGCAGCATCCATGCCAAGAAGAATAATTGGGGTCAGAATCCAATAATAAAAAAGCAACAGATAAATTAGCATTAATTGGGGACATATTAAAATCAAGCGCAATACCACCACCAGACAGTCCTCACTTTCAAATGGCTTGAGGGCCGGTCTAAGCCTTTGCCTTTTTACGGGCCGGTCGTCCGGCTCTTTCTTTTTTCAGGCGGCGAGCAGTGCGCTCACCGATGCGATGAAGGAAATCTTCGTCACCCAGCGCCCAGCCTTTGAGTGCCGACTCGACGAGGTCGCCCTCTTCATCTTGGGTCACCCCCTGCACGACCCGTTCTGCATAAGCAGCTTCACGGGCAAAGGGCGTGTTGCCCAGCGCCCATATCAGCGGATGGATCGTCAGCCAGCGTTCGTTTCGCAGCCCAACGTAATGCCCATGGCTGGACCAGGCGTAGGCCTGCGGACTCACCACCAGGCCAGTGCGCACGGGCTTGGTGTCGAAATACACCATGCAGGGCAACAGATAGCGGTCCGCATCCATGACGGTGGCGCGGTACCGCCCCTCCCACAGGGTGCCCGTGCGCCCATGTCGCTGGTTGAACCGCCTGACATAGCTGCGGCCAACGGCCTGCATCATTTTGGGCAAGGCATCGGCCGACAGGGGCGTGGCCAGCAGGTGCAAGTGGTCATCCATGAGCACATAGGCATGTACCTGAACTTGCTCACGCTGAGCGCTCTCTGCCAACAAACTCAAAAACAATTCCCGGTCAAACGCATCGACAAAAATGGCTTGACGGTTATTGCCCCGGAGAATCACGTGGTGCGCGATCCCGGGCAATGTGAGCCTGGGCAGCCGTGCCATGGCGCATCACCCTTTCAAGCGGCCAACTTGCCGCTGAAGCACATTTGCCAACAGCGCCCCAGCCACGCAACAGGCCACCGTCACCGTCCACGTGTACTGCCACCCGCCCGCGCGGCCAGCCAGCCAGGCCACCAAAGGCGGACCCAGAAATTGCCCGAACGCCGACAACTGCTGCACCCAGCCCACAGTAGTTGAGACAGTCTTACCGCTTGGCGCCAATTTCACCGCCAAAGCAAACAGGGTGCCGGGTACCAGGCCACCAACCGACGAAAAGAGCAACACGGCCAAGTACTGGGCAACACCCCCAACCCATCCCCCAAACGCAAACACGGCCCCCAGCGCCATCGCGGTATAGCCCGCCGTGAGCAATACAAAAGGCCGCACGCCCTTGGCAAGCAAGCGTCCAGCGGCAATGTTCCCGGTCAAGTTGATGCCCGCCGCCAACGCGCTAAGGCCTCCTACTGCTGCAACAGACCAACCAGCCTGTGTGTAAATGGTTGGCAAAAAGCCGACGACCGCCAACCACTGGCCTGAATACAGGAAGAACGCCAATGCCACCAACCAAGGCCCCGAGGCGCCCAGGGTCTCGCGCAGACGACCACGCACTGACAAGTCTCCCCGTTGACCGGCAAGCCTCGCATCCGCAGGAACCTTGCTCCACACCAACCACGCCCAGAACAGCGTCATCAGACCCAATGCCACCCAACTGGTGCGCCACCCAAACCAACCATAGGACCACGGCCCTATCAACAGTGCCGAGGCGGTGCCAATGGGCATGTAGGCCCCCCAGAACCCCAGCGCCTTGCTGATAAGGCGAGGCTCTGAGGCAAAGCGGCGAACCAAGCCTGGCGCAGGCAGAACGGTCAACAGAAATCCGAGTCCTTCAACTGCACGCGTGGCCAGCAACAAGGTGGGCGAATGGGCCAACGCGCCGCCCATGCTGGCCAAGGCCAAAAGCCCCAATCCAAACAACATCACGCGTCTCGGACCCAGACGGTCTGCCAATGAACCGGCGAAAACTCCAAGAATCATCCCAGCCATTTGGACTATTGCCAGCAAAAAACCGCCCTGTACCAGCGTAACGCCCAGATCAGTGCGCAGCACCGGAATGACCGGCGGCAACTTGCCCACGTGGAGCGCAGCCACCACTCCCGCAGCAATCACCAGGGCTGCGCCTTGAACGTTAGGCGAAGCTGGGCTGGCGATGGGGTCCTTCGCTGTGTCGATCTTCATCTTGGCTTGTCAGGTGAAGAGCTTCAGCCCTGTGAGCCGCTCATGCTCCTTGATGGCGAACCGGTCGGTCATCCCGGCAATATAGTCAGCCACTCTGCGGTTGAGGCCCACGCCCTCACCAGCCCCATGCTGCAGCGGCATTTCTTCCGGTGCTGCGCAATAAGCCGTGTACAGCCCCGAAACGACCCGCCTCGCACGTCCGGTCGTCTCCATCACTTGAGGATGACGGTAGAGGTTGACGAGCAGGAAGCGCTTCAGATCGGAAGATTGCCGCTTCATTTCGGGCGAAAAACGGACCAGCACCCCGGCCTGCCGCACGTCCTCAACATCGCAAACTCCCGCATCGCGCACCGCGTGGCGGGTTGCATCGATGACGTCATAAACCTGAGTGCTTAGCATCCGCCTGATCGCCTCAAACAGCAATCTGCGCCCCTTCAGGCCCGGGAACTCCTGCAGCGCGGCTCTCCGGTAGGTATCAAAAAGTGCAACTGACTCCAGCTGTTCAAGGGTAAGCAGGCCCGAGCGAACACCGTCGTCGATGTCATGTGCGTTATAGGCGATCTCGTCAGCCAGATTGGCCAACTGCGCCTCAAGTGACGGGTTGCTTCCAGACAGAAAACGGGCCCCCACCCCACCCGGCTCCCTTGCCTCGAGCCATTGGGCGTTGGCCCTGGAACAATGTTTGAGTATGCCTTCGCGGGTCTCAAAGCAAAGGTTCAACCCATTGAAGGCCGGGTAGCGCTCCTCCAAGTCGTCAACGACCCTGAGGCTCTGCATATTGTGTTCAAAGCCGCCTGCAGGCTCTCCGGGCAGCATCAAAGCCACTTCGTGCCCGTCGTGCATGCAAGCATTTAACGCGTCCTGCCCTGCGTGCCCAAAAGGCGTGTGTCCCAAGTCGTGTGCCAGTGCGACAGCCTCAACCAGGTCCTCACACAACCCCAAGCTGCGCGCAATACTGCGCCCCAGCTGCGCAACCTCAAGGGAATGCGTCAGACGCGTGCGAAACAGATCGCCTTCATGGTTAAGGAAGACCTGCGTCTTGTACACCAGCCGCCGGAATGCGGTTGAGTGAATGATGCGGTCGCGGTCCCGCTGAAAGTCGCTGCGCGTCGGCGCGGGTGCCTCTTTGAAGCGTCTACCCCGAGTGCGCGCGGGGTCACAAGCATAGGGTTGCAGGAGCAACGGTGCATTCACTGTTGCCGAGCCTTCAGGCGCAACAGGCATCTATGACCTCTGCCACCAGCGCATCTGGTGCACTCTGCACCACAGCCTGCCCCTGATCGTTGACCAGCACGAACTTGATCTCGCCCGCCTCTGCCTTTTTGTCGACCCGCATCAGGGACAAATAGCGCGACGCGTTGCCTGCCGTATCGAGCACTGGCCCTTTGACTGGCAATCCAGCAGCCCGTATCAAGGACTCTAGGCGAGAGGTCGCAACATCGTTTAACAGTCCCATCCGCTGCGACAGCCTGGCCGCCATCACCATGCCACAACCCACCGCCTCACCATGCAGCCACGCGCCATAACCGAGGCCGGCTTCAATGGCGTGGCCGAAGGTATGCCCAAAATTCAGAATGGCTCGCAGGCCAGACTCACGCTCGTCCTGCCCCACAACATCGGCCTTGATTTCACAACTCCGTTTGACGGCATGCGCCAACGCAGCTGGCTCCCGCGTCAGCAGGGCAGGCAAGTTCTGCTCGATCCAGTCGAGGAAAGTCAGATCGTGAATGGGCCCGTACTTGATGACCTCTGCAAGACCTGCACTCAATTCCCTCTTCGGCAGCGTACTCAGCGTGGCCAGATCGCAAACCACACGCACGGGCTGGTAGAACGCACCGATCATGTTCTTGCCCATGGGGTGGTTGATGGCTGTCTTGCCCCCCACCGAGGAGTCCACCTGCGCGAGAAGCGTCGTAGGAACTTGGACAAACGGCACGCCACGCATGTAGCAGGCTGCGGCAAATCCCGTCATATCGCCGATCACCCCACCACCCAGCGCAAACAGCACGGTCTTGCGGTCACAGCCATGGGATAAAAGCGCGTCAAAAATCAGGTTCAGCGATTCCCAGGTCTTGTGCGCTTCACCGTCAGGCAAGGTGACAACATGCACCTGCGCGTAATGCGGCGCCAATGCCTCGCAAAGTTGTTTTGCATACAGCGGCCCTACCGTGTCGTTCGTCACGACCATGGCGGTTGCAGCCTTGGGCAACCCCTCCCAAGTCTTGGGACTGCGGATCAAGTCTTGGCCAATAAGTATTGGGTAGCTGCGCTCGCCCAGCGCAATGGAAACAGTGGCGTTGACGGAATTCGGGGGCAGGCTCATGCCGCTAGTGTAGCGACGCAGAAGTCACGGAGCCCGACAGTTCAAGCTGCATGACGATCATGTTCACCAGCGTCGCGACCGAAGGGCGTCCTGTGTCAATGACGAAGTGCGCCGTTTCCCGGTACAACGGATCCCGGGCATCGTAAAGATCGCGCAATCGTTGAAGAGGGTCAGCCACCAGGAGCAAGGGGCGATTGCGGTCGTGACGGACCCTACGGTAAACATCCTCCGGCGTCGAGCGCAAGTAAACCACTTTCCCTCGATCATGCAAGTGTTGGCGGTTGGCTAACCGCAATACTGCACCACCCCCAGTTGACAGCACACAAGCCTGCCCGCATGAGAGCTCATCGATCACTTCTTGCTCAACGTCGCGGAAGCGGTCTTCGCCCTCACGCTCGAAAAATTCGCGAATGGAACACCCCAATCGCTCCTCGATCACGTGATCTGAGTCGACAAAAGGAAGCTTCAACCGCCGTGCAAGCTGCTTGCCGACGGTAGTTTTGCCTGAACCAGGCAGGCCGACCAATACGATCACTGCAATTACCGAACCAGCGCCGTCGATTGCTCACTCAACAGACGAGGAGTGATGAACACCAGCATCTCAGTCTTGGAAGTGGAAAAGCCGCGAGATTTGAACAGATTGCCAAGAACCGGCAAGTCCCCCAAACCAGGCACCTTCTCCAGCGTGCGAGAGTCTGACAGGGTATAGATGCCACCAATGACGATGGTGCCGCCGTTTTCAACCAAGACTTGTGTCTCAACCGTTTTCTTGAGAATCGACTCCAGCTCCCCTGTGGTTTCATTCAGGTTGGCGGTATCTTTCTTGATCTGAAGCTTCATGATTACATCACCGTCAGGGGTGATTTGAGGCGTCACCTTCAGCGACAACAAGGCATCAATGAACTCGGTGGTCGTATTGCCCGCCTGATCCACTTTGTTGTAGGGAATGGTTCGCCCATCCTCAATCTTGGCCTCACGCTGGTCGGCCGTCAGAATCTTCGGGCTGGCAATGGTCTTGACTTTACCGTCTGACTCATTGGCGGAGATTTCCAGGTTGAGCAGCCTTGTGGCGCCCGAATTGAACAGAGACAGAGCAAACAGCCCCTGATCAGACTCGGTGGCGGGGATGCTCGTCACCTGAGCTGAACCCACGCCCAGCGAACCGAATCCAAAGGATGCACCGCCTCGGTTGGTGGTGGTACGAGGGGCTGAACGCCCACCGAAACGCACCCCCAAGCTCTTGCTGAACCCATCACCCGCCTCGACGATGCGTGCTTCGATCAACACTTGCCGGACCGGCACGTCGATCTTCTTGATGAGCTTGTCAATTTCTTCCAACTTTGAAGAAATGTCCGTGACAAACAGTTGATTCGTCCGCGGTTCAGCGAAAACAGAGCCTTGCTTGCTTAGGATACGTACCTGGCTCTCTCCACTACCTACAGACGTGGTGAGTTGTTTGGCAACGTCAGCAGCGGTCGCAAAGTTCAGACGGAAACTCTGTGTGCGCGGCAGCTCCAAAGTCTGAATCTGCTGACGAGCAGCTAGCTCTGCTTGTTCTTTGGCCAGAATTTCTTCCTTGGGCGCAATCCAGATGACGTTGCCCGTCTTGCGCATACCCAGATTGCGGGCCTGCAGGATGATGTCTAGCGCCTGATCCCAAGGCACATCCTTCAGGCGAAGCGTGACGTTACCCGTGACGGTGTCGGATGTGATGATGTTGAAGTTGGTGAAGTCGGCGATCACCTGCAACAGCGAACGAACCTCGATACTCTGGAAGTTGAGCGACAACTTCTCGCCGGAGTAGTTGGGACCTTGCGTCAGCTTGTTCGGGTCTGCCTTGACCTCTCGAACCTCCAGCACAAACTGGTTGTCACTCTGGTAGGCGCTGTGCTCCCAAGCACCCACAGGCTCGACCACCATTCGCACCCGGTCACCGTTCTGTGTCGTCGTGATGGTCCGCACCGGCGTTCCGAAGTCCGCCACGTCCAGGCGCCTGCGCAGCGCTTCGGGCAACGACGTCTTCATGAACTCCACCACCAGCGCCTTGCCTTGGGGGCGGACATCCACTCCGGTCTGATTGTTGGGCAGATTGACGATCACCCTGCCCGCGTTCTCCGTCCCCCGCCGGAAATCGATATCCGCCAGCGGAAGGACTTCGGCCGAACCTGTCGTCGCAGCGAAGAGCGGCGAAGTTGCCCCTGTGGATTCAGGCGCAGTTGCAGACGCAGGCTCAAGAAGGACGAGCAAGCCGTTGCCGTCCAGGCGGGTTTGGTACTTGACTGGCTGGCTGAGATTGAGCACCACGCGGGTGCGATCCCCCGCCTCCACCACGTTGGCCGAGCGCAAGTTACCCTGGTTCAACTCAACCATGTTGCGGCCCATGCCGTTGGTCGCCCCAGAAAAATCCAGTGCTATGCGCGCAGGTGACTGAATCACGAAGCCCGCAGGCAGTTGCTTCAAAGGCTCACTGGTCTGGATACGGATCACCTCCGCGCCCCCCTGCACCGCAGCCGTGACAGACTGGATGGCCAACTGGGCATGTGCGAATCCCGCAACCCACATGGCAGAGAGCAATGCTGGCACTTTGACAAATCTGGTCACAATGCCTCGTTTCTGACCGTTGGGAGAAATGTGTGTAGTCATTTGCGGGTTCCCTCTTGAAGCTGCAGCGTGGCAGGACGCTCGATCCACTCACCGGATGCATCCTGCACGATCTCCCTCAGGGTGATCTCGGTTTCATTGATGCGCGTGACGCGCCCGTAATTCTGGCCTAGGTAGTTACCCACCCGAACTTGGTAGAGCAGGCTTCCTGCACGAACCAGCGCCACTTTTTGGCCACTTTTATCCAACAAACCCACCATGTTCATGGTGTCCAGGGGCAAAGCCTCCAGCGGTTCCTTGCGCCTGTTCAATTCTGGAGCCAACAGCGCGGACGTACCGGCTTTGCCAGCCTCGGCACGCAACAACCTCGCCAGTTTCTCGGAACTGAACGGGGACAGCGCTTCGGCGCTGACATAAGCCTGGGGAACAAAACGCTTGGGTTCGGAGATCGGCTCAATCTTCGGCCTGACCGTGCTGCGCTGCTCGTTCATCCACTGGCGGACCTCATCTTGGGAGCCGCCACTGCAACCTGACAACACTAGCAATGCAGCCACCAAGGCAACTGGCCGGGTGATAAAGAAAGTGCTCACTTCTTTCCTCCCTGGCTCTTCGTCTTTTGCTGGGCAAGCAACTCTTCCTGATCGAGGTAGCGGAAGGTCTTGGCAGTGGCATCCATCGTCAAGACATCAGGTCGGTTGGCAACGGGCGCCAGGGACATGTTGTTCAGGGTGACGATACGAGAGAGGTGGGCGATGTCCGAAGCGAACAACCCAATATCGCTGTAGCTGCCCGAAACACGCAACGCGATCGGCAATTCTGCGTAGTACTCATGCATGTTGATCGAACCAGGCCGGAACAACTCGAACTGCAAACTCCGTCCAAGGCCTGCCTGGTTGATGTCGGACAACAGCTGGTCCATTTCTGCCTTGCTGGGCAGTTGTTTTTCCAGCTGTGTCACATACTGCTGAACCTGCTCCAACTGAGCTTTCAGCGGTTCTAGGTTCACAGCTTGCCCGAGTTTTGCTGTGTATTCCTGCTTCAGCTGGACTTCGCGGTTTTGCTCCGCGACCAAGGTTTCTTCAAAACCACTCAGCCACGCAAACCAAAGCCCCACGACCACCACGACGGCCAGCATGGCCAACAGAAGGTAACGTGGAACATCCGGCCACAAGGACGGATCGTTGGGGTCGAGATCAGTGAACTGAGCGCGCAGCTTCTCTTGCAGCGCCGCGAAATCGATGGAATTTTTCTTCGTCTTCTTTGGCATGATGGATCACCTCCGGCCAGGAACTCAGACCTTGCCGGGCGGCTGGGCAGCCGCGCCTGCCGCCGCAGGATCACCGGGACCACGGGTCAATGTAACCCGCATGGAAAATTCAAATGCCCGGCGCTGCTCACGGGAAGACAATGTCACGTTGCCCGCCACGATTTCCACCAACTGAGGCTGCGTGAGCCAAGGGCTGTTTCCACTGAAGTTACGCAACAACTCCGAAACACGTTCCTGCGATTGAGCAACGCCCGTCAAAGTGATGGACAAACCATCTTGCTTCAGCGTCTTGAGGTAAACACCGTCTGGAAGCTGGCGCACCATCTCATCCAGGAGGTGAACTGGCAAATTGCGATCAGCCTGCAGGCTTTCCACCCCCGCCTGACGAGCCTTCAGGCCGTTGAGCTGGGCTTGCAAACCGGAGATTTCCTTGATCTGCTCATCAAGCTTGGCGATCTCGCTGCGCAGCAACGTGTTGCGCTGGGCCTGGTTCTCTATGCGCACCTGGTACCAGGCAAACACACTGCCCGAGACGCCGAGTCCAACGAGTGCCGCCAGCCCCAATTGGACAAAAAACAACTCCCTGCGCTTTTTGCGGGCCGCCTCGCGGTGGGGAAGGAGGTTGATCTGAATCATTGACTGAACCTCCGCAAGGCCAGACCAGTGGCCACCAGATAGGAAGTGGCCTCCGCTGTGAGTTGTTTGGCTTGAACCGAGGGGGCGATGGTCATGCCGTCAAAAGGATTGATGACCTTGCAGGGGAACGAGGTTTGGGCAGAAACGATCTCGGTCAACCCAGGCAGCGAGGCAGACCCGCCAGACAGCAGGATGTGATCGACTTTGTTGTGCGGGGTGCTGGTGAAGAAGAACTGCAGCGCACGTCCCAATTCCTGCGCAAGGTTTTCCATAAAGGGCCGCAGAACACTTTCGTTGTAGTCGGCGGCTAACGTGCCTTTCTTCTTCTTCTCGTCGGCCTCGTCAAACGACATGCCGTAGTGGCGAGAGATCAGGTTGGTCAACTGCACGCCGCCAAACATCTGGTCCCGTTCGTAAATCACATCTTCGTTGCGTATGACCTGCAAGCTTGTGGTCTGCGAACCAACCTCGAACAGGGCGATCAGCATGTCCTGACCGTGGTTGGGCAAGGTCTCTATAACGCGACTGGCCGCAAGACGAGACGCGTACGACTCCACATCCATGATCACTGGTGTCAAGCCCGCCGCCTCGGCCAACCCCTGCCGGTCGGACACTTTCTCCTTGCGCGACGCAGCAAGCAACACGTCCACGTAACTGGGGGAGTTGGCAGTCGGCCCTATCACGCAAAAATCAAGGCTCACGTCGGCCAGCGGAAAGGGGATGTACTGCGTTGCTTCAGATTCGACCTGGACCTCCATATCACGGTCGCTAAGGCCCGCAGGCAAGACGATTTTCTTGGTAATGACGGCTGACCCAGGCAATGCAAGCGCCACGTTCTTGGTCTTACTGCCTGACTTGCGAACCAATCGGCGCAGTACTTCGGCAACCTCATCGAATTTCTCGATATTGCCTTCGTTGATCCAGCCACGTTCCAAGGTATCCATGGCGCAGTGCTGCAGCACAAGCCCCCCGTCACGGGAACGCCCGAGCTCAACCAGCTTGACCGTGGTGGAACTGACATCGATGCCGAGCAGCGGCGCTGGCTCCCGGCTGAACATAGACCCCAAAGAGATCAATTCCATCCCCTACATGAGGGCCCCAAGAGGAACCCAATTGTCACATCGTGTATCAATCCTAGCAGCAAGACAGCGGTGCCAACAAGGTGGATGTCCCCACGACCTGGAATAGGCGTTGTCAAAATCCCACGCCAGCGACGTTGCTGATAGTCAGCAGTATCCACCATTTTTCACCATTCGTTACAAGGTTTTCCGAGCTCCGTCTCTTGAAAACTCAGCCACTGCACCCGGATTTTTATAATCCCGGCACACTCCTAAGGCGTACATGACCAAGCCCAGCACCTCCAGCACCGACAAGACAGCCTCCGCCCGCCACCCGTCAAGGTCACATCAGTTGACCCGGTGGCTGGCATGGGCGGCTGCCATTTGTGCTGGCGGCGTTGCGGCGCTGCTGCTCGCCGTCGGCATCGGTTTGGCTGCCGCCTACCCCAACCTTCCAGATGTGGTGGAACTGGCGGACTACCGCCCGAAGCTACCTCTGCGCATTTACTCAAACGACGGTGAGCTGATAGGAGAATTCGGCGAGGAGCGCAGGAACCTGCTGCCTTTCGAAGACATCCCGCCAGTCATGGTGAACGCGGTGCTGGCCATTGAGGATGCACGCTTCTTCGAACACAACGGCGTCGACTACAGGGGAATGGTTCGCGCCGCCCTGGCCAACCTGGGGCAGGCCAAGAGCCAAGGAGCCTCCACTATCACCATGCAGGTGGCACGTAACGTCTACCTTTCGAGCGAGAAAAGCTACGTCCGGAAGATCTATGAGGTGCTTCTGACCTTCAAGCTCGAACACCTGCTGACGAAGGAACAGATCCTTGAGATCTACATGAACCAGATATTCCTGGGTCACAGGGCTTACGGCTTTGCTGCAGCGTCACAGGTCTATTTCGGCAAACCCCTCAAGGACGTGACGATTGCCGAGGCAGCCATGCTGGCCGGGCTGCCCAAGGCACCGTCGGCCTACAACCCGATCAGCAACCCCAAACGTGCTCGCGTCCGCCAACTCTACATCATTGACCGGATGCTCGAAAACGGCTTCATCACAGCAGAAGAAGCCAAGGCCGCCAAGGTCGAACCGTTGAAGCTGCGCAAGGTCAACGGGCAGCGCGAAGTGCACGCGGAATACATTGCCGAGATGGTACGGCAGTCAATTTTTGAGCAGTACGGCGAAGAGACCTACACACGTGGTCTGGAAGTTCACACCACCGTGAATGCGCAGGCGCAGCGCGCCGCGTATTTGGCCGTCAGAGCGGGCGTTATGGACTTTGAACAGCGCCAGCATTACCGGGGCCCAGAGCGCTTCATTGATTTGCCTGCAGCCAAGCAGGCGAGGGAAGAAGCCATTGACGAGGTGATCTCGGCACTGCCTGATAACGGCGAATTGCTGACAGCGGTGGTTCTGGATGTGACGCCTCGCAAGGTCACCGTCGTGCGCGGTGATGACGAACCCATTGAAATCACTGGCGACGGACTTCAGCCTGTGCAATCTGGCCTGTCGGACAAGGCGCCGCCCAATCTGAAGCTGCGCCCGGGGGCCGTGGTGCGCATCATGAAGACCGCACGCAACACCTGGACCATCACGCAGACTCCCGAGGTCGAATCTGCCTTCGTTGCGATGGATCCACGTACCGGCGAGATTCGCGCACTCGTGGGGGGCTTTGACTTTGACAAGAGCAAGTTCAACCATGTGACGCAAGCCTGGCGGCAACCTGGCTCCAGCTTCAAACCGTTCATCTATTCCGCCGCCTTGGAAAAAGGCATCACGCCCGCCACCGTAGTCAACGACCAGCCGTTGTTCTTCAGCGCAACGGTCACTGGCGGCAAGCCCTGGGAACCCAAGAACTACGATGGCAAGTTTGAAGGCCCCATGACGGTGCGCACTGCACTGGCCAAATCCAAGAACATGGTGTCGATCAGCATCCTGAAGGCTGTGGGGACCGGCAGCGCGCAGGAATGGGTGACGAAATTCGGCTTCGACGCAGACAAGCATCCACCCTATCTGACCATGGCCCTGGGTGCAGGATCGGTCACCCCCATGCAGATGGCCACTGGTTACGGTGTGTTTGCCAACGGGGGATACTACGTGCCGCCAGTGCTCATCACGCGCGTAACGGATCACAAAGGCAAAGTACTTCTCGAGGTTCCCCCTAAGGCACCAGATGAATCGCAACGCGCCATTTCCCCTCGCAACGCTTTCATGATGAGCCAGTTGCTGCAGGAGATCACCCGCTCTGGCACGGCCGCCAGAGCACAGGCCACACTCAAACGCCCTGATCTGTACGGCAAGACCGGTACCACCAACGACGCCGTGGATGCCTGGTTCGTTGGTTACCAACCCACCTTGGTGGCGGCGGCATGGGTGGGGTACGACACCCCGCGCAACCTGGGCCGCAGGGAAACGGGTGGCGGGCTGAGCCTTCCCATCTGGATTTCATTCATGCGCGAAGCGCTGAAAAACACCCCCGTGGAGGAACCCCCCGTCCCTCCTGGAGTCGTCCATACCCAAGGTGAATGGTTCTACGAGGAGTTCCAGCCCGGTGAAGGCGTAGCCAGCCTGGGCAGCGCCGATGCGCAGCCCGTCACACAACAAGAGATTCCGGCAAATCCCGAGGCTTCTCAGGAAAAGCGGAGCATCCTGGACCTGTTCAGGAACTGAAGTTCAGCGGGACGCCAGCCTGCGCGCTGGCTTCCCGCGAAAGGTGCGCAAAGAATTCCCCGGCCCCCTTGGTGTCCATCCAGCACTGGCCGTCGAACTTGTAGTGGAACCCGCCAGAGCGGGCGGCCATCCAGATTTCGTGCAGCGGCTTCTGCAGGTTGATCACGATCTGGCTGCCGTTGCGGAACACCAGCGTGATCATTCCGCCCACACGCTGGTTGTCAATGTCGGCGTCGGTTTCATCGTTGATGCGGTCACACGCCGCCTCGATCGCCTTGAGGACCGACTCGGCGCGATCCATGTATTCGAGGTCCGTCATTACAATTCCCGGATGTTTGAATTTCGGCGAATTTTAGGCCTCATACCCACCCAGCTTGGAAACGGCGGCTTTGCCCGGCTTTCTGTCAGGGTCAAACGCATATCCAGACTGTGTGTTGGCTCCCTGCTGGGCGTGATCCTTCTGGCCGCCAGCGGATGCGGACAGAAGGGTCCGCTCTACCTGCCGGACGCCGCCCCAAACACATCCACATCCATTCCCTCCAGCGGCAGCCGCAACCCGGCCCCCTGAACCTCTGCACCACTGACATGGCCCTGCCCGCCTCCTTGCCCGGACACCCTCATTTCGCCTACCAAGACGGCCAGTTGATGGTGGAGTCCGTCCCCGTTACCGAGCTCGCTCGCACCCACGGCACTCCGCTTTTCGTCTACTCACAGGCAGCCATGCTGGCTGCGCTTGCGGCCTACCAGCGAGGCTTCGCCGGGCGCGACGCATTGATCTGCTATGCCATGAAGGCGAATTCCTCACTGGCCGTTCTGCAGACCTTCGTTCAGGCGGGCTGCGGGCTTGACATCGTTTCGGGTGGCGAACTGGAGCGCGCGCTTCGTGCTGGCGCAGCCCCTGCCAAGATCATCTTCTCTGGCGTGGGCAAGACACGCGCGGAAATGCAGCACGCCATGCAAGTGGGCATAGGCTGCTTCAACGTGGAGAGCCTGCCGGAGCTCGATGTGCTCAATGACGTGGCGCAGAGCCTGGGCTTGCGCGCACCTGTGAGCCTGCGCGTGAACCCCGACGTGGACGCCAAGACCCACCCCTACATTTCCACCGGCCTCAAGGGCAACAAGTTCGGAATTGCACATGGCGACGTGCTGGCGGCGTACCAGCACGCTGCCAGTCTGCCTGGCCTGCGGGTGGTGGGCATTGACTGCCACATCGGTTCACAGATCACCGAAACCTCGCCCTACCTGGATGCCATGGATCGCATCCTCGACTTGGTGGATGCGATCGAGGCGCAGGGTATCCACCTGGAACACATCGACTTCGGCGGCGGCCTCGGGATTGCCTACCAAGGCGAAACGCCGCCCGCTGCTGACAGCTTGTGGCAAGCTTTGCTGGCCAAGCTGGATGCGCGTGGCTATGGGCAGCGCAAGCTGATGATCGAACCTGGCCGGTCACTCGTGGGCAACGCAGGCATCTGTGTGACACAGGCGGTTTTCCTGAAACCCGGTGAACACAAGAACTTCCTGATCGTGGATGCGGCGATGAACGACCTGCCACGCCCTGCGATGTACGAGGCCTACCACGCCATCGTGCCGGTGCAGCCACGCGCAGGCGAGCCTGTCACCTGGGACATCGTTGGGCCGGTGTGTGAGAGCGGGGACTGGCTGGGCCGTGACCGCGAATTGAACGTCCAGGCAGGCGATCTGCTGGCGGTGTGTTCGGCTGGTGCGTACTGCATGAGCATGTCCAGCAACTACAACACGCGCGGGCGTGCCGCGGAAGTTCTGGTTCGCGGCACGGGCGTGCAGCTGATTCGCGAGCGCGAGACGCTGGAAGACCAATTGCGTCTGGAGCGCCCACTGGCTCTTTGAAGTCAGGCTGTGCAGCAGTGGGCTTGGCTGCCTGAAGTGAAACTGCCCCCACGCTCACCTTGTTCTCTGCCCCCCAAGGGGGCTTCAGCCTCCTTGAGGCGGCTCGGCGAAGGCTGATTATGCAACCCGCTGCGCTCACCGCTTGTCACGCCAGCGCAAGGCCACGCGCCAAAGCATGAGCGCCGCCAATATGGCCGCATAGACGGCCACCTCGCCAAAATGGTTCTTGCCTGCGCGCATCCAGAAGAAATGCAGCACGGCAAGCGCCGCCACGGCGTAAACCGCGCGGTGCAGCTTCTGCCAGCGTGCGCCGCCCATCCAACGGACAGCGGCGTTGAACGACGTCATTGCCAGCGGGAGCATCAACACCCAAGCCAGAACACCGACCAGTATGAACGGACGTTGGGGTATGTCTTTGGCGATGTCTTGCAGCCCCCACCCCATATCGAACCAGGCGTAGGACAACAAATGCAGACTGGCATAGGCAAAGGTCCACACACCCAGGCCACGCCGCCAGCGAGCCAGGCCGTGCCATTGGAAGGTGCGCCGCAGAGCGCTGATGGTCAGCGTCAGGCACAGCAGGCGCAGCGTCCAGTCCCCTAGGCCACGGATGAGCGCCTCTGCGGGGTTAGCGCCCAGCAAGTCGGCAAATCCAGCGCCAAACAGCCACAAGGCTGGCAAGGCGCACGCGGCCAGCACCACCCCTTTCAACCAGGGGCGCAAGAGAAAAGCGCCGACTCCCTGCACCTGTCGTTCAGTAGAACTTGCTCAAGTCCATCCCGGCATACAGCTGGCCGACCTCAGATTCGTAGCCGTTGAAGAGTTGCGTCTTCATGCGCCGGGCCAGCAAACCGCCCTCCCCAATGCGCCGTTCGCTTGCCTGGCTCCAGCGTGGATGGGGAACATCGGGGTTGACGTTCGAATAGAACCCGTATTCCTGCGGTGCGGCAACGTTCCACGCCGTGGCGGGTTGCTTTTCAACAAAACGGATCTTGACGATGGATTTGCCGCTCTTGAAACCATACTTCCAAGGTACAGCCAGGCGCAGTGGGGCGCCGTTCTGGTTCGGCAACACTTCGCCGTACATCCCGAACACGAGCATGGTCAAAGGGTGCCTTGCTTCGTCAAGCCTGAGACCCTCGACATACGGCCAGGACAACACGCTGGAGCGAACGCCAGGCATCGTTTCCCGGTCGGCCAGGGTGTGGAACTCGACATATTTGGCACTGCCCTGCGGCTCCACCTGGCTGATCAAAGAGGCCAGCGAGTAACCGATCCAGGGAATCACCATGGACCAGCCCTCGACGCAACGCAGTCGGTAGATCCGCTCCTCCATCGGGGAGAGCTTGAGCAGATCGTCGATTCCAAACGTGCGGGGTTTGTTGACCAGACCATCGACCTGGACCGTCCAGGGGCGGGTCTTCATCTTGTTGGCGTAGCGCGCCGGGTCACCCTTGTCGAGGCCAAATTCGTAGAAATTGTTGTAGCCGCTCGCATCCTCATAGGGCGTGAGCTTTTCCATTGTGCGGGCGCCCCTGACCTCAGAGGCCTTCGCAGGCAACGCTGCCAACTTTCCGGGCCGGGACTCCGCCGCCCAGGCATTGCCTCCAAGCCACGGTGCCAGGGCAAGGCCAGCCCCGGCGGTCCCCAAAAGCCATTCCCTTCGCCGCAGGTAGACCTCGCGCGGCGTGATCTCACTGGGAAGGATGCGCATCAGAGTTCTCCGTAACTGTGCAGGCCGCTGAGGAACATGTTGACCCCCAGGAAGGCGAAGGTGGTGACCACGAGCCCGACCAGCGCCCACCAGGCGGCCACGGTGCCACGCAAGCCTTTCATCAGGCGCATGTGCAACCAGGCGGCGTAGTTCAACCACACGATCAAAGCCCAGGTTTCCTTCGGGTCCCAGCTCCAGTAACCGCCCCAGGCTTCAGCCGCCCACAGTGCACCAAGCACGGTGGCAATGGTGAAGAACGCAAAGCCGACTGCGATGGCTTTGTACATCACGTCGTCCAGCACCTCCAGCGTGGGCAGACGCTCGGCGATACGGCGCCGCGCGGCAAGAATGCCACCCACGATGAGTGCCGACAGACCGAAGTAGATGAACCAGTAACTGCCACCGGCCTCTGTGGCGCCACGGCGGAAGACCAGGGGTTCAAAGCACAAGACCACACCCAGCAGCCAAAGGGGCGCGAGCTTCCACCAGCGGGCCTCGCCCGCACTTTGTTTGATGAGGTAGGCAAACGCCAGCATCGCCGCGATGGCGAAGGTGCCATAGCCAATGAAGTTGGCAGGCACGTGCAGCTTCATCCACCAGCTCTGCAGCGCCGGGACCAGAGGTTGGATCTCGTGCGCCTCGCGCACCACGGTGTACCAAAGCAAGAAGCCCACCGCAGCGCTGACGACCAGCATCACAAAGGCGCCCATGCGGCGGGTCTGGTAGCGGTCTTCGTAGTAGAGGTAATAGGCAGCTGTCAGCCAGGAAAACAGCACAAAAACTTCGTACAGGTTGCTGACCGGGATGTGTCCGACATCAGGACCTATGAGGTAACCCTCGTACCAGCGAACGAAAGAACCGACCAGCGCCAGGGTGACGGCGACCCAAGCGAGCCTGGAGCCCAGCCGCTCGAATGCATCGGCATTGGAGCGCGAGAAGATACCTGCCCAGAAGAAAGCCGTGCTCATGAAGAAGAGCATGCTCATCCAAAGGATGGCGGACTGACTGGAGATGAAGTACTTGAGGAGGAAAGCGTCATCTGCACGCGCCAGCTGCGGCACGCCATCCACGTGATACAGCCAGATGGCCAACAGAGACAACAGTGCCACGGCCACCGTGAGCAAGCGCACGGGTCGCCAGAACCAGGCCAATGCAATCAGGCTGGGCGCGACACCCGCGAGAATCGCCTTCTCGTAGCCGTCCATGTGATGACCGTAAAGAAAGAACGCATAGGCTGCCCCTGCAACGACCAAGGCGGCGTAGAGCCAGTCCCAAAGATCACGGCGCGCAAAATACCCACCACCCAAGCCGGGGGTGGAATCGCTCTTCTTCAAGTCAACAGTCTGTGTCACGGCATTCATGGGGTCACCTCTGGGGCAGTCTGCAGCAAACGGTTTTTGAGTGTCTGGAATTCGCGGTCGTTGTCCATCAGCTTGCGGTTCGACGACAAGGCCATGGTCGCATGCAAGCCACCCTGACCTTCCCCGCGCGGTGACAGCCACACCCACAAACGGCGCTCACGCACATAGAGCATGGCAAAAACGCCCAGAATCAGCAACAGGCAGCCGATATAAACAATGGTCTTGCCAGGGGCTCGCGCCACCTGGAACACGCTGGCCTGCACTTGCTGGAAGTCAGCCAGCTGGAAAGTGAACGGTGCCGGGTAGAAGAAGGCGTCGCTCAGACTCAGGACAGACTGCGTCATGAAGGCAGCGCTTTGCTCGCCACGTTCAGCAGGCGGGAGCCCTGCCCCTTCGCGGCTGAGTTGGTACAGCTCGAACAGGGTTCCATTGAGGATGCGCAACAGCACCTCGCCCGCGCGCTCACGCTCAGCCTCGGGGACGTTCGTCTCCATGAATGCAGAGACCGCCTGCAACCCACCCAATGGCGAATCACCATTGCGCGGCATTTTTTCGATGGCCGCATCGGTACCGGCAAACAGATCGATAGCGCGCTGCGCCGAGACCGACAAAGCCTCGACCATCTCTGGGCGCTGGCCAGAGGCGGCGTCTTTCACGTAGCGGCGGACCGCCTCGCGGCGAAGATCGCCATTGGCCAGCGCGGCACGCAAACGGATGAAGCCGTCAATGGAATCCTTCTCGTCAACCGGCACACGCAGGTAACGGAAAGGATCGGCTGGCGTGTCGCGCACGCCCAGCACAAACACCCTGGAGCCATCCACATCTATGGGCAGCATGTAATTGTGATACTCCCGCGCCTGACCCGCCTCGTCACGCAGCTTGTAGGTGACACTGGGTCCCACGTTGCGCAACTGCTTTTCTGTCACGGTCTTGTGAGCAGACCCCAGGCGGCTTTCAATGGCCTCGCGCAGATCGACCTTGCGCACATCGGCGCCACTGTTGCTGTTGCTGAGGAAGTTCTCGACGTTGATCACGCGCAGGCCGGTGAACTCGAGCGTCATGCGCTGATCGCCGTTGGTCAGCGCCGTGGACTGCCCCACACGTCCTTCGACGGTGAACGCCTTGGTTGCCGCTCCCATGGGAACAGCCTGCAGCTTGAGCAGAGACCCGCCGTCGTCAAAACTGGACTGGTAGATTTCGATGCCGCGGTAGCTGACGGGGTGGTTGACCTCGACCCGCGCTTCCTTGCTTTCGCCGCTGTAGCGGTCGTGGATGACGATGTCGCTCGCAAAGAGCTTGGGCATGCCGGTGGAGTAGTACTCGACCACGAACTTCTTGAGTTCAACATCGAAGGGCAGCTCCTGCAGGATCACCCCTTCGGGCTGCGCCAGGATGGCCGTGCCAGCACGCGTGCCCTCGGTCACCAGCAAGTTGCCGCGGAACGTCGGATTTTTGTCAGTCAAACGATGCTGCTCAGGCACTTCGGCAATCAGGCCTCCACCGGTGAAGGGCGTCTTGCCGTTGAACCACATCTGCGCCCGCACCACGAGGTCGCCGTCAAACAGCCCCCCGATGCAGATCAGGACGATGGCTCCGTGGGCAGCAAGATACCCCAGCTTGTTGGCAGCCCCGGCCTTGGCAGCAACCATCCAACCTGCGCCAACAGAAGTCTCGCGTTGTTGCAGGCGGACCTTCCAGCCCGCAGACAACAAGGTTTGCCCAATTCGGTGAGCCGCGGCTTCACCCTCCTCGTTCAGTTCCGCCTCGGCCCGGTGCGGAAACGCCTTCAGGCTTTGCTCGCGGATGTTTTCCTTGAACAGCTTGAGGTCTTGAAAAATCTTGGGCGTGTTGCGGATGATGCACAAGGAGGTGCTGATCACCAGGAAGGCCAGGATCAACAGGAACCACCAGGCGCTGTATACCGAGTAGAGATCGATGGCGCCAAACACCTCGGCCCAGAAAGGACCGAACTGGTTGATGTAGTTGTTGATCGGCTCGTGCTGCTTGAGCACCGTACCCACCACCGACGCGATGCAGATCACCGTCAGCAGCGAAATGGCAAAGCGCATCGAAGAGAGCAACTCCACCGCATCGCGGATGAATCGCGAGCCGCCTCTGATCTCGAAACCTGCGGTGGAAACACTCATGGAAAAACGTGACCCAGAAAAAAGGCAGGCCTTGAAACGGGGCCTGCCTTGGCTATGAGGAGAAATTTGGCCATCGGTTCAATGCTCTTGACAATAAAGCATTGTCCTGCCGAATATTAACGCCGACTTATATTAAATGCCAAGCCCCCCGGCGATCCAGGGATTTGCCTGGCTCGGCATGGGCCGGGAACATCAGCGCAGACCAGCGATGTAGTCAGCAACCGCTGCAATTTCCTTGTCGGTCATGTGTGCCGCGACCTGAGCCATCGGCACGCTGTTCTTGCGGCCACCGGAACGGAACGCGTTCATCTGGGCGACGGTGTAGTCGGCATGCTGGCCAGCCAGACGGGGATATTGCGCAGGAATACCGGCGCCGTTGGGAGTGTGGCACCCGGCACAGGCGGCGATCTGGCGGTCGGCAATGCCGCCGCGGTAGATGCGCTCACCCAGGGCCACAAGTTCCTTGTCTCGGGCGAAACCGGTCTTGGCTTTTTGAGAGGCCAGCCAGTAAGCCACATTGCGCATGTCGTCATCAGACATGCTGGCTGCGAAACCGGACATCACGGCATTGGCACGCTTGCCAGACTTGAACTCTTGCAGCTGCTTGACGATGTACTCGGGATGCTGCTGCGCCAGCTTGGGGTTGGCGGCGATGGTGGAGTTGCCGTCGGCGGCATGACAAGCCACGCAGACCTGACCGTAGAGGGTCGAACCCTTGCCCAGATCGGGTTTGGCGGCCTGCGCCTGGGCGGACAAGGACAGGGTTGCCAGAATAGCGGCACCGATGAGGGAAGGAATCAGTTTCATTTCGTGGGCAGGTGGCGTCGGGTTGCTACGAAGTCACGCCCCGCCAGACCGGCAAGGCGCAAAACGCGTTGATTTTACAATGGCCAATGAACCCGAATCCGCACATGAGCAATATCGACGCCTCCCCCCCCTCCGCCGATCAGGCGTCGGCCAGCCCGCCGCCCCGTCAAGCACAGCCGGTCATCGCCCCCAAGACGGCCCATGCGTGGCTGCACACGGCACGCTTTTTGACCACCGCGCCGCAGCTGGAGCACCTGCCGCCGCTGGATGTGCCGGAGATTGCCTTTGTCGGTCGCTCCAACGCGGGCAAATCCACCTGCATCAACACGATGACCCAGCAAAAGCGTCTGGCTTTTGCTTCCAAGACGCCCGGGCGTACCCAGAGCATCAACCTGTTTGCCTTGGGCAAGCAGGGGGCGGTGGACGCTGTGCTGGCCGACTTGCCCGGCTACGGCTATGCAGCCGTTCCCCGGGAAGCCAAGCTGCGTTGGCAACGTGTGATGGCCAATTACCTGCTGACCCGCCCCAACCTGCGCGGTGTGGTGCTGCTGTGTGATCCCCGATTGGGTTTGACCGAACTGGACGAAGTGCTGCTGGAAGTGATACGCCCCCGGGTGGAGCAAGGGCTTCGCTTTCTGGTGCTGCTGACCAAGGCGGACAAACTCACTCGGGCCGAGGCCAACAAGGCCCTGTCCATTGCGCGGCTGCAAGCTGGCGGCGGGGAAGCGAAGCTTTTCTCGGCACTCAAGCGGCAAGGTCTGGACGAAGTAGCACAGTTGCTTTGGAACTGGACTCACGAAACGTCCGAGAAGCCACCGACAGAACCGGCCGCCTGAGAGGGCTGCACCACCAACGCCCCTCCAAACTGAGCCGGGCTAGCTGTAAAACGGGTCCTCTCCCGGCGGACGGGTCTTGAACCGTTTGTGGACCCAGTAGTACTGCTCCGGCATGGAGCGGATCATGCGCTCCAATTCGCTGTTCATCCGCGCCACATCGGCCTCCAGCACATCGGAGGGGTAAGCCTCCCAAGCAGGCCAGACTCGCACCTCATAGCCATCGCGGGTCATGCGGCTGGTCACGGGCACCACCGTCGCGCGGCCCAGACGCGCAAAGCGAGGCAGTGAAGTAAGCGTGGCAGTTTGAACACCGAAAAATGGTGCGAACACGGCGTCGTTGATCCCATGGTCCATATCGGGGAGCAGGTAAAGGGGCTCGCCCGCGCGCAGAGCTGACACCATCGGCTTGACACCCTGGTGCCTGGCCACGATATGGGGCTCGCCAAAGCGCTGACGGCCCTGCGCCATCCATCGGTCCACGTCAGGGTTGAGCTGTTGCGCGTAGATGCCGCAGAACCTTCTGGGCAGATGTGCCGTGAGTGCCGTCCAGCCCGCGTCCATGCCCACGAAATGGGGCGCGAAGACGACACGTGGCGAGTCACTGCTGAATTGATCCACCTCACCCACCAGCCGCAGGCGGCGGCGAACCACATCGGGGCGCCCCTCCCACAGCCAGCCTCGGTCTAGCCAGGCCTGCGCGAAACGGACGAAGTGCTCGCGAACGGCACGGTTGCGCTTGGCTTCGCTGTCATTAGGGAAACACAAGGCCCAGTTGATCCGGGCAATGCGTCGACGCCTGGCCGCTACAACGTGCAGCACCTGACCGAACATCCATCCCAGCGCACGCACCATCGGCAAGGGCATGCGCGCCATCACGCGCATGGCAGCCAGACCGAGGCCATTCAGCAAACGCTGCCATCCACTGCGTGTGTCTTCGGTGATTTCGCTCATCCGTGCATCCCTTTGCGCGGGGTTTTGTAACGCGCATAACCCCACAGATACTGCTGAGGACAGCGTCGAATCACGTGTTCCATGGCCTGGTTGATCTGTGACGCTGCTGCCACGGGATCGTCAGCCAGCGGCTCGCCCAAAACCTGAGTCAGAGGCTGGATGTGCACCGTGTACCCCCGCCCCCAGGGAAGCCGTTCACCCCAAGCCAGCAGAACCTCGACACCTGGGGTGCGCGCAAATCTTGTTGCCAATGTCATTGTGTAGGCAGGTTTGCCGAAGAAAGGGGCCCAAACGCCCAGCCCTTCCGGCGGCACCTGGTCAGGCAGCAGGCCAACGGCTTCACCATCGCGCAACGCCTGAATGAGCTGACGCACCCCAGCCAGCGTGGTGGGCGCAGTGGCAAGGCCAGGCCTTACACGGGCGGCCTCCACCACTTCGCGCAATGCTTGCTGCCTTGGCGGACGAAACAAGACCGAAATGGGTTTACCAGTAGAACCAGGCTGCCCGCCGAAACGCTGGGCATAGGCCTGCGCCGTGATCTCGAAACAACCCAGGTGCGGCGTGAGAAAAAGCATGCCGTGGCCATGGTTCAACGCGGCCTGGATATGCGCTGCGCCCTCCCAGCCCACCTGAACGGGTTGGCCAAACCAGAGGCGGGGCAGTTCTGCCACCTGCTGTCCCGCAGCAGCCACGGAAGCCCAGCGCCCCCAGCCACATACACCGGCCAGCCGCGTGTTCTCGAACCAGCGACGCCGGTAGGCCGGGGAAACCAGCCAGGCCAGCCAGCCGCCAATAGCACCCAGCAGGTGCAACAGCGGCAGCGGCCAACGCGCTAAAAATCGGAACACCAGGAACATGGGCATATCGGACCGCACCCGGCGACCCAGAAATCTGTGTTTTACAATGCAGGTATCGCCGAGTTATTGAACAACTTGCGGGCGATTCACAAATTCAGCTAAAGCGTTCGCCATAGCTCCCAAGCCCGGCGACCGCCGAGCTCAGACCAAGGAGTGTATTCAAATGGCGAACGACTTTCTTTTCACGTCCGAATCCGTGTCCGAAGGCCACCCCGACAAGGTGGCGGACCAGATTTCAGACGCCATCCTCGACGCGATCTTCGAGCAGGACCCCCGCAGCCGTGTGGCGGCAGAGACCCTGACCAACACCGGTCTGGTCGTGCTGGCGGGCGAAATCACCACCAACGCGCACGTGGACTACATCCAGGTGGCACGCGACACCATCAAGCGCATTGGCTACGACAACACCGAATACGGCATCGACTACAAGGGCTGCGCGGTGCTGGTCGCCTACGACAAGCAATCGAACGACATCGCCCAGGGCGTGGACCACGCCAGCGACGACTACCTGAACACCGGTGCCGGCGACCAGGGCCTGATGTTCGGCTACGCCTGCGACGAGACGCCTGAGCTGATGCCTGCGCCCATCTACTACGCGCACCGCATCGTGGAGCGCCAGGCCCAGTTGCGCAAGGACGGCCGCCTGCCCTTCCTGCGCCCTGACGCCAAGAGCCAGATCACCATGCGCTACGTGGATGGCCGCCCGCACAGCATCGACACCGTGGTGCTGTCCAGCCAGCACAGCCCCGAGATGAGCGACGGCAAACACATGAAGCCGGAGTTCGTCGAAGCCTGCGTGGAAGAGATCATCAAACCGGTGCTGCCCAAAGAGTGGCTGCAGGACACCAAGTACCTGATCAACCCGACCGGCCGTTTCGTGATCGGTGGCCCGCAGGGTGACTGTGGCCTGACCGGCCGCAAGATCATTGTGGACACCTACGGCGGCGCCTGCCCGCACGGCGGTGGCGCCTTCAGCGGCAAGGATCCGACCAAGGTGGACCGCTCGGCCGCTTACGCTGCCCGCTACGTGGCCAAGAACATCGTGGCCGCAGGCCTGGCCAAGCAGTGCCAGATCCAGGTGGCTTACGCGATTGGTGTGGCGCGCCCGATGAACGTGACCGTCTACACCGAAGGCACGGGCGTGATCCCCGACGAGCAGATTGCACGGATCGTGGGCGAGGTGTTCGACCTGCGCCCCAAGGGCATCATCCAGATGCTGGACCTGCTGCGCCCGATCTACTCCAAGACGGCCGCGTACGGTCACTTCGGCCGCGACGAGCCCGAGTTCACCTGGGAGCGTGCCGACAAGGTGGCCGTGCTGCGCGATCTGGCCGGTTTGAAGTGACGCGGGAAGGTTGTTGATGATCCACCCGCACCCCCACATCCACCTGTACGCCATCGGCAATGCGCTGGTGGACACGGAGCACCACGTCAGCGACGAGCAGTTGCAGGCGCTGGGCATCGAGAAGAGCCGCATGACGCTGATCGATGCCGAGCGCCGTACCGAGCTGCTGCGCCTGCTGGATGGCCAGCCCGGCCACCGTCCGAACCAGCGGGTAGGTGGCGGCTCGGCTGGCAACACCGTGGTGGCGCTGGCCCAGCTGGGGGGGAACGGTTTCTATTCGTGCAAAGTGGCCGACGACGACCTGGGTGACTTCTACCAGCGCGACCTTGAACAGCACGGCGTGGCCACCAACCTGAACCACACACGCCCGGGGCCTGGCCAGAGCGGGCATTGCATGGTGTTTGTGACACCCGATGCAGAGCGCAGCATGTGCACGTTTCTGGGTGCTACGGCGACACTGGATGCGTCCGCGCTGCACCCCAAGGACATCGCCAAGTCGCGCATCTACTACATGGAAGGCTACCTCTCGGCCTCCCCCAGCGGGCTGGACGCTGCTTTACAGGGCCGGGCCGCTGCCAAGGCAGAGGGCGTGGCCCTGGCCACCACCCTGAGTGATGTTTCGATGATCACCTTCTGCCGCCCCGGCCTGGAGGCGATGATCGGAAACGATCTGGACTACCTGTTCTGCAACGAGGAAGAGGCTCAGGCTTGGACCGGCTTGACGGAGACCGCAGAACTGGCGGATGCCCTGTCGAAGTTGGCGGGCACGGTGTGCATGACGCGCGGCCCCCTGGGTTGCGTGGTGATTCGTGGCGACAGGCGTGACACAGTGGCTGCACCTCAGGTCCGCGCAGTTGACACTGTGGGCGCGGGTGACATGTTTGCTGGCGCGTTCTTTTATGCCATCACCCATGGTCATGACGCTGTCGCCGCGGCGCGGTTGGCCACGACGGCCGCCTCTACCGTGGTGGCCCAGCCAGGGGCACGGCTGCGCACCGAACAGCTGCACGCGTTGCGTGAAGCCTGGCTGCAGGATGCTGTGGCAGCCTGAAGCCTGTCGCTCGGTGAGCCGTCAGGGGTAAACCTCGGCCTGCGCCATGACGGGCGCGGCCGCGTCCTTGGCGGCGAGCAGCGGCGCAGCTGCGAGTTGCCAGTCGATACCCAGCGCCGGGTCGCTCCACAACAGGCTACGCTCGTGCTCGGGGTACCAGTAGTCGGTGGTCTTGTACAGGAACTCGGCCGTTTCGCTCAGCACCACGAAGCCATGCGCGAACCCCGGCGGCACCCACAGCTGCTTCTTGTTGTCGGCGCTGAGGCGCTCGCCCACCCAGCGCCCGAACGTGGGTGAACTGCGCCGCAGGTCCACCGCCACGTCCAACACCTCCCCCTGCACCACACGCACCAACTTGCCTTGAGCATGTTCAACCTGGTAGTGCAGCCCGCGCAACACACCCTGCGCGGATTTGCTGTGGTTGTCCTGCACGAAGGTGACATCCAGGCCCGTGGCCTGTGCGAAGTCGCGCTGGTTGAAGCTCTCGTAGAAGAAGCCGCGTGCGTCGCCGAAGACCCGGGGTTCAAGCACCAGGACGTCGGGAATAGCGGTAGGGGTGACGGTGTAAGGCATGGTTATCTTGGGTGTCAGCGCAACAGGTTCAGCAGGTATTGCCCGTAGCCGTTCTTGGCCAGTGGCTGGGCCAGACGCTCCAGCTGGGCGTCGTCGATGAAACCCTTGCGCCAGGCGATTTCCTCAGGGCAGGCGATCTTCAGACCCTGGCGCCGCTCCAGCGTGGCGATGAATTGGCCCGCCTCAAGCAGGCTGTCGTGCGTGCCGGTATCGAGCCAGGCGTAGCCGCGCCCCATGGTCTGCACCGTCAGCTCGCCGCGCTTGAGGTAGGCCTGGTTGACGCTGGTGATCTCCAGCTCGCCGCGCGCGCTGGGCTTGACCGCCTTGGCGATGTCCACCACCTGCTGGTCGTAGAAGTACAGGCCAGTGACGGCGTAGTTGGACTTGGGCGCCTTGGGCTTTTCTTCGATGCTCACGGCCTTGCCGGTGGCGTCGAACTCGACCACACCATAGCGTTCCGGGTCCTGCACGTGGTAGGCGAAGACGGTGGCCCCCTGGGCCTGCGCGTCCGCTGCACCCAGCAAGGGTTCGAAGTCGTGGCCGTAGTAGATGTTGTCGCCCAGCACCAGCGCGCTGGGGGCGTTGCCAATGAAGTGTTCGCCGATGATGAAGGCCTGGGCCAACCCGTCGGGGCTGGGCTGCACGGCGTATTGCAGGTTCATGCCCCATTGGGAACCGTCACCCAGCAGTTGCTGGAAGCGCGGGGTGTCTTGCGGGGTGCTGATGACGAGCACGTCGCGCATGCCCGCGAGCATGAGTGTGCTCAGCGGGTAGTAGACCATGGGCTTGTCGTAGACCGGCAGCAGTTGTTTGCTGATGGCCAGCGTGGCGGGGTGCAGCCGGGTGCCGGAGCCCCCGGCGAGGATGATGCCTTTGCGTGCGGTCATGGGTGTTCCCTGTGTGTTTGTCCGGTCGGTCTCAGAGGATTTCGGCGAGCATGCGTTCGACGCCCTGCTGCCAGGGCGGCAAGGTCAGGCCGAAGGTGTCGCGCAGGCGGCGGGTGTCGAGCCGGGAGTTGTGCGGCCGCCGCGCGGGCGTGGGGAAGGCGCTGGTGGGCACCTGTGCCACTTCGTTCACCTGCCAGCCGCCCTCGGGCTGCAGGCGGCGCGCGCTGTCGATGACGTGGCTGGCGTAGCCGTGCCAGGTGGTTTCACCTGCAGCGGCGAGATGGTAGGTGCCCTGCCCCGCGCCCGTGCGCAGCACGTGACGGATGGCATGCGCCGTGACATCGGCGATGAGCTCCGCCCCCGTGGGAGCCCCGAACTGGTCGTCGATGACGGTGAGGCGTTCACGCTCGCGCGCCAGGCGCAGCATGGTTTTGGCGAAGTTGCCGCCACGCGCCGCATAGACCCAGCTGGTGCGCAGGATGAGGTGCTGCTGGCAGGCGGCTCGCACGGCATCTTCGCCTTGCAGCTTGCTGCGGCCGTAGGTGTTGATGGGGCCGGTGGCATCGTCTTCGCGCCAGGGCTGGTGACCGCTGCCGTCGAAGACGTAGTCGGTGCTGTAGTGGACCAGCCAGGCACCCACGGCTTGGGCGGCGCGGGCAAGCGCACCAGGCGCCTCGGCGTTGAGCAGGTGGGCAAGATCGGGTTCGCTCTCGGCGCGGTCCACGGCGGTGTGTGCGGCAGCGTTGACGATGACCTGCGGGCGCAGGGCCTCGACGGTGCGTGCCAGCCCGGCTGGATCAGCCAGATCGCCTGCAAGCCACACCCCAGACTGGGTCGGGTGGGCGGCGCCGTGACGGTCGAGGGCGATGACTTCGCCCAGGGGTGCGAGGCTGCGCTGCAGCTCCCAGCCCACCTGGCCATTCTTGCCCAACAGCAAAATGGTCATGCTGCGCCCGCGCCCCCGTACTGCTTGCCTATCCACTCCCGGTAGGCGCCGCTTTGCACATGCCGCACCCACTCGCCGTTGGCCAGGTACCACGCCACGGTCTTGCGGATGCCGCTGTCAAACGTCTCGGCGGGCTTCCAGCCCAGTTCGCGTTCGATCTTGCGGGCGTCGATGGCGTAGCGGCGGTCGTGCCCGGGGCGGTCGGTCACGAAGGTGATCTGCTCGCGGTAGCTGCCACCACCGGCCTTGGGGGTGAGTTCGTCGAGCAGCGCGCAGATGGTGTGCACGATCTCGATGTTGGGCTTCTCGTTCCAGCCGCCGACGTTGTAAGTTTCGCCGGGTTGGCCCGCTTCGAGCACGCGGCGGATGGCGCTGCAGTGGTCCTTGACATAGAGCCAGTCGCGCACCTGCATGCCGTCGCCATACACGGGCAAGGGCTTGCCTGCCAGGGCGTTGACGATCATCAGCGGGATGAGCTTCTCGGGGAAGTGGTAGGGGCCGTAGTTGTTGCTGCAGTTGGTGGTGAGCACCGGCAGCCCGTAGGTGTGGTGCCAGGCACGCACCAGATGATCGCTGGCGGCCTTGCTGGCGCTGTAGGGGCTGTTGGGCTCGTAGCGGTTGGTTTCGGCAAAGGGGGCGTCGCTTTGGCTCAGGGTGCCGTAGACCTCGTCGGTGCTGACGTGCAGGAAGCGGAAGGCGGCTTTCTCGTCAGCGGGCAGGGCCGACCAGTGGCTGCGCACGGCTTCGAGCAGGCGGAAGGTGCCGACGATGTTGGTCTGGATGAAGTCTTCGGGCCCATGGATGGAGCGGTCCACGTGGCTTTCGGCCGCGAAGTTGATGACAGCGCGTGGGCGATGCTCGGCCAGCAACCGCTCGACCAAGGCGCGGTCGCCCATGTCGCCCTGCACGAAGATGTGACGCGCGTCACCGCGCAGGCTGGCCAGGCTCTCCAGGTTGCCCGCGTAGGTGAGCTTGTCCAGGTTGACAACAGGCTCCTCGCTGCCCGCCAACCAGTCCAAGACAAAATTCGCGCCTATGAAACCAGCGCCTCCAGTGACCAGGATCATCCCATGCCCTTCTTGATAACGGTTTGTCGATTATCCGACAGGCCACTCTGGCCGATTGCCGGAAAATAGCGTCATGACTGACCTAAAAACCGCATTCGAGGCCGCCGTGGCGGCCACCAAGGACCTTACCCAGCGCCCGGACAACGCGACGCTGCTGAAGATCTACGCCCTTTACAAGCAAGCCACCCAAGGTGACAACGCCGAGACCAAGCCAGGGTTTTCGGACCTGGTTGGCCGCGCCAAGTGGGACGCCTGGGCTGCCCTCAAGGGCACCAGCGCCGACGATGCCATGCAGCGCTACATCGACCTGGTCGACACGCTGGAATGAGCCGGCGCCACAGCGCCTGAAGCATTCGCTGGAATCAGCTCGCGCAAGGCCGCCATGCGTTCGTTGCGTGACTGACGGGCCAGGGCGCGAACCGCTTCAAAAAACTTCTTAAAGTCCCGCCCCTCGCGTTCAAACAGCGCCAGGAAGGCGGGCACTTGCTCGTCGTAAGCGGCCTGCACCGCAAACAGGGCATTGTTCGCCTGCGCCACCCAGGGGTCGTAGCCCGGGTAGCCACCCCAAGCTGCCTTGAGCCCCGCATAGCTCGCGCGGAAGGCTTCGAGTATTTCGACCTTGCCGTTTGACTTGTCCTGTGCGCTGGCGCCAGACGCATACAGCTTGTCCAGGCGCTCGCGCGTCTGGCGCATGAGTTCGCGGAAAGCCTGGCGCCGGGCGTCGAAGGCGGCATACTCGGCCCGCGCCGCGCTGCTGCCGTGCTGTTGCAGCCACAGCTCACCGCCCAGGCGCTCCACCGCCGTGGCAAAGGATTCGTTGAACGCGGTGTCCTGCGGCACATAGACGACTTGGTGAGCCAGTTCGTGGAACACGATGCGCGCGAGTTCACCTTCAGGGTAGCCGATGAAAGTGCTGAGCAAGGGGTCGCCACCTGCCCAGTTGAGCCAGCCCAAGGTGGAATAGGCGGGAACTGGGTAGACCGCCACATCCCAGTCCGCAGGCATCGTCTGAGCGAAGGCACGCGCCTGCCCTTCGTCGTAATAACCCCTGTAGCCCTGGCACCCTGCGAACGGGTAGCACCAATTGCGCAGGGTGAGCCCATCGCCGGGCGCGGCTACAACGTTCCACACTGCGGCCTTGCGCCCAAGATCGGCGTACCGGGTGTAGCTGGGGTTGTCAGGCAAGGCCAGCACATCGCTGGCAAATGCCCGCAGACGCTGTGCCAGCACCAGCTTGCGGCGCAGGGGTTCGGGCGTGCTTGAGTCGCTCAACCAGTCGTCTATGGGGCGGGCGGCACGCAACACATCAAGATGCCCACCCACAGACTGCAGGTAGTACCCCGGCGCCAGCACCCATTCCTGTGCAGGCGCCTGGCCGTGTTGTGCACACCCGGCCAGTCCGAGGGCTGCCAACACCGCCACAACGCCCTTGCGGATCATGCCCGGGCCACCTCGACCAGACAGTCGTAGAAGGTGGGCGCACGCCCCAGGTCGGTCAGGCGCTGGCTGGTGAGCTCGTTGACGTTGGTGCCATCACGCCCCCACTTGCGCCACCAGATGCCCAGCCCAACGACCACGCCCTTGCGCGCTCGGGTACTGACGCGCGCCACGCAAGTGTGGCTGCCGCGGTCGTTGAACACCCGGACAACGCTGCCATCCTCAATGCCGCGTTCAGCGGCATCCTGGGGGTGGATTTCCAAAGCGGGCTCGCCTTCAGCATCGCGCAGCGACTGCACATTGACGAAGGTGGAATTCAGGAAGTTGCGCGACGGCGGGGAGATCATGGCCAAGGGCAGGTCGGCGCGGCTGCCCACTGGCTCGGCGTTGGGCAGCACCTCGGGCAGGCCATCCAGGCCCTGCGCAGCCAGCCGGTCGCTGAAGAACTCGCACTTGCCCGATGGCGTCGGGAAGGTCCCTCCTGCAAAGGGTGCATCCGGCAAAGGCAGTGTCGCAAAGCCCTGAGCCAACAGCATGTCGAAATCGACCTTGTCACCATAGGCCTGTCGGCAGAGCGTGAGGTCGTCGTCCTGGAAGCACGGGTCGTCAAAACACATGCGCGCCGCCAGTTCCCGGAAGACCTGGGTGTTGGGCTGCGCCTCACCCAGCGGGGCAATGGCCGGGCGGTTGAGCAGCACGTCGGTGTGACCGTAGCTTGAATGCACGTCCCAATGCTCCAACTGGGTTGTGGCTGGCAGAACATAGTCCGCGTAGTCTGCCGTGTCGGTCTGGAAGTGCTCCAGCACCACGGTGAAGAGGTCATCGCGCGCGAAACCAGCCACCACCTTGCGCGAATCGGGCGCCACGGCCACAGGGTTGCTGTTGTAAACGACGAGCGCCTCGATGCGCGGCCCCCAGGCGGGGGATGCCGGGCGCAGCAGGTCGTCGCCGATGGTGCTCATGTTCACTGTACGGGGCCGCTCCACGCCGGAGGTTGCGAGCAGATCGGGCCGCTGCAGCACGGCGCGCTGCACGGGGAAGCTGCCGGAACTGCTGAGCAACAACCCACCTGCCGGGTGCCGCCACGCACCGATGAGCGCTGGCAGGCAAGCCACCGCGCGCACCGCGTTGCCGCCGCCCCGCACGCGCTGCATGCCGTAGTTGAGCCGGATGGCAACCGGCTCTCGCCGCTGGAAGCACTCGCCCATGTCACGCGCAAGAGCCTCGATCTGCGCGGCCTCAATGCCGCAGACGACCGCCGCACGGGCGGGTGACCATTCAAGGGCGCGTTCGCGCAGCTGCGCCCAGCCCAGCGTGTGGTGGGCCAGGTAGTCGTGGTCCAGCCAGTCGTGGCGGATCAACTCGTGCATCAACGCGTAGGCCAGGGCCGCGTCCGTTCCCGGCAGGATGGCCAGGTGTTCGTGGCATTTGTCCGCGGTTTCGGTGCGGCGCGGGTCGATACAGACGAGCCGCGCGCCCCGCCGCTTTGCCTCCTGCGCATAGCGCCAGAAATGCAGGTTGCTGCCGATGGAATTGCTGCCCCAGACCAGGATCAAGCGCGATTCCGCGAAACGCTCTACCCGCATGCCTTGCTTGGTGCCCAGCGTGTACTCCAAGCCCGCCGCACCGGCCGACGCGCAGATGGTGCGGTCCAGCAGCGAGGCCCCCAGCCGGTGGAAGAAACGGGCGGCAATGCTTTCGCCCTGCACCAGCCCCATGGTGCCCGCGTAGCTGTAGGGCAGGATGGCCTGCGGGTCGCGCGCTGCGATGGCTTTGAAGCGGGTGGCAATGTCGTCCAGCGCCTCGCTCCAGCTGACGCGAACGAACTGCCCGCCGCCCTTGGGCCCCACCCGCTTGAGGGGGTACAGCAGGCGGTCGGGGTGATGGGTGCGCTCGTGGTAACGCGAGACCTTGGCGCACAGCACGCCCCCGGTCTGCGGGTGCGCCGGGTTGCCCTGCACGCGGATGGCCACACCATCGGCCACGGTGGTGAGCAGCGAGCAGGTGTCGGGGCAGTCGTGCGGGCAGGCGCCAACGACCTGCTTGACGGCAGGGGAATCAGAAGAGGTAACCACAGAATTCATCCTCAAATTGTGAGGCATCTGGCACGGGCAAGGTGCGACCCCTGGTCAATTTGGGTACCATGGGCGGTCCAGCGCAGAGCAAGGCAGCGGCATGAAACTCAACGACTCCATCCTCTCCCAGGCAGCAGCCCTGGCGCAAATCCGACGTGACATCCACGCCCACCCCGAGCTCTGCTTCGAGGAGGTTCGCACCGCCGACCTGGTGGCCCAGAAACTCACCGAGTGGGGCATTCCCATACACCGTGGCATGGGCAAGACCGGGGTGGTTGGCATCGTCCATGGCCGCGACGGCGGCGCCAGCGGCCGGGGTGTTGGCCTGCGCGCCGACATGGACGCCCTGCCCATGCAGGAATTCAACACCTTTTCCCACGCCAGCCAGCACACCGGCAAGATGCACGCCTGCGGCCACGACGGCCACACGGCCATGCTGCTGGCCGCCGCGCAGCATCTGGCGAAACACCGTAATTTCGACGGCACCGTCTACCTGATCTTCCAACCCGCGGAGGAAGGTGGTGGCGGCGCCCGAGAAATGATCACCGACGGCCTGTTCGAGCGCTTCCCCATGGAGGCGGTGTTCGGCATGCACAACTGGCCCGGCTTCGCGGCAGGCACATTCGCCGTCAGCCCGGGGCCGGTCATGGCTTCCAGCAACGAATTCAAGATCACCATACGTGGCAAGGGGGGGCACGCCGCCCTGCCCCACAACACGGTGGACCCGGTGCCCATTGCCTGCCAGATGGTGCAGGCCTTCCAGACCATCATCACCCGCAACAAGAAGCCTGTGGATGCGGGCGTCATCTCGGTGACCATGATCCACACCGGTGAGGCCACCAACGTGGTGCCCGACACCTGCGAGATCCAGGGCACGGTGCGCACCTTCACGCTGGAGGTGCTGGACCTGATCGAAGAACGCATGCGCGACATTGCGCGCCACACCTGCGCCGCTTTTGGAGCAACGTGTGAATTCGAGTTCGACCGCAACTACCCGCCCACCGTCAACAGCCCGGCAGAAGCCGCGTTTGCGCGTGAGGTGATGCAGGAGATTGTGGGCGTGGACCAGGTGCTGCCCCAGGAGCCCACCATGGGCGCTGAGGACTTCGCCTACATGCTGCAAGCCAAACCCGGGGCTTATTGCTTCATCGGCAACGGCAACGGAGCCCACCGGGGCAAGTACGAAGGCTCAGGGCACGATGCGGGCCCTTGCACCCTGCACAACGCACGCTACGACTTCAACGACGACCTGATCCCGCTGGGCGGCACATACTGGGTGGAACTGGCCACGCGCTGGCTGGCGCGGCCCGCCACCTGACGCAGCTCAGCTCTGGCAAGCGCCAAAGCGCTGGGCGGCGATGGCCAGCAGGCCGTCGAAGATCAGACTTTCGACCAGCTCGAAAGGCACCGTCATGCTGGGTGCCATCTTCCAGCCTGCGCCGCCGGTCATCACGCAGACCGGATCCTGGCCTGTGCGGTGACGCAGGTTGTCCACCATGCGCTGCACGGCCCCGGCAATGGCAAAGGTGCCGCCACTGGTCAGGGCGTCGCTGGTGTTGGTAGGGAAGTCGCGCACCTCGCCCGTGGGCACATGCAGGCCAGCGGTGCCGGATTCCAAAGCGCGCAGCATGATGCCGTGCCCCGGCAGGATGATGCCCCCCAGGAAATGTCCCTCCGCGTCGATAGCTTCGACCGTGACCGCCGTGCCGACCATGACCATCACGCAGGGCTGGCGCAAGCCACGGGCCAGCAGACGCTGGCGCGCGCCGATCATGGCCACCCAGCGGTCGGAACCCAGGCGTGCGGGATGGTCATAGCCGTTGGTCAGCCCGGCCTCCGCAGCGCTGGACACGACCCATTGCGGCGTCACGTCCCAGAGTTCCATCTGCTCTTCGACCCGGCGCTTGACCGCGTCACCCGCGACGATGCACCCCAGCACGCAAGAGGGCGCGCGCAGCTGTGCCCAGTCGCCTTCGGCCAGGGTTTCAATGTTTTCCAGGAATTGCACGCCATGCGCCAGCATGCGCGCGCCCACGGCGGCCTTCTCGTACAAGGCCCACTTCAGGCGGGTGTTGCCAACGTCCAGTGCAAGCAGTGTCATGCGCGGATGATAAACACTCGCCAAGGGCTTTCAGCAAAGGCTCAATTTTGCCGCCAGGGCAAGCCGTGGAAGCGCCAGCCGCCCTTGCGGCCCCGATGGGCATCGCCATCCGGGTCGCCTTCAAAACCTTCCAGGATGTTGTAGGCCTCAAAGCCCAGCTCGGTGGCGCGCTTCGCTGCCGCGATCGAACGCACGCCACTGCGGCAGAGCATCAGCAGCTTCTTGCCGTCGGCAGCGGCAGAGCGCACGCCTTCGTCGAACCCCGGGTTCATGGCCATGCCCGGCCATTGCTTCCAGGCCAGCGCCACGGCCCCCGGCACAAAACCCACCCACTCTCGCTCGGCATCCGTGCGGACATCCACCAATACCGCCTCACCCGCCTGCACCCATTGCCACGCCAGTTGCGGCGAAACATCGCCCGCGTAGCTCTGTGCGGGACGCGGAATCTGCATGAGAGCGCCATCCGCGTCATGACGTAACCCAGACGTGAGGTTGGCAGGCACGGCCTCGTCAATTCGGCGTGGCTTGGGCAAGTTCAAGGCCTTCATGATGGCCACGAAATCCTCCAGAGACTTGCCCGCCACCCTTGCGTTGCTCGCCTTTTCCTGGCCGATGGTGGAGTGGCTGCGCCCCTGGTAGTCGTGTCCAGGCCAAACCAGGGTGTCGTCTGGCAGCTTGAACAGCACCTGGGTCAGGCTGTGGTACATGGCTTCGGCGCTGCCCGATTGAAAGTCAGTACGGCCGCAACCGTTGATGAGCAGGGTATCGCCCGTGAAGACGTGGTGGCTTCCGTCCACGTTCCAGGTGAAGCACATGCTGCCAGCAGTGTGCCCGGGCGTGGCAAGCGCACGAATGGAATGGCGGCCAAAACGGAGTTCGTCGCCGTCTTTCAGCTGGACCGCCGCCGTGCTGATGCCGCAAGCTGCGGGTGCAGCCGTGTGCGCACCCACATGCTCAGCCAGCTTGCCCGCGCTGGTGATGTGATCGGCGTGCGCATGGGTCTCTACGGTCCAGGTGAGCTTGAGGCCGCGCTCGCGCAGCACAGCCAGGTCGCGCTCGAGCTGCGTATCGACGGGATCGATGATCAGCGCCTCGCGGCTGTCCACGTCGAACAAGACGTAGGTGTAGGTGCTGGATTCCGGATCAAAAAGCTGGATGGGTTGCATGGCAGGTCCTCACGCGCGCGCCAGCTGGGGGACGAACTTCAGGAAAAACGGGCGAGCATGTCGGCAACGTCGTCCGCCGGGGTGTCACCCTGGGCAATCACGCAACCCATCATCATAAAGAAGGACTTGTCCAGCGCCTTGCGGGCCGCCGCCAGTTGCTGCGCAACCTTCTCACAGTCAGTGTCTTCCTCAATGAGCCGCTGTATGCCGCGCAGCTGCCCCTCCACCCGCTTGATGCGCAACAGCAGGGCACGTTTACGCTCGGGGTCGTTCACGGTAACCATTGGCAACTCCAGCCATGAGCAAAGAAAGGGGAATACCAAAATACTCCCATGTGTATTCTACGAAACCCCGTGAAACCCTGCAAGCAGCAGGAACGGATCACTGCCAAAACACGACGCGGCAAGACCGTCGACTGTCTCGGACGTTTTTTGAAGAACCGCTTGAAAATTTTTCCGGGAACACCGCTACAGAGGGAGAAACGCTGTCTTTGCGGGCAAGGGGTGTCGCCAAGTGGACGCCACATCGGTAGAAACCCGCACCAGTATGACGGCACGCAGGGCAAGAATCCCCTCACCACAACCGTCTACAGGAGACATTCGCCGTGACTGAAAAGACCAAGCCCACTTCTCGCCGCAATCTGCTCAAAGGTGCCGCTGTTGCAGCGGGCGCCATGTCTGCACCGATGATCGCCTCGGCTCAGACCACGACGCTGCGCTTCCAGAGCACCTGGCCCGCGAAGGACATCTTCCACGAGTACGCCAACGACTTCGCCAAGAAAGTCAACGACATGGCAGGTGGCCGCCTGAAGATCGAGGTGCTGCCCGCCGGTGCCGTGGTTCCGGCATTCCAGTTGCTCGAAGCCGTGAGCAAGGGCACCCTGGACGGCGGCCATGGCGTGATCGCTTACTGGTATGGCAAGAACTCTGCCCTGGCGCTGTGGGGTTCGGGCCCCGCCTTTGGCATGGACCCGAACATGGTCCTGGCCTGGCACAACTACGGCGGCGGCCGTGAACTGGTGGAAGAAATCTACAAGTCCTTGAACATGGACGTGAAGAACTTCCTGTACGGCCCCATGCCTACCCAACCGCTCGGCTGGTTCAAGAAGCCCGTGGCCAAAGTGCAGGACATGAAGGGGCTGAAGTTCCGCACCGTGGGGCTGGCGGTGGACGTGTTCACCGAGATGGGTACGGCTGTGAACCCGTTGCCCGGCGGCGAAATCGTTCCTGCACTGGACCGTGGCCTGATCGACGCAGCCGAGTTCAACAACGCGTCGTCTGATCGCGTGCTGGGCTTCCCTGACGTGGTGAAGAACTGCATGCTGCAGAGCTTCCACCAGAGCGGCGAGCAGTTCGAGATTCTGTTCAACGGCCCGAAGTACCGCGCCCTGCCACAGGAGTTGCGCTCCATCATTGACTACGCCGTGCAGGCTGCCAGCGCTGACATGAGCTGGAAGGCCATCGAGCGCAACTCCAAGGACTACGCCGAACTGAAGAAGCAAGGCGTGAAGTTCTACAAGACGCCCGATGCGATCCTGCGCGCTCAGCTCGAGGCCTGGGACAAAACCATTCAGAAGAAGACTGCCGAAAACCCCTTCTTCAAGAAGGTGCTCGACTCGCAGCGTGAGTTCGCACAACGCGCCGGTCAATGGCAGAACGACTACATGGTCGACTTCAAGATGGCCTACAACCACTATTTCGGCAAGGGCGCGAAGAAGAGCTGATTTCTGAGGTGATCGATTACGCAGGGGCACCTACGTGCCCCTGCCTTGTTTAAAGGCTCCCAAAATGCAAAACCTGCTGATGACGGTCGACCGTCTGTCCACCTGGTTGGGCAAGCTCGCCGCCTGGACGGCGGCAGTCCTGACCCTTTTGATTTCCTGGGAAGTCTTTTCCCGCTATGTCCTCAACACCCCGCACGCCTGGGTGCTGGACATGCAGATCATGCTTTACGGCACCTTGTTCATGTGCGCAGGTGCATACACCTTGTCAAAAAACGGGCATGTGCGTGGCGATGTGCTCTACGGTTTCTTTCAACCGCGCACCCAGGCCACCATCGACCTGGTGCTCTACATCATCTTTTTCCTGCCTGGCATTGTGGCGCTGACCTGGGCCGGCTGGAACTTCGCTCAGGACTCACTGGCAATTCGGGAGCAGACCTTTTCGGCAGACGCCCTACCGCTGTACCCGTTCAAGTTCGTGCTGCCGCTTTCGGGCGGCATCTTGCTGTTGCAGGGTTTCGTGGAAATCGTGCGCTGCGTCATTTGCATACGCGACGGCGAATGGCCGGCACGGGAAGAGGACGTTGAAGAAGTGGACGTGGACAAGCTCAAGGACATGGTTCACGTGAAAGACTCGGACATTGAGGCGCTGGATGCCCTCGTCGTGCAGCACGAGGCGCAGAAAGGCGGCAAAGCATGAAAATTCGCAAGGAACTCTGGTTCGGCTTCAGCCTCATGGGGCTGATCCTGGCCGCAGCGCTGGCGATGGTGCTCAGCGTTGACACCATGACCAACGGCCACTATGGCCTGCTGATGCTATCGCTGGTGGTTGTGGCCATCATGCTGGGCTTTCCCACGGCGTTCACGTTGATGGGCATGGGGATGCTGTTCGCCTTCTTTGCCTACCATTCGGGCGACCAGACGGCAGGAGGCGCCGCGCAGCAGACGCTGGACCTGATGGTGCAGCGCGCCTACTCTGTGATGAGCAACGACGTGCTCATCTCGATTCCCCTGTTCGTCTTCATGGGCTACCTGGTGGAGCGGGCCAACCTGATCGAGAAGCTCTTCAAGAGTTTGCATCTGTCACTGGCACGGGTGCCCGGTTCGCTGGGCGTAGCCACCCTGGTGACGTGCGCGGTCTTTGCCACGGCAACCGGCATCGTTGGCGCAGTCGTCACGCTGATGGGCCTGCTGGCCATGCCGCAGATGCTGCGCGCTGGCTATGACGTTCGCCTGACGGCTGGTGCCATCACCGCTGGCGGCTGTCTGGGCATTCTGATTCCGCCCTCGGTGCTGCTGATCGTCTACGGCGCAACGGCGGGTGTGTCCGTGGTTCAGCTCTACGCTGGCGCCTTCTTCCCGGGCATCATGCTGGCGGGGTTGTACATCGTGTACGTGATCCTGATCGCCAAGATCAAGCCCGCCTGGGCTCCACCGCTCACGGCCGAACAGCGCTTTGTGCCACTGCCTGTGCCGCTGCAAAAGATCGGCGCCCAAGGTAACGCGCTGGCTCTGGCTGGTCTCATCAAGGCTCTGAAAGGCAAGCGCAACAGCGACGTCTCCGCTGGCTATCTGCTGCGCCAACTCGGGATCGCGCTGATGCCCGCCGTGCTGTTTGCAGCCGTGGCGCTCGCCTCCTACCAGTCTGTGACGAAGGTGCCCGAAGCCGATGCGGCCAGCGAACTGCAGTCCATGGACGAAATGAACGCTGCGGCTGCAAGCGAATCCGAATCAGGCGGGCTGGAAGAGCCCCCAGCCGACGAAGACGGCTTGCAAGCCCCTCCCGGCGCCGAGGAGGATGGACTGAGCGAACCGCCTGGCAGCGATACGGCAGAAGCTACATCCAACACCGCTCCGAGCGAGCCTGCTGCTGCACCTGCTTCGACTGTCGCCATCCAGGACAGCACCCCGGCGGCAACCTCGCAGCCTGCGCCCAACAGCTATTGGATCGGCCTTGGGGCCGGTGCCACAGCATTGGCGGTGTTCTACGCACTGCTGAGCTACACGCGCCTTGAAGTCTTCAAGATGCTGCTGGCCAGTTTCTTCCCGCTGCTGGTGCTGATTCTGGCGGTGCTGGGGTCGATCGTCTTCGGCCTGGCTACACCGACCGAAGCCGCTGCAGTAGGTGCGCTGGGTGGCTTCTTGCTGGCGGCAGCCTACAAGCAGCTCAACTTCGGCATCGTCAAGGAAAGCGTTTTCCTCACAGCCAAGACGAGCGCGATGGTTTGCTGGCTCTTCGTGGGATCAGCCATCTTCTCGGCGGCGTTCGCGCTGCTTGGTGGGCAGGAACTGGTGGAACAGTGGGTGCTGGGCATGAACCTGAGCAAGACAGAGTTCCTCATCCTCAGCCAGGTCATCATCTTCATCCTGGGCTGGCCGCTGGAGTGGACAGAGATCATCGTGATCTTCATGCCGATCTTCATACCGCTGCTGGACAACTTTGGGGTGGACCCGCTGTTCTTCGGTCTGCTGGTGGCGTTGAACCTGCAGACCGCGTTCCTGAGCCCGCCTGTGGCGATGAGCGCCTTTTACTTGAAGGGGGTGGCACCGAAGCACGTCACGCTGAACCAGATCTTTGCCGGGATGCTGCCCTTCATGGGGATCCAGGTGCTGGCGATCGTGCTGCTCTACGTGTTCCCCGAAATCGGCCTGTGGCTGCCGCAGGTTCTCTACAGGTAACACCAAAGCCATTTCTGGAGGGCGCCACTGGCGCCCTTTTTTCTTGGATTCCGGTTAATATTGACGTTTACGTAAACGTAAACTAGCCCAGGAGACTCCCGCCATGACCGACCTGTCCGCTGAATTCAAGGCGCTGGCCGAATACCGCCCCACCCACAAGGTCCGCTTCGTGACCGCCGCCAGCCTGTTTGACGGGCACGACGCGGCCATCAACATCATGAGGCGCATCCTGCAGAGCATGGGTGCGGAGGTGATTCACCTGGGGCACAACCGCTCGGTGGACGACGTGGTGACGGCGGCGCTGCAGGAAGACGCCCAGGGCATCGCCATCAGCTCCTACCAGGGCGGGCACGTTGAATACTTCAAATACATGGTCGATCTGCTTCGCCAGCGCGGTGGCGAGCACATCCAGGTCTTCGGCGGCGGCGGCGGGGTGATCGTGCCCGCCGAAATCCGCGAACTGATGGAATACGGCGTGGGCCGGATCTACAGCCCCGAGGACGGCCAGCGCATGGGCCTGGCGGGCATGATCGGCGAGATGGTGATGCGCTGCGACAAGGACGTTTCCGCCCACGCACCGAAGGCGCTGGCGGCCATACAGGGCCACACCGACGCCGCCTGGCGCGCCCTTGCCCAGCTGATTACTGTGCTGGAAAACGGCCGTGCTGATGGAACGCTGGTGACCCAGTTGCGCGAGCAGGCACAGGGCACAAAAGTGCCGGTGCTGGGCATCACCGGCACGGGCGGCGCGGGCAAGTCCAGTTTGACCGACGAACTCATCCGCCGCCTGCGGCTGGACCAGAACGACGCGCTGCGCGTGGCGGTCATCAGCATCGACCCCAGCCGCCGCAAGAGCGGCGGCGCACTGCTGGGCGACCGCATCCGCATGAACGCAATTTCCCCTTGGCAGCAAGGTTCGCGCGTCTACATGCGCAGCTTGGCCACGCGCGACTTTGGTAGCGAGATCTCTGCGGCCCTGCCGGACGTGATTGCTGCCTGCAAGGTGGCGGGCTTCGACCTGGTGATCGTGGAGACCTCCGGTATTGGCCAGGGCGACGCCGCCATCGTGCCGCACGTGGACGTGCCCATGTATGTGATGACGCCCGAGTTCGGCGCGGCCAGCCAGTTGGAGAAGATCGACATGCTCGACTTCGCCGAGTTCGTGGCCATCAACAAATTCGATCGCAAAGGCGCCTCTGACGCGCTGCGCGACGTGGCCAAGCAGGTGCAGCGCAACAAGGAAGCCTGGGGCAAGCGCCCTGAAGAGATGCCGGTGTTCGGCACCATGGCCGCGCGCTTCAACGACGACGGCGTGACCGCCCTGTACCAGGCGCTGAAACCCCGCCTGGCCGAACTTGGCCTGCCCCTGCGCGACGGCCGCCTGCCCGTGGTGAACGTGCGCCACAGCAGCAACCAGACACCCATCGTGCCCCCTGCCCGCACGCGCTACCTGGCCGAGATCGCCGACACCGTGCGCGGCTACAAGAAAAAAGCCCGTGAACAGGCCCGCCTGGCCCGCGAAATCCAGCAGCTGCGCAGCAGTGCCGAGATGCTGCGCATAGGCAAACCCGACCGTGCCAAGGCCGCCGAGGCCGTCGTCGACCTGGCCGAGCAGCGCGAGCTGCAGCAGGACCCGGCGGCGCGCAAACTGCTGGCCCAGTGGCCCGATATGCAGAAGGCCTACGCGGGCGACGAATACGTGGTCAAGATCCGCGACAAGGAAATCCGCACCCAGATCACGCACACCACGCTGTCGGGCAACAAGATTCGCAAGGTGGCCCTGCCCACCTTCGAGGACCACGGCGAAATCCTCAAGTGGCTGATGCTGGAGAACGTGCCCGGCAGCTTTCCCTACACCGCTGGCGTGTTCGCCTTCAAGCGCGAGGGCGAAGACCCCACCCGCATGTTCGCGGGCGAAGGCGACCCCTTCCGCACCAACCGCCGCTTCAAGCTGCTCTCTGAAGGCATGCCCGCCAAGCGCCTGTCCACCGCCTTCGACTCGGTCACGCTCTACGGCCACGACCCCGACCCGCGCCCCGACATCTACGGCAAGGTGGGCAACTCGGGCGTGAGCATCGCCACGCTCGACGACATGAAGGTGCTGTATTCGGGCTTCGACCTGTGCAACCCCAGTACGTCGGTGTCCATGACCATCAACGGCCCGGCGCCCAGCATCCTGGCCATGTTCATGAACACCGCCATCGACCAGCAGATGGAGAAGTTCAAGGCCGACAACGGCCGCGAGCCCACCGACACCGAGGCCGAAAAGATCCGCGAATGGGTGCTGGCCAACGTGCGCGGCACGGTGCAGGCCGACATCCTGAAAGAAGACCAGGGCCAGAACACCTGCATCTTCTCCACCGAATTCAGCCTGAAGGTGATGGGCGACATCGCCGAGTACTTCGTGCACCACGACGTGCGCAACTTCTACTCGGTGTCCATCAGCGGTTACCACATCGCCGAGGCCGGCGCGAACCCGATCTCGCAATTGGCCTTCACGCTATCGAATGGCTTCACGCTGGTCGAGGCTTACCTGGCGCGCGGCATGCACATCGATGACTTCGCGCCCAACCTGAGCTTCTTCTTCAGCAACGGCATGGACCCGGAATACACCGTGCTGGGCCGCGTGGCGCGCCGCATCTGGGCCGTGACCATGCGCGACAAATACGGTGCCAACGAGCGCAGCCAGAAGCTCAAGTACCACATCCAGACCAGCGGGCGCTCATTGCACGCGCAGGAAATCGCCTTCAACGATATCCGCACCACGCTGCAGGCGCTCATCGCCATCTACGACAACTGCAACAGCCTGCACACCAACGCCTACGACGAGGCCATCACCACGCCCACCGAGGAGTCGGTGCGCCGCGCCATGGCAATCCAGCTCATCATCAACCGCGAGTGGGGCCTGGCCAAGAACGAGAACCCGAACCAGGGCGCCTTCATCATCGACGAGCTCACCGAACTGGTCGAAGAAGCGGTGCTGGCCGAGTTCGAGAGGATTGCCGAGCGCGGCGGCGTGCTGGGCGCCATGGAGACCGGCTACCAGCGCGGCCGCATCCAGGACGAATCGATGCACTACGAGATGCTCAAGCACACGGGCGAGTACCCCATCATCGGCGTCAACACCTTCCGCAACCCGCACGGCGACCCGATCCCTGAGAGCCTGGAACTGGCCCGCTCCACCGAAGAGGAAAAGCAAAGCCAGCTGACCCGCCTGAACGGCTTCCACCAGCGCCATGCCAGCGAGGCCCCGGCCATGCTGCAGCGCCTGAAGGACGCGGTCATCGAAAACCGCAACGTGTTCGAGGTGCTGATGGACGCCGTGCGCGTGTGTTCGCTGGGGCAGATCACCTCGGCGCTGTTTGAGGTGGGTGGCCAGTACCGGCGCAATATGTGAGTGTGAAAGTGGCACCAGAATGGGGCACGGGGGCGGCTATAGTCGGTCGGTGACCCACCCCAAGCCTCTCCATTCCCGCCACCAGGGCAACGTCAAGAGCATCACCGCCATGGTCGTGGCGGTGGGCTTCTTTGCCTTGATGGACAGCATCCTCAAGACGCTGGCAGACCACTACCCCGCCGTGCAGGTGGCAGCCTTGCGCGGCTTGGTGGCTCTGCCGCTGGTATTTGCCTACCTGAGCTGGCAGCGTGCCTGGCACAAGGTGTGGCACCTGCGCTGGCCCTTGCACCTGCTGCGCGGCGTACTGGCCGTTTGCATGCTCTCGCTCTTCACCTTCGGCGTGCACGGCCTGCCCCTGTCCAACGCTTACACGCTGTTTTTCATCGCTCCGCTGCTCATCACGCTGCTGGCCATTCCGGTGCTGGGGGAGCGTGTGCCCCGTACGCACTGGTGGGCCATCGGCGTGGGGCTGGTAGGCGTGGTGGTGGCCCTGCGCCCCAGCCCAGACGCCTTCGTCGGCTGGGCGGGCATGGCCGTGCTGGCGGCGGCGGCCTGTTATGCGGCTTCGGCAGTGTCGGGCAGGTTGCTGTGCCGAACCGATGCGCCAGAAAGTCTGGTGTTGTGGTCGATGGTGATGATGGCGGTTTTTGGCAGCGCGTTGGCCCTGCCCGGCTGGGTGCCGGTACGCACGGAGGATGGCTGGCTGCTGTTGGCCTTGGCCATCACTGGTTTCGGCGGGCAACTCGCCATCACCCAGGCGTTCAGCCACGGGCAGGCTTCTGCCGTGGCGCCGTTCGAGTATTCGGCCCTGGCCTGGGGCATTGCGCTGGACTGGGTGTTCTGGCACACCCTGCCCGACGGCTACACCCTGCTGGGCGCGGCCATCATCGTGGCCAGCGGTATCTACCTGGTGCGGCATGAGCGCGTTCACGCGCAGGCGGACATCCACACGAGCACGGAACATCCCTGAGCATTCTGTTTGCGGCTTGGCATTTTGAAGGTTGAAGGCGGCACCTCGCTTGCTGCGACAGGCCTGGCCCTGTGGGGGCTCATGCTGTGACGGTCGGCGCCTGGGCGCCGACTTCGCTGTGCCCGCCTGTCTGGGGCCGGTGCGGCGGAACTCGCTGCGCGCTTGCAGCGCTCCGCTCAAACAGCCGCCGCAAGTCAGTTCACGAAGCGCGCTAACGCGCGCCCAGCCCCAGACAGGCGGCCACAGCCGCCACAGAAATCGCCCCCACAGGGCCAGGCCTGCCGCAGCAACCAAAGCTGTTGGTGCGCAACCGGTGGTGTGCCAACAATGTCTCTGCCAAGGCGTGTGCGCCCAGGGGCTGGCGCGCCTTACGAGGTGCCGAGAAGC
>JAYSGB010000005.1:0-154298 GCA_041913045.1 Burkholderiaceae bacterium | reverse complement strand
ACCGCTGACCTCTTGCATGCCATGCAAGCGCTCTCCCAGCTGAGCTATACCCCCATGGCTGCCCCAACATGCACACTGACTTTTGCTTACCGCCCCGCGTTTCCTTGTTGCGACTTGCTGTTGTTGGTGTGCATCAGCAAGACTCGAATTATAGACACATTTTCAAGCGTTTTTCAACTTGCCCAGAATTTTTTCGCGGGACTGCAAAGCCAGCACAGCATCCAGCGACGGCGTCTGCGGCGTGCCCATCACCAGCACGCGCACCGGCATGGCCAGCTGCGGCATTTTCAGGCCGTGGGCAGACAACGCTTCCTTCAATGCGGTGGCAATTGCTGCTTTCTCCCACTCGCATGCAGCCAGCTTGTCTGCCAGCGTGGCCAGTGCGGGCCTCACCACGTCGGTCACGTGCTGGGCCAGGTCCTCGGCGCTGGGCGCCGCATCCACATAGAAGGCACGGGCCCAGCCAGCCAGCGCCACGGTGGTGTCACAACGGTCCTTGAACAGGCCGCAGATGGCGGCAAGCCGATCGTCGGCGGCAATGCCTTCCTTGGCCAGGTGCTTGGCCACCAGGCCCGCCAGCTCGTCGTCTGCCGTCAGCTTCATGTGCTGGCTGTTCACCCAGCGCAGCTTGGCTTCGTCGAACTGGGCAGCGCTGCGGCCCAGATGGTCCAGATCGAACCACTGAAGGAACTGCTCGCGGCTGAAGATTTCGTCATCGCCGTGGCTCCAGCCCAGGCGTGCCAGGTAGTTGACCATGGCGTCAGGCAGGTAGCCTTCGTCGCGGTACCAGGTCACCGGCTTGGCGCCGTGGCGCTTGCTCATCTTCTCGCCCTGCTCGTTCAGCACGGTGGGCAGGTGGGCAAACACGGGCACCTCTGCGCCCAGGGCCTCGAAGATGTGGATCTGGCGCGGCGTGTTGTTCACGTGGTCGTCACCGCGAATCACATGGGTGATGCGCATGTCCATATCGTCCACGCACACGCAGAAGTTGTAGGTCGGCGTGCCGTCGGGGCGCGCAATCACCAAGTCGTCCAGTTCGCTGTTCTGGAACTCGATGCGGCCTTTGCACTTGTCGTCCCAGCCCACCACGCCTTCCTGGGGGGTCTTGAAACGCAGCACCGGCTTCACGCCCTCGGGCACGGGCGGCAGCACCTTGCCCGGCTCGGGGCGCCAGGTGCCGTCGTAGCGCGGCTTTTCCTTGTTAGCCATCTGGCGCTCGCGCAGGGCGTCCAGCTCTTCCACACTCATGTAGCAGGGGTACACGTGGCCAGCGGCCTGCAGTTGGGCCAGCACTTCCTTGTAGCGGTCCATGCGCTGCATCTGGTAGAACGGGCCTTCGTCGTGGTCCAGGCGCAGCCACTCCATGCCTTCCAGAATCACGTCCACCGACGCCTGGGTGGAACGCTCCTGGTCGGTGTCTTCAATGCGCAGGATGAAGTCACCGCCGTTGGCACGGGCGAAAGCCCAGGGGTACAGGGCCGAGCGGATGTTGCCCAGGTGGATGAAGCCTGTGGGCGACGGAGCGAATCGGGTACGGACGCGTTGTGTCATAGAGCTTTACAGAGTGTTCAGGCCACGGGCAATGTCGTTGCGCACGTCTTCGGGGTGTTCCAGCCCCACCGCCACGCGGATCAGCCCCTGGCCGATGCCAGCGGACTGGCGCTGCGCTTCGGACAGCTTGCCGTGCGAGGTGCTGGCAGGGTGGGACAGCAGTGTCTTGGTGTCGCCCAGGTTGGTACACAGCGAGAGGGTCTGCAGAGCATCAAGCACGTGGAAGGCACGCTGGCGCGCCTGCTCGGGGCCGCTGGCCTTTACCTCGAAGGACAGCACCGCGCCGCCCACGCCAGACATCTGCTTCATGGCCAGCGCGTGCTGCGGGTGGCTCTCCAGCGCAGGGTAGTACACACGGGCCACGGCAGGGTGCGCCTGCAGCCACTGCGCCAGTTCCATGGCCAGTGCGCTCTGGGCGCGCATGCGGATGTCCAGCGTCTCCAGCCCCTTGAGCACCACCCACGCGTTGAACGGCGACAACACCATGCCGCTGTTCTTCTGCACAGGCAGGAATTTCTCCACCACCATTTTCTCGCTGGCGCACAGGGCGCCCGCCATCACGCGGCCCTGCCCGTCCAGGTACTTGGTGCCGGAATGCATGACGATGTCCGCCCCCAGCTCCAGCGGGCGCTGCAGGGCCGGGGTGGCAAAGCAGTTGTCCACCGCCAGCAGGGCACCGGCGTTGTGCGCCAGGTCGGCCAGCGCGGCAATGTCGCAAACCTCGGTGAGCGGGTTGGTCGGCGTCTCGGCAAACATCAGCCGGGTGCTGGGCCGTATGGCCGCCTTCCAGGCCTGCAGATCGGTCTGCGGCACCACCGACGTTTCCACGCCAAAGCGCGCGAACTCCGAGCCAATCAGCTTGAGCGTGGAGCCGAACATCGACTGCGAGATGATCACGTGGTCACCCGCCTTGAGCAGGCTGAAGCACATCAGCATCACGGCAGCCATACCGGACGCCGTGGCCATCGCCGCCTCGCTGCCCTCCAGCGCGGCCAGGCGCTGCTCGAAGCTGCTCACTGTGGGGTTGCTGGAGCGGCCGTAGGTGTAGCCCTCTTCCTCGCCCGCAAAGCGGCGCGCTGACACCTCGGCGCTGGGCTGCACGAAGCCGCTGGTCAGGAACAGCGCTTCGGAGTTCTCACCGTACTGTGTGCGCGCCACGGCGGCACGAACCGCCAAGGTCTCGCGGTGCAGGCCCTTCAGGGGGTCCTGGGTCATGGTCATGCCTCCTGCGAATTCGGCAGCGTCAGGCGCGAGGTGGCGCCATCGTCCTCCTCGCCTCCCACACGCTTCTCGTTCAGGCGCACCACGTCTTCAGACGTCACGTCGCCGGTCACGTACACGCCGTCAAAGCACGAAGCCTCGAAACCGCTCAGCCCGGTGTTCAACGCGCCCACGGCCTTCTTCATCGCGTCCACGTCCTGGTAGATCAGCGCGTCGCAGCCGATGATCTGGCGGATTTCCTCGATGGTGCGGCCATGGGCCACCAGTTCGTCCTTCGTGGGCATGTCAATGCCATACACGTTGGGGTAGCGCACCGGCGGCGCGGCGCTGGCCATGTAGACCTTGTTGGCACCGGCGTCACGCGCCATCTGAACGATTTCCTTGGACGTGGTGCCGCGCACGATGGAGTCGTCCACCAGCAGCACGTTGCGGCCCTTGAATTCGCTGGCAATCACGTTGAGCTTCTGGCGCACGGACTTCTTGCGCACGGCCTGGCCGGGCATGATGAAGGTGCGGCCCACGTAACGGTTCTTCACGAAGCCTTCGCGGTAGGGCTTGCCCAGCAGATGCGCCAGTTCGGTGGCGCTGGGGCGGCTCGACTCGGGAATGGGAATGACCACATCGATCTGGTCGGGCGGCACGGTGGACACCACGCGCTTGGCCAGCGTCTCGCCCATGTTCAGGCGCGCCTGGTAGACCGAGATGCCGTCCATGGTGGAGTCGGGCCGCGCCAGATAGACGAACTCGAAAATGCAGGGGTAGAGCTGCGGGTTCGCGGCGCACTGCTGGCTGCTCACCTGGCCGTCCAGGCTGATGAAAACGGCCTCGCCAGGGGCGATGTCGCGCTCGAACTCGTGGCCGGTGCCTTCCAGCGCAACGGACTCGCTGGCCACCATCACGGTGCCGTCCTTGCTGCGGCCCATGCACAGAGGGCGGATGCCGTAGGGGTCGCGGAAGGCCAGCAGGCCATGCCCGGCAATCAGCGCCACCACGGCGTAGGAACCCTTGATGCGCTTGTGCACCTCGCGCACGGCGGCAAACACGTCATCGGCCTGCAGCGGCACGCCACGGGTGGACTTCTCCAGCTCGTGGGCAATCACGTTGAGCAGCACCTCGGAGTCGCTCTCGGTGTTGATGTGGCGGTGGTCCAGCTGGAACAGCTCGTTCTTCAGCGCGTGGGCGTTGGTGAGGTTGCCGTTGTGCGCCATCACAATGCCGAACGGCGCGTTCACGTAGAAAGGCTGCGCCTCTTCCTCGCTGAAGGCATTGCCTGCCGTGGGGTAGCGCACCTGGCCCAGGCCGCAGTTGCCCGGCAGCGCCCGCATGTTGCGGGTACGGAAGACATCACGCACCATGCCTTTGGCCTTGTGCATGAAGAACTTGCGGTCCAGCTGGGTGACGATGCCAGCAGCATCCTGCCCGCGGTGCTGCAACAGCAACAGCGCATCGTAGATCAGCTGATTGACGGGAGAGCTGCTGACCGCAGCGACGATTCCACACATGGCATTGTCCTCAGGGAAAATAGGGAGCTAGGTTGTCGGGCATGGTGCCCTTGACGGCATGCAGTCCGGCTTCCAGCCAGGCCGCCCCCACCGATGCACGCCAGTCGTTGTTGTCTTTGAGTGGTGTCATGTGCACCACCAGGGCCACGGCCAGCAGGATGACCAAGCCGCGCAGCAGGCCGAAGGCGGCCCCCAGCGTTCGGTCTACCGGGCGCAGCCCTACGGATTCAATTCCCTTCTTGATGAGCCAGGCCAGCAGGCCGGACGCGAAGGCCACCCCCACGAACACCACGGCAAAACCCGCCGCGTAACGCAGGGGTTCGGCCGTGTTGCCCAGCGGGAGCAGCGCAGCTGCCTCGTCGGCATACCACTGCGCCAGGAAGAAAGCCGCCACCCACCCCGCTACGGAGAGCACCTCGAACACGAGGCCGCGCCAGACGCCGATGAACACCGACGCCAGCAACACCAGCAGCAGGAAGATGTCGACGGCAGCCATCAGAGTGTGAGGATGGCTGCGGGCAGACCAAGGCCCTTGACCTTGTTCGCGGCCTTTTCGGCATCGGCCCGGGTATCGAAGGGCCCCAGGCGCACGCGTATGCGCTTGCCTTCGGGCGTGTCGGCCACGTGGGTGTAGGTCTTGAGGCCTGCGCGCTCCAGACGCTGGCGCACCTCGCGGGCGCGGGCTTGGTCGGCAAATGCACCCACCTGCACCACCACGCGGGCATTTGAGGCAGCCTTGCCATCCAGCAGGGCCTGGGCACGTGCCGCGTCTGTTGGCGCGGGCGCGGCAGCCGGTTTGGCTGGCTCTGGCGCGGGTGCCGGTTTGGGCGCAGGCGTTGGTTCCACCGGCTTGCTGGCAGGTGTTTCGGGTTTGGCGGGGGCTTCCGTCTTGGCAGGTGCTTCCACCTTGGCGGGCGCCTGGGGTGCGGAGCCAGTCGAAGACTCCACTTTCGCCGGGGCCTTGGCCACGGCCTCTTCGCCCTCAGCCAGACCATCGACCTTGGCCGCCGACGCCTGCGGTTTTTCCGAAGGCAGGCTCAATGGCTTGGCCGTGTTCTTGGCCGGGATGTCGATGGGGATATCTACCGGGATGGGACGCGGCTGCGTGTCGAACAGCAGCGGCAGACCGATCACGCCAGCCAGCACGAGCACACTCGCGCCGATGAGGCGATGCCGGGCACGACGGCGCACCGCCTCGATGGTGGGTGGCTGCGACGGGCTGGCATTGCCCTGCCCGCCTGGACGGAGTTTGAACATTCGCCGGTTTCGCTCTGGGAAGACCGCGCAGCGTCACGAACGGTCGGTTCGAGGCGTCAGGGCTGCAAATGCCTGGCCGCCAGGCGGGGCACCCCGTTGCGCAAAACGCCGCCTACGGTGAAGAAGGAACCAAAAACCACGATTCTATCAGCCGGGTCTGCCTGAGCGACTGCCGCGTCCAGCGCCTGCTGAGGGTCGGCATGCTGGCTGCTGCGCACGTCGGGCCGCTGGTTGGTGCCCTGCCAGATGGCGGACAGGTCCAGCGCCTTGGCGGCGCGCGCCAGCGGCAGGTCGGTGAAGTACCAGCGGTCAATCAGTGGGCCTACCCGCTCGAACATCACACGCAGGTCCTTGTCGGCCATGGCGCCAAACACCGCGTGGGTGGTGGGGTAAAAGCCCATGGCGTCCAGGTTTTCAGCCAGGGCCGCCACGGAATGGGGGTTGTGCGCCACGTCCAGCACCAGCGTGGGCTGGCCGGGCACGATCTGGAAGCGCCCGGGCAGTTCCACCATGGCCAGGCCATTGCGCACGGCCTGCGCCGTGACCGGCAGGCGCGGGTGCAGCGCTTCCAGCGCCGCCAGCACACCCGAAGCATTGACCAGCTGGTTCGCACCTCGCAGCGCCGGGTAAGCGAGCCCGCTGTAACGGCGGCTGCGCCCCGTCCAGCCCCATTGCTGCTTGTCACCAGCAAAGTGGAAGTCGCGCCCCAGGCGCCACAGGTCGGCGCCCACTTCGAGCGCGCGGTCCAGCACGCTTTGCGGCGGCACCGGGTCGCTCACCACCACCGGGCGCCCGGTGCGCATGATGCCCGCCTTCTCGTAGCCTATGGCCTCGCGGTCGGGGCCCAGGTATTCCATGTGGTCCAGGTCGATGCTGGTGATGACGGCGCAATCGGCATCCAGCACGTTCACGGCGTCCAACCGCCCGCCCAGGCCCACTTCGAGAATGATCACGTCCAGCCCGGCGCGCGCCAACGTCAGCACGATGGCCAGGGTGGTGAATTCGAAATACGTCAGCGACACCTCGGGCTGCGCCGAGCCATCGCCCCGGCGCGCGGCCTCCACCTCGGCAAAGGCGGGCAGCAGCGCGTCGGCGGGGGCCACCTCGCCCCGAATTCGGCAGCGCTCCTCGAAGTGCACCAGGTGCGGCGAGGTGTAGACGCCTGTGCGGTAGCCCGCCTGCTGGTAAATGACTTCCAGCATGGCGCAGGTGGAACCCTTGCCATTGGTGCCAGCCACGGTAATCACCGGGCACGCCGGTTGAAGCCCCTGGCCCTGGTTGAGGCGCTGGGCCACGGTGCGCACCCGTTCCAACCCCATTTCTATGGTCTGGGGGTGCAGGCGTTCGCAATGTTCAAGCCATTGCGGCAGGGTGGCGGGCAGGGGCAGATCGTGCGCGTGGGAAGACATTCCCGTATTGTCGCAGCGCGCACATGTCCCGGGCGCCGTGGGGCACAATCCGGGGCATGATCAAGGTTTACGGCATCCCCAACTGCGACACCGTGAAAAAGGCGCGCACCTGGCTCAACGAGCGCGGCGTGGCCCACGAATTCCACGACTTCAAGAAGCAAGGCGTTCCTGCCGACCGCCTGCCCCACTGGAGCGCACAGGCTGGCTGGGAAAAGCTGGTCAACCGCAAGGGCACGACCTGGCGCCAGCTTGACCCGGCCACCCAGGCCAGCCTGACCGACGAGGCCAGCGCCCATGCCCTGATGCAGCAGCACGCCAGCGTCATCAAGCGCCCGGTGGTGGAATGGAGCAACGGCAGCGTGACCGTGGGCTTCGACCCCGCCGACTGGGCTGAACGGGGCTGAAGCGACTCAGAACGCCCTCCTCTAAAATACCGGAAGTTGGCGCCGCCCCGGGGTGGCGCCTTGTTCATTTGACGCATCCTCCAGCGGACCCCACATGACCACCACCCAATTCGACGGCGTGACCGTCAACACCCAGGCCAGCGTCTATTTCGACGGCAAGTGCGTGAGCCACGGCATCACCTTCGCCGACGGCACCAAGAAGTCCGTTGGCGTGGTGCTGCCCGCCACCCTCACCTTCAACACCGGCGCGCCGGAAATCATGGAATGCGTGGCCGGTTCCTGCGAGTACAAACTCAAGGGCACCGACGAATGGAAGAAGTCCGGCCCTGGCGACAAGTTCAGCGTGCCCGGCAACTCCAGCTTCGACATCCGCGTCACCGAGCCCTACCACTACATCTGCCACTTCGGTTAATCGCACCATGGCCACCATTCTCCAACACCTGCCTCTGCAACAGAAAGTCGGCATCGCCTTTTCGGGCGGCCTGGACACCTCCGCCGCGCTGCTGTGGATGAAGAAGAAGGGCGCCCTGCCCTACGCCTACACCGCCAACCTGGGCCAGCCCGACGAGACCGACTACGACGAGATCCCGCGTAAGGCCATGGCCTACGGCGCCGAGAAGGCCCGCCTGGTGGACTGCCGCCTGCAGCTGGCCCACGAAGGCATCGCCGCCATCCAGTGCGGCGCCTTTCACATCAGCACCGGTGGCATCACCTACTTCAACACCACCCCGCTGGGCCGCGCCGTGACCGGCACCATGCTGGTGGCGGCCATGAAGGAAGACGACGTCCACATCTGGGGCGACGGCTCGACCTTCAAGGGCAACGACATCGAGCGCTTCTACCGCTACGGCCTGCTCACCAACCCGAGCCTGAAGATCTACAAGCCCTGGCTGGACCAGACCTTCATCGACGAGCTGGGCGGCCGCAAGGAGATGAGCGAATTCCTCATCGCCAACGGCTTCGACTACAAGATGAGCGTGGAAAAGGCCTACAGCACCGACAGCAACATGCTGGGCGCCACCCACGAGGCAAAGGACCTGGAGCACCTGAACTCCGGCATCCGCATCGTCAACCCGATCATGGGCGTGGCGTTCTGGAAGCCCGAGGTCGAGGTGAAGGCTGAAGAAGTCACCGTCCGTTTCGAGGAAGGCCAGCCGGTCGCCCTGAACGGCCAGACCTTCGAATCGCCGGTGGACCTGTTCCTGAAGGCCAACGAGATCGGCGGCCGTCACGGCCTGGGCATGAGCGACCAGATCGAGAACCGCATCATCGAGGCCAAGAGCCGCGGCATCTACGAAGCCCCGGGCATGGCACTGCTGCACATCGCCTACGAGCGACTGGTCACCGGCATCCACAACGAAGACACCATCGAGCAGTACCGCATCAACGGCCTGCGCCTGGGCCGCCTGCTGTACCAGGGCCGCTGGTTCGACCCGCAGGCCATCATGCTGCGCGAAACCGCCCAGCGCTGGGTGGCGCGCGCCGTGACCGGCGAGGTGACGCTGGAGCTGCGTCGTGGCAACGACTACTCCATCCTGAACACCGACAGCCCGAACCTGACCTACGCGCCCGAGCGCCTGAGCATGGAGAAGGTGGAAGACGCGCCGTTCACCCCGATGGACCGCATCGGCCAGCTGACGATGCGCAACCTGGACATCACCGACACGCGCGCCAAGCTGGGCATCTACTCCCAGACTGGCCTGCTGTCGCTGGGCAAGGGCGACGACTTCCTGAAGCTGGGCGAGTAAGCGCGATCACTGCTTAAAACCGAAAGGGCCGCATACGCGGCCCTTTTGTGTTGAGTGCGCCAATCAAGGGCGTCGGTTCGGCAGAGCCTGCACCCAATCTGCAATGCGCCGGGCCATGGGCGCGGTGGCGCGCGGGGCGCGGATGTCCCCCGCCAGCACGTGCTGCCCGGCAGATTCGCTGTAGGTCACGGCCTCCAGCGTCTTGGCTTCGCTGCCCATGCGCGCAAAAACTTCACGGATATCCGCTGGATCAACCGTCTGGTCGCGTTCTGAGTAAAGAACAAGAACCGGTTTCGTGAAACGTGACAGGTCGCTTTCACGCACATGCTTGACCAGCGCCATCATGGGAAACAGGGCGCGCGTGGGGTGGCGGTGGGTCCAAGCCTGCGCCTCCCGAGGGTCGGCGCTGGTTTGGCCGCGCATTTCGCCCTCCTGCAGCAAGGCCAGTTGCCGCCCCCAAGGGGTGTTGATGAGTTCCGCACGCTTGTTTTTGGGGCCGTAGTTGGGCGAGATGAAGGCGTAGGCCGCCACGTCACGGCCCTCGGGCCGCATGGCCAGCCAGGTGGCCAGCGTGGCGCCGCTGGACACCCCCACCACCAGCACCTTGTCACCCAGCATGCCGCCGATGCGCGCCGCCTCCACGGCATCGGCCAGCCAGTCCTGCACAGTGACTTCGCCCATCGCCTCGCTGCTTAGGCCGTGGCCAGCAAGGCGGCTCTGATAGAGGTTGGCGCCCAGGTGCTTTGCAACCGTCTCGGCAAGTGGCGCCGTCTCCAAGCGGCTGGCACTGTAACCGTGCAGATTTACCACGGCCCAGCCAGTGCGTTGGCCGGGCGTTCCGTGCCATACAACGCCTTTGGCCACGCCAGGGCGCAGGTCTGGGTAAGCGGCTTCGCGGCGCTGCAGCCAGCCGTCCAACGCAGACCGTTCGGCGGGCGGTTGGGTTCGATGGGTGGGCACGTCGGGACCGAAGTCGTTGCGCGGCCCTGCCAAATACAGCGCAAGCGCCAGCAGCAGCCCAGAGAGGACGACGCGCAAGGCACCACCTCGCCACACCTTGCGGCCCCGCACCGAACCCAGCAGCTCCAAACCGCGCATACCGGTCAGACCACCACCGGCTCGGGTTCCAGCCGAATGCCGAAGCGCTCGTAAACGCTCGTCTGGATGGCGCGCGCCAGCGTCATGACTTCGCCTCCGGTGCAGGGGTGCTCGGCGTCACCCCGGTTCACCAGCACCAGCGCCTGCTTCTCGTACACGCCCGCGTGGCCCACGGTCTTGCCCTTCCAGCCGCAGGCGTCTATCAGCCAGCCGGCCGCCAGCTTGATGCTGCCGTCGGGCATGGGGTAGTGCACCACCTTGGGGTCGCGCCCGATGATGTCCGCGCACTGGTCGGGCGTGACCGTCGGGTTCTTGAAGAAGCTGCCCGCGTTGCCTATCTGCGCCGGGTCCGGCAGCTTGGCACGACGTATCTCGCAAATCCAGTCGAACACCTGCTGCGCGCTTGGCTCTGCAATGCCGGTCTCGGCCATCTTGCGCTCCAGGTCCAGGTAGCCCAGTACCGGCTTCCAGGGTTTGGGCAGCCAGAAGCGCACGCGCAGGATCAGCGCGCGGCCAGCCAGGCCAAAGCCGCGCTCACCCGCGCGTTCATGCTTGAACACCGAGTCGCGGTAACCGAAGCCGCACTGCGCGGCGTCGAGCGTGAAGGTCTGTCCGGTTTCCAGGTCGATGGCGTCGAGCGAGTGGAAACGGTCTTGCAGTTCCACACCGTAGGCGCCGATATTCTGCACGGGCGAAGCCCCTACGGTGCCCGGGATGAGCGCCATGTTCTCCAGCCCAGGGCAACCCTGCGCCAGGGTCCAGGCCACGAAATCGTGCCAGACCTCACCCGCGCCAGCTTCCACCAACCAGCCGCGCTCGGTTTCCTGCAGCACGCGCCGCCCAGGAATCTCCACCTTCAACACCAGCTTGCGCACGTCGCCAGTCAGCACGATATTGCTGCCGCCGCCCAGCACGAACACCTCGTCCGCACGCCAGTCGGGGTGACGGATCAAGGCCTGCGCATCGGCCTCGGCACGCACTCGTGCCAGCCGGTGCGCACGCGCGGCAATGCCAAAAGTGTTCAGGCGCTGGAGCGCCACGTTTTTCTCGACTAACATGCAAGGATTGTCTCATTGGAACCCCAGCCACCCATGCCTTCTTTCGATACCAAACTCGAAGCCGATTTCGTTGAAGTCAAGAACGCCGTCGAGAACACCGCCAAGGAAATCGGCACCCGTTTCGACTTCAAGGGCACCAGTGCCGCCGTCGAACTCAAGGACAAGGAAATCACCTTGTTCGGCGATGCCGATTTCCAGCTCCAGCAGGTGGAAGACATCCTGCGCAACAAGCTCACCAAACGCAATGTGGACGTGCGCTTCCTGGAAGTGGGCAAGGTCGAGAAGATGGGCGGCGACAAGGTCAAGCAGGTCGTGAAGGTGCGCAACGGCATCAGCAGCGAAGACGCCAAGAAGATCCAGCAGGCCATCAAGGGCAGCAAGATGAAGGTGCAGGCCGCCATTCAGGGCGATGCCGTGCGCGTGACCGGCGCCAAGCGCGACGACCTGCAGGCCGCCATGGCGCTGATCCGCACCGAGATGAAGGACCTGCCGCTGTCCTTCGACAACTTCCGCGACTGAGGCTCCATGACCGCACTGCCCCGATTGCCAATGCCTGCAAGGCTGGCCGGGGTGCTGGCCACGGCAGCCCTGGCCTTGCCCTGCCTGGCGCAGACGGTGGACCTGACGGGCACAGCGGGCGGCAAAGCCTTGCTCGTGATCAACGGAGCTGCTCCACGCTTCCTGGCCCCAGGCCAGAGCCACGACGGTGTGCGTGTGGTCAGCGTAGAGAACGACCGTGCGGTCGTCGAGATGCAAGGGGAACGCCGCACCCTGCGGCTTGGCGAAGGACCCATGGCTGCCCCTGCCCGCAACGAGCAGCCCAACATCGTGCTCATGGCAGACCTGGGCGGCCACTTCACCGCCAGCGGGCAGATCAATGGCCGCCCTGTGCGCTTTCTGGTGGACACGGGTGCCACACTCCTGGCCATGAGCGAGACCGAGGCACAGCGCATCGGCGTGCCCTACAAGCAGGGCACCCCCGTGCGGATCAAGACCGCCAATGGCGACATTGTGGGCCACCACGTGCAGTTGAACACCGTGAGCGTGGGGCCGCACACCAGCCACGGCGTGGCGGCAGTGGTTCTGCCTGCCAGCATGCCCTTCGTACTGCTGGGCAACAGCTTTCTTTCACGCTTCGACATGCGCCGCGAGAGCGACCGCATGATCCTGAACCCGAGATACTGAGGCGCCGTTACATGAACTTTTCGAGCCAACCCGATCCGGCCTACGCCTCCATGCACGACTGGATGCAGCAATGGTCCGATCTGGACACTCGCCTGTCGGCCATGCTGCTGGCGCCGCAGCAGCATGCCGACTTTACCGGCCAGATACAGGCACTGCACCAGCGCATGGACGCGCTGTTGGCGCTGGACCCCGACAGCGCGCTCTACTGGCTGTTCCAGCTGGCGGCCAGCTCCACGGTGGGGTATAGCGCCTCGCACGCCATGGTCTGCGCCGCCCTGAGTGAATTGCTGGCCACCGAACTGGGTTTGACCACCCCCCAGCGCCACAGCCTGGGGTTGGCCGCGCTGACGATGAACATTGCCATGACGCGCCTGCAGGACGAACTGGCCGCCCAGATGGTTCAGCCAACAACCGAGCAGCGCGCCTTGATCGACACCCACCCGGCGCGCGGGGCCCAATGGATGCGCGAACTGGGTGTGCAAGACAAACTCTGGCTGCACATCGTGGAGCAACACCACGAACAGGGTACCGCCACCGACCTGCCCACCCGCATCCTGATGGCCACGGACCGCTACGCCGCGCTCATCAGCCCGCGCGAGACCCGGCCCGGCCGTTGCGTGACGGATGCCGGTCGACACGCCGTAGTCACCCAGGGGCAGGTGATCGATGACGTGGGGCACACCCTGCTCAAGACGGTTGGCATCTGCCCGCCGGGCACGTTTGTGCGCCTGCTGGATGGCCGCGTGGCTGTGGTGTTGCGCCGTTCAGGCCGCCCCGGGGAGCCGTGGGTGGCTTCAGTGCTGGAAGGCGACAACCACCCCGTGGTGGAGCCGGAACTCATCGACACGGGAGCCGAGGGTTGCGGCATCGAAGCCGCGCTGGTCACGCAAACGGTGCGCGTGCGCCTGAACCACCCTAGGCTGTTGCAGCTGTCTCGGATGGCCGCTGGGCGGCAGTGACCACCACTTCTATGCGCCAGTCGGGGTCGGCCAGCGGTGCCTGCACCGTAGCGCGCGGCGGCGCGCTGCCCGGCGCCACCCAGGCATCCCACACCTCGTTCATGGCGGCAATGTCGCGGATATCCGTCAGGTAGATCTGCACGCGCAACAGGCGCGTCTTGTCGCTGCCACAGGCCTGCAGCTGCCGGTCAATCTGCGCCAGCACGTCACGCGTCTGGCTGCGGATGTCCGTCTCGACGCACTCGGGCACCATACCCGCCAGATAGACCACACCATTGAAAACACTGGCTTCGCTGTACCGCTGGGCCACGCCCCAGCGCTGGATATCTGCCGTCATTTCTTCTTCGCTCCGATCTTGGTTTCTTTGCCTGCGATGAGGCGCTGGATGTTCTCGGCATGGCGCCACAGCAGCAACAAGCCCATCACCGCAATGGACAGCGCCACGGGCGCCACAGCGTCCCAGGCCACGCCGTCACCGAACAGGTAGAAAAACGGCGCGAACACCGCCGCCACAATGGCCGACAGCGACGAATAGCGGAAAAACACGGCGATGAGAATCCAGCTCAGCAACACCGCCAAACCCAGCCAGGGCTCGAAGCCCAGCAGCACACCTGCTGCCGTAGCCACCCCTTTGCCCCCTTTGAAGCCAAAGAACACCGGGTACAGGTGCCCGAGGAAGGCCGCCAGGCCCACCATGGCCAGCGTGCCTTCGGCCAAGCCCCAGGCCTGCCCCCAGTGGCTCACCACCCACACCGGCAGCCAACCCTTGGCGGCATCCAGCAGCAGAGTCACAGCTGCGGCTTTCTTGTTACCCGAGCGCAGCACATTGGTGGCGCCAGGGTTTTTGCTGCCGTAGGTGCGCGGGTCGCTCAGCCCCATGAGGCGGCTCACCACGACCGCAAAAGACAGAGACCCCATCAGGTAGGCCGCCAGCACCGCCACGACCACCGTCCATTCACCCATCGACCTTCTCCAGATTCGTGTTTTGAAAGCGTGAGCTTAACCGACCCTATTCCTCGATCGCGCACTGCACGGGCTTGGCGCCCAACAGCTGCACACACACCTGGGGATCGATGCCAACCAGGTAGCCCCGCCGCCCGCCGTTGAGCCAGATGCGCGGCAGATCAAGGATGGTGCTTTCGATGTAGACCGGCATCGCCTTGCGTGTGCCGAACGGAGACGTGCCGCCCACCAGATAACCACTGTGCCGGTTGGCCACCTCGGGCTTGCACGGCTCCACCGACTTGGCGCCAATTTGCCGCGCCAGGTTCTTGGTGGACACGGTGCGGTTGCCATGCATCAACACGACCAGCGGCACCGCCGACTGGTCCTGCATGATCAGCGTCTTGACCACCGCGAACGGGTCCAGCCCCAGAACAGCCGCACTGTGCTGGGCACCGCCATGCTCGACGTACTCGTACGGGTGCTCGGTGAAAGCCACCCCCTGCGCACGCAGCAGCGCGGTGGCGGGGGTCTCCGACACATGTCCCTTCTTGGCCATCGTCACACGGCAGGGTCGCGGTTTTCCCAGCGGATCTGGTCGATGGCCTGGAGCACCTCGGGCGAGAGTTGCGTGCCCCACGCGTCCAGGCACTCGTCGAGCTGCGCGACAGAGGTCACGCCAATGATGGTGCTGGCCACCTGCCACTTGGTGTAACAGAAGGCCAGTGCCATTTGGGCAGGCGTCAAACCGTGTTCCCGTGCCAGCGCGTTGTAGCGGCGCGCGGCAGCCACGGACTCATCGCGGCCCCAGCGCTGTTTCTTCATAGAGTCGAACAGCGACATGCGACCCGCCGGCGCGTCTGGCGAGTGGATGCCCGTGGCATCGTACTTGCCGGTGAGCAAGCCAAAGCCCAGTGGCGAATACGCCAGCAGCGACACACCCAGGCGGTGCATGGTTTCGTCCAAGCCGTTTTCCAGGGAGCGATTGATGAGGCAGTAAGGGTTCTGCACCGTGGCCACGCGGGGCAGACCATGCTGTTCGGCCAGACGCACGAACTCGTGCACGCCGTAAGAAGACTCGTTGGACAAGCCGATGGCTCGTACCTTGCCCGCCTTGACCAGCTCGGCCATCGCCTCGAGCTGCTCGTGAATGGACGCGCAGGGCTTGTCCTTGGCCGGGTCGAAATACATGGCACCGAACGCAGGAAGGTTACGAGCGGGCCAGTGGATCTGGTACAGGTCGATCACGTCCGTCTTCAAGCGACGCAGGCTACCGTCGCAGGCGGCCAGGATCTCTGCCTTGGTCAAGCCTGACTGTTCACCACGAATCCACGGCATGCCGCGAGAGGGCCCAGCCACCTTGGTGGCCAGCACCACCTTGTCGCGTGCGCCGGGACGGCTGGCAAACCAGTTGCCAATGATGGTTTCGGTGGCGCCGCAAGTCTCGGCGCGGGCGGGCACGGCGTACATTTCGGCCGTATCCAGGAAGTTGACGCCCCGCTCCAGCGAGCGGTCAAGAATGGCGTGGGCATCAGCCTCGTTCACTTGTTCGCCAAAGGTCATGGTGCCCAGGCAGATGGGGGTGACTTTCAGTCCGCTTTGTCCAAGGGTGACGTTTTGCACGTTTGACTCTCTCTCAAGGTTCACAAAAATCCAGCTGTCAGGCAGAACGGGCGCGGAAGCGCTCTTCTTCCTGCAGGCGCAGCACACGACGCTGCACCTTGCCGGTGGTGGTCATGGGAAGGGTGTCGATGAACTCGATCTCCTTCGGGTATTCGTAGGGTGCCAGGCGGCCTTTCACATGGGCCTGAAGTTCGGCAATCAAGGGTTCGTCGAACTCCACCGCCGGGGTTGCGCTGGTGCCACGCCGCGCTGCAAAGTCGGGGGACAACACCACGTAGGCCTTCACCACGGCGCCGCGCTCGGCATCGGGCTTGGGCACCACGGCGGCATTGACCACGGCGGGGTGCTTGACCAGGCAGTTCTCGATCTCGCTCGGCCCGATGCGGTAACCAGCCGCCTTGAACACGTCGTCGGCGCGGCCCTGGTACCACAGGTAGCCATCGGCGTCGCGCAGCGCCAGGTCTCCGGTGCGGCACCAGCTGCTGGCCGGGTCACCCGTGAACTTGGCTTGCGTGGCGGCGTCGTTGTTCCAGTAACCCAGGAAGAAGATGGGGTCGGGCTGGCCATGCACGTCCAGGCGGTGCACGGCCACGTCGCCGGGCACACCCACGGGACACTCCTGCCCTTCTTCATCAATCACAGCCACGCGGTGGCCCGGATAGCCCTTGCCCATGCTGCCGGGCCGAGCGGGCCACAGCCGTGCGCAGTTGCCCACGATGTAGTTGATCTCGGTCTGGCCGAACATCTCGTTCACCGTCACCCCCAGCTCCTGCTGGCAGTAGGCAAACACGGCGTCTCCCACCGCCTCGCCCGCACTCATGATGGCCTGCAGGCGCAGGTTGAACAGCTTGCGCGGCTCGGGGAAGGCCTTCATCATGGCCTTGAGCGCCGTGGGGAACAGGAAGGTGTGGGTGACCCGGTGGCGCTGCAGCAGTTCAAAGGCCGCATCAGGCGCGAAGCGGCCGTTGTAGGCCACGATGGGCCGCCCGAAGTACAACGTGGGCAACAGCGCGTCCATCAGCCCGCCGGTCCAGGCCCAGTCCGCCGGGCTCCAGAACACGGCCTTCGAGGGCTTGCTGGCGTCCCACGGGTCGAAGCCGAACCAGTTCTGGCTGCACACAAACCCGGTGAGGTTGCCAATGAGCGCGCGGTGCGGAATCAGCGCCCCCTTGGGGTTGCCGGTGGTGCCGCTGGTGTAGATCAGCACGGCCGGGTCGTCGGCCAGCGTTTCCACCAGGTCGAAGCGCTTGCGCGCGCTGGCCAGTGCCAGTGGGCCGTCGAGCACGTCGGTGTCGAAGGCACCATCCAGGCCGATGACGTGACGCAACGCTGGGCAGCGTTCGCGCACCGACCAGACCGCCGGGCCGGTGGCGTCGTCGCAAAGTGCCACCACGGCAGCGCTGTCCTGCAGACGGTACTCCAGCGCCTCTGGCCCGAAGAGTTGCGAAAGCGGCATGGCCACGGCGCCCATCTGCAGCACCGCCATGTAGGCCACCGCCGTCTCGAAACGCTGCGGCAGCACAATGGCCACGCGGTCACCTGCCTTCACGCCCAGAATACGCAGCACGTTGGACAGGCGGTTGGCGGCATCCTGCAGCTCGGCGTAGCTGTGCTGGGTGGGCGTGCGGCCCGGTCCATCGGCAATCACGGCCGTGTTACGCGAACTGCCAGCCTGTGCCGCCCAGCGGCGCGAACAGGCTTCGGCCATGTTGAAGCGTTTGGGCACTTTCCAGTGGAAACTGGCATGCAAAGTGGCGTAATGGTCTTGCACGGTGTTGGAGGGGGAATGGACTTTGTCTCTGCCTTGACTGCCGACCATGGCACGTCTCCTGAATAATCCTGAGAATGTACCAAGTCCGACGCCCCTCCCGCAGCGAGTTCGTTCACATTCGCGACCAGCGCTACCACGTCCGCCTGTGGGGCACGCCGCGGCCCGGCGAGGCGCCGCTCTTCCTCGTTCATGGGTGGATGGACGTTTCCGCCTCCTGGCAGTTCGTGGTGGACGCCCTGTCGCAGGACCGTTTCATCGTCGCCCCTGACTGGCGCGGCTTTGGCCTGACACGTGCGCTCAGCCACGTGGACAGCGACTCCCCTACCGCCTATTCGCACGGCGACCACTACTTCTTCCCCGACTACCTGGCCGACCTGGACGCCCTGGTGGACCACTACAACGCCCAGCTGGGCGAACCCGACGCCCCCATCGACCTGGTGGGTCACAGCATGGGCGGCAACGTCGTCATGCTCTACGGTGGTGTGCGCTCGCAGCGGGTGAGGCGCCTGGTCAACCTGGAAGGCTTTGGCATGCCCGCCACCCGCCCGGCGCAAGCCCCCGGGCGTTACGCCCGTTGGCTGGACGAACTGCGCGGCCTTCGCCAAGGCACCATCGACCTGAAGACCTACGACAGCCTGGACGGCGTGGCCCGGCGCCTGATGAAAACCAACCGCCGCCTCCCCGAGCCACAGGCCCGCTGGCTGGCCAGCCACTGGGCGGCCAAGAACGCCGCCGGGCGCTGGGAAGTGCTGGGCGACGCCGCGCACAAGATCGTCAACCCCCAGCTCTACCGGGTGGACGAAGTGCTGGAAGTGTTCAAGCGCATCACCGCCCCAGTGCTGGCCGTGGAGGCATCGGACGACAGCCTGGGGGCCTGGTTCAAGGGGGAATACACCCTGGCGCAATACCACGAAAGGCTGCAGGCCGTGCCCGACTGCCGGGTTGCCGTGGTGGCTGACGCGGGCCACATGCTGCACCACGACCAGCCCGCTGAAGTGGCACGCCTGCTCGAAACCTTCCTGGCGTGAGAAAATTGCGTGTTTTACCGACACGCACAGAAAAGACACGCATCATGGAAGCAGAACGCATCAACGCCATTTCCTCCCGCCTGGCCGACCTCAGCGAACGCGTGGTCGAGCTACGGAGGTATCTTTGACTACGATGCCAAGGCACTGAAGCTCACTGAAGTCAACAGCGCGCTGGAAGAGCCCACCGTCTGGGACAACCCCAAGCGCGCCCAGGATCTGGGCAAAGAAAAGAAGTCCCTGGAGGACGTGGTGCTGGTGCTCGACCGCCTGAGCACCGAACTGGCCGACAACAGTGAACTGTTCGAGATGTCCAAGGAAGAAGGCGATGACGCCGGCCTGGAAACCATTGAAGGCGAGGCCAGCAAGCTGGCTGCCGACGTGGAAAAGCTCGAATTCCGCCGCATGTTCAACCAGGAGGCCGACCCCCTGAACTGCTTCCTGGACATCCAGGCAGGCGCTGGCGGCACCGAGGCCTGCGACTGGGCCAGCATGCTGCTGCGCCAGTACACCCGCTACGGCGAACGCAAGGGCTTCAAGGTCACGGTGGAAGACATCACCGACGGCGACACCGCCGGCATCAAGAGCGCCACCATCAAGATCGAAGGCGAGTACGCCTACGGCCTGCTGCGCACCGAAACCGGCGTGCACCGTCTGGTGCGCAAGAGCCCCTTCGACTCGTCGGGCGGCCGCCACACCTCGTTCGCCTCGGTCTTCGTCTACCCCGAGATCGACGATTCGGTTGAGATCAACATCAACCCCGCCGACGTGCGCGTGGACACCTACCGCGCCAGCGGTGCCGGTGGCCAGCACATCAACAAGACCGACTCGGCCGTGCGCCTGACGCATATTCCCACCGGCATCGTGGTGCAGAGCCAGGACAGCCGCAGCCAGCACAGCAACCGCGACCTGGCCTGGGGCCGCCTGCGCTCCAAGCTGTACGACTACGAAATGCGCAAGCGCATGGAAGCCCAGCAGAAGCTGGAAGACACCAAGACCGACGTGGGCTGGGGCCACCAGATCCGTTCCTACGTGCTGGACAACAGCCGCATCAAGGACCTGCGCACCAACGTCGAAATCTCCGCCACCCAGAAAGTGCTGGACGGCGACCTCGACGCCTTCATCGAAGCCTCGCTCAAGCAAGGCGTCTGAGCCACAACACTGCCCCCTGAACGGAACCACCCATGAGCTCCCTGCGTGAAGGCCCCACCACCGTGGTGAAACGCGAAGACTACGCCGCCCCTGCCTACCTGATCGACACGGTCGACCTGACCTTCGACCTGGACCCGGCCAAGACCCGCGTGCTGAACAAGATGCGGCTGCGCCGCAACCCCGCGGTGGCACCGCAGCCGCTGCGCCTCGACGGTGAGGAACTCAACCTCGCCCGCGTTCTGGTCAACGGCGCAGGCACCAGCTTCAAGATGGACGGCTCGCAACTGGTGCTGGAGAACCTGCCCGAAGGCCCCGACGCCTTCGATCTGGAAATCTTCACCACCTGCGCCCCCGTCAAGAACACCAAGCTGATGGGGTTGTACGTCAGCCAGGGCACCTTCTTCACGCAGTGCGAGGCCGAAGGCTTCAGGCGCATCACCTACTTCCTGGACCGCCCGGACGTGATGGCCAGCTACACCGTGACGCTGCGCGCCGACAAGACTGCCTACCCGGTGCTGCTGAGCAACGGCAACCTGGTGGACCAGGGCGACCTGGAAGACGGCCCTAACGGCCCCCGGCATTACGCCAAATGGGTGGACCCGCACAAGAAGCCCTGCTACCTGTTCGCCCTGGTGGCAGGTAAGCTGGTGCACCGCGAGCAGAAGATCATCAGCCGCAGCGGCACCGAACACACCCTGCAGGTCTATGTGCGCCCTGGCGACCTGGACAAGACCGAGCACGCCATGAACTCCCTCATGGCCAGCGTGGCCTGGGACGAAGCCCGCTTCGGCCTGCCGCTCGATCTGGAACGCTTCATGATCGTTGCCACCAGCGACTTCAACATGGGCGCCATGGAGAACAAGGGCCTCAACATCTTCAACACGAAGTACGTTCTGGCCAGCCCCGCCACCGCCACCGACGCCGATTTCGCCAACATTGAAAGCGTGGTCGGCCATGAGTACTTCCACAACTGGACGGGCAACCGCGTCACCTGCCGCGACTGGTTCCAGCTGAGCCTGAAGGAAGGCCTGACCGTCTTCCGCGACCAGGAATTCAGCATGGACATGGCGGGCAGCCCCTCGGCGCGCGCCGTCAAGCGCATCGAAGACGTGCGCGTGCTGCGCACCGCTCAGTTCCCCGAGGACGCAGGCCCCATGGCCCACCCGGTGCGCCCCGACAGCTACGCCGAGATCAACAACTTCTACACCGTCACCATCTACGAAAAAGGTGCTGAGGTGGTGCGCATGCAGCAAGCCCTGGTGGGCCGCGAAGGCTTTGCCAAGGGCATGAAGCTCTACTTCGAGCGCCACGACGGTCAGGCCGTGACCTGTGACGACTTCGCCAGTTCAATTGCCGACGCCAACCCCGGCAGCGACCTGGCCCGCCTGCTGCCGCAGTTCAAGCGTTGGTACAGCCAGGCTGGCACGCCGCGCGTGCAAGCACAAGGCCAGTACGACGCTGCCGCCCGCACCTACACCCTCACCCTGTCGCAAAGCTGCCCGGCCACACCGGGTCAACCGGTCAAGGAGCCCTTCGTCATTCCCGTGGCGCTGGGCCTGCTGGACGCACAAGGCCAGGAACTGCCGCTGCAACTGGCCCACTGGAGCCACCCGGAACACGGCACCCGCACACTGGTGTTGACGGAGCCCAGCGAGACCTTCACCTTCGTGAACGTGGACAGCGAGCCCGTGCCCTCGCTGTTGCGCGGCTTCAGCGCCCCGGTGGTGTTGGAACTCGACTACACCGATGCGCAGCTGCTCACCCTGCTGGCCCACGACAGCGATGCCTTCAACCGCTGGGAAGCGGGCCAGCGCCTGGCCCTACGCCGTGCGCTGCGCGCCATCCAGGCAGAAGGCCCCGTGCCGCACGACGTGCTGGACGCCGCCTACCTTGACGCCATGCGCGCCGTGCTGCGCCACCCAGCGCTGGACGCCGCGTTCAAGGAACTCGTGCTCACCCTGCCCGCAGAAACCTACATCGCCGAGCAGCTCGACGTGGTGGACCCGCAGCGCGTGCACGCCGTGCGCGAGGCCATGCGCCAGCAACTCGCCCATGCCCTGCACGACGATTGGGTCCACGCGTTCGAGGCCAACCAGGACAACGGCGCCTACCGGCCCGACCCGGTGTCCAGCGGCCGCCGCGCCCTGGCAGGCCTGGCCCTGCAGATGCTGTGCCTGGCCGCGCGTGAGAACGGCAACCCCGTGTGGCCCGGCAAGGCCTACCAGCGCTTCAAGGACGCGGGCAACATGACAGACCGCTTCCAGGCACTCAACGCCCTTGTGGCCAGCGGCCACGCCCTGGCGCAACAGGCGCTGCAGCGCTTCCACGTCCTCTTCAAACAAGAGGATCTGGTCATCGACAAGTGGTTTGCCCTGCAAGCTGGCGCGCCCGACCACGGCGGCAATATCCTGCCCCAGGTCAGACAACTGCTGCTGCACCCCGACTTCCACCTGCGCAACCCCAACCGTGCACGCAGCGTCATCAGCACCTTCTGCCACGCCAACCCCGGCGCATTCCACCGCCCAGACGCGGCAGGCTATGTGTTCTGGAGCGAGCGCGTGCTGGAGATTGACACCTTCAACCCGCAGGTGGCTGCACGCCTGGCGCGTGCGCTGGACCGCTGGAAAAAGCTCGCCGAACCCTACCGCACCGCTGCGCGCGAAGCGATTGCCCGCGTGGCAGCCAAGCCCGAGCTGAGCAATGACGTGCGCGAGGTGGTGACCCGCGCACTCGCCGACTGAACGCACCGCCCTAGGAAAACCAAGGAGTCCCCATGTCCGGCAAGATTTCCCTGACCCGCTACCTGGTCGAACAACAGCGCGTGCACGGCAGCATCCCGCCCGAGCTGCGTCTGCTCATCGAAGTGGTCGCGCGCGCCTGCAAGCGCATCGCCATCAGCGTCAACAAAGGCGCCCTGGGCGAAGTGCTGGGCACCGCTGGCAGCGAGAACGTGCAAGGCGAGGTGCAGAAAAAGCTCGACATCATCGCCAACGAGGTCCTCATCGAGGCCAACGAGTGGGGCGGTCACCTGGCCGCCATGGCGTCGGAAGAGATGGAAGACATCTACGTCGTGCCCAACCGCTACCCCCAGGGCGAATACCTGCTGATGTTCGACCCGCTGGACGGCTCCAGCAACATCGACGTCAACGTGTCCATCGGCACAATCTTCTCGGTGCTCAAGAAGCACAACGACAAGCCGGACGTGATTGACCCCGTGGGTGTTTCGGACTTTCTGCAGGCGGGCAACCAGCAGGTGGCGGCCGGTTACTGCATCTACGGCCCGCAAACCACGCTGGTGCTCACGGTGGGCAATGGCGTGGCCATGTTCACGCTGGACCGCGAGCAAGGCTCCTGGGTGCTCACGCAAGACGGTGTGAAGATTCCCGAAGACACCAAGGAATTCGCCATCAACATGAGCAACATGCGCCATTGGGATGCCCCGGTGCGCCGCTACATCGACGAGTGCCTGGCGGGTAAGGAAGGCCCACGTGGCAAGGACTTCAACATGCGCTGGATCGCCTCCATGGTGGCAGACGTGCACCGCATCCTCAGCCGTGGCGGTGTCTTCATGTACCCATGGGACAAACGTGAGCCTCACAAGGCCGGCAAGTTGCGCCTGATGTACGAAGCCAACCCCATGGGCTGGATCGTTGAGCAGGCCGGTGGCGCTGCCACCAACGGCCACCAGCGCATTCTGGACATTCAACCCACCGAACTGCACCAGCGCGTCAGCGTGATCCTGGGCTCGAAGAACGAGGTCGAGCGCGTCACGTCCTACCATCTGGAGGCCAGCGCTTCCCGGTAACGGCTCGAAAACCAGCAGGCAAGTCACGCTATAATGTGTGGCTTTCCAGCGGGCTCTTGGCCCCAAGGAAGCCGGAATAGCTCAGTCGGTAGAGCAGCTCATTCGTAATGAGAAGGTCGGGGGTTCGATTCCTCTTTCCGGCACCAAGAAAATCAAGCACTCAGCCCAGCCTAACCAGCTGGGCTTTTTGTTGTCCGGATCCGATGTAACGGTGGATGTAAGAGCACTCTGATGCCATCGCCCGCAGAACACCGTACGTTGCTGCTTCCTCCAGGAGTCAACTTGCAATGGCTCGATAACGAGCTCGCCTGCATCGAGTTCGCACAACAATGGACACCTCCGGCGGGCCTGGGGTACGTGTGGTGTGCCGGGGAAGCACGAGAGGTTGCCGCCTGGAGAGAGATTTTCTTCACCAAGCCAGGAGTGAGCCCAGATCGGATCAAAGCATCGGCCTACTGGCGAGTCCGCCCATAAAGCACCGCTCGGGTATTGAGCTGATCCAACTCGTGGCTGCTCAGCTCATTCCCTAGCTCGTGAACCTCTTTGCGCTCCAGTCGCACATGCGTGAGCTGATACTCCCGCGACATGTGCAGCCAAAGCCCCCGTGCCGCTGGAGATTGCCTCGCCCCAGTCATCAATGAACGGCCAGAATCCAGCCACCAGCGGTAAACAGCAGAAGCAATGCCGCGCCGCCGGTAGCCTTTGGCCACCTTGGTATGCGGCGAGCGGAACTGCGCATCCGCGCGGCGGTTGATTTCAATCAGCCGGTTCAACGTCACGTAGGCAACAATGCTGCCGGTATACCTGTCCACCACGTACACGAAGAACTCACCATCTGCCTGGCGCACGTGCACTTGCAACTGCGCGGGCAAACCGCTCAGCTGCGACAGCAGTTGAGCATCCCCCAGCAGTTTTTCGCGGCGCTGGTTCAGGCCATCCAGTTCGGCCTGAACCTTGTCCTCTGGCAGAAACACATCCACCCGCAACTCTGCCAAGCGCGTGGCCCATTTCGGCCAGACCATGCGCGACGCACACATCTGCCCCATACAGGGTGTAGGCATGACGGCGATACTCATGCCCCGCTCCAACAACCGCTGATCAAACGCGCAGGCTTGGCACTGGCACGCACAAAAGCACACCGCTCCCAGGCATCCATGGGCGTGACCAGGCCAGCGAACACACCGTAGTCGGGACCGGATTCAATCACGCCACCCGCTTGCAGCGTTTCGCCGGCCCGTATGGCACCTTCGGCCACAATGTCGTCGCCCGCCAGCATGCCCCAGCCACACTGCAGGTGCCTGCCACCACGGATAGAGCCAGCAGCCCAGACTCCCTGATTCACATCCAGGGATCCGGCCACGGTCAAATCTGCGCCGGTTCGCATGCCCGCGTGGCACACAAAGTCAGCCTCTGCGACCAGACCCTGCCCCACGTTCACTTGGCCTTCGACATGCGCCTGGCCCGCAGCAAACAGGTCCCAGCCCACGCGAAGCCCACCCCCCACGGTCAGTCCCTCGGCAACATTCAGCGACCAGCCGATGCGCGCATCAGACCCGACCTTCATTGCGCCACCACACTGGACTGCCCCGCCCGTGCGTAGTTCGCCCCCCACCTGCAAGAGCGTGCCTGCGCGAATACCGCCCATGACCGTCAGGGCTCCGCCAGTGCGCAGCACGGTGTCAACGTCCAGACTGCGGCGGCACACCACGGTACCTGCAAACACCAATGCTTCGGCACTCCATTCGTCAACGGTCAGTACGTCATCGGTCGGGCCCAACTGCTCCAACAACCAGCAAGCATCAGCCACCCGACCTTCCAGAACCAGGTCATCCAGCAACCGTTGGTAGCCGCTCACTGCCTCCTGGCGCTTCAGGTACCAGCGGTATCCGTTGGAACAGGGCCGTTTGGATCGGATGAAGTCACGCGTGATGTCCATCTTTTCAAACGAATTCATTGCGACCACCTCATGCTCTCGACAAATTTCATCCGACGGGCATGGACGAGCCCGGACGAGCAGCCACAGCTGCCTTGGTAAGCAATCATGAATCACTCCAGAAGACGGCTGTCGTCAAAAGACGCCGTCAGCAGCGCTGGGTTTTGAGGCCCGGCGACTGGAGGTGCGCGAAAGAGAAAGGGGGGGGTCGCCGGGCTCAGGAATCTGCGGCGGTGCGGCAGATTCGGCATTCGCCGGTCTGGAGCAAGGAAAACAGGCACACGGAAGCACGCAGCACATCGCCGCGAACAATTTCCGAATTCAGTCCTGTAAACATCCGCACGACTTTAGCGCCGTACGCCAAAGGTGTCAATGCGACCAACGCTGCAGCTTGCACAACGTCATCCTCGCCTCAAGGGGGCGAGCAAATGCTTCAGGCCGTTGTGGTCTATGGTCTGCATCAATGCCAGCAAACGCCCCAATTCGCCTTTGGGAAACCCTTCACGGGCGAACCAGTTGAGGTAGTGCCCGGGCAAGTCCGCAAGCACCCTGCCCTCGTACTTGCCAAAAGGCATCTTCACGCTTACCAGTTTCAGTAGGAGCTCTGACTGCAATTCGACAGGCGTTCTCATGTCGTCGCGCTCGTCAAACAAAGGGCTGTGCGCCGTCCAAAGCGTGCAATGCCTCCAGTGCGCCAGCGGCAATCCCCACGTCCTGCGCCGTTGGAACCAAGGGGTCGGCAGGATTGATCCGCACCAGCCGGCCACCCCAGGAAAGAATGACCTGATGGCTGAAGTGCCGAACCGTGGCCACCGCTGTACCGGCGCCAACCTCTATCACCAAAGGCCTTTCAACCTGCGCCAGCCAAGCTTGCAGCCTTTGCATTTGAGCCGCCTGGCGCTGCTGCACCCACCCCTCGTCCCCAAACATCAGAATGTTCGGGCGAGCCAGCTCACCACACCGCGGGCAAAGCGGTAGCTCATTGGTCAAGCGACAGGTTTCGGTGTCCACCAAAGGCTCAAAGGCGTCAGCAGGCCAGATGGCGGGCGTACAGCATTTCAGGCACTGCAAGTGGTGGATAGAACCGTGAACCTCGCCAATGCGATCCACGTCATAACCAGCCTTCTCGAACTGGCCGTCCACATTGCTGGTGAACACAAAGGCTCCATGCGGCATCTGGTCGGCCCAGCGCCGGAGAATGGCAAAGCCCTGATGGGGCAATGTTTTGCGGTAGAGCTGCAGACGGTGGCCATAAAACCCCCATGCCAGTCTGGGGTCAAGCTCAAACGTCTGGGGAGAAGCCACCTCGTAGAAATTCATGCGGGCCCGGCCCAGCGCAGGGTAGGCCTTCCAGAAACCGTCGTTTCCCCGAAAATCCGGCAAACCGGAGTCAACCCCCATGCCTGCACCAGCCGCAATCACCAAGCCATCTGCCTGCGCCAGTAGCTCGCCAACGTGGGTCAAAACAGATATGTCGAGCATGGCCAGCAGTTATGGGCTTGATGAAACAGGAAGACTGCTCGTTTTCTGAGCAGCACCAACAAACATATTTATCGTCAATAACTTACAGCACTTCCCCCGCACTTATCCACAACTCTGACCACGGGGTCTGGGGGCAAATGCACAGCGGCAGCTCAGCTTCTTGACGGTGTTGGAGTTTATACTGGATAGAAAACCAGTTCTCAATCATTACACGGCATTTGAATTGGCCAACAGCAAAACGGAGCCAGACGAGCTCCTCTACAGCTATCCGGAGCACCTGCGCGCGTGCGTGGAGGCGGCACCCAGCGCCCCCGGGGTCTACACCTTCCACGGAAAGGAAGGTGGATTGCCGCTTTACATAGGCAAGAGCGTGAACCTCCGCGCTCGCCTGCTCTCCCATCTGCGCAATCCTGATGAAGCGCGAATGTTGCGCCAAGCGACTCGTATCACTCACGTCCGCACAGCCGGGGAAATAGGCGCATTGCTGCTGGAAGCCCAGCTTATCAAACAACAGCACCCCCTGTTCAACCAGAAACTGCGCCGCAACCGCCAACTCTGCTCATTGCGCCTGCCAAGCTCTGGCACCCCGGAAGTTGTGTACTCCAAAGACATCGACTTCGCGACCGAACCCAACCTGTACGGACTCTTCGCCAGCCGCCACGCTGCACTGGAAAGCCTGCGCAAGCTCGCTGACGACCACCGTTTGTGCTATGGCCTCTTGGGCCTTGAGAAACTCAACGCCGACCGGGGATGTTTCAGATCCATGCTCAAGCAATGCGCCGGTGCATGCAACGGACAGGAAGACACGCAAACCCACGAAATGCGCCTCCGGACGGCACTGGAAAACATCAGGCTTGCCTGCTGGCCCTACCCTGGAGCCATCGGGCTGATAGAAAAGTGGGAGGCGATGACACAAATCCATGTCATCCGGAACTGGTGCTACCTGGGAACTGTCGAGCGCGTGGAGCAGGGCCTAGCCCTTGACCGAACCGCTCCGGCTTTTGACGCCGACGGCTACAAGATCCTTTGCCGCCCCATACTCAGCGGATCACCGGAGCTCATCGAGCTTTGAAAAGCGCCAGTCACCAAAGTCCTCAAGACTGATCAAGCGCTTGGGGCGCACCGGCCTACGCTTCTCCCACCAGACCACATCGCTCATGCGCTCTTCATGGTCGCTCATGTAACGGCTGCCATCCCCTTTGCGGACGGTCGCAACGTAATCATCCACTTCAGGCCACCGGGGTTCGTCGAGCTGAGCTTGGACCGCCATACTTTCTCCGTAGAGCATGATGAACTGTCACCAAGAAATCAGGCGGATTTTAGACTTTTGCTATTTTCTTTCAAGACAAATATTTGCTTATTAGTGTTTACATCAATCAATAAGCTGAAAATGATTTCCAAACTCAATCATCCTCCGAGCCAAGCAGCCCAGGGAAGAGCACCTCGGTGAACCCGAACCGCGTGAAGTCGGTCATGCGCGTGGGGTAAAGACGCCCGATGAGGTGGTCGCATTCGTGCTGCACCACCCTGGCGTGGAAACCGTCAACCTCGCGTTCAATGGGGCGGCCCAGTTCGTCGAACCCGCTGTACCGCACGCGCTGGTATCGCGGAACCCAGCCGCGCAGCCCTGGCACCGAAAGACACCCCTCCCAGTCACTCTCCATGGCGTCGCCAAGAGGCTCCACGACCGGGTTGACAAGCACGGTGCGCGGCACGACCGGCGCCTGGGGATAACGAGGATTCGGCATGCCCGTCCCGAATATCACCACTTGAACGTCCTCACCAATCTGGGGGGCCGCAAGCCCTGCTCCACTGGCAGCAGCCATCGTGTCCTCCATGTCCTTCAACAAGGCATGCAGTTCAGGCGTATCAAATACCTCGACACGTCGCGCAATCCGCAAAAGGCGAGGATCACCCATCTTCAAAATACTACGTACACTCATGATGTTTCCCTTTCCCCGCCATACTGGCTTGCCTGCCCCCTGTCACATCGGTCACCACTAGGGTTTACCCGATCTGGTATGGTGGCATATCTCACGTTTTTCAAACTCAACATACCAAGGAGTACTGACCGAATGGATCGCCGTTCCCTGATCAAGAACGCTGGCGTTGCTGGCATCCTGGCCGCAGGTGCCGCCCCGGCCGTCCACGCACAAGCCGCTGTGCGTTGGCGCCTGGCTTCCAGCTTCCCTAAATCTCTGCCCACCATTTTCGGTGCTGCAGAGAAATTCTCCGAAACGGTGAAAGCACTGTCTGGTGGCAAGTTTGAAGTTTCCGTACATGCGGCAGGCGATCTGGTGCCCGCCTTCGGTGTGGTGGACGCACTGCAGAACAATGCCGTTGAAATGGCACAGACGGCGCCTTACTACTTCACCGGCAAAGACCCCGTGTTCGCTTTTGGCTGCGCCGTACCCTTCGGCCTGACCGCCCGCCACATGGACGCCTGGATGGAGCACGGCAACGGCCGCAAGCTGCTGGACGAGTTCTACGGCCAGTACAACATCGTTTCCATGAGCTCAGGCAACACCGGCACACAAATGGGTGGCTGGTACCGCAAGGAAATCAAGACCGTTGCCGACCTCAAGGGCCTGAAGATGCGCTTGGGCGGTGGCCTGTTCGGTGAAGCCATGGCCAAGCTGGGCGTGGTGGCGCAGAACATGCCCGCTGGCGAGGTGTACCAGGCACTTGAAAAAGGCACCCTGGACGCCACCGAATTCGTTGGCCCGTTTGACGACGAAAAACTCGGTTTCAACAAGGTTGCGCCGTTCTACTACTACCCCGGCTGGTGGGAAGGTGGCGCCGAGCTGGAATTCTTCATCAACAAGAAGGCCTACGACGCTCTGTCCGCAGAGAACAAGGCCATCGTGCGTGCTGCGGGTGCGGTCGCCGCACGTGACATGACGTCCAAGTACGACGCCCAGAACCCCGTTGCCCTCAAGCGACTGGTGTCTGCTGGCACCAAGCTCAAGGCCTTCTCGAAAGAACTCATGGACGCTGGCTTCAAGGCCTCCATGCAGGTTTTTGCCGAGCACGAAGCCAAGTCCCCCACCTTCAAGAAGATCCACCAGGACATGCGTGCATTCCAGCGCGACCAGATCCTGTGGAGCCGCTTCTCCGAGTGGCGCTACGACAGCTACATCAGCGCAGTCAAGCTCTGATAAAAAAAAGCCGCCGAGGGTTTTGGCCCTCGGCGGCTTTTTGGCTATGGGCTGGGGTCTACTGAAGGAAAGGCATAGAGCCTTGTAATCATTGATTTTTCCGACTTCAGTTATTTTTTTGTTCCCCGGCTTGTTCCCCGGCTACTTCATTCTGAATCAAATTCAAACTCAGGAGTTCTGGTGACTCTCCAGCAATCACCCGAAAGTCAGAGGAGGCTTTGTCTGATTTGAATGCCTACTTGGCAAAGAGGAAATGCTGACTCTCAGGATCGAGGGTTACCAACCCAAAAGTGTTGCCTATGCGCAACAACATGCGTCCACGTAACTAACTGTCTTCGCACAGACACCTAAGTCTAGCTCAATCCAGATTAGTTCAATATTGATAAAAATCGACGTACAGAAGCTATTCTGCTTAGACCGCCCCATCCACTTGGAAGCGACAACCCAAGCGGGCTGTTGAAATGTGCGTTCGGCTAAGGTATGCTTGAACTGTCGAGATGGCGATGACTGTCTGCAAATCATTGATTCTCGACTGAGACAACAGATCAACCTCGTTTGATCTTTCTGTAGAGCACGCTATGCGTTGCGTCATTACTAGGCCAATGACCAACTTAGCCTCTGTCTCTACAGATGTCGAAAGCCTTGTTGATCGTAAGTCGTGATGAGCATTTTTGCTCATTAGCGAGCAACGCAACAGACAACATTCTTGGCGTCAAAGTAGATTCCAGCCTAGATCACTTCCGATGCTGACGATCAACAATCCGTCTAGTGCGACAGCTAGGCGAGAGTTGCCGTTGATCCTCCACTCTTTGCAGAAAAAAGACCGTGCAGTCAAGCGCCCGGATGCGTTTGGCTGCGCTTCAGAAACTTTATTTTGAGGCCCATATCATGCCCCAAGCGCAAAAGAAAAGCATCGACATCGCCACCCCTCGTACGGTGGAGCAAATTACCCCCGAGATCGCGGTACCGCCTGACCGACTCCTCAGGCTTGGGGAGGTTCTGGAGATCGTTGGCTTGAGTCGCGCGTCTGTCTACGCCCTGATGAAAAAGGGCACCTTCCCACAGAACCGAAAAGTCTCCGTCGCTGCCGCACGCTGGCGGAGTTCGGAGATCAACTCCTGGATGGCAGGGTTGAAAACGGGGGGACAGCAATGACACATCGAACAAATGCCCAGGTGGTTCAGGCAACAAACATCGCCGACATCGCGACTATTGCCGCTGCTCTTGACGTGCTGCAGCCGCGCCGAAGCGATGTGAAAGCCACAAAGTTCGCCGAACTGTACCCGCACGTTCGCGACGCCTTGAATCGCAAAGTGGCAAAACGCACATTGATCGACAAACTCGCGGAGCACGGCCTCGAACTGTCGCCAGCGAAATTCAATGAACTCCTCAAAGCGGAAGCGGCCCGTCACGGCGACATCTTGACGACTACCTACGCTCGCAGCCCCAAGCCGTCGTCCCTGCTGCCCGCCGCATCGTAAGCGGCAACTTGACGGAAATCGCCCAACATCCCCACTGGGTTGTTGGGCAGCCATGTTCACTGTGCGCTGCCATGCAAACCTTATGCGTGCGGCGTACCCATAGAGCCAGTACACATGAATCCCCTTCAACATCACCCCAACTCATACCCCGCATACGGCGGCCTCATCGGGCAACCCGATAACGTCCCTGCACTCGCGCGGCCGTATGTCAACAGCACCACCGAGACCAAGAAAGTTGTTGCGGCGCTGACGCCTCATCTGTTTCAAACACTATGCGAACTCGTAGCCCACAAAGGTGCGACAGAAGAGGCAGCATTAGCCAATTTGCTTGGCTTTGTTTCGTTCGCAGCGGCAGGAAATTTTCAGGTCCGCGGGCACAACGGAAAAACCCTGCCCCTGTCACTGAACATCACCTTCCTGGGTGGGCCTCTAAATGGAAAATCCGAGGCACATGACCGCTTCAAGCGTCCCATTTTGGCCGCGATGCGGGGCTGGGATAGGAGTTGGGCCTTTGGCGATACCACCCCTTCGGCACTCATGAAGCCCATCCGTCAAGGGATGAACTGGGGGCAGCTCCGGCGAGATGAAGGGCGGACTTTCTTCAAATCTGCCATCAGCCGCTCCTTCGACACCTTGAGCAACCTGTACGAGGGCGAACCACCAGAATTCACGCGTGTTGACGACATCGCGGAGGGTCGCGTCAACAAGACGCCAGAGAGCATCGCCTTTTCCATCCTCGTGAACACTCAGGCCCTCTATTTTCATCAGTGGCGCGAGAAGTACCGGGACGAAGCGATGGCTTCCGGCTACCTCTACCGTGTTCTGATCATTGAAAGCAAGGACTCTTCCGAAGCCGGGGCGGGAGGCCAACAACCTGAATCCGCCTTGTTGCAATACGACAAGCGGATCACCGAGTTGATCGAGCAAGGCCGCCGTAACATGGAGATGCTGGATCCCAATCAACTCCCGGTGCTTGAAGTTTCGGTCGAGGCTACACAAGTCTTGCAGGACGCAACAGCAGGATTTATTAACCGGGCCAGTGGCTACATGCGGCCAGACGAGGCCAAGGTGTTGGCTATCCGCTTGTCATCCAACACGCGTCGTATTGCTGGCTGCATGCACGTCTATGAAGAATACAGCGGACCAGTCACGGCTGACACCATGACTCGCGCGTGCGTCATCGCCAACTTCATATTGCATTGCTGGCTTGATGCCGTTTTCCCACCTCAGTTGCCTCCACCTGTACCGCAAGCGGAACTTGACGCAGAAACCTTGGAGAACGAGTTGAGAAACCAGGGGGTCCATTCCATGCGCCAATCGGACTTGGTAGCAACAGCGCCAAACCTCGGTTGGACGAAGACACGCATGAAGGAAGCCATACGGGTACTGTGCGGATCTCGTCGCGCAACTATCAGCTTCCGCACTATTAACGGGCGGCGCAACATCTTGCTGGAATTGCCGTTCAGTCCGCCTCTTCCGTTGCGACACATCTGAAGAAACGCTACTCCCGTTGGTCATGCCGATCCACGGGAGCAACACACCCACAACCTGGTACTGGTCTATGCCAAAGAAAAACGTCGACCTCCCACCCGATCTCCCTCAATACGTCAGGCAGACGCTCACCGAAAGACCTCCCCCTGAACAGCAGCTTAGCACTCAACACGAACTCGATATTTATTGCCTTATCCGCTTGGACAACTTCATCTCTGCCTTAATCAAAACACCGCTCGCGACAACTCGCCTGGATAGCGCGACCTTCTTTGGTGAGCATGCACCGGAAGCACACAGGCTGGCATCGTTCTTTCGAGACATTGTCATAGCACGCAAAGCGTACTCCCCACATCTCACATATGCCCCTCAGCTGGAGCTTTTCTTTGAGACATACTTGCACCATAAAGCTAGCCAAATCTCTGTCAACCTAGATCAGTATCATCAAAACCCGAAAGAGCACATAGAAACACTGAACGACTTCTTCACCATTTTTCATCGATCAATCCATACACACAAAACGCTACGTGCTGAACACCACAACTGGCGCCATAGCCGCATCGAGAACCAAGAAAATATATCTAGCTATCTAGACAACTACATACTAACGAACCGTGATGTATCAACTCTGCACTTCACATTCTTTCACACAAGAGAACCATTCAACTTAACTGCCACAACAGAACAAGAACAAAAAGATTACCTACGCCACTTGAGTAAGTGCCGTGAAACCTTATTCAACGGCTTCACAAGAAAGCCTTCACTTTTTCCTCACAAGCCAGGATATGTATGGTCGGTTGAGCCTCATCTTCACGAAGGTTATGGGCTTCGCGTGACTTTGCTATTCAACAGCATTGCGGCAAGTAAGGACCACCCATACTTGCAGATTCACGCCCACGAAATTGGTGCGTACTGGGTCTCGCAAGCAACAAAAGGCTACGGTCGCTATCGGTTGCATCCGGCCAGCAAGGCTCCCTACACAGGCCTAGCATTTGAGCGCGTGAAGGTTGATGAGTCGCGAAAAATCAAGAAACTCAGGCAGTCGATCGAGTGCATGGCTTTGCTTCACATGTTGGTTCGTGTAAGGAACCAACCGAAAGGCAAATTCTTCGGTATGCCTCAGTGGCGGGCTTAATTGACCACTTGCCCAAGTGGGATGGGGTTTTGCGTTCTGCTGCGCTCGCGGTTAGCGTATCGACACAGTGAAAATCAGTAGCCGAAATAGCTAAGTCTATGATTTTTAAAGATCACTGATCTCGCTCTTGGAGGCGATCTCCTCCCCCTGCGGGGGCCAAGACGGCAAAGCTGTAGCCATTGCCGGTCCAATGCGTACTGGTATCTGTAGAGGATTCGACATGCCCGTGGAGGCCCTATGCCGAAACGACGTAATACACCTCGGCAAGCTTGGTCGACACCATGTCGATCGACTGAACTTGACCATGACAATCAGTGCGCACCAAGCTTGCAACCTAAAGGCATCTACTCGTTCACGCTCTACGCGTTACGCTACAAGTACGTTCACTTTAAAAGCCGGGAGAAGCTATACGGTGGAGCATAGGCATGCACTGTGCATCTTCAGCAGCCAATTCGTGACGCTAGCATAACCAGACAAGGACCAGTCGCCATCGGACAGATCCGAGTGCAAAGGACCAACCAAACCGATTTAGTCGCACCCCACATCCCACTGAAATTCAAGAGAGTGACAATTGAAGTACATTTTCCCCTAACTCCGTACATCATATGGAGAGAAAAATGCAGCATGCCAGCGAAGTCATTAAAAAAATATTAAGCATTCGCATAAGTTCTAGAGACGACTCACATTGCTTCTTATGGAATAAGATATTTATAGAACTACTTATGTAGCTATAAAACAAGTATCCAAGGAAGTTCGATGCGTCATAGGATGCACCGATACCGATCACCGAGCATCATCTAGACTGATCGAACCTGCGATCATCATAAATGCATCTACTCCGTCTTTCTCTCCAGCCCACCCTGAACCGACTGGAGAAATTCATGCCACACTTTATCGAAACCTATTCATCAAAAAGAAATCAACCTGTCACTCGCAAAGAACTTCAGAACACGCATCGCGTGATACAACTCGATGAAGCCATGTATCAAGCACACTCCAGATACCTAATTTTGGTCCTCACCTTGGCATACAAACCTGAATACATGGCGGCTGTCACTCTTGACGACATACGACGTGACAAAGCGCGGCTCTTCGGGAACCTCAGACATAACGAACTCCTGCAAGGAATTGACGCCACTGTCTGGAAAATCGAAGAAGGAGGCAAATCTGGAGGACTGCACATGCACCTGCTGATCTACTACTCAGGCGAACATCGTGCAGACATCTACATTGCACAGCGAATTGGTGAGTATTGGGAGAACGTCATCACAAAAGGAAAAGGCTCTTACTGGAACAGCAACGCTGACAAGTCAAAGCACGAGCGATATGGCCATGGTATTGGTACTGGCCAGATTGATCGACACGACATTCGGAAGCGTGAAGCGCTTCGAGAGAACTTGCTGTACTTGGCCAAAGGAACTCAGCGTGCCTCAGGCAATGACGTAGATCGCTGTAGACTGTTTGGGACAAGCCAGCTTCCACGTTGATGATGAAATCATCGTTGCGTCGACCTGTAAAACGGTATGCGGCCATCGCTGTCCGGTATAGCGTTCTTGGCACTCACTCCAACACGTTACAGTGCGATAAGGATGTCGTCTTGAGTTGACGGCGTAGCTGACAAGGCCAGGGGCACGAAACTCGACGAGGGCCCCTGTGCCTGTTTAGCGGTGAAACCAGTCGTTGCCAGACGGCTCCTAAGGCCGTCTTCCTCCCCTTGAACAGCAATGGGCGTTCGGTTGTAGGTGCTATGGTCCTTTAGGCGCATTCGGCGTGCCTCGGAAAACACGTTTTCGGCAGAATGGTGGGATGGACATCTCAAATCTCGCCGAGCCGCCGGAGCGCCCGCGGAAAACAGCCCTGCAAAAGCTTCAGGAGGACTTGGACCGGCAGATGAGGCCGTTCCGGGACATCCAGAAAGTACTCAACCAGCTAAGTGGATACAACCACTTCAAGAACATTGAGGTGGAGATTCGGCGCTACTCGCCCGACCAGCAACTGCGCGACATGCTGAAGTCTATCGGCGACTCAAGCCTTATCCACCAGATGATGGAGCAAGAGACTGCGACCAAACAAGTACAGCGGCTGATGGACGCATACTTTCCAAAGACGTCAGCCATCGGCCTGTTCAGTTCAGACACGGAAGCGTTCAAGCGGACCATTGGTCTGAGCGGCAGCTTGACCGCAAAGATGCTCGAGGATGCCATGCCCAAGACGTCGTCGTACGAGCGCCTGCTGGAGCAAATGCAGCGCCAGGCACTAGGCGGAATGGCTACCGCCGACTACGCGCGCCAGCTAGAGCAGGCGAATCCTGCGCTGAGCACCATAGAAGCTGCTCGCAAGTCCTTCGACAACATCTTCGCCACATTCCGAGACATCGACTTCAGCCAAATGGGCGAGTCGGAAGAGGACCTACGTGAGGCCGAGGCGCAGGTTGAGGACATCGCCCAGACGGCATCCGAACAGGCGGACTTCCAGGCGGCGACGGAACAAATTGCCAAGGCGGTGGAAGCCCACCCGAACCCGTTCGTGCGGCTGTTCCTGTGGGTGCACTTCCGCACCCTCTTAAATCACATCTACGCTGGGGTCGTGAGCACCGCGATAAGTGTTGCCGTCATGACCTACATGACGGCTGTGCCCGCTCAGAGCCCGCAGGAGGCGACAAAGAACGTCAAGGAAGCCGCCAAGGCTGCGGTGAGCGTCCCGGAGTTGCTGGCCGACCAGCGGTTCATCTCGGGCAAGGTGGTCAGCGTCCGCATGAACCCGCGTGCCAACTCGCCTGAACTCGCACGCCTGAAGTTCGGCAACGTCGTGCGCGTGGTGAAGACCGAGCGGGACTTCACCCTTGTGGTGTGGGCTGACAAGGACGCAGGTGTTGAGATTCAGGGCTGGGTTTTCTCGCGCTACCTGGAGAAGTTCAAGTAGACCGCGAAGCGGGTTAGGCTGATAGCTTACAAATAGCCACTGGCGCCCCAGGGACCACGAAGGCCAAAGACATGCACATCTCCAAACTCACACTGGTCAATTACCGAAACTTCAAGAACACCAGTTTGACGTTTCAGCGCGGCGTCAACACCATCATTGGAGAGAACGGCGCGGGCAAGTCCAATATCCTCCGCGCCATCCGACTCTTGCTGGACGACAACATGATCCGCGCCGCAAATCGGCTGGAAGAGTCCGATTTCAGCCGAGCGCTGGCTCAGTGGAAGGGCCACTGGATTATCATCAGTGTGGAGTTCGAGGACCTCAGCCCCGATGAAGCGGTCCAGGCACTGTTCCTGCACGGCACAGCCGGAATCCACGCCGGACCGATTTCCAAGGCCACCTACAACCTGATCTTCCGGCCCAAGAAGGAGATCCGGATGAAGCTGGCGACCCTCGATGACTTTGCCTTTGCGGAGTTGAATGCCATCAGGGACGGCATCACGATCAACGATTACGAGACCATCTTCACCGGCCGAAGCAGCGCTGATTTCAGTGATCCTGCGGTGTACGAAAAGATCGTCGGAGATTTCGACCGTTGTGTCTTCAACGACGAAACCGAGTTTCCTGAACTTGGGGCTAAGGTGCCCGGGTTTCTGTCGGTCACCAAGGAGGTGTCACTCACCTTCATCCAGGCGCTGCGCGACGTCGTGGCCGAGTTTCACAACAACCGCACCAATCCGCTGCTCACCCTGCTCAAAAGCAAGAGCGGTGAGATCGACGCAGCCTCCCTCGTCCCCATCATGGACAAGGTGCGCGATCTCAATGGCGCTATCGAAGGCCTCGATGACGTGCAGTCGGTGCGCAAGCATATTCGCCAGACGATCAAGGACACCGCAGGCGAAACCTACTCCCCAACGTCATTGTCGATTCGATCAGACCTGCCCGAGGAAGCGGAGCAGCTGTTTCAGTCGCTGCGTCTTTTTGTCGGGGAGTCGGATGACGGGTACGAAGGGACGATCAACGAGCTCAGCCTTGGCGGCGCCAATCTGATCTATTTGACCCTCAAGCTGCTGGAGTTCAAATACCAGCGCGAGAAGATGGCGATCGCAAACTTCCTGCTCATCGAAGAGCCCGAAGCACATATCCACACCCATATACAGAAGACGCTGTTCGATCGCATCGCCTACAACGATGCCCAGGTGATCTACACGACGCACTCCACGCACATTTCCGAGGTCTGCAATGTGCGCAACGTAAACATCCTGGGGCGGCGGGGCGCTTTCTGTGAGGCCTATCAGCCAGCGACCGGGCTGGACCCTACGCAAGTGACGAGTATCCAGCGATACCTGGACGCGGTGCGGAGCAACCTGCTATTCGCCAAGAGTGTGATCCTGGTAGAAGGGGACGCGGAAGAAATCCTGATCCCTGCGTTCGTGAAACAGGTCTTGGGCCTGAGCGTGGACGAGTTGGGGCTAAGTGTCATCAATATCCGCAGCACCGGGTTTAAGAACGTGGCAGTTCTGTTCCACGACAACCGAATTCGCAAGCGGTGTGCGATCGTCACGGACCTAGACACGACCTTCTTCGACACCACTCCAAATCCGGCGGATGGCGACGGCTTGGCCGCCAGGAAGCGAAAGGCGCTCGGCTCGCAAGCGGCCGGGGCGCAGCGGAAGATCGATTTGGACGCATTTGGCGCGGGCAACGCCTGGGTGCGGAGCTTCTACGCAACGCATACCTTCGAGGTTGATCTGGTAGGAGCGGGCAATCATGAAGCCCTCGTAAGTATCGTCAATAAGGTCTACAAGGTGCCAGCGACGATCACGCAGGCAACGACCGACCTTCGGTCGGGCCTTATCCATCAGAGTGGCTACCGTACCTTGACGATGGCCGAGCAAGAAGGCAAGGGATGGTTCGCTATCTTGCTCGCGCAGACGCTAGATCACCAAGCCGTAGTGCCCGGCTACATCCGGGATGCCGTGCTGTTCGCACATGGTCCGTTCTCGCGCCCGCTGATCATGCGAATCCTCCGGCATCGGATGAACTGCCTGTTGCGCATCGATAGCGCTGCGCGTTCGCGCCTGACGGCCTTCAATGCCGAGGTGGACCGGTTTGGGCGCTCGGAGATCGATCTACCGACCCTACGTGCCGCGGCCGCAACGGCGTTGCCGGGGGACGTGGTCCATCCGTTCCTGGACGGGATGACCTGATGATGTTCGTCTGGGATGCCACTGAGCTCAATCCCGAGCAAGCGGCCGCCGTCGAAGAGCCATCGAGCGTTTTTCTCATTGCCTGTCCGGGCAGCGGTAAGACGCGCACGCTGACCTACAAGATCGCCTACGAACTGTCTCGGCGCACGGACAAGCGCATCGTCGTGGCCATCACCTACACCCACCGGGCCGCTGACGAGATTCAGGAGCGAATCGAAGCCCTTGGAGTCGACACCACCGCCTTGTGGATAGGAACCATTCACTCGTTCTGCCTCGAATGGATCATCAAGCCCTACGGGCTCTACGTCCCGGAGCTTGCTCGCGGATACACGGTCTTGGATCGGCACGACCGCGAGAAGATGCTTGAGCGGCTATGCGAGTTGCAAGGTGGCGTGACGCTGTGGGACTGCGACTATTACTTCGACGGGGACGAGTGCCGGCTGGGATGTGCCGACACATGGAAACACGACAGCATCCGTAAGGTCTTGGCAGCCTACTTTCAAGAACTAGCGGACACGAGACGAATCGACTTCGAGTTGATCCTCTGGTACTCACAGGTGCTGATCCGGAATCAGCCGCATATCGCTTCACTGCTGTCACAGGTCTTCTACTACGTCCTCGTCGATGAGTATCAGGACACGAAGCAGATCCAGTACAACTTGGTAGGGGCCATCCTGCGGGCGGGCGCCGGCAGCACCAAGACGTTCATCGTGGGCGATCCCAACCAAGCGATATATGGCTCGCTCGGCGGCTATGCCATTTCGATATCGGATTTTCGCGCGCTCACAGGCATCCCCATTCGGGAGATGGCACTGCGTTTGAACTACCGCTCAAGCGCGCGGATCATCGGGCACTTCTCCAACTTCAACGTGCACGACACCGACATCGAGGGAGCGGGCAAGATGGTTGGCTTCCCCAGCCAAGTCTCATACAACCGCTTCGTTGCGCACGGCGACCTTCATGATGAACTGGTCAGGCTCATTCAAAAGAGCTTGGCCGAAGGGCATGCACCGGAAGAGATTTGCGTGCTGGCGCCGTGGTGGATCTTGCTGGCGTCAACCACCCGAAAGCTGGTGGCACTGCTCCCCGACCAGCAGTTCGACGGCCCGGGATTGGTGCCGTTCAGCAATGATCCCGACAACTTTTGGTTCAAGCTCTCGAAGATCTTGTTGACGGAGTCATCGCCCCAAATGCTGGTGCGACGCATGCGATGGGCCAGGGACGTCATTGCCGACCTCCGAGATTTCGGCGTCGACACGTCCGGGATCACTCAGCGTTCGCTCCTGCGGGAGACCAACTCTCTCGCCATTGCCGAGACGGACGGCTTAGCGTATCTGGACCAGGCGTTCGTCGCGTTGCTGGAGCGCCTGCGGATCGAACTGAATGCTTTCCCCGCACTGGTGGAGCATCGCGAGGCTTTTTTTGCGAGTTCCCAGGCGCGGCTGGAGAAGCTGCAGAAATCTGGCGCCTCCTACATCACCGACCTGTCGTTCTTCAAGAAGGTGTTCCGCGAACGAACCGGGATCACCGTGTCGACCATTCACGGGGTCAAGGGCGCCGAGTTTGACGTGGTCATCGCGTTCGGTCTTCTTCAAGGCATGGTGCCCCACTTCAGCGATTCCGACGGCGATGTCGCAGCCAGCAAGCTGCTGTATGTCCTGGCTTCGCGCGCTCGAAAGCACTTGCACCTCATCTCGGAGGTCGGTCGCTCACGCGGAAGATATGGGAGCTACGAGCCCACCGAAGTTCTGGCTCGCTGTGAGTTCGATTACAACGGATAGTGAGGGCGGCGCATCTACCGCAAGCGGTTTAGTCCTCAGGCTGAGAGCGGCAAGTCCAGTGCAGCCGCTCTATAGCCGCTGTCGGTCCTACTGCGGCTTTTCACTAAGGCGGCCACATGACCCTGCCTCGTGAATACACACAGCAAGATGTGACAGAATGCGAGCGTTTGAATAAACCATGAGAAATTTCGCCTGATCAGGCAGGGACGGATGAGACCGAAGTGATGGGTACTAGTAGTGAGGCCTTTCGTTTTGTCGACCTCTTCGCTGGGCTGGGTGGTTTCCACGTCGCCCTCAATGAACTGGGGGGACGTGGCGTGTTCGCTGCTGAGTGGCAGCCCACGCTGAAGGCCCTCTACAAGGTCAACTTCGGTATCGACGCTTGGGGTGACCTCAACGAACTGAGCAGTGACGAAATCATCGCCCGAAGCGTGCCCGATCACCATGTCCTTACCGCGGGTTTTCCGTGCCAACCTTTCTCCAAAGCAGGAGACCAACTGGGCTTCAAGGACACAAATCAGGGCAATCTCTTCTTCAAGGTGCACGACATCCTGCGCGTCAAGCGGCCGCAACACTTCATCTTGGAGAACGTGCCCAACATTCTCAAGCACGATGGCGGCCGCACAAAGACCACAATCATCCGATTGTTAGAGGGGCTTGGCTACTCCGTCGACGTAGAGCACTTCTCGCCCCACGAGTTTGGCATTCCACAGGTACGAGACCGTGCCTACTTCGTGGGTTCACTTGAGGGACTCGATCAATTCGAGTGGCCGGCGAAGCACAAGGCTCCCACCGAAATCCGACGGGTACTGCGCTACGAAGCGCATTCCAGGCGCGCCATCCCGGAACAGACGTTGCGAGCCATCGACATGTGGGGTGACTTCCTGCGCCGCTCGCCGGCTGCGCTGAAGCTGCCCTCCTTCCCGATCTGGGCGATGGAGTTCGGGGCAACCTACCCATACGAAGACGAAACTCCGCCAGGGGTTTGGGCTCGTAGACCTGCATGGGGTCTTCGCCAGATGGGCTTCTCGGGCAGCTTTGGCCAATCCCTCGAGTGCACAATCGACGAGCAAATCACTAAGATACCTAGCCATGCTAACCGCGCAGGCGACTTCCGTTTCCCACAGTGGAAGCGGACTTTCATCAGGCAGAACCGAGAGTTCTACCAAACCAACCGTTCCTGGATTGATCCCTGGCTAGCTCGGTGGAACCCTCAAGACTTTCCTTCCAGCTTCCAGAAGATGGAGTGGAACGCTCAGGGTGAAGAGCGCGATATTGACAACTTTGTGCTGCAGGTACGCGCGTCTGGGCTGCGGATCAAGCGTCCCACGACCTCCCCAAGTCTCATTGCCTTCACGGAGACCCAGGTGCCGATCCTCGGTGCTAACCTGACCGGTAAACGTCGCTACATGACTCCAGATGAGTGCGCTGAACTTCAGTGTCTCGGCGGCATCCAGTTGCCGGCGTCCGACATCGATGCTTATAAGGCCCTCGGCAACGCAGTTAACGCCCATGTCGTCAAAGCGATCGCAGAACGATTGTTGCGTGGACTCATCCGGCCCACATCAAGCATCACCCCTGACCTCGAACCATTGGGAGCCACTGCGTGACTGACCTTAGCGAACACGAAGACGAAGACGACCTCGACGAGGAAGATCCGCGGGTCCAATTGCTGGAGAGCCTCGCGGAAGGGTTGGCGACCCTCTCAGAGGCTTCAGACACGCCCAACGGTGTTTCCCCAGTGTCTTCGATGTTCAGCAGCGTAGACGTCGACTTCGCCTCAGGCGCATGGACGAACCAACTGGCTGAGATTCAAGGTTGGCTAAACTTCAGCGATGACCTCCCGCTCACGGGCGGCGAACCCTTCCTTCAGGCGCTCATCGCTGAGCTCGACCTTGATCCCACCGACCTCCTTGCCCCCGGGACCGCCTCCCCGCCGCTGACCATCCGCGCGCTGGAGCGTTTGAAAGAGCGCGTGGACACCGCCTGCCGGCTGCAGGCCGACTTCCTCGAAGAGCTTGAGACCAAGGGAACTAGCCGTGCGACGGCCACCCTGTCCTGGGCTGACGCGTGGGCGGAGATCGATGTGAGCGAGGAAGCGGTGAGCCAGGAACCGGTCACGGCAAAGGCCGACGTCTGGCCTATCTTCCAACTCACCAAGAAGGCGCCTAACCTAACACCGTCGTACCAACGAGGCGACGTTTGGGGGAGTGGCGACCGCCAGTCCTTGATAGAGTCCATCCTCCGGGGCGTCCCCTTACCGTCCATCATACTGTTGAGAACCGGGCCTTCCACCCCTCATGAGGTCGTCGACGGCAAGCAGCGGCTCACGGCAATCCTCCGGTTTGTGGGAAAACACCCCGTTGCCAAGCAGAAGGTTGCTGAAGTCACCGCACGGCACAGTGGAAAAAAGTTCAACAAACAAGGACGTCTCGACAACAGCGGTCACAGGAACTTGACGGATCTGTTCAACGAGGACTACCCGGCCTTCAGACGTGCGTGGAAAGCGTTGGAGGGTTACGCACTCAAGGCCGGGCATGAGGACGAATATTACTTCCCGTTCAAGTTGCGCTCATCCGGAGACGGCGGATTGGTCGGCCCATACCTTGAACCTCTCCGCGGTAAGTACTACACGCAGATCAAGGGCCAAGAGATTAACGTCGCTGGGCAGCAAATCAACGTCGATGCTTTGTTCGAGGACCCCGTGGATTACAAAATCCCCGTCATCGAGTACACACGGGCGAGCCAAGCCCAGATTCATGAGGTCTTTCGCCTCTACAACAAGCAGGGCGTTCACCTGAACGCGGAAGAGATCCGTAACGCTGTCTACCACGAGGTCGAACTTACCCGCGCGACCCTTGCCGCTGCCGGCGACGCCGACCCGAACACTGATGTAGCCAAAATCTCCGAAGCGCTTGCCGGCATCCGCGATCTTGACCGTCTAGGTGAGGCGCTTAAGAGCTACGGTTTTGGGGACACGCGCTACAAGAGGACTAAGGTTCTTGCGTGGGTCATCTCGGTCCTGCTGCATGACACCGCTGGAAAAGACCTGGCATCTACCAGCCGCAACATCGACCAGTTGCTTGTCGCGATTCAGAAGAGCAGGGCACACCCGCTAGCCCATCCCGCGACGTTGACCAAGCTGTTCTCGCTGCTGCTAAACGCTGTCGAACTCCACTCATCGCACGATGAGTTGTGGTCCGATAAATTCAAGGATGGCGGCAAGGGTGCTAAATGGCAGGAACTCCAACTCGTAGGTTCCCTGGTGGGCATTACCATGGCCTTAGCGGCCTCGCCAAACGGCATCGAGGACCGCATAGAGGCTAATGGTGATGCTATCCGAACGGCGAGCGAGGAGGCCCCGGACTGGGAGCGCCCCGAAAAGACGCAGACAAAAACCCAGTGGGATTTCATCGCCAGGATCTGCAAAAGTCTCCTCGAACTATTGGGCATTGACCCTGATCATGCGGCTGAGGCGGTACGTCAGCAGTTCGGGTCCTCAGGCTATGCCTCGTTGCAGCGGATGCTCATCAAACCGAAGAGTTGAGAGCAGTGCAAGGAAGCTCCCCGCTCGTCGAGCACGTCTACTTCCATCCACCCGCTCCCCGAGAGGCGGACTCGTGGTGGGCCCGCTACAAGGCTCAACTCACTGGCTTGACCGAAACAGCGCGCGCCTCAGTTGAAGCAGACTCCCGCTACATTCTCCAGCGTGGAATCTTGTCAGCCGACACCGCGAAACCGGATGACAGGTCATCCCGCCGATCGCGCACGGGACTCGTCATGGGTTCGGTCCAGTCTGGCAAGACCGCTTCTATGCTGGGTGTCTCGGCCTTGGCTATCGACAACGGACTCGACATCCTCGTCGTACTCGCCGGGACCCGTCTCTCCTTATGGCGCCAGACCTATGAGAGGCTGGTGAAGCAATTGGACTCGGGAGAGGACAACGCACAGAAGATTAAGCGCCGTCTGTTGTGCCCGCCACCTGGCATCGCACTGTCAGAGCAGACGCACCCACTGTCAGCCATCTACCGGCTGCCGCCGGCACAGGTTCGACAAAGGTTGAGTCAGGGCAGGCCACTGATCATCGTGGCGATGAAGCAGACTGACCATCTGCATGCCCTGGCAGCAAGCCTCCGAGCCAACGTCTTTAGCGCAGTCAAGGAGCTTGATCGCACCGTCCAAATGCTCGTGCTGGACGACGAGGCCGACGATGGCTCAATTCTGGATGCCATAGTTGAGTCTTCGCAGGACCCCATTTACGGCAGATTGAAGCAGGTCCCGCGTGCGATAGCCAACCTCTGGGATCCACCCCAGGGTTCGCCTGAAAATCTGTTCTCGACCTACATCGCCTACACGGCGACACCCCAGGCCAACCTCCTTCAGGAGGACCACAACCCCCTGGCGCCGCGAGACTTCCTGATCTCTCTTCGCACGCCGCTTGATGTCGGCCATCCAGTAGACACAAGCGACCCTGGCAACCTCAACGCCCCTCGCTCATCGACCTACCCTGAGGCTGTGGGGATCCGCTCCTACTACACCGGCGGTGAGGTCTTCTACCGCCGCGCGGAGGCAGCCAATCTGTGCGTGCCCACCACCAACTCCGCGCAGCAGGACCTCGCCGACGCCATCCGAGCTTTCTTGGTTGCGGGTGCCATCCGCCTGCACCGCTCTGGCCGGATTGGCCCGGCGTCCGCTATCACTACCCAGTTCGACACCGAGCATGAAGCCTTTGCCTGCGTAGCTCCGCCGCACTCGATGCTCTACCACCCCTCAGCCGCGATCATGGATCACTTCCGGGGCGCTGAGGACATCCTGGTCTGGGCGGGAATACAGGACCGGGCGACGGCGCGGAATTTGCTCGAAGCAGGTGACGCAAGGCTCCCTGACAGTTTGGTGAATGACCTACAGGCGGACCCCGCCCCGTGGGCGCAATGGCTCACCAAGTACCGTACCTCCGCCGAAGCAATAGAGGGCGAGTTCAACGTTCTGCCTCCGATGACCTTCCCAGACTGGCAGACCATCGAGACTCTGCTCATCGAAGAAGTGATCCCAGGGACTAGGGTCGCTGTGGTCAATAGCGACCCCAACGCTGATGACCGTCCTGCCTACACGCCGAGCCAGGACCCAGCAACCGGCAAGTGGAGCGCAGCCCGCGACATCTGCACGATCTTCGTCTCTGGTAACGTCATGGCCCGGGGACTGACCCTGGAAGGGATGACCACAGCGTTATTCCAACGTACATCGGCCAACCCACTAGCCGACACCCAGATGCAGATGCAGCGCTGGTTCGGGTATCGCGGATCCTATATCGAACTTTGCCGCGTCTTCGCTTCGAGCGCTCAACTCGCACTTTTCCGCGCTTACCACGATGTCGACGAAGCGGTGCGCACAGCTATTACCGAGCGCATGATGAACGGCTCCCCTGAGCCGACTGTTTTGCAGGGCCTCAACTTCGAGGCCACCGGAAAGATAATGGGCGTTGGTAACCTTCCCTTGTCTCCAGGAGCTCGCCCCTTCGTCACTGTCATCAATAGCGGCAAGCAGGAGGATCCTAATGCAGACGTCGTTGCGGAGCTCTTTGCGCGACCCTCCAGCGATCTTACTGTGGCCAACGTGCAGCGAGGCCGGATTTTGGACGTACCGCTCAAACTTACAGAGGCCGCCGAACTCTTGGACCGCTTGACTTATGCCCAGTACAGGCCAGGGAGCGAAGGATTCCACGCGGACTTCTGGAGTCGCATCGAAGCCCGAGCACACGCGGTCAGCCCACTCTCAGACCGCCCGTTCTACCGACCGCCCTTCAGGCACGGTGAGGGCGACTTGACCCGACGCGCATGCCCTTATGTCATCGCCGCCTACCTTCGACTCTGGTCGGCCAGCCTAGCTCGCTCGATCACGGGACTGTTTGTTACCGGGCGCCCCGGCGATTTGTGGTCCTACGCCGACCTTGGTCGCAAGACGGCTGAGCAGCCGAGATTCTGGGTCGGCATTCGCTACGGAGATGGTGCCCAGGTGTCCAATGGTCCGCTGGCGCGGCTCCCTTTCAAGATTCGCACCACCGAAAAGAGAGTGGTCGGAGGTGAACTCAAGACGACTTGGGGAGCAAGCGACCCCAACGCCGGCCCGGGACAGTATCGCGGCGACGTCTACTTCGACTACTACCACCGCTTCGGTACCGTGCCGTCGAGCGACCTCACTACATGGCGACCCAGCGGCTCCGATGGTCAGATCCTCTTCTACGTCAATCAACATCCGGGCGACCTGTACCCCACGGTCGCCGTCGGAGTTTGCCTGCCTGCGGGAGGTCCCGAGCAGTTCGCAGCTACCCGTGCTGGGGCGACCACTGTGACGAGGAGCCTTCCATGACCAGCTACGAAGAAGTTCTCGAGCAGATCAACGCCGTGCCAGCGGGTCTCACCGGAAATGATCGAACCATCAACTGGTTGACCGACGCGCAGGTGATCGGTGTCGCCCGAAACAGTCGGGGACACCTGGAACTGTTCCTTGCAGGCGAGCAACTCAAGCCCCGGACCAGCACCGTGAAGTCCGCGATTCATTACCACTCGTGGCACCGTGACACCCAGCCGACACTGGGCGCAAACCGCATCCTGTTACCTGCTCTGGGGCACTTCGATCAGGTCGGTGCATTCATTGCCACCGAACTATTGCGCGAGAAAGCTGACGCCAATCTGGAGCGCGCCTTCGCTGTCACCGAGCCACTTATCGAGCTCGCCATCAAGCGTTTGGAGATCTCCGAGAACGCCATCCTCGGACTTGTCGGGGAACTGCTCATTCTGGACGCTCTCTGCCGCCGCGCAGATGATATGCAGGTCGGGCCGGTCGTCCAGGCTTGGGATGGCTGGCGCCGCTCAGCAAGGGACCTCTCGTGGGAGGGCACGGGCGTGGAGATAAAGACCACAACTCGTACTACCTCAAGTCACGCCGTCCATGGCGTGCACCAGATCGAGCCTGCCGCTGCCACTGATGACGACCCCGGTGAATCGCGCCTGCTTCTCGTAAGCATCGGTCTGCGACAAACAGATCCCAACGAGCCTGCCTCATCGATCCCGTCCCTGGTGGAGAGCATCGTCTCGCGACTCACCGTGAGCGGAGCTAGCGGCTTGGTCGACGAGTTTCTTAAACGCGTAGCCATGTACGGCTCGGAGTCGGGTATCGGATACGAGCATGTCACGATGGCCAATGATGCTCCGTTCACGACTCCGTTTTGCGTGACCTTCGTCCGGGGCTACGACATGGCAGATCCGGCCGTCGAGGTGCTGCGGCACGATGATGTGGTCACCCATCAGCATGTGGATGCCCAGTCGCTCACCTTCCGTGTGGAACTTCCCGCGACGATCAGCATTGACAACCCCATCTCAGGTGTCCGACGCGTCGCGGAGGCGATCCTAGGCCTGCACACGCCCTGAAAGGTATTCCCGTTCCCAGTCGCACCCCACATGCCACCTTTCCTACGCAACGCTCAACGCTTCTCTGGCGCTGGTCTTCTATGTGTTGAGCGCCCCCCGGAAGCCCGATCAGAGCACGGGGCAGTTAAGTCAGAATGACTCGGCTGGCTCTTCGCGACGAACTGCTTGGCTCTCCAATCCCGTCGCCCGTAATTTGGTTGCGATCGACTGCTCCCGCTGCAGACTTGCCGCTGGTTTCTGGACACATGCATTAGGTCCGGACCATCGTTCCCTCATTCGTCAGCGGTATCCATTCCATTCTGGGTCTGGATCCTTCTCCAGTGCGGGAGCCTACTCAGCATCTCTCCAGCGAGGCGATGACTGGTCGGTAAGCGTGCGGCGATGGCATATTGACGGCGAGCGCCTGTTTCCTCCCTCTCTCCACTAACTAGACGGGGGCTACCAAGTCGGGCAGGCACAATGCTCCCATGCGCACGTTTCTGCTTTTTGTCACCACAGCAATTGCTGAGATCGTCGGCTGTTATTTGGCTTACTTGTGGCTCAAGCAGGGTAAGTCAATCTGGCTGCTGGTTCCTGCATTCTTAAGCTTGGCCTTGTTTGCCTGGCTTCTGACACTGCACGAGACTGCCACCGGGCGTGTTTACGCTGCCTACGGTGGCGTCTATGTAGGCGTAGCGCTAGCTTGGCTTTGGGTCGTTGATCAGGTTCGCCCCACCCTATGGGATGCTTTTGGGGTGGGTGTTGCTCTGCTCGGCATGGCTATCATCATGTTTCAGCCGACCAGGTAACGAGATTTTGGGGTGTCGAGGATTTCTGAGCTCGATTAACCATCTTCAGCGCCAGCGATGCGGCAGCAGCTCACCTATACGGCTGTTGGGCCAGGTCGGCAGCCTGTCCATCACGTCCTTGAGATAGGCATGCGGATCATGGCCGTTGAGCTTGGCCGACTGGATCAGGCTCATGATGGCGGCGGCTCGCTGCCCAGCCCGCAGGCTACCCGCAAACAGCCAGTTCTTGCGGCCCAGCGCGATCGGGCGCATCTGGTTCTCGACCCAGTTGTTGTCGATCGGTATCCGCCCATCCTCCAGGAACCGGGTGAGTGCGGGCCAGCGCCGCAGGCTGTAATCCATCGCCTTGGCTGTGGCCGACCCACTGGGCACCTTCCCACGGTGTTCTGTGAGCCAGAGGTGTAGGCGATCGACCGCTGGGCGGCTCTGCTGCTGCCGTATGCGTAACCGCTCGTTTGCATCTATCCCCTGAGCCTGTCGCTCGATCTCATAGATCTGTCCGATCAGGGCGAGCGCCTGCTCGGCGATCTGGCTCTTGTTGGCCGCGTGCAGCTCAAAGAACTTGCGCCTCGCATGCGCCCAGCAGCCTGCCTCCTGGATCTGCCCACCCATGAGCTGCTTGTAACCGGCAAAGTCATCGACCAGCAGGGTACCCGCCCAGCCCTCAAGGAAGGACGCGGCATGGCGCCCGGCCCGGGTCTCGCAGAAGTCATAGACCACCGCCCTGGTCTGCTCGTGCCTACCCGGCGTGTAAGCCCACAGATAAGCCCGCTGGGTCTTGCCATCCCTCTGAGCGGCGGGCTTGAGCATCTGCATCGGCGTCTCGTCGGCGTGCAGGACGGCATGGGCAAGCACCTCGGCGCGCAGGGCGCTGGCCAGCGGCTGGAGTTGTACGCCACAGCTGCCCACCCACTGCGCCAAGGTGGAGCGCGGAATCGGTACTCCGGCGCGGGCATAGATGGCCTCCTGGCGGTGCAGGGGTAAGTGATCAGCGTACTTGGCTACCAGCACACGGGAGAGTAAGCCTGTGGTGGCCAGCCCCTTGTCGATGATGTGCGCATCCACCGGGGCCTGCCTGAGCGTCTGGCAGCAGGCGCATGCCCACTTGCCCCGCACGAAGCGGTGGACCGTGAAGACGCCTGGGGTGTAGTCGAGCTTCTCGGCCACATCCTCACCGATGCGCTTCATCGGCTGGCCGCAGCACTCGGTGGAGGCCGGCTCATGGCGCAGTTCCTGGCGGGGCAGCTCTGGGGGCACGGGTTGGCGCTTGGGCTGCTGGCGGGCTGCCTGCTCAGCTGTAGGTTGGCCTGCGTCGCCCATCTGTGCGATCTCTAGCGCCACCGCCTGCAGATCCTCATCGAGGGCGTCCTCAAGGAGACTGCGCTGCTCAGCGCTGAGCGCCTCGCTCCTGGCCGCGAACTTCATGCGCTTGAGCATGGCGTTCTCGAACGTGAGCTTGTCGAGCAGCGCCTGCTTGTGGCGCAGCTCGGCGGACTGCTGCTGGAGTTGGCCCATCAGGCCCAGCACCAGTTGACGCGTGCCCTCGTCCATGCTCTGCAGATCCACCGCTTCGTTCATGGCCGTGATCATGACCGGTGCCGGTGGCTGTGCCCATTGGCACATTCACGAATTGAACCAAGGTGTTTACCCGTTCAAGATCACAGCACGGTAATGACACCTGCCTGCCCGAGGCGCTGCCAGGGTAGGCCCGTGACCAGGACTTGTAGCTGCTCCTGGCTCAGTGGCAGGCGGACTGAGCTCGGCTCTCCCCAGACGAACCGGCCCTGATGGAGCCGGCGGGCAGCCAGCCAGACGCCGAAGCCATCGTGGACCAGCACCTTCATGCGGTTGGCTCTGGCGTTGGCGAACAGGTAGGCGTGATGGGGGTGGGCGGCGCCGAAGACTTGTACGACACGGGCCAGAGCGGTCTCTGTACCCGCTCGCATGTCCAGGGGCTCACAGGACATCCACACCGCATCAATACGGATCACCGCAGCACCTCGCGCAGCAGGGCTGCGCAGTGTTCCAGCGGGCACTGGAGACTCACAATGAGATCCCCGCGGCGCAGTTGCAACTCGACCGGTCTCGGGGCGGGGGCTGCAGGCTGATCCGCGCTGCTTGTGGGCGTGCTCGCCATGACCGGATTGAGCAGGTCTAGCGGCACCGGCGTGAACCGGGGCTGCACCGTCTGAGCAACCTGGCTGCCCGGCATTACACCTGGCGATCGGTACGCAGCGCCGGCCTCCCTGATCCAGCGGTGGACCATGTTGGAGTGCAGGCCATGGGCCAGAGCAACTCCACCCACGCTCGCCCCAGGCTGGCGGCACTTGGCCAGTACTTCGGCCTTGAAGTCTTTGCTGTACTCACGGCGGCGCGGCCGCCCTTCGTTTGAAATCTGTTCCATCGTCTCCACGATCCTCCAATCGTGGGGACGATGCCCGCTTCTGAACTCACATTCAAGATGGGTTCACCGGACGGATACACTGGTCGAAAGGCATCCCAGCATCCTGGCGTAGAGACGTTGATTGTCGTGATCGCTTCATTGCGATAGGTTAGTGGTGGGCACATTGCCCTTGCGCCTTGTCCACCATCCTTTGGCAATGACCACCAACAAGGCATAAACGATCAGCATGGGGACAGGGAAGAACTGCACAACGACCCAGCCCACGCCGTCTTCTGCGACAAGGTCGATCAGCCACTCCACGAGGATGCGAAACACCACGAAGAGACCACCCCACTGCGCCAGGAACAACAAAATCGCCTTGCGCCGCGGCACATAAGCCTCGACCGTTGAACTGGCCTTGCGCACCACCCCCAACAACACGCCCAGCCCCATCAGGCCGGTGAAGCTGCCGTACAACGCGAACCAGCGCCTCAAGCCGCTCTCTCCCTGGAACCACTCCCGTACCAACTGGTACAACCCCCTGGGCACGATCCCCACATGCCAGCGGGCCTCCAGCACTGCCAATCCAAAACCCACCACGCCCAGCAGGGCAATGATCTTGAACGGCCGCGACATCACCGCAAAGCCGATCAGCCCGAGCAACAAGACGATTGCAATCCCCATCGCGTTCCCCCCAGAAAGATGACATCCCCGTGCCTTGCCTTGGCACCAGGATCACCACTCCAAAAAATACAGCCAAAAAAACACCGCCAGAGCAACAGCGGTGCCCGCAGGCACCGCTGTGTCTCGGTCTCAACGGCTAGCTCTACATGTCTAGCCCTTCACAGCTTGACGAGTTCGCGCTGGGCGTAACGCCAGGTCTGGCGACCCTTGAATCCCTCGAACGACACCAGCAAGCTGCCATCCGGTTGCACCTTCACCTCGGGCTCCTGCCCGTCACCCGCAATGGTCAGCTCGTCGTGTTGGAACAGCATCGGTGCGCCCTGGGCGGTGATATCCATAACCGCAATCGAGGTGTAGCTGCAAGCCGAGCCCCCGCAGCCATGGGTGAGCAGCACCACGTCCCGGTCGGCGTAGCGGTAGACTGTCAGCAGCGTGACTAGATCGTTGGTCAGACCGTTGAGCTTCATGCCCTTGAGCACCAGCACCTTCGGACCTACCGCTGAGCCATCTTCCGTAACCGCCAGCAAGTCCCCACCAACGGTTGTGACTTGGTTGCTCCGGACCTGGATCACCTGCACCGGACCGCTGGCCGCTGGCTTTGGTGCCGCGACATGAGGCATCACCGAGCCCCCCGCTGCACCATCGAGCCTAGCCGTTTCGTTCTGCTTCCTTGTTTTTTCGGTTTGCTCGTAGCTCTCCCACTCTTGAGCCATATCGCGAACATCGCTGGCGGTCTTTCCATGCAGGTTGTCTGCCAAGAGCTTGATTTGGCTTTGAGGACTCAAGGCCAGCAGCATTGCAGCACCAGCATCAAGGTTTTGGCTCCTGCTTATCAGCTTCCCAGCCTTGTAAAGGTCACTACGGAAAGCCTTTGCTTCCTCAGCAGACATCTCCCTTGTAATGTTGTTGATGGATTCTTCGAACGACTTGATGTCCGTTCCATCGATCTTCTTCGAACAAGCCACCAGTGCGATGGCAAGCAGCAGTACCCAGAGTTTTTTCATAATGTCCTGTTGTATGGGTTGAAAGTCTGCCGCACCTGCTCCCAATCCAGGTGAGGCGAGTGGGTGTAATGTTGAATATACACTTCAATAACTGAAGTTTTTACTCCGTAGTGTTTTGCTCCACACATGGGCACGATCAGGCCCCATGAATGTGAAGAGCACCGGCCTGTCACGCCCGGCGGCCATCTCGGTGGCCCTGGGGCGTCGGATCAAGCAGTGCCGCCATCTGGCCAACAAGTCCCAGGAAACACTGGCCTTTGAAGCGCTGGTCGATCGGACCTACATCAGTGCGATCGAGCGAGGTATTGCCAATCCGTCCATCGAGACACTGGCAAATATCTGTCACGCCCTCGGTATCACCTTGAACGAGTTGTTTGCTCCTCTCAGTGACGTGTCACTGGCTCCTACGGGTGTGCGTCGAGTGAACTCGGCGACACCCCCAGAGATCAAGCGCAGTCGGCTACGCTGAAACGTTACCTCCCCGTGTTGACGGGGGAGTGATGGCGGCTTTCTGCGCCAGTTTCTGGCGCAGACCACTACGCAGAAGCGGTGCAGCTTGAGATCCTGTCAGTGAAACGTTTGAGGCATCAGCACCGACCGGGTCACCTTTGCCATCCTCCCCCGTGTCATCGGGATAGAACTCCTCCAGCACGGCGACACCGTCTTCTTCCGACTCCTCGAACACGCCACAGGCAAAGCCCTCACGGGCCGCCTGGTCCAGCGCTGCCTGGTCCCAGCCCGCTTCCGTCCGTGCTTGCCGTTCCGTGCGGGCTTGCCCCATCGCTTCAGCGAGTGAGGTCCCGCTACGCAAGGTCAGGTCGACGTAGTAGATCGGGGCCCGGTGCGACATCGTGGTCGACTTGCCGCGCAGTCTCAGTTCCAGCGGCAGGTTAGACAACAAGCCCCCCGAGACGGCGTGCAGGTAGCGCTGACGCGTGGCGAGCGTGCGGATGCTGTTGTACCCCGTCGTGCGAAACACGAAAGTACCCAACTCGTCCTCATCACCCACCCGGACGTTCAACCGCCCGAAGGCTTTGCACTGGCCCTGGGCGTAGGCGCAGAAGTCCGGGCCGTCGCAGGGCAACGAAGCGGCCTCGGCTCCGTTCCCATGGCCTTCCACCCCCGCACCGACCCGCTTGCAGGTCAGCCCATTGCCGACACACAACGGTCTGCCCGTCTGCCGGTCAAACAGCGTGTAGCCCACGCGCAGGTTCAGGTCCGGATCGTCGAACAAGAGCTTGACCGGGATGCAACGCAGCTTAGCGCTGCCAGTGCCTGATGCCGGGCCTGCCGCTTGCCGCAAGGCCTCGTCCATCGGGTGCAGCACCCAGGCGCCGCGTGACTGCACCTGCGATGTCAGGGTGAACTCGTCGTCTTTCTCCGGCAACCGCTTGCCGTTCTTCTCCACCACCTTGCCGATGGAGATGCGCCCCACGACCGGGGGCGTCAGTGCCAGTCCTTTGAGCATGCTGTGCTCCTTTCAGTGAATTCGGTTGAACCAAACAAAAGGCCCCTGGAATGCCAGGGGCCTGTATGCCGGGGGGCCGTGAGTGGATAGCTCATGACCTTCAGTCGCCAGCTTCTTGGGCATGGCGGCTTTGCACCAGAAACCGCCGCGAGCCCGGTTTCGTCAACGTGTAGCCTTTCCAGATTTCTGGTCTCTCCTGCTGCAGCCGCAAGGCATCCAGCGTCTGCGCGTCCTTGCTGCGCTTCCAGCTCACCTCACCTGTCTCGAACAAGGCCCGGGAGGCGTCACCCATGCGTTGCTGGATGCGTTGCTTCAACTGCGCTTCCAGGGTTTCGTGCCGCTCCAGCACCTGGCGCACCGCCAGCAGATCGGAAAACACGGAAGACATCTCCAGGTCCTGCGTCCAGTCCAGCACCGTGCCTGCGTCACGTGGAAACAGGCAGCGCAGCGCCAGATCGGCCGAGGCTGAGCCGTCTGCCGGGGGCGGGGTGTCGGACTCCACAAAGGCCCAGAATCGTCTTTCCAGCGCGATGAGATGGGCGATCATGGATTCGTCGCGTTCAATCCGGTGGATTTGCAGTTCCTGACCGCAAATGAGCACCGCCACGTCGGCGGCCTGCTTGCCGGTGACGGCGAGTTGGTGCATCACTTGCAACTGCACGTACTCCGGCACCCCGTCCTTCCACAGCCGGGCCCCGTTGAAGCCTGCCGTCTTGCACTCCAGGATCTGGACAGACGGGTCCCCCAGCACTTCCCGGTCCAGGTTGGCCAGCATCCACGGGTAGTCCGGGTGTTGCAATACCGCATTGACCCGGCGCACCTTGCGCCCGGTGCGCTTGGTGTAGTGGGCTGCGACGATCGGCTCCAGCAACGTGCCCCAATACATTGGAGACGATTCATCGTTGGGGTCGACCTGGGGCAAGGCATCACCGCGTCCGGTCTTGTCCATCCAGAGTTCCAGGGCTGAGCGGTAGGGGTTCAGGCCGACTGCTGCAGACGCGTCCGAGCTGCCGATGCCGCCCTGGCGCACCGAGAGCCACTGGTCTCGGTTGAGTTCCTGCGTCTTGACCAGGCGCAGGGCTGGGCGGGCTTTGGAGGCACGCGCATGGGCGGTGCCCGGTTCATTCATCAATGGCTGGGCCATGGGAAATCCTTTCAAACGTCAGAAGTGAGAAGTCAGAAAACAGAAAACCCCGGTCTCACACTCCTGAGGACAGGAGGGAGCCGGGGTCTATGCCGTGGTGGTGAAAAAAGTGACGGTAAAGCGTCGAGCCAAGCGATCAGTGGGTCACCGGGGAACACCCGTTCAAGCCACCATCTGCAGTGCCGCATCGAGTGCCCTTTGCTTGAGTTGCGCCCCATGGCCGAACCAGGCGCTGTCCAGGCGGTATTCCTGAGACCGGGCCCGGCGTTCGTGGTCCACGAACTCGGTGATGGAACACAGCAAGCCCCAGGCGGTGCCTTTGGCCGCGCCCAGCTCAGCCCCTCTGCCATGGCCGTCGTAGAGCTCCTGTACCTTCTTCAGGGCGCGCTCGTTGGTCAGTGCACCGGAAGGATCCTGACCGTCAGAAGCACACAGCACCTTGAGGAAGTAGTTCATCGCCTCGTGGCTCTTGACCTTGCACTCGGCCAGGGTCTTCATGCGGTACATGAAACCGTCCCACTGGGACACGGCAATGCCCAACTGTTTCTTCACCGCCTGCGCGTCGAAGCTGGTGCTGTGGGGCACCTTGATGGCGTGTGCTGCCCCGTTCAAGGCAATCGACAGGGTGTTGTTGCACACCACCCGCACCGTGGTGGGGGTGGCGGTGGTCGCGAGCGTCCCGTCACAAGAGGTGGCCAGCAGGAGGTAGCCCTTGACCACGTCGTTGCCCTTGAGGGCGGTTTCCTTGCCCGTGCGAGCCAGGGCCCAGAACTTGCGGCCTTCCTTCAAGACACCGGCGGTTTCCAGCTCGTAGCCGGAAACCTCGGACAGGTCGCGGTAGAACTCCAGCACCTCTTTGGGCTGCACCACCTGGTAGCGGCGCCCCACGACCGAGAGCGGGGACTTGGTGTCGCTGCGGTAGAGCACCTTGTGGTCCTCGTAGGACTGGATGGTGCCCAGGGGACCAGCCTGGTCGGTCAGGAAGCGCACCGGGGACTCGCAAATGGTCCAGTCCATGCCCGCTTCACGGGCCCAGACCTCGATCGATTGTTTGGCGGGTAAGGCGTTGCCCAGGGAATGCCAGGGGGCCTCACCGACGTAGGCCATGGATTGAACGGCGTGTGCCATGAGTAAATCCTTCAGAAAGGGGTGGGGAACGGTAAAAGCGCGAGAGAACAGCCGCAGCCATTCACTCGAAGTCGAGGTCCTGATCCGCATGTGCTGGATGCATGGCCGACATCGGATAGAGCGGGTGGTGTGACCCAGCCGGACCGACCGGAGCCACCGGATGAAGGGGCTCAGGCCCGGTGTCCTGCTGGAAGCGGTGACCGCAGTCCTTGCACTCAACGTTGTCGAGCACCTTGCGGTCGATGAGGTCGCCCAACTGGGCGCCGACGATGCAGCCGGTGGCACCACCCGCCAGGCAGCCCATCAGCACAGCGGCCCAGGCCGCGAGTGGAGGACCGGTACGGGTGGCGATGATGGCCAACGCTGCACCGGCTTTGGCGCCGGAGATGGTGGCAGCACTTGCGGTACTTACGGCACCGACGGCGCTGGCGCTGGCAGCGCCACTGATCGCACCGCCAGTGGCGCCGACCAGACCACCAAGCTTCTTCGCTGGGGCGTGGAACACCAGTCGGTTGGACTGGCACAGGGGACAGGGCATACGGAGGACTCCTTATGACATGACGGCAAAAAGCCCCGACTGGTAGAACCAGCGGGGCTTGATGGCGTGGGGGACGGATGGTGAAAAGACCTAGAGGGCCAGGCGTGTCCGTTGAGGTGCAAGTACGTTTACTACGCCCACACTCCACCATGGAATAAGCGAATGCATAAGCTCGGGATCAAGACACTCTCCTGGTCTCCTGCAGCGTGATATGGGTCTGAAATTTTCTGGATTCACCTAGCGCTGCCGTTATCTAGCCACGTCCGGATCGCCAGTCAGCGTAATGCCAATTGATCTAGATAGTCTGCCCACTGCTGCATCATCTGCCGCCGCTTTTCCATGTATTGCGTTCGGTTGTATGCCCGTCCATTTGCGTCTTTGACCGCATGTGCAAGCTGGGCCTCGATTACCAGGGGATCACAGTCCAAACGCTCAGCCAGCATGGTTCTAGCCGTGGCACGGAAACCGTGCCAAGTCTGAAGTTCTGAGTTGTAACCTAGACTGATCAGTGCAGTACGGACAGAGTTCTCCGAAATTGGGCGCTCGTGATCGCGCTCACCAGGAAAAACCAAAGTGCCGTGCCCTGTATAGCGATGCAAGTCCCGGAATACTTGGACAGCCTGCCGAGGTAGTGGGACGAAGTGCGGATCACCGTACTCCTTGCCCTCCTTCCCTCGCTTCATGCGTGCCGCCGGGATAGTCCAGAGGGCCGAATCCAGATCCACCTCGGACCACGCGGCCGCACGGAGTTCGCCAGGACGCTGAAACAGCATGGGAGCAAGTTGCAGCGCTGACTTGACGACGACCCCACCCTTGTATGCCTTGATCGCACGCAGCAACACTCCCAGTTTTTCGGGGTCCGTGATAGCCGCAAAATGTTTTCCCCTATAGGGCTGAAGCGCATCCTTAAGGCCTGCGGTAACGTCTCGACTCACGCGGCCAGTCGCTAAGCCGTAGCGCCAGACTTGGCGACACAGCATCAAGGCCCGATCAGCAGTCTCGATCGCGCCCCGCTGCTCGATTTTCCGGAGTGCGGCCAGAAGCTCCACAGGCTCGATAGCTCCGAGCGCCCTAGCACCAATCCAGGGAAACAAGTCCCGCTCGAATTGCCGCAAGGCTCGGCTGGCATGTCCTTCACTCCATTGGGGCGCCTGCTTTTTATACCACTCCAGGGCCACCACTTGAAAAGTCTCATCCGGTGAAATGTTCCCCTTCAACCGCTGAAGCTTCTTGACCTGGATTGGGTTTTGCCCATCGGCCTTCTGTAACCTGGCCGCATCGCGCGCCCTGCGGGCTTCGGCCAAGCTGACCGCCGGATAACTCCCCAGAGCCAAGCGGCTTTCCTTGCCATCGACATAGAGCTTCCAGAACCACCGCTTGGATCCTGCCGGGCTAACCTCGAGATACAGACCGCCTGCATCCGTCAGGCGGGCCCGCTTTTTGTCCACCGGGCAGACAGCGTTCTTGCATTGTTTATCAGTGAGCACATGACCTCCAGAACAGCGAATCGGGGAACAATACCCGAAAAATCTGCTGTCTGCCCGTCTGTTCCCCGCCTCGTTCCCCGTCTCCCATCTGGATGCCACCAAACAGATCTGGATGCCCCTGGACACTCAAGCCGTTGATTTGCAATGAAAAAAGCCACCCACTGGACAACAGTGGATGGCTTTGGATGGTTATATGGTGGAGCTGGGGGGATTTGAACCCCCGTCCGCAAGCCTTCTTCGCGCAGTTCTACATGTGTAGCCGTCTGTTTTGAGTCTTACCCGACGCGCCGCGCAGCGGCACGCTGCGTGTCAGGCCAGCAACCTTGAGTCTCGCCGATGGACAAGTTGCCCGCCCATCAGCCAGCCGATATGAATTCCCTTGCAGCCTGGACAGTCTTGCGACCGCCCTTGCCCAGCCTATCGGCCCGCTGTTGCAAGGCTCACCGGATTAAGCGGCGAGTGCGAAACGTTCGTCGTTTGCAGTTAGTTTTTTTCTGCGGTTTTACGAGGTGACAGAACCTCGACATGCCCTGCTGCGTGCCCGAACCCACGTCGAAACCAATGCAGCCCCTACAGTGACTTAGTTTAAGCCAATTCGAGAAAGTTCAAGAGCTCCAGCGGACTTTCTATTTGTGCGTCCGCACCCCAGGCACTCACGTCATTGCGCAGCCCCAGGTAACCGTACAACGCTGCCACCGTGGACATACCTGCCGCTTTACCGGCCACAATGTCGCGCTCGTCGTCGCCCACGTAAATGCAAGCGTGCGCAGGCACACCAAGGCGCTGAGCTGCCTCCAGCAACGGCGCTGGGTGGGGCTTGGGGTGCGGCGTGGTGTCGCCGCCCACCACCGTACCCGCACTGGAAAACAAAGGCATACCCGCCGTGAGCGGCAAGGCAAACCGCTCTGATTTGTTGGTCACAACGCCCCAACTCAAGCCCTCGGCACTCAAACGCGCCAACATGGTGTCCACCATGTCAAACGGCTGCGTACGTTGGGTCATGCATGCCTGGTAGTTGTCGAAAAACTCATCCCGGTAACTCGGAAAGTCCGGGTGGTCAGGCGTCATGCCAAACGCCACATGGAGCATGCCACGCGCACCGGCTCCTGCCATGTGCCGGTAGCTTTCCAGCGGCAAAGATGGCAACCCACGGCGCACACGCATCTGGTCAACCGCGTAGCCCAGGTCCGGGGCACTGTCGATCAAGGTGCCGTCCAGATCGAAAAGAACGGCTCGCACACCCGTAAAACGTGTCATGACTCAGCCTTACGGGTAGCGATCAGGTAATTGACGCTAGTATCCGAACTGAGCCAGTAACGCCGGGTCAGTGGGTTGTATTCCATGCCGCGTGTGCCCTGCAGATCGAGCCCGGCGCGCCTGCAATACGAAGCCAGTTCGCTTGGGCGGATGAACTTCGCGTACTCGTGCGTACCTTTGGGCAGCATTTGCAGCACATACTCCGCGCCCACAATGGCAAACAGGAAGGACTTCGGGTTTCGGTTGATGGTGGAGAAAAACACCCAGCCACCCGGCTTCACCAGCGTGGCACAGGCCTGCACCACGGAAGCCGGGTCCGGCACGTGCTCAAGCATCTCCATGCAAGTCACAACGTCGAACTGCCCTGGCTGCTCTGCAGCCAAGTGTTCAGCGCTCACCTCGCGGTAGGTAACGTTGGGGGTAGCGGCCTCCAAGGCATGCAATTGCGCCACCTTGAGCGCCTTGCCCGCCAGGTCTATGCCCAGCACCTGCGCGCCCTTACGCGCCATGGAGTCGGCCAGAATGCCGCCGCCACAGCCAACGTCCAGCACCTTTTTGCCAGCAAGCGGGGCTTGGCGGTCTATCCAGTCCAGGCGCAACGGGTTGATTTGGTGGAGCGGGCGGAATTCGCTCTCGGGATCCCACCAGCGGTGGGCCAACTCAGAAAACTTGGCCAGTTCGGCCGGGTCTGCATTGACGGTCTTGTCCATGAAGGCATTATCGCCGCAGGCAACAAAAAACCGCGCCGAGGCGCGGTTTCCTGTGATGTCCGAAGGGACTCGAAATCAGTTGGCGCGGGTGCCGACCACTTCGATTTCCACGCGACGGTTCTTGGCACGGCCTGCCTTGGTGGCGTTGTCAGCCACGGGCTGGGCTTCGCCCTTGCCTTCGGTGTAAACGCGGTTGGCGTCAATGCCCTTGCTCACCAGGTAAGCTTTCACAGCTTCAGCGCGACGCACAGACAGCTTCTGGTTGTAAGCGTCAGCACCAGTGGCGTCAGTGTGACCCACGGCGATGATCACTTCCAGGTTGATACCCTTGACCTTGCCAGCCAGATCGTCCAGCTTGGCTTTGCCTTCAGGCTTCAGAACAGCCTTGTCGAAGTCGAAGAAAGCGTCGGCTGCGTAGGTCACCTTGGAAGCAGCAGCGGGAGCTGCGGCAGGTGCTGCTGCGGGAGCAGCAGCGGCAGGAGCCGGTGCGGGAGCAGCAGCAGGTGCAGGTGCCGGAGCAGCAGCCTGGGGAACGATGGCGCCGTCGCAGCCTTGAGCAGCGGTAGCAGGCGTCCAGTTGGCATTGCGCCAGCACAGTTCGTTGGTGCCGTTCTTCCAGACCAGGTCGCCGGTGCCATTGCGCCAGTTGTCAACGGTCTGGGCGCCAGCGGCGGTAGCCAGGGCGGCGGTTGCGAACAGCATCGCGACTTTATTCAGTTTCTTCATCGGTTTCCTCTTGGTGTTGGCGCAGATGACCTGCAAACTTTTTTAATGGCGTTCAAACAACGCCATACCGAGTGGTTCCATCATTCTGCCACAAGCCAAGTACCACCAAGCTGTCACTGGCTTGTCTTGCACCACTTTGAGCCCAGCAATATGCCAGATGTTGCATGATGACCACAGCTTCAACATTCAACGCCTGTGCACTCGGTTGAGCGCATTTTTCACACCTGCGGTTCTGCCAACTAAAATGACCGGTTGACCCGATATTTGCAAGGCGCCTCATGACCTCTTTCGCCAAGGAAACCCTGCCCATCAGCCTCGAGGAGGAGATGCGGCGCAGCTACCTCGACTACGCGATGAGCGTGATCGTGGGGCGCGCCCTGCCCGATGCCAGGGACGGCTTGAAGCCCGTGCACCGCCGCGTGCTGTACGCGATGCACGAACTCAACAACGACTGGAACCGCCCCTATAAAAAGTCGGCGCGTATCGTCGGTGACGTCATCGGTAAATACCACCCGCACGGCGACTCGGCGGTGTACGACACCATCGTGCGCATGGCGCAAGATTTCTCGCTGCGCCACATGCTGGTGGATGGCCAAGGCAACTTCGGTTCGGTGGACGGCGACAACGCCGCCGCCATGCGTTACACCGAAATCCGCTTGTCCAAGATCGCCCACGAAATGCTGGCCGACATTGACAAGGAAACGGTTGATTTCGGGCCCAACTACGACGGCAGCGAAAAGGAACCGCTGGTTCTGCCCACACGCCTGCCCAACCTGCTGGTCAACGGCTCGGCCGGTATTGCCGTGGGTATGGCCACCAACATTCCGCCCCACAACCTCAACGAGGTAGTGGACGCCTGCCTGCACATGCTCAAGCACCCGGATGCCTCCATCGACGACCTGATGGAGATCATCCCTGCGCCCGATTTCCCCACGGCCGGCATCATCTACGGCATCAACGGCGTGAAGGACGGTTACCGCACTGGCCGTGGCCGCGTGGTCATGCGCGCCAAGTGCCATTTCGAAGACATCGACAAGGGCCAGCGCCAGGCCATCATCGTTGACGAGATCCCCTACCAGGTCAACAAGAAGTCCCTGCTGGAGCGCATTGCCGAGCTGGTGCACGAGAAGAAGCTCGAAGGCATAAGCCACATCCAGGACGAGTCCGACAAGTCGGGCATGCGCGTGGTGATCGAACTCAAGCGCGGCGAGGTGCCTGAGGTTGTCCTTAACAACCTTTACAAGCAGACACAACTTCAGGACACCTTCGGCATCAACATGGTGGCGCTGGTGGACGGCCAGCCCAAGCTGTGCAACCTGAAGGACCTGATCGACATCTTCCTGCAGCACCGCCGCGAGGTGGTGACCCGCCGCACGGTGTTCCAGTTGCGCAAGGCGCGCGACCGTGGTCACGTGCTCGAAGGCCTGGCCGTGGCACTGGCCAACATCGACGAGTTCATCCGCATCATCCGCGAGTCCCCCACCCCGCCGGTGGCCAAGGCCGAGCTGATGACCCGCAGCTGGGACAGCCAGCTGGTGCGCCAGATGCTGACGCGCGCCAAGCAGGACGGCTCGGTCGTCAACGCCGACGACTACCGGCCCGAAGGGCTGGAGCGCGAATTCGGCATGCAGGCCGACGGCCTGTACCGCCTGAGCGAAACGCAGGCACAGGAAATCCTGCAAATGCGTCTGCAGCGCCTGACCGGCCTGGAGCAGGACAAGATCGTGGCCGAGTACAAGGAAGTCATGGCAGAGATCGACGATCTGCTCGACATCCTGGCCAAGCCCGAGCGCGTGTCGGCCATCATTGGCGACGAGCTGGTCGCCATCAAGACCGAGTTCGGCCAGACCAAGCTAGGCGCACGCCGCAGCCTGATTGAGCAAAGCGCACAGGACCTGTCCACCGAAGACCTGATCACCCCCACCGACATGGTGGTGACGCTGAGTCACAGCGGCTACATCAAGAGCCAGCCCTTGAGCGAATACCGCGCGCAAAAGCGCGGCGGGCGTGGCAAGCAGGCTACCGCCACCAAGGAAGACGACTGGATCGACCAGCTCTTCATTGCCAACACGCACGACTGGATCCTGTGCTTCAGCAACCGGGGCCGCCTGTACTGGCTCAAGGTGTGGGAAGTGCCGTCCGGTTCGCGCGGCTCGCGGGGCCGCCCCATCGTCAACATGTTCCCGCTGCAGGAAGGCGAGAAGATCAACGTGGTGCTGCCACTCACGGGCGAGTTCCGCAGCTTCCCCGAGGACCATTACGTCTTCATGGCCACCAGCATGGGCACGGTCAAGAAGACCTCGCTCGACCAGTTCAGCAACCCGCGCAAGGCTGGCATCATCGCCGTGGACCTGGACGAGGGCGACTATCTGATTGGCGCAGCACTGACCGATGGCCAGCACGACGTGATGCTCTTCAGCGACGGCGGCAAGGCTGTGCGCTTTGACGAAAACGACGTGCGCCCCATGGGCCGCAACGCACGAGGCGTGAAGGGCATGACGCTGGAAGACGGCCAGAGCGTGATTGCCATGCTGGTGGCCGAAGACGAGACGCAAAGCGTGCTCACCGCCACCGAGAACGGCTACGGCAAGCGCACCTCTATCGTGGAATACACCCGCCATGGCCGTGGCACCAAGGGCATGATCGCCATCCAGCAAAGCGAACGCAACGGCAAGGTGGTGGCCGCCACGCTGGTGCATGCCGACGACGAGATCATGCTCATCACAGACACCGGCGTGCTGGTGCGTACCCGTGTGAGCGAGATCCGGGAACTCGGCCGTGCCACACAGGGCGTGACGCTGATCTCCCTGGATGAAGGCGCCAAACTCAGCGGCCTGCAACGCATCGTGGAAAACGACGCGAATGCGGATGCAGACACCGAAGCCACTGGCGACGACGCTGGTGAAGAACCCACTGCGAACTGACCTCATGACCCGCCCCTACAACTTTTCCGCAGGCCCTGCGGCCATGCCCGAAGACGTGCTGCGGCAAGCCGCCGCTGAGATGCTCGACTGGCATGGCAGTGGTATGAGCGTGATGGAGATGAGCCACCGCGGCAAGGAGTTCATCTCCATCTGCGAACAGGCTGAAGCAGACCTGCGTGAACTGCTGGCGGTGCCGTCGAATTACCGCGTGCTGTTCATGCAAGGCGGCGGCCTGGCGGAAAACGCCATCGTGCCCATGAACCTGGCGGGTCTGCGCCCATCACAGGCCATTGATTTCGTGGTCACGGGCAGTTGGAGCCAGAATTCTGCCAAAGAAGGTCACAAGTACGGCAATGCGCGGGTGGCGGCAAGTGGCGCCGACAACGGTTTCACAACAATTCCAGACGCAGCCACCTGGCAGTTGCGTGGCGGCGCAAGCTACGTGCACCTGTGCAGCAACGAGACCATCCACGGCGTGGAGTTTCAGGAATTGCCCGACCTGCGTGCACTGGGTTGCGATGCTCCGCTGGTCATCGATTTTTCCTCACACGTGCTTTCGCGCACGGTGGACTGGTCGCGCGTCGGCCTGGCTTTCGGTGGCGCGCAGAAGAACATCGGCCCGGCTGGCGTCACGCTCGTTGTCGTGCGTGAAGACCTGCTGGGCCACGCCCTGCCCGTCTGCCCCAGCGCGTTCGACTACAAGACGGTGGCCGACAACCACTCCATGTACAACACGCCCCCCACGTACAGTATCTACATGGCGGGGCTCACGTTCCAATGGTTGAAGGCGCAGCAAGAAGGTGCGCTCACCGGCGTGGCCGCCATGGAAGCGCGCAACATCGCCAAGGCCAAGCTCCTGTACGACTTCATCGACGGTTCCCAGCTTTACGTCAACAACGTGGACAAGGCCTGCCGTTCACGCATGAACGTGCCTTTCCTGCTGCGTGACGAATCCCGCAACGATGCCTTCCTCGCGCAAGCCAAGGCACGCGGCCTGCTGCAGCTCAAGGGCCACAAGTCGGTGGGAGGCATGCGCGCCAGCATCTACAACGCCATGCCACTGGCTGGCGTGCAGGCGCTGGTTGACTTCATGCGCGAATTCGAAAAAACACAGGCTTGACGGCCCGCCGCAGCCACGGAGACACCGCCCCCATGACCGACCCGAAACCGGCCCCCACTGGCCCCGTGCAAAGCGAGGCGCTGGGTGCGCTGCGCGTGCAGATTGACACCATCGACCAGCAATTGCTGAGCCTGCTGAACCAACGTGCCTTGGTGGCCGAAAAGGTCGGCGAAATCAAACGCGCCGAAGGCTCGCCCTTCTTCCGCCCAGACCGTGTGGCCCAGGTCATCGAAAAGATCCAGACCAACAACCAAGGCCCCTTGCTCAACCAGCACGTGGCCTCCATCTGGCGCGAGATCATGTCCGCCTGCCTGGCGTTGGAAGCGCCGCAGCGCGTGGCTGTGCTCGGCCCGCAGGGCACGTTCTGCGAGCAGGCAGCCATAGAGTTCTTCGGAAGCGCCGCCAACCTCATCTACTGCGCCAACTTTGACGAGGTGTTCCACGCCACCGCTGCAGGTACCGCTCAGTACGGCGTGGTGGGCATGGAAAACTCCACCGAAGGCGTGGTGGCCCGCTCACTCGACCTGTTCCTGCGCTCGCCAGTCCACGTGGTTGGTGAGGTTAGCCTGCTGGTGCGCCACAACCTGTTGCGCCAGGTGAATTCGCTGGACGGTGTCGAGGTCGTCATGGCCCACCCGCAAGCCCTGGCCCAGTGCCAGGGTTGGCTGTCCACCCATCTGCCCAATGCCGAGCGGCGCGCGGTGTCCAGCAACGCCGAAGGGGCACGTCTGGCCGCCACCAACCCGGCCTGGGCCGGTATTGCCAGCGAACGGGCGGCTGCCCAGTTTGGCCTGCACATCGTCTCGCACGCCATCCAGGACGAGGCTTACAACCGCACCCGCTTTGCCATCATCTGCCTGCCGCAGACCATGGCCATGCCGCCCGCCTCCGGCAAGGACTGCACCAGCCTGGTCGTCTCGGTGCCCAACCGCCCGGGCGCGGTGCACGATCTGCTGGTGCCGCTCAAGAACCATGGCGTGTCCATGACGCGCTTCGAGTCCCGCCCGGCCAAATCCGGGCAGTGGGAGTACTACTTCTACATCGACATTGCGGGCCACCCGTCTCAGCCGCACGTGGCCACCGCGCTCAAAGAGCTGCAAAGCCTGTGCGCCTACTACAAGATCCTGGGTGCCTACCCGGTGACCGACTGACCCTGGCGCGGAGCACAGGCAGATGTTCGAACAACTCGGTCTGATCGGCTGCGGCCTGATGGGGGGCTCCTTCGCCCTGGCACTCAAACAGGCAGGTTTGGTCAAGCGCGTGGCGGGCTACAGCAAGTCGCCCAGCACCATGCAGCGCGCCCGCGAACTGGGCGTTATTGACGTGGAGGCGCCCTCCGCGCTGTTGGCCGTGTCCGGCGCCGACATCGTGCTGCTGGCCGTCCCGGTGGCCGCCACGGAAGACACGTTCAAGGCCATGCGGCACCTGGTCGGCCCGCAGACACTGGTGATGGACGTGGGCTCCACCAAAACCGACGTGGTGGCTGCCGCACGTCGCGCACTGAAAGACCAGTTGGCCGGGTTCGTGCCTGCGCACCCGATCGCGGGCAAGGAGCGCGCCGGTGTCGATCACGCCGAAGCCTCGCTTTACCGTGGGCGGCAGGTCATCCTCACGCCGCTGCCCGAAACCTCCGCCGTACAGTTAGACAAGGCACGCCATGTCTGGACCGCCTTGGGTAGCCAGGTGCGTCTTATGAGCCCCGAGGCGCACGACGCAGCCTACGCCACCGTCAGCCACCTGCCCCACTTGCTGGCCTTCGCGGCCATGAACGCCATCGAAGGGCAAGCGCAGGCCAGGGAGTTCCTGGAACTGGCTGGCCCCGGTTTCCGCGACTTCACCCGCATCGCCGCCAGCGACCCCAGCGTCTGGCGCGACATCCTCATTTCCAACCAGGCCGAGGTGCTGCGCCAGTCCGAACACTTCCGCGCAGCGCTCGATGCGCTTGAAGCCACCATGCGCTCCGGCAATGCCGAAGCCCTGCGCTCACTGATCCAGCGCGCGAGCGACGCCCGCGCCCAATGGCAGCTCCCTGGCGCCGACCCGGCATGCCAGACGCCACCCGCCCTCTGAATTCCACATGTACGCGACTCCCTTCCTCGACCTCCCTCCCCTGCGCAGCGCTGGCGGTACCGTCACCCTGCCGGGCTCCAAGAGCATTTCCAACCGCGTGCTGCTGCTGGCAGCGTTGAGCGAAGGCGAAACCACCATCCACGACCTGCTGGATTCGGACGACACCCGTGTCATGCTGGCGGCGCTTGATGTGCTCGGCTGCCAAGTGGAACGTCTGGGCGGCCAGAGTGTGAAGGTGCGGGGCCTGGGCGGTCAGCTGCCGGTGCGCAACGCCAAGCTGTTCCTGGGCAACGCGGGCACGGCCATGCGCCCACTCACCGCCGCGCTCGCGCTGCTGGCCTCCACGCACGGCGGCGACTTTGAGCTGAGCGGCATCGCGCGCATGCACGAGCGCCCCATCGGCGACTTGGTGGACGCGCTGCGCCAACTGGGCTGCCCTGTGCAGTGTCTGGGCAACGAAGGCTACCCGCCGCTGCGTCTGGGCCACGGTGCCTCGGTAGCGCTCAAGCTCGGCGAAGCCATCCGCGTACGCGGCGATGTCTCCAGCCAGTTCCTCACCGCACTGCTGCTGGCCTTGCCGCTCGTCGCCCAGAACGATGTCGTCATCGAAGTGGTGGGCGAACTCATCTCCAAACCCTACATCGAGATCACCCTGCAATTGCTGCAACGCTTTGGCGTGACCGTGCAGCGCGATGGCTGGCAGCGCTTCACCATTCCCGCGGGCAGTCGCTACCGTTCACCCGGCAGCATCCACGTAGAAGGCGACGCTTCTTCCGCCAGCTACTTCATCGCGCTTGGTGCACTGGCACCCGCCAGTGCAGGGCAAGATGGCATCACCATCCAGGGCGTGGGCCTGTCGTCCATCCAGGGTGACATCCGCTTCGTGGAAGCCGCGCAAGCCATGGGGGCCGTGGTCACAGGCAGCGCCAACCAGCTGCACATCCGCCGTGGCGCCTGGCCGCTCAAGGCCATCGACCTGGACTGCAACCACATCCCCGACGCGGCCATGACCCTGGCCGTCATGGCGCTCTATGCCGAAGGCACCACCACCCTGCGCAACATCGCAAGCTGGCGCGTGAAGGAAACCGACCGCATTGCCGCCATGGCCTGCGAACTGCGCAAGCTGGGCGCCACGGTGGAAGAAGGGCCGGACTACATCCGCGTCACCCCGCCGCAAGCGTGGAAGGCCGCCAGCATCCACACCTACGACGACCACCGCGTGGCCATGTGCTTCTCGCTGGCCGCGTTCAACCCTGCGCGGCTGCCCGTTCGTATTGAAGATCCGAAGTGCGTCGCCAAGACCTTCCCTGAATACTTCGAAGCACTCTTCACCGTCTGCCAGGCGGACGTCAACGACATTCCCGTCATCTGCATCGACGGCCCCACCGCGTCGGGCAAGGGCACACTGGCCACCGAAGTGGCGGCTGCTCTGGGCTATGGCCTGCTCGACTCCGGCGTGCTTTACCGCCTGGTGGGCCTGGCCGCCGAGCGCGCAGGCATCGCCACCGATACCGCATCCCTTGCGCAGCCCCAAACCGCCAGCCGCCTGGGTGAACTCGCTGCCACACTGCCCGTCAGCTTTTCTGCGGGCAAGGTGCTGCTGCAAGGCGAAGACGTGAGCGAAGCCGTGCGCACCGAAGCCGCAGGCATGGCGGCATCCCGAGTCTCCGCATTGCCGCAGGTACGTCACGCGTTGCTGGAACTGCAGCACCGCTTCCGCACCCTGCCCGGCCTGGTGGCCGACGGGCGCGACATGGGCACAGTGATCTTCCCCGATGCCCCCCTCAAGGTCTTCCTGACCGCCAGTGCCGAAAAGCGGGCAGACCGCCGCCATAAGCAGTTGATTTCCAAGGGAATCCCTGCTAAACTTGCAGACCTTTTGGCTGACCTCAAGGCTCGTGACGAACGCGACATGTCGCGCAAGGACGCCCCCCTGAAGCCCGCCGAAGACGCCCATCAGTTGGACAACTCCGAGCAAACCATCGAGCAATCGGTGCAGCAGGTGTTGGACTGGTGGCAGGCAAAGCGCCCCTTCCAAGGGTCGTGAGCCAAAGCTCCCGCAAGGGAAACCGGCCCCAAAAGCCCCGCCGGGTGTTCTGTCACCCGCAGGCTCCAGGGTTATCAACCGCAACCCGCCTCGCCGCCAGGTGATGCGTCTTTGTACTTGCTACGCGCTCTCAACCATTCAGCCGGGTGCGTGGCCTAGGAAACTACATGTCTGAATCTTTTGCCGCCCTGTTTGAAGAATCGCTGAAGCGCGCCGAAATGCGCCCGGGCGAGGTCATCACCGCCGAAGTCGTTCGCGTCGAGCACAACCACGTGGTCGTCAACGCCGGCCTGAAGTCCGAAGCCTACGTGCCCATCAGCGAATTCAAGAACGACCAGGGCGAACTCGAAGTCCAAGTGGGTGACTTCGTGTCCGTGGCCGTGGAAGCCGTGGAAAACGGCTACGGCGACACCATCCTGTCCCGCGACAAGGCCAAGCGCCTGGCATCCTGGATGGCTCTGGAAAAGGCCCTGGAATCCGGCGACTTCGTCACCGGCACCACCGGCGCCAAGGTCAAGGGCGGCCTCAAGGTCATGGTCAACGGCATCAGCGCGTTCCTGCCCGGTTCGCTGGTTGACAGCCGTCCCACCAAGGACCTCACTCCCTACGAGAACAAGACCCTGGAATTCAAGGTCATCAAGCTGGACCGCAAGCGCAACAACGTGGTGCTGAGCCGCCGCGCCGTGGTCGAAGCCTCCATGGGTGAAGAGCGCGCCAAGCTGCTGGAAACCCTGAAAGAAGGCGCCATCGTCACCGGCGTGGTCAAGAACATCACCGAATACGGTGCGTTCGTGGACCTGGGCGGCATCGACGGCCTGCTGCACATCACCGACATGGCATGGCGCCGCGTGCGTCACCCCTCCGAGGTGGTGCAGGCTGGCCAGGAAGTCACCGCCAAGGTCCTCAAGTTCGACGCCGACAAGCAGCGCGTCAGCCTGGGCCTCAAGCAAATGGGTGACGATCCCTGGATGGGCGTGGCTCGCCGCTACCCCTCTGGCACCCGCATGTTCGGCAAGGTCACCAACATCGCCGACTACGGCGCCTTCGTCGAGCTGGAACCCGGCATCGAAGGTCTGGTGCACGTGTCCGAAATGGACTGGACCAACAAGAACGTGGCCCCCAACAAGATCGTGTCGCTGGGCGACGAGGTCGAAGTCATGGTTCTGGAAATCGACGAAGACAAGCGTCGCATCTCCCTGGGCATGAAGCAGTGCAAGGCCAACCCGTGGCACGAGTTCGCTGAGCAGACCAAGCGCGGCGACAAGGTCAAGGGCCCCATCAAGTCCATCACCGACTTCGGCGTGTTCGTGGGCCTGGCTGCCGGTATCGACGGTCTGGTGCACCTGTCCGACCTGTCCTGGAACGAACCCGGCGAAGCCGCCGTGCGCAACTACAAGAAGGGCCAGGAAGTCGAAGCCATCGTGCTGGCCGTGGACGTGGACCGCGAGCGCATCTCCCTGGGCATCAAGCAGCTCGACGGCGACCCGTTCACCACCTTCGTGTCGGTCAACGACAAGGGTTCCGTGGTGACCGGCAAGGTCAAGACCGTGGACGCCAAGGGCGCTGAAATCGACCTGGGCGAAGACGTGATCGGCTACCTGCGCGCCAGCGAAATCGCTCGTGACCGCGTGGAAGACGCTCGCAACGTGCTCAAGGAAGGCGACGAAGTCACCGCCGTGGTGGTCAACGTGGATCGCAAGACCCGCAACATCCAGCTGTCGATCAAGGCCAAGGACGCCGCCGACCAGCAGGAAGCCATGGCCAGCCTGAACCAGAACACGGGTAACGCCGGTACCACCAGCCTGGGCGCCCTGCTGCGCGCCAAGCTGGACAACAGCAACAACGGTTAATTCTTAACCCTTGCACTGGGGCCCGGTGCTTTCAAAGCGTCGGGCCCTTTTCACGTTCCAAGCATTCAGCAACATGACCCGAAGCGATCTCGTCGAAGCCCTGGCATCACAGTTCAGCCAACTGGGCCAGCGCGATGCCGAACTGGCCGTCAAGGCCATACTCGAGGCCATGTCCGATGCCCTCGTCCAGGGCCAGCGGATCGAAATCCGTGGTTTTGGCAGCTTCTCCGTGAACCAGCGCCCTGCGCGCATGGGACGCAACCCCCGCTCTGGCGAAAGTGTCGCCATTCCGGAAAAGCGCGTACCGCACTTCAAACCGGGCAAAGCCCTGCGCGAGCAGGTGGATGCTGGCACCCCCAAGGCGCTGGGTAGAACCGCCTGAAATGCGGCTGTGGCCGCTACAATCGTCCCGACCACCTGGGGGATTGTGTGAAGTACCTCGCGTGGCTGCTCAAGGCAGCCATTTTTTTTACCCTGTTCGCTTTCGCCTTGAACAATCAAGAGGCGGTACAGGTCAATTTGTTTTTCGGCGCGCATTGGCAGGCACCGCTGGTGCTGATTCTGCTGGCGGCGCTGGTTCTGGGCGTGTTCCTTGGCATCGCTGTAATGCTGCCGGTATGGCTGCGCGCCAAGCGGGCCCAAAACCCGCCCAAGCGTGCGGCCCCCACCACGCCAGCCCCACCCACCACCACAACGAGCGACGACATCCCTCCTCATGGAATTTGACTTTGCCTGGCTGCTGTGGGCCCTGCCACTGGCCTTTGCGTTGGGCTGGGGTGCGTCGCGCTTTGACCTGCGCCAATGGCGCCTGGAAGGCAGGCAAGCCCCACGCGCCTACTTCCGCGGCCTGAACCACCTGCTCAACGAGCAGCAAGACCAAGCCATCGACGCCTTCATCGAAGCCGTCCAGAACGACCCGGACACGTCCGAACTCCACTTCGCACTGGGCAACTTGTTCCGCCGTCGCGGCGATTACGACCGCGCTGTACGTGTACACGAACACCTGCTTCAGCGCGGCGACCTGTCTGACAAAGACCGTGACCGCGCCCAGCATGCCCTGGCGCAAGACTTTTTGAAGGCCGGATTGCTCGACCGTGCGGAAGCCGCGCTGCGCAAACTGGAAGGGACTGCGTTCGAGGATGAAGCGCGCTTGGCTCTGCTGGCCATTTACGAACGCTCACGCGACTGGGAACAAGCCGCCGAGACTGCCATGCGGCTAGAGAACGCGGAACACGGCTCCTTCGAGTTGCGCCAGGCACACTACCGCTGCGAACAAGCTGAAACCTGGCGGCGCCAGGGCAAAACTGCGGAAGCGCTGGCCCTGCTGGAAGGCTTGGCCACCCGCACACCATCATCGGCACGGGTCTGGATCGCTCTGGCAGACATGCGGCAGTCTTTGGGCAACACTGACGGCGCCCTGCAAGCGCTGGTCCAGTTGAACAAACATGCGCCCTCACATCTGCCCTTGGTGGCCCACAGCCTGGCGCAGTGGGCACGACTTTGCCACCAAACCAAACTGGCCCGCGACATTCTGGAAGATTACCGCAGCAGCCACCCCGCATCTCTCGACGTTACCCAGGCTCTGGCGGGCCTGCACGACGACCCAGCCAAGGGGCGCGCTCTGTATGTCGAACATCTCCGGAGCGAGCCTTCGTTGGTCGCAGCCACGCTCTGGCTCAATGGCGAGCATTTCGGCAATGCAGACGAAGAAGGCTTGGTGAAATCGGCGCTTGAACGCTCGTCCGAGCCGCTCAAACGCTACCGCTGCGCAGCCTGCGGCTTTGAAGCACGTCAATATTTCTGGCACTGCCCTGGTTGCCAAAGTTGGGACAGCTACCCACCCAAACGGGTCGAAGAACTCTGAAATAAAAAACGCCTCCGAGAGGCGTTTTTCTTGGCTGAAGCTGGCAGCTTACGCGCCCAGCTTTTCCTTGATACGAGCAGACTTGCCGCTGCGGTCACGCAGGTAGTACAGCTTGGCACGACGAACGTCACCACGGCGCTTGACTTCGATCTTGGAAATCAGCGGGCTGTACAGCGGGAACGTACGCTCCACGCCTTCGCCGTTGGAGATCTTGCGCACGATGAAGCTGGAGTTCAGCCCACGGTTGCGCTTGGCGATCACCACGCCTTCGTAGGCCTGCACGCGCTTGCGGTTGCCTTCGATCACGTTCACGCTGACGATCACGGTGTCGCCGGGCGCAAATGCGGGGATTTCCTTGTTCAGGCGAGCAATTTCTTCTTGCTCAAGGGTTTGGATCAGGTTCATGGTTTCCTTGAATCTCGATCATGACCGCGCTACACAAAAGGCCTGGATTTCAAGGCGCCACCTTGGGCGCACTCGATCAAGGCGGCCAGCCAGAGGATCGAAAGCCCGCCATTATAGCGTGCAGCATCTCAACCGTTCAAGTGGTCGCGCAGCCAGCGCTCATCCTGGGGCGTCAAGCCACCTGCCTGGCGCACCTGGGCCAGCACGTCTGGTCGCAACTTCGCGGTGGCCGCAAGCCTCTGCTGGCGGCGCCAGGCATCAATGTGACTGTGGTGGCCCGATAGCAACACGGCAGGCACACCTACCTCACCCGAAGGGCCCTGCCAGACCTCGGGGCGGGTGTAGTGCGGGCAATCCAGCAAACCGTCCAAGGCCGGGTTGAAGCTGTCTTGCTGGTGGCTGCCCTCATCGTTCAGCACACCAGGCTGCAAACGGGCCACCGCATCCAGCAAGGCCAGCGCGGCAATCTCTCCGCCCGAAAGCACAAAGTCACCCAGGCTGATTTGCACGTCCACGCAGGCGTCTATGAAACGCTGGTCCAGCCCCTCGTAGCGGCCACACACCAGAATGGCGCCTGCACCCTGCGCAAAACGCTCTACCACTGGGTGCGCCAAACGCTCACCGAGGGGGGAGAACAGCACCGTGGGCGCAGGCTCAGCCTCGGCGCGTTCATCACGAATGGCCTGCCAACAGCGGAACAGCGGCTCAGCCATCATCACCATGCCGGGGCCACCACCAAAGGGGCGATCGTCCACGCGCCGGTACATGCCTTGGGCAAAATCGCGCGGGTTCCACAGCTTCACGTGCACCTGGCCAGACTCGAACGCGCGCCGCGTGACCCCCTGGGTCAGGAAAGGCCCGAACAGTTCGGGGAACAGTGTGATGACATCGAAACGCATGAGTGGCGCCCTCGTTCGCTCAGCGGGGCCCGGCGCTTCAGTAATCGGGTTGCCAGTCCACGGTGATGCGCTTGCCCGGCACATCCACCTGGTCCACGTAAACCGACACGAACGGAATCATCCGCTCCAGCGTCTTGTCGCCGTCGGTGTACTCAAGGCACAGCACGGAATGCGGCCCAGTGGGCAACAGATCGTGCACCACACCCAGATGAACGCCTTCACGGTTCAGCACATCCAGGCCGATCAGGTCGACCCAGTAATACTCGTCGGGGCTGCTGGGGGGCGGGAAGTCGGCACGCGACACGAATATGCGCGCACCTTTCAGAGCTTCAGCGGCATTGCGGTCTGCCACCGGCTCCAGCCGGGCAACAATGCCATCGGCATGCGTTTTCACTTCTGCGGTGGCCAATGCCACGCTGCCAGTGAAAGCGTCAAAGCCACGGGCGTAACGCCCTTGCGGCGGAGAAAGGTACCAGCGTTTGACTTGAAAGAGCACCTCGGGGTCGGCACTGTGCGAATGCACGCGCACCCACCCCTTGATGCCCCAGGCTTCCTGCACCCGGCCCACCTCTACCGCGTCAAGCGGTAAAGGCGCTGGTTCCAGGCCGGGCACGGCAGCCATGCGAGCAGTAGCCCGTTCAGGCAGCAGCCGGGGCAGCCTTGGCGACCTGCTTGATCAGGCGCTCAACAGTCTCGGAAGGCTGTGCACCCACGCCCATCCAGTAGGTCAGGCGGTCTTGGGCAATGCGCAGGGGCTCTTCACCACCCTTGGCCAGGGGGTTGTAGAAACCGATGCGCTCGATGAAGCGGCCGTCGCGGCGGTTGCGCTTGTCTGCAACAACGATGTTGTAGAACGGACGGGCCTTGGCGCCGCCGCGGGAGAGTCGAATGACGACCATGATTTATCCTTCGGGTGGTAGTACAAAGTTTCGCAACGCTTGAGACACACGACTGACCACCCGGCCAGCGAAACGTTGCAAAGCTTTTCATTATAACCAGACCACGCACCTCCTGTCATGATTCTCATCCGCCCCAGCACTGACGCAGACGTTCCTGCCATCACCAGCATCTACGCGCACCACGTGCTCAACGGCACCGGCACCTTTGAAACAGAACCACCGTCCGAGGCCGACATGGCCACCCGCCGGGCAGACGTGATCTCCAAAGGTCTGCCCTACCTGGTCGCGGAAGACAACAGCGAAGTGGTTGGCTACGTGTACGGCAACTGGTTCAAACCGCGCGCCGCCTACCGCTATTCGGTGGAAGACTCCATCTACCTGGCCCCCGGCCAGCAAGGCAAGGGGCTGGGCCGCGCGCTGCTCAGCGAATTCCTGGCACGCTGCGAGGCTGTTGGCGTGCGCAAGGTCATGGCGGTGATTGGTGACTCCGCGAATGCAGGATCGGTGGGCCTGCACCGCGCACTGGGCTTTCAAGACGTGGGCGTGGTCAAATCCTGCGGCTGGAAATTCGGGCGCTGGCTGGACATTGTTCTGATGGACAAGACCATTGGACTGGGCGACAGCACCGCCCCGGTCGCGGAACTTTCCGGCGAATGAACACACAGCCACGCATGGACACCACCACCGCATTGCCGCACACCCGCGTGAAGAACAAGACCATTGCCGCCTGGCTCGCCTTCCTGGGCGGCCCTCTGGGCCTGCACCGCCTGTACCTTTACGGGCCGGGCGACCTGTGGGCTTGGCTCCACCCCATTCCCACGGCCATTGGCCTGTGGGGCATAGAGCGCGTAAACACCTTGGGCCAGGACGACCAGCTCTCGTGGATCCTGCTGCCGATCCTGGGCTTCTTCATCGCGTACACCTGCCTCATGGCGATCTTGTACGCACTCACCGACAAGGAACGCTGGAACGCCCGCCACAACCCCAGCCTGGCTGCAGACGCCACGCCCGGCCACACCAACTGGTTCACGATTGGTGCCGTGGTGTTTGCGCTCATGTTCGGCGCCATTGCGCTCATGTCGGGTGTGGTGTTCAGCTTCCAGCGCTACTTTGAATACCAGGTGCAAGAAGGCTTGAAAATCAGCCAGTGAGCGCGCTCAAGCCCCCAGCCAGGACATGACGACCATGAGCAGGCTGAGGGTGAACAGTGACACCACCGTGGACACGCCCATGGACGCGGTGGTGAGATCCTGCACCACGTTGTAACGCTGGGCGAACAAGAATACGTTGGCCCCGATGGGCAACCCCGCAGCGACCACCATCACAGCGAGCTGCAACCCGGTGATGCCAAACGCCCATGCGCTCAGGCCCACCAGCAACGGCAGCACCAGGTTTTTGGAAAGGGTCACCACCAGCGCGGGGCGCCAGTGGCCCGCCATCGGTGTACGCGCCAAGCTCACCCCCACCAACACCAGCGACAACGGCCCGAACGCATTGCCCAGCAGTTGCAAGGGCTTGTCCACCACGCCCGGCAGCGCCCAGCCCGTCTGCGCAAACAGCAGCCCGCACATGATGGGCAGCGGGATCGGATGAATCAACGAGCCTTTGAAAGCAGACCACGCCGTGGCCAACACGTGTGGCGCCTCGCCACCACTTTGGCGGGCTGCGCGGGCAGCAGCCAATTCCAGAACGATCGAGCCCACCGTGAGCAGAATGAGTGCGTGCACTGACACGAGTGTCAACAGCGTCACCAGCCCTTGCTGCCCGTAAGCCAGCCCAATCAGGGTGATCCCGATCATCACCATGTTGGAAAACACGCCAGCCAGCCCCAGCACCACACTGCGGCAGTTGAAGCCGCGCAAGGCCATGGATACACCCAGCAAGGCCAGCGCCGCCAAAAAATAGGCAGCCAAGGGTCGCAAGTCGAGCTGCTCCACATGCACATTGCTCATGGTGCGGAACAGCAAGGCGGGAATGAGCAGCAGAAAGACCAGGTTGGAAAGGTCTTTCACCGCATCTGCGCGAATCCATTCGCGGCGCCCGGCCACGAAGCCTGCGGCAATCAGCAAAAAGACTGGGGCGAGCGATACAAAGACGGGGTGGCTGGCAAAGTTCACCCCGCGATCTTAGCCTTGGCGGGCCAGCCTCATTTCACCCAATCGGCGAAGACCTTCTTCAACTTCACCACCTTGGGTGCTGCCACTGCCAGGCAATAGCCTTGGTAGGGGTTCTTCTCGAAGAAGTCCTGATGGTATTCCTCGGCAGCGTGATAGTTGCTCAAAGGCGCAACTTCCGTGACGATGGGAGCGTCAAAAACCTGCTCAGCCTCCAACTCCGCAATCAGTTCGCGAGCCACAGTCTGCTGGTCCGGCTCAGTAAAGTACACGCCGCTGCGGTATTGCGTACCCACGTCATGGCCCTGGCGGTTCAGCGTGGTAGGGTCGTGCACGGCAAAGAATATTTGCAGCATTTGCTTCAAACCTATCACCGCAGGGTCGTAGGTCAGGCGCACCACCTCGGCATGCCCCGTGGTGCCAGTGCACACGTCTTCGTAGCTGGGGTTGGGGTGCTGCCCGTTGCAGTAGCCAGACTCCACGTCCACCACCCCCTTGACCCGCACAAAAACCGCCTCGGTGCACCAGAAGCACCCGCCACCCAATGCCACTACAGCCAAATTGCTCATCGTCAAACTCCTGTATGCCCGGCCTTGAGCCTTTTGAAAGATGATGCCATCTATCGACGCCGGGGGCATTCCCGGTTATATTAATAACCCGTTGGTCAGTAATTATGGAAGCCTCTAACCCTCCCGCGAAACGTGCCCGCCGCAAGGAAGCTCGCCCTGGTGAGCTGCTTGACGCAGCGCTCGATCTGTTCGTTGAAAAAGGTTTTGCCGCCACCCGCGTGGAGGAGGTGGCCAAGCGCGCGGGCGTTTCCAAAGGTACGTTGTTCTTGTACTTTCCCAGCAAGGAAGAACTGTTCAAGGCCGTGGTGCGCGAGAACCTTTCCGGCCTGTTTGCAGAATGGCAAGCCGAATTCGAAGGCTTCCCAGGCACCACCGCAGAAATGGTGCGCTACAGCCTGCACCAGTGGTGGCAACGGCTGGGCGCCACGCGGCTGTCTGGCATTACCAAGCTGGTCATGACGGAGGCCGCACACTTTCCCGAAATTGCCGCCTTCTACGAGCAAGAGGTCATCCAGCCCGGGAACCTGCTGCTCAAGCGCATTTTGCAGCGCGGCATAGACCGTGGCGAGTTCCGTCCCATTGATCTTGACTACGGCATTTACGCGCTCATATCGCCCATGATGTTCCTGATGCTCTGGAAACACTCCATGGCACCCTGCGTGGCCAGCACCCAGCCCATCGACCCCGAGACCTTCATCGAAACGCAGGTTCAACTGGTGCTGGGCGGCTTGCTCCAGGCTGGCGGGGGAAGTGCCATAACCGCCGTTAAGTAAAATGATGAAGAATCGGCTAATATACCCACCGGAGTATTTATGAGCACTGGCACCCCCTCCTTCGACTTCGAGAAGGCCCGCTTCAACATGATCGAGCAGCAGATCCGCCCCTGGGAGGTGCTGGATCCTGACGTTCTCGCACTGCTGGGCGAACTCAAGCGCGAGCAATTTGTGCCCGCCGCTTACCAAAGCATGGCACTGGCGGACATGGAAATTCCCCTGTCCACCCCTGCCCGTGAAGGCCAGTGCATGCTCGCCCCCAAGGTGGAGGCGCGCGCCCTGCAAGACCTGGCACTGCAACGCACCGACAACGTTCTGGAAATTGGCACCGGCTCGGGCTACATGGCCGCGCTGATGTCCAAGTTGTGCGCGCGCGTGCTCAGCCTGGAAATCGACCCCGTACTGGCACGCCAGGCCCGCGAAAACCTGCAGCGTGCCGGCATTACCAACGTTGAAGTGAAGGAAACCGACGCCGCTGCGCACCGCTTTGCCGCATGCGCCAGCGCCGCACCTTACGACGCCATCATCCTCAGCGGCTCGGTGGCTGAAGTGCCTGCCGACCTGCTGGAGTTGTTGAAGACTGGTGGCCGCCTGTGGACCGTTGTGGGCCACGAACCCGTGATGCGCGCGACCATCGTGCGCCGTGTGGGCCCCGCCACGTTCCACACCGAACAGCCCTGGGACACCGTTGCCCCCCGGCTGCAGAACGTGCCCGAACCCTCCCGCTTCCAGTTCTGACCCTGGAGCCAGAGATGATCACAAGCATCCGCCCCTCTCAGCTGCCCGATTGGCTGCAAGATTGCAAAAGTGACGATGACCAACGCCTGCCCTTGGTGCTGGACGTTCGTGAACCCTGGGAGGTGCAGACCGCTTGCGTGAAGGCACAGGGCTTTGAGCTGGTGCACATGCCCATGAGCAGCATTCCTGCACGCCTGCAGGAACTGCCCCGGGACCAGCACATTGCCTGTCTGTGCCATCACGGCGGGCGCAGCGCCCAAGTGGCCTACTTCCTCAAGAACCAGGGTTACGACAACGTGGTGAATATCCACGGGGGTATCGACGCCTGGTCACACGAGGTGGACCCATCTGTCCCGCGTTACTGATCAACACACACTCAGGCCCAACCATGACCAAACGCCACGCCTCCTCTGCTTCCGTGTTCCAGCGCCACGCCCTGGCATGGGCTGCCGTGGCTTCATTCATGGCTTTGCCTGCACAGGCGCAAAACCTGCAAACGCTTTACGAAGCAGCCAAGGCGTACGACGCCACCTACCTGTCTGCCCGCTCCCAGTACGAGGCTGACCAGGCCAAGGCTGAGCAGGCTTACGCAGGCGTGCGGCCCAATGTGGCGCTCTCCGCTGGGGCCAACTGGTCCAGCATAGACAGTGATGTTGCAGGGTTTGACCGCACCCGCAACGCGCAAAGCGCAGCCCTTTCTGCCAGCCAACCGCTGTACCGCCCAGCCAACCGCGTGGCTGTAGAGCAGGCCCAGAAGTCGTTGCAGGCTGCCGAGGCACAGCTGCAAAACGCGGAACAGGCACTCATTGTTCGGCTGGCAGACGCGTACTTCAACGTTCTGGCAGCGGAAGACAACCTGACCTTCGTGAAAGCGCAAAAGTCGGCAGTGGAACAGCAGTTGGCCGCCGCCAAGCGCAACTTTGAAGTTGGCACCAGCACCATCACCGACACCCGCGAAGCCCAGGCCCAGTTCGACCTGGTGATTGCCCGCGAAATTGCTGCTGAAAACGACCTGCGCGTGAAAAAGCTGGCGCTTGACCAGTTGGTGGGCCGTGTTGGCACCACCCCCTGGCGCCTGGCACAGGGCAAAAATCTGCCAGAGCTTCAACCGACCGATCTGAACACCTGGGTGAACCGCGCCGAAGCGGAACACCCGCTGGTGCGCCAGGCCAGCGCCGGGCTGGAAATTGCCCAGTTGGAAACCCGCAAGGCAGAAGCCGCCAAAGGCCCCACGGTGGACGCCACGGCCCAATACCAAATGGCGCGCGGCGCAGGGTCGTCACCCCCCTTCCCTTACGCCCGCAACAACACCGCCACGGTTGGCGTGCAGTTCAACCTGCCGCTTTACACCGGCGGTGCGGTACAAAACCGCATTGCCGAGACCCTGGCCCTGCAGGACAAGGCCCGTACCGACCTGGAAGCCGCCAAGCGCGGCACGGCGCAAGCCACGCGCACGGCCTATTTTGGCGTGGTGTCCGGCATGGGGCAGGTCAAGGCGCTGGAGGCTGCAGAAGCTTCCAGCCAAAGTGCCCTGGAAGCCAACCAGGTGGGCTACCAGGTGGGTGTACGCATCAACATCGACGTGTTGAATGCCCAGAGCCAACTGTTCCAGACCAAGGCCAACCTGGCCAAGGCCCGGTACGACGTGCTGGTGGGCAACCTGCGGCTCAAGCAAGCCAGCGGGGCACTGGGGGCAGAGGACCTGAAGCCGATTGATGCGCTGTTGGCGCCTTGAGCTTGCTTGCAGGGGGCTTCAACCCCCTGAGCCCACGACCTTGGCTTCGGCTTCCTGTTCCAGGTAAACCCAGTCAACGATTTCGCCATTAGGCACGTAACCGGCAACCAGTTGCTGCAGCATTTGCCGAATCACACCAATGTCGTTGACGTTCAAGGCCATAGGCGCCCAGCTTTGGGTAGACACGCCCAGACCTAGCCGAATGAAAAGGTAACGCGGGAACAAGACCTCATCTGCAACCACAATAACACCGCGACGGAGTTTTTCGGCTGAAAATGTAGGCAGATAGCACTGAAAACCCTGCCGCTCAAGGTTCTCCAGCGCGCACTTTTCTTGCCTGGGTTTGGTATGAACTAGATACCAATGCATGACTTCCTCCGCTTACTTTTTGTTAGATTTTAGTCGATCCAGTATGCCGTGCGCGCCTTGCACTGCCAGCCGAATGCAAGGAGCGGTAACGGGCTACTGTGTTAGACCTTGCGCGGGTGTGCATAAACCAACAACCCAACCAAAACCTGCATCAGGGTGTAGAAGTGACTTTCCGTGGACAGCCACAGCGAGGCGTGGGTCACACTACCCACCAAGAATATCCCCGAAAATCCTCCGGCTAGAACGGCAATGCCGCCAGCCGCCCCCCTCACACAGAAGATAGGTAGCAGGATCAGAATCAGCAGCAACCCGAACCCGATCAACCCATGCTCAACCCAGATGAACAGGAGTTGGTTATGCGGATGAAACTTGCCGGCATCGCACCACACGGGGGTAGTTGCAACCCGGCAGAACTGTTCGTGATACGCCCCAGTACCCCAGCCCAAAACTGGTTTTTCCTGGATGAGGCCCCACGTCTTTTCGGCGAAGTAAAGACGCTGACCAATGGAAGTCAAGTCTTCCTGATGACTGGTACGCGCTTCCTGCACAGCCAAAGCAATGCGATCACGCAGACCTCCAGATGAGTACACAAGAACAACGGCTACCAAGCCAACCCCCGCAAGGACCAACCAGCGGCTGCGCCCCTTCATGGCAAACAAGGCAAATGCCCCCAGTGCAGCGGCAAGCGCAACATAACCGGTTCGCCCATACGAGAGGTGTGTGATGCTCAATACGGCAAGCAAAGCGACGCACGCCCATGCCAACCGCCATCGCATTGGCCGCTTACTGCTCAAAGTTTGCGACAGCGCAATGAGGACCAACATCGACATCATGATCCCTTGGGATATGTAGTCCTTGAACACAGTGTGATCGACACCCCAACCTTGGTTTTGAGTACGCGACCAAGGCAGATCGATCCAGATGTTGGCATATGTGCATGCCAGCGTAAACAACATGGCCGCAGTGAATGCACTCCAGCAGCGGCGACGCCACTTCACATCCATCAACAAGCTCATCACCAGCACAAGGAAGACCAGCTTGAAATACTTGCCCAGATGCTGCGCCACATCAGGCCATGGAGCTGGGCTGTACGCTATGCCAATGATCATCCACACGTAAAGTCCCAGTGATGCCCATACGACGGGATTGCCTCGTACTGCCTCCCAACGCTGGCGGTATTGTCCAGCCAGCAGACCCGCGACCAACACGACCAGCATGGATACATTCGCACCCGCGACCGAGATAGGAAATAGAAAGTAAAGTGCAACGCACGCCAGCTTGGCAAGTACATCAGCACGTTGTTGAAATTTGGAAAATAAACTCATCACCACCACCAAAGCGATGCAAAATATGATTCAATAAATATTTATTTTTCCAACAACAAGTCAACCGCCCCTTCAGTTGATTTTATATCCGCGAAATCTATTTTTTTCATTATGCCATCAGATATCATATAAACCTTGCTGAAGTTTCTCTGAAGCGTATCCAAAAACCCGTCCACCTCGTTAGAAATAGACTTGAGTATGTAAGGGGCATACTCAACGACCATCAACTTAGTGCGTCCTAGCGTTCTTTCTCCCCCTTTAACGACAAAGGGCTCATAACCTTCAACATCCATCTTCAGGAAAGATATTTCCTCATCAGGTTTTAAAAATTCATCGACAACATCATCCAGTCGGCGAACAGGAACGGACACCACCCTGCCAGACCCGGGCGCCACCATGGAATGCCTACCCCGATTGGATGCCTTGTAAATATTCAAGGATGCCTCACCGTTTTCTGCGCCCAAGGCGATCGGCAGAGTCTTGACATTTTTAATACCATTGAGAGCAAGATTCTTCAGAAGAAGAGAGTAATTATCCGGCTCAGGCTCAATTGATAAAACACGACCTTCAATACCCGCCAAATGACCAAAAAGACATGAAAAATAACCAAGATTGGCACCAATATCAACAAAGATGCCCGCCCCCCCGGAAAACCGATCTATCAACCAATCAGAGAGGAACTGATCGTACCGCCCAGTTCTGAATATTGTCCGACCCACAACATCTCTCTTATAAGCGAAAAATCTCAATCCAGTAGCGTCATCCTGAGCAGACACAAAGTCAGAAAACGGATTTAGTACAGCAGCAGCGTATGCCAAGCCAGAGAATGGTTTTTTATTTTTCACTTGCAAATACTCTCAATTTTTTGATTTATAGCCAAATCGAGTCCTACCCCGATCAGGAACGTTTAGACAGTTTCCCCTTCAGGAGTTGCCGGTCATACTTGAGCGCCGCATAGCGAAAGAAGCACTCCAGCGCGATGAAAAAGCAGAAGAGGAAGCCCTCTGCCCCACACAAAAAACCGCGCCGGAACACATACAGCCGCAGGAAGATGGCGAAAGAGGAACCAAAGCCGCGCAGCACGCCGCCACGTTTGCCCTGCTCCGCCCTTTTGGCGGCCCCTAGCTGGACGTACTGCGCCAGCTTCAGCAAGCTGTCGTAAACGGTTTCCCGGGAATAGTGCAGCAACCTGCTGCGGAACTTGTGGACTGGCAGACCAGTTCGGCGCAGCACGGCCCCTTCGTGAACCACGCCATCGAAGCGTTCGACCAACCCGGCTTTGAACAGCCTTTGTACGCCACCCGTAGACTTCATCAACGTCAAGGGGCGGCCATAAGCTACCTGGTTCCACATGACTTCCCAGCAAGCGTCTTCACCAGAAGCCACTGCCTGCTGTATTTCCTTTTGCAACTCGGGCGTGATGACTTCGTCAGCATCCAGAAAAAACACGTAGTCGGCCTTGACATGGGCCAGCAACCGGGTGCGCTGCACGGCAAAACCTTGCCAGTCCGGGTACAGCACCACCTCCGCCCCCATCTCGGTGGCGATGTCGCGCGTGCGGTCCGAGCTGCCGCTGTCGATCACCAACAGCTGGTTGGCAAAGCTCGCGCTTTGCAGGCACTGGGCGATACGGCGTTCTTCGTTTAGGGTGAGAACGCCTATGCAAAGCGTGGGACGTGGAGCTTCAGACATGGGACTTCCAATTCAACAACCCAACCCACCGCCCCCACATGCGGGCAACGAGCTTGGGTGAAAACAAAACAATGCGCAGCGGAATGGCCACGCTGGTTAGCAGCAGCAACTTGCGCCGCTGGGCCTGTGCGGCTTGCAGCGACTGGTGCTTGCTGGCAAAGATGAGCTTGGACTGGGCATGATGGTAGCCGCGCCAGTATTCACCGCGCCAGGGCGAGCGGCCTTTGACCGAGCCCCGTGAGCGGTGCAGTGCCGCCACCTGCGGCAGGACCACCATGGGCAGTTGCGCCTGGAACAAGCGCAGACAGAGGTCATCGTCCTCGTAGTAGAGGAAGAAACGCTCGTCGAAGAAACCCACATCGGCGAACCGTTCAACGCGCAACAGCATGGCTGCACCACAGACAAAGCCCACGCACACGGCACCTTCGGCACCCGGGCCACGTGACGCCCACAGCGTGTGGGGCCAGCGGTAGTTGACCTCGGGCCTGCCTCGGGCATCTTGCAGCTGGGGAGCGAGCACTGCCGCCTCCGGCATGGCGGCGGCAGCCTGCAACAAGGCTTCAAGGCCATCTACCGGCAACTCACAGTCGGGGTTGAGCAACAACGCAAAAGGTGTGGTCACCTGGGCCAAAGCGCGGTTGTTGGCTGCGCCAAAGCCTAGATTTCGACCATGCGCCAGCACCTTGGCATGGGGCCACAGCTCGCTGGCGGTACTAGAGGTGCCGTCGCCACTGCCGTTGTCGGAAACGATGACGTGCGCGCACTGGCTGAGCAACGGAGACAACCGGTCCAGACAGTGGGCACTGTTGTAGGTGACGACGATGACGGTCACGCCGTTGAGCGCGGGGGCAAAGCCAGTAATCATTGAGTTGCTCCTGCGTTGCGACGGTATACGTTCAACAGGAATGCCACATAGCGTTGCGCGGCACCCTGCCCTTGCTGCAGCAACACGCCGCATACCTGGCGGGCGCTGGCCAGCGCCTGTGCGTCCTCCAACAAACGCTGGGTTTGAACCATGGCGACCTGCATGTCTGTCACGCGAAGAGCTGCGCCCACCTGTGCCGCCTGTTCAGCTGCTTCAGCAAAGTTGAAGGTGTGCGGCCCCATAACGACAGGGCAACCGCAAGCCGCCGCCTCTATGAGGTTCTGCCCACCCAGGGGCAGGAAGCTGCCGCCCAGCCAAGCCAGGTCGGACATGGCGTAGTAGGCGTGCATTTCGCCCAGCGAATCGCCCAGCCAGACGTTGGTGGTAGCCGCTGCGGTGTGGTCGTCGTCTTGCCATGCGCTGCGGCGGAACACCGTTAGCCCAGCCTGCTGCACGAGCGCAGCGACTTCGTCAAAACGCTGCGGATGACGTGGCACCACAAGCCACAGCACCTGCTGCGCCCAAGGCTGGTTGCGCAGCGCCTGCAGCCAGAGGGCCTCTTCCCCTTCACGGCTGCTGGCGAGCATGACCACTGGACGCCCGCCTGCCGCCTGCTTCCAGCGCTGCCCCTGCGCCAGTTGCACGGGGTTGGGCTCCACGTCGAACTTGAGGTTGCCGAACACACCTTGCACAGGGGCTCGCAGCTGCGCGAACCGTTCGGCATCGGCCTGCGTCTGCGCAAGTACGGCTTCAAGCCCGGCATAGGCGGGCCGCGCCAGCCAGGCCACGCGCTGCGCCTGTTGCAGCGACTTGGTACTCAGGCGGCCGTTGACCAGACACAGGGGAATGCGCCGGGCACGACAGGCATGCACCCAATTAGGCCAGACCTCTGTTTCCATTAATACACCCAGCGTGGGGTTGAAGTGGTTCAGGAACCGATCCACCGCGCCCGGGGTGTCCCACGGTTGCCACACCTGTAAGTCGCCCGGCGCCAGCAGCTTGGTACCCTCGGCCCGGCCCGTGGCCGTTCCGTGTGTGAGCAGTACGCGCAAGCCCGGCATCTGCGCACGCAGTGCGTTCAACAGCAGCCCCGCCGCGCGCGTTTCACCCAGAGAGACCGCGTGCACCCACAACCAGCCTGATGAAGCCGGAATACCCGGGTAGTGCCCCAGGCGCTGTTCAACGTGCGCCAAGTACCCCGGCTCCGCTTTGCCGCGCCGCCGCAGCTTGCGCCGCAACAGCGGTACCAACAGCCACATCGCAACGCCATAGCACCACAAGGCCAACCGCTCGATGGTTGAAAGGCCACGGGCCTCAAGCGGCATCGAACAGCCCTTGGTAAACGCGACCAATGCCTGCTGCCTCTTGCGCCAGAGAAAACGCCGAAGTGACCCGTTCTTGTGCAGCCTGCCCCATGCGCAGCGCGGCCTGCGGGTCTTGCATGACCTTTTGCACGGCCTGCGCCAGGCCCACGGCATCGCCCGTGTCAACCAGATAACCGTTCACACCCGGTTGCACCAGTTCTTCGAACGCGCCCGTGCGCGAACACACCAGCGCACAACCCGTGGCGGCAGCCTCGAAAGGCGTTAGGCCAAAGGGTTCGTAACGCGGGCAGGCCACGCAGAGCAGGCATCGCTGGTACCAGCGGTGAACCTCGCCAGCGGGCACCTCGCCCAAAAAGACGATGCGATCTGCCAGCCCCGCTGCCGCGATCTTGTCTTTCAAGGCCTGCTGATAGGCCTGGTGCTGGGGCTGGGCCAGACCAGCGATGACGGCGGTGGCATCTGGCGAGTGCGGCAGCGCCTCGATCATGGCGTCCACAAAAACGTCGCTGCCCTTGTCGGGCCGCACGCGCCCGAACACACCAATGCCGTACTTGCCAGGCAGGCCGGAGTCGGCCCAGGCGTTGAGCTTGTCGGCTGGCGGAGAAAAGCGGCTCAGGTCGATGCCGTGAGGCACCACCGCCGTGGTGTTGGGCACGAAGCTGGCGGCCTTGGGCGTGGTGGAGATGACCGCATCCATGCGCGAGATGAGCCAACGCGGGAACCAGCCGTGCAGGTGCTGCGCGGCCGAGGTGAACACCAGCTTGATGGGCAGGCGCAGCACGTCGCGCGCCCACAGACCGGCGGCCATTTCGTGGTCGCGGCGCACATGCCAGATGCGAAACTTGCGCCCTGCTGGCGGCTTGCGCGAGAGGCGAATGGCTTCCTTGAGCGTCATGCCGGGCACACCGTTGGACAAGGGCGTGCCGCAATAGGCCAGCTGCCACTGGTTGAGCTGCAGCGGCACCAGTGCATTCACCGTGGCGGAAACGCCGGTGTAGCGTTTTTTGAGGTTGAAGACGATGACTTCGGGGTCGTTGCTGGGCTTGGCCATGGGGTTCCTCAATGTGCGGCCTGCCCGATGTGGGCGTCGGGTTTGACACGGCGCAACAGCGCCAGCATTTCGGCTTCGATGCGCTGCAACGCCTCGGGCGTTTGCCCCTCGAAGCGCAACACCAGCACAGGCGTCGTGTTGGACGCGCGAATGAGGCCAAAGCCATCAGGCCAGTCCACGCGCAGGCCGTCAATGGTGTTGACCTCGGCAGGCGCCGCAAAGCGCGCCAGGGCCTGCAGTTCGGCCACCAGGCGGTGCGGCTCGCCGTCGGCGCAGGCCACGTTCAGTTCGGGGGTGGAATGGCTGGTGGGCAGGGCCTCCAGCACCGCACCAGGATTGGCCTCGCGGCTCAGAATCTCCAGCAGGCGCGCACCGGCGTAGGTGCCGTCGTCAAACCCGTACCACCGCTCCTTGAAGAAGATGTGGCCACTCATCTCGCCGCCCAGCGGGGAATCAATTTCCTTCATCTTGGCCTTGATGAGCGAATGCCCGGTTTTGTACATGAGCGGCACGCCACCCGCGGCGCGTATGGCCGGGGCCAGGCGCTGGCTGCATTTCACGTCGAACACGATGGCGCCGCCCGGTACGCGCGAGAGCACGTCTTGCGCAAAGAGCAGCATCTGCCGGTCCGGGAAGATGTTCTGGCCGCTGGGTGTGACGATGCCCAAGCGGTCGCCGTCGCCGTCGAAGGCCAGGCCGAGATCGGCCCCTGTGGTTTGCAGGGCAACGATAAGGTCACGCAGGTTTTCGGGCTTGGAAGGGTCTGGATGGTGGTTGGGGAAATTGCCATCCACCTCGCTGAACAGTTCAATCACCTCGCAGCCCAGGGCACGGAACAGCTGCGGCGCAGAAGCCCCGGCCACGCCATTGCCGCAGTCCACCACCACCTTCAACGGGCGTGCCAGCTTCACATCACCCACGATGCGTTGGACGTAGTCGTTCAACACGTTGACCTCGCGCAGCGCGCCGCGTGGCTCGGCCTGAGCAGCGGCTGGGTCTTCGGCTTCGATTGCCTGCCGCAGCGCCTGGACCTCATCACCATAGATGGCCCGGCCCGTCATCACCATCTTGAAGCCGTTGTGGTGTTTGGGGTTGTGGCTACCGGTGACTTGGATACCGCTGCGGCACAGCGTATGCGCCGCAAAGTAGAGCATGGGCGTGGTGACCATGCCCACGTCGATCACGTCCACCCCGGCCTGCCGCAAGCCGTGGATCAACGCACTTGCCAGCTCGGGGCTGCTGAGCCGCCCGTCGCGCCCCACGGCAACAACCGTTTCCCCTTCGGCCAAGGCACGCGCCCCAAAAGCGCGACCCAAGGCCTGGGCCATGTCCGGGTGCAGCGCGTCTGGCACGACGCCGCGAATGTCGTAGGCCTTGAAGATGTGGGGAGATACTTGCATGCTTACTGATTTGGGTGTGTGTGCAGGAGTATGATTTTCGCATTGTCCACCACCCCCATGACCCAACCCCCATCCACCGTATCCAGCCATTGGCAAAGCCCCGTGGGCCCGCTGCTGCTGGCCGCCAGCGACACGGCACTGCGTGGCATATGGTTCGTGGACCAGACGGGCATTCCGCCTTGGGCAACGCGTGCACCGCAGGTGCATGGTCACCCCATACTGGAGGAGACCTTGGCACAACTGCAAGGTTACTTCTCTGGGGAGCGACGCGATTTCGACCTGCCGCTGGACCTGTCCTGCGGCACTGAATTCCAGCAGGCGGTGTGGCGGCAGTTGCAGTACATACCCTATGGTGAATCCTGCAGCTACAGCGACGTTGCCCAAGCCGTTGGCCGCCCCAGGGCCGTTCGCGCTGTGGGAGGCGCGGTGGGGCGCAACCCGCTGGGCATTGTGCTGCCGTGTCACCGTGTGCTGGGCCAGCAAGGCCAGCTCACAGGCTACACGGGCGGGCTTGCGCGCAAAGCCGCGCTGCTTTGGCTGGAAACCTCCTGACGTTCTGACACCATGAAAAAACAACTGGCAGCCGAATTCGTGCTGCTCGCCGCCCTTTGGGGCTCGTCCTTCCTGTTCATGCGCTTTGGCGCCGCCGAATTTGGTGCCTGGGCCACCGCTGGTGCTCGGGTGGCCGTGGCCAGCATTGCTCTGCTGCCGGTGCTGCTGCTCAGCGGCCAATGGAACGCGTTCCGCCAAAACGCAGGGCGCATTCTTTTTGTGGGTGTGTTGAATTCGGGCCTGCCGTTTGCGCTGTATGCGTACGCGCTGCTGTCCATCACCACGGGGCTTTCAGCCATCCTGAATGCCACGGTGCCATTGTTCGGGGCACTGGTGGCTTGGCTGTGGCTGAAGGAGCGGCCGGGACAGTGGCGTGCAGTGGGCCTGGCCATAGGTTTTGTAGGCGTTGCACTGCTTTCATGGAACAAAGCCAGCTTCAAGCCTGGCGGCACCGGCTGGGCCGTGGTGGCCTGCCTGGGTGCCACGCTGTGCTACGGTATCGCGGCCAGCTACACCAAGAAGTTCCTGACCGGCGTGCACCCGCTGGCCACGGCCACGGGCAGCCAGTTCGGCGCCACGCTGGGTTTGGCCATTCCCACGCTGTGGTTCTGGCCCGAGCAAAACCCCAGTGCATTGGCTTGGTGGTCGGTGCTCGCCGTGGGCGTGCTTTGCACTGCCGTGGCTTACATCCTGTTTTTCCGTTTGATCGAAAAAGCGGGCCCCAGTAAGACGTTGACCGTGACGTTTTTGATACCCGTGTTCGCTTTGTTCTACGGGGCGCTGCTGCTGGGCGAACCCATCACCCTTTGGATGGTGGTAGGCGGCGCCATCATCCTGTGTGGCGTGGCCTTGGCCACGGGCCTGGTGGCGCCAGGCAGCGGCACACGCCGTACCGCGAAGTCATGAAAAAGGGCCCTCGCGGGCCCTTTCTGTTCAATCAAGCGGCTGTGTTTCCGCCAGTTTGCACCGAGTCTTTGAGCTTGGGGCTGGCGTGGAAGGTCACCACCCGCCGGGCCTCAATGGCAACCGGCTCGCCAGTGCGCGGGTTGCGCCCAGGGCGGGCAGCCTTGGTGCGGATCTGGAAATTTCCAAAGCCCGATATCTTCACGTCCTGCCCGTCCACCAGGCTCTGGCTGATGAGTTCAAAGAACGCATCCACCATGTCTTTGGACTCACGCTTGTTCAAACCAATCTGCTCGAACAGCAACTCGGCCAGTTGTGCCTTGGTCAAGGCGTTCGATTCGAGATCGGTCAGCTTGTCGGTCATGAATATTCCTCCTCCGTGGTTGGCGCTCAGGCGCGCAAGCGGGCTTGCACGCGCTGTGCCAACTCGGCCAGAACGGCCTGCACAACGCCCTCGATTTCCTCGTCCGTGAGCGTGGCATCGCTGCGCTCCAGGGTCAGACGCACGGCCAGGCTCTTTTCGTCGGCTGCCAGGCCGCCTGCCTGTTCCGCACCCTTCTTGGGCCGGTATACGTCAAACAGCACAGCTTGCTTGAGCCAGCCGTTGGTGGCTGCTGCATGAACCGCGCCCATCAAGGCCGCGTGGGTGACGCCTTCCTTGACGACCACGGCAATGTCACGCTCCACTGGCTGGTGGCGAGTCACCGCTTGTGCCACGGGAACGTCACGCTCCAGAACGGCAGGCAGGTCCAGTTCGAACATCACGGGGGCTTGCTGCCAGCCTTCCAACTGGCGCCAACGCGGGTGCAGTTCACCCACATAGCCCACAGGCTGCCCGTTCAGCAACACGCGGGCGCAGCGGCCCGGGTGCATGGCGGGGTGGGTTGCAGGTTCGAAGGTTGGCACACGCGGCGCCAGCAAAGCTTCGACATCACCCTTGACATCAAAGAAGTCCACGGCGCGCGCAGGCGTGCCCCACTGCAGGCTGGCGTCGTCGCCATAGGCCACGCCCGCCACACGCATGGGCTGCGCAAAACCGGCCACAGCGGTGTCGCTGTCGGCCACCGATGCATCTTTGCTGAACACCCGACCCAACTCAAACACACGCACACGGTGCGCCTTGCGGTCGGTGTTGAACTTGAGCACAGCCAGCAGGCTGCCCAGCAGCGAAGAACGCATCACGTTCATCTGGCTGGCAATGGGGTTGAGCAGGCGGATGGGGTCAGCATTGCCCGCGTAATCGCGCTCCCAGCGCTCCTCCACGAAGCTGTAGTTGATGGTTTCCTGGTACCCCAGTTGCGCCAGTTGGCGGCGCAACTGGAAGGGCGCGCGGCGGCTCTCGGGGCGGATCTTGGCCGTCACAGGCGCGAGCGGCGGGGTGTGCGGCAGGTGGTCGTAGCCGATGACGCGCGCCACTTCTTCGATCAGGTCTTCCTCGATCTGCAGATCGAAACGGAAGGACGGCGGCGTGACGGTAACCGTGCCCTCACCTTCGCTCACAGGCAGGCTGAGGCGACGCAGCGCGTCGGCGCACTGCTGCTGCGTGACCGGCATGCCAATGACCTTGGCCGCCCGTGCCACACGCAGCGTGACCGGCTTGGACTCGGGCATGTTGACGATGTGGTCGTCTATGGGGCCGGCCTGGCCGCCGCAAATTTGCAGGATGAGGTCGGTGATGCGCTCGACGTGTTCCACGGTGAGCTGGGGGTCGACCCCGCGCTCGAAGCGGTGGCCCGCGTCGGTGCTGAAGTTGTAGCGGCGCGAACGGCCCGCGATGGCCTTGGGCCACCAGAACGCCGCTTCCACGAAGACGTTGCGCGTATCGTCACCCACGGCCGTGGCGTCGCCACCCATGATGCCCGCGAGCGACTCGACCTCTTTGTCGTCGGCAATGACGCCCACGGTCTCGTCCACCGTGACGGTGTTGCCGTTGAGCAGCTTGAGCTGCTCGCCCGCCTTGCCCCAGCGCACCTGCAGGCCGCCGTGAATCTTGTCCAGATCGAAGATGTGCGATGGGCGACCCAACTCGAACATCACGTAGTTGGAGATGTCCACCAGCGCCGACAAGCTACGCTGGCCACAACGGGCCAGACGCTCCACCATCCAGGCGGGCGTTTGTGCCTGCGGATTGATGCCCCGCACGATGCGCCCGGTGAAGCGGCCGCACAGATCGGGCGACTGCACTGTCACGGGCAGCTTGTCGGCATGTGCTGCCTCCAGCTTGGGATAAACGGGCGCATTGAGGGGCGCACCGGTGAGTGCAGCCACTTCACGCGCAATGCCATACACACTCAGGCAATGCGCCAGGTTGGGCGTGAGCTTGAGGGTGAACAGGCGGTCGTCGAGCTTGAGGTGCTCGCGGATGTCCTGCCCCACATGGGCGTCGCCAGCCAGCTCCAGTAGGCCGCCGTGGTCCTCGGACAGGCCCAGTTCGCGGGCAGAGCACAGCATGCCGTAGCTTTCCACGCCGCGCAGCTTGCCCACCTTGATCAGGAAGGGTTTGCCATCTTCGCCCGGGGGCAACTCGGCCCCCACCAGGGCACAGGGCACCTTGATGCCCACACGGGCGTTGGGCGCGCCGCAGACGATCTGCAGCAGTTCACCAGTACCCGCGTCCACCTTGCACACGCGCAGGCGGTCGGCGTTGGGGTGTTGCTCGGCTTCAACAATGGCGCCCACGACGATCTTGGTAAAAGGCGGCGCCACAGGCACGCACTCCTCCACCTCCAGACCGGCCATGGTCAGGGTGTCGGCCAGCTGCTGGCTGGTCAGGGGCGGGTTGCAGAATTCACGCAGCCAGGACTCGGGGAATTGCATGTTTCAGACTCTCGGAATGCGTTGGCAGATCAGCGGAACTGGCTCAGGAAGCGGATGTCGCCGTCGAAGAACAGGCGCAGGTCATTGACGCCATAGCGCAGCATGGTCAGGCGGTCCGGCCCCATGCCAAAGGCAAAGCCGATGTATTTCTCGGGGTCCAGCCCCATGTTGCGCACCACGTTCGGGTGCACCTGGCCGCTACCGGCCACCTCCAGCCAACGGCCCGCCAGCGGGCCTGTCTGGAACTGGATGTCGATCTCGGCGCTGGGCTCGGTGAAGGGGAAGAAGCTCGGGCGGAAACGCAGCACCAAGTCATCCGACTCGAAGAAGGTGCGGCAGAAATCGGTGAACACGAACTTCAGGTCCTTGAAGCTCACGTTCTCGCCAATCCACAGGCCTTCGCACTGGTGGAACATGGGCGAGTGGGTGGCGTCGCTGTCCACCCGGTAGGTGCGGCCCGGCGCGATGACGCGGATTTCGGGCATGTCGCCACTGAACAGTTCGTTCGCAGACGCACCAGCCAGGGCCTTGTGACGCTTGACGTGCTGCACCGCGTGGCGGATCTGCATGGGGCTGGTGTGCGTACGCAGCAGGTTGGGCGCCTTCTCGGAGCCTCCTTCCACGTAGAAGGTGTCGTGCATGGAACGCGCTGGATGGTCTTCGGGCGTGTTCAGTGCGGTGAAGTTGAACCAGTCGGATTCGATCTCGGGACCGTCGGCCACTTCAAAGCCCATGGAGCCGAAGATCGCCTCGATGCGTTCCATCGTCAGGCTCACGGGGTGCAGACCGCCGGTGCCACGCTGACGGCCAGGCAAGGTTACGTCAAGCGCTTCGGCCTGCAACTGGCGTTGCAGTTCGGCCTCGGCCAGGGCCTGACGGCGCTCGTTCAATGCCGCCTCAATCGCCTGCTTGGCCACGTTGATAGCCGCGCCGCGGGTCTTCTTCTCTTCCACGCTGAGCGCTGCCATGCCTTTCATCAGCTCGGTCATACGGCCGCTCTTGCCCAGGTACTGGGCCTTGGCGTTTTCAAGGTCGGCGGGGGTGGCAGCCTGCGCGAACAGCTCGCGTGCCGACTGCACCAGGGAATCGAGGTCGTTCATCTCAACGGTCCACGGCTTGCCCATGAAGGGCGAAATCCAAATGAAAAAGGGCCAGAGACTTTACAGCCCTGGCCCCCAATTGCCGGTCGATTGGCGGCTTTTCTGTTCAGAAAAACCGATCGTCCATCAGGCAGCCAACTTGGCCTTGACCTGCTCGACGATGCTGCTGAAAGCAGCCTTGTCGTTCACGGCCAGATCAGCCAGCATCTTGCGGTCGATCTCGATGGCGGCTTTCTTCAGGCCGTTGGCGAACTGGCTGTAGGTCAGGCCCAATTCGCGCACGCCGGCGTTGATACGGGCGATCCACAGCTGGCGGAACACACGCTTCTTGGTACGGCGGTCACGGTAGGCATACTGACCGGCCTTCATCACCGCCTGTTTGGCGATGCGGAAGACATTACCGCGACGGCCGCGGAAACCTTTGGCCAGGGCCAGGACTTTCTTGTGACGGGCACGTGCGGTGACACCACGTTTGACGCGAGGCATAGCTTACTCCTTGTTCGTCGTTGAATTACAGGCCGGCAAAGGGCAGCATCTGCGCCATGTGACCCATGTTGGTCTCATGCACAGTCACCGCACCACGCAGCTGGCGCTTGTTCTTGGTGGACTTCTTGGTCAGGATGTGACGCTTGAAGGCTTGACCGCGCTTGACGGTGCCACCCGGACGAACGCGAAAACGCTTTTTCGCACTGCTCTTGGTCTTCATTTTGGGCATGTTGATGCTCCTTATGGTTTGTGCTCGTGAGGCGCCGCGAACCAGATCGCGGTCTTGTTGGCCCCGAGCCACTTGGGTTGTGCGGTTGGTTCAAAGAACCCCGCTTGGAAATGCACCCCAAGGAGTGCTTTTCCCGGACCCGTTGCAGGCGACCAACCCGCCACGGACCCGTTTCCTGTACCAGCAGATTACTCTGCCGGGGTGGCCACCGGTGCGGTTTCCTGCGCCGGTTTGCCTGCACCGCCCGCCTTCTTGCGGCCAGGTGCGATCATCATGATCATCTGACGGCCCTCGAGCTTGGGGAACTGCTCCACCACGATCGAATCGCCCAGTTCATCGCGAATGCGGTTCAGCAGTGCCAAGCCCAGTTCCTGGTGCGTGATCTCACGGCCACGGAAACGCAGGGTGATCTTGCACTTGTCGCCGTCTTCCAGGAAGCGGCGCACGTTGCGCATCTTGATGTTGTAGTCGCCTTCGTCGGTACCGGGACGGAACTTGATTTCCTTGACCTCGATGACCTTCTGTTTGGACTTCGCCTCCGCTGCCTTCTTCTGTTCCGCGTACTTGAACTTGCCGTAATCGATGAGGCGGCAAACCGGAGGCTTGGCCATCGCGGCAATTTCCACCAGATCCACGTCCAGCTCGCCCGCCATGCGCAGCGCTTCCTGGAGACTCACGACACCAATGGCTTCGCCTTCGGGGCCCGTGAGGCGAACCTCAGTGGCGTTGATCTCGCGATTCAGGCGGTGAGCGCGTTCCTCGCGTTGACGGCGGTCGCGGAAGTTGGGGTTGGTAGCGATGGTGAAATCCTTTGTTCAAGAAGCTGCAGAGCAGCAGAACCGCCGCCCACCGCCTGTTACCCGCGGCACCACGGCACAGGAAACCAGGCCTCAGGCCTTGGCTTCGATGTCCGAACGGATGCGTTGGGCGAACTCCTCCAGAGACAAAACCCCCAGGTCCTTGTTGCCGCGCGCACGCACGGCAACCGCCCCGGCGGCCTTTTCTTTGTCACCCACAACGAGGATGTAAGGCAGCTTTTGCAGCGAATGCTCCCGTATTTTATACGTGATTTTCTCGTTGCGCAGGTCCAGGGTGACCCTAAGCCCTTGATTCTCCAGCATTTTGGCAATTTCACGACAGTAATCGGCCTGCGAGTCGGTGATATTGAGCACCGCGACCTGCACCGGAGCCAGCCAAGTGGGCAGCGCGCCAGCGTGCTGTTCGATCAAAATGCCGATGAAACGCTCCAGGCTGCCCACAATGGCGCGGTGCAGCATGACGGGGCGGTGGCGCATGCCATCCTCACCCACAAATTCAGCATCCAGGCGCTCCGGCAGGTTCGGATCCACCTGAATGGTGCCGCACTGCCACTGGCGGCCCAGCGCGTCCTTAAGCGTGTATTCGATCTTGGGGCCGTAGAACGCACCCTCTCCCGGCAGGTACTCGAATTCGCAACCAGCGGCCTTCAGACCCTCGGCCAGCGCTGCCTCGGCCTTGTCCCAGCTTTCCTCGGTGCCAATGCGCTTTTCAGGCCGGGTGGACAGCTTATAGAGAATGTCGGTGAAGCCGAAGTCCTTGTAAACCTTCTTGAGCAGCGCCGTGAAGGCGGCCACCTCGGTCTGGATCATGTCTTCGGTACAGAAGATGTGACCGTCGTCTTGCGTGAAGCCGCGCACACGCATGATGCCGTGCAGGCCGCCCGTGGGCTCGTTGCGGTGGCACTGGCCAAATTCACCGTAGCGCAGCGGCAGGTCGCGGTAGCTCTTCACACCCTGCTTGAAGATCAGAATGTGACCCGGGCAGTTCATCGGTTTGAGCGCGTAGTCGCGCTTTTCCGACTCGGTGGTGAACATGTTCTCGCGGTACTTGTCCCAGTGGCCGGTTTTCTCCCACAAGGTCTTGTCCAGGATTTGCGGGCCTTTGACCTCCAGGTAGCCGTTGTCGCGGTACACGCGGCGCATGTACTGCTCCACTTCCTGCCACACCGTCCAACCCTTGGGGTGCCAGAACACCGTGCCGGGCGAATGCTCGTCGATGTGGAACAGGTCCAGCTCCCGGCCCAGCTTGCGGTGGTCGCGTTTCTCGGCCTCCTCCAGCATGGTCAGGTACTGCTGCAGCTCGTCCTTGGACGTCCAGGCAGTGCCGTAAATGCGCTGCAGCATCTCGTTGCGGTGGTCACCACGCCAGTAGGCACCAGCCACCTTCATCAGCTTGAAGTGCTTGAGTTTGCCGGTGCTGGGCACGTGCGGGCCGCGGCACAGGTCTTCAAAGCTGCCCTCGCGGTAGAGGCTCACCTCTTCGTTCGTGGGAATGCTGGCAATGATCTCGGCCTTGTAGTTCTCACCCAGGCCCTTGAAATAGGCCACGGCCTCGTCGCGCGGCAGCACGCGGCGCACAACCGGCTCGTCCTTGTTGGACAGTTCCGTCATCTTCTTTTCGATGGCGGCCAGATCCTCCGGGGTAAAGGGGCGCTTGTACGAAAAGTCGTAGTAGAAGCCGTTGTCGATAACCGGGCCGATGGTGACCTGGGCGTCGGGGAACAACTCCTTGACGGCGTATGCCAGCAAGTGCGCAGTGGAATGGCGAATCACCTCCAGACCATCAGCGTCCTTGGCGGTGACGATGGCCAGGGCGGCATCGGCCTCGATGCGGTAGGACGTATCGACCAGCTTGCCATCCACCTTGCCTGCAAGTGCAGCCTTGGCCAGGCCGGAACCGATGGAAGCGGCCACCTCGGCCACGGTGACGGGGCCGGGAAACTGACGTTGCGAGCCGTCTGGGAGCGTGATGTTCAACATGAGGGGGTCCAGAAAACAAAAACGCGGCTCTGGGCCGCGCTGAGAGAGGAAAAAGTACCGAGCAGGCGCGAACTGCCGCCCATCAATGGGCAGTGACAACCTCCAGGGTAGTTCGCGGTGTCATAACCGGATTGCCTTTCTCGCTCTTGTTGATCAGAAAGCCGGCATTTTCCCACAAAATGCCTGCACCTCACTCACTGCGGCTGGATCACGCCACAGGCCACTCGCCTGCCGGAGTTGCCTGCGGGCTGGGAGCGGTAGTCGTCTGGGTCGGCATGAACCACCACACTGCGCCCGACGATGCCGTCAGCGCCTGCGGCCAGATTCAACCCCTTGACCTCGGCCTTGTAGACAGCGCGTCCCTGCGCGTCAGCCACCAGATTGGGCAAATCACCCACGTGACGCTCCGCATGTTGATGGTGCCCGTGCTTCATGCCATGCGGATTGAAGTGCCCTTTGGCGCTGGCGGCATCCGGCGCGCTGCAATCGCCACTTTCATGAACGTGAAAACCATGCTCACCGGGCGTCAGCCCTGTCACGTCCGCCTTGACCAGTGTTGAGTCACCAGCACGGTAGAAAGAAACCACGCCCTTGACCTGACTGCCAGATCTGCTTTCCAGAGTCGCCTGGGCCGCCGGCTTGGCAGGCATGATCCCGGCGCAGCCCGTAAACAGGGTGACAGCGACTGCTGCAACAACGGACATCTTGTAAACCATTGCAAGCTCCTTGGGGTTCATGAGGGGCAAACCCGCGCACACCTTGCGCCCGGGCGCTAGACAGCCAGACACACGATATCACCCCCAGCAATTCGCGTCACTCCCCTCTCTGGACGAAAAAAAGCCCGGGGATCGCCCGGGCTCTCGTCTCCTCGCCCCCGTTGAGGGGCTTGCGGATCAGTGGAACTGCTCTTCTTCGGTGGAGCCGGTCAGGGCTTTCACGCTGGAAGAACCGCCTTGGATAACCGTGGTCACGTCGTCGAAGTAACCCGCGCCCACTTCCTGCTGGTGCGACACGAAGGTGTAACCCTTCTCACGCGCTGCGAACTCGGGCTCTTGCACCATGTTCACGTAGTGCTTCATGCCTTCGCCGCGAGCGTATGCGTGAGCAAACTGGAAGGTGTTGAACCAGTTGATATGGATACCGGCCAGCGTGATGAACTGGTACTTGTAGCCCAGCGCAGACAGCTCTTCCTGGAAGGATGCGATCTGGCTGTCGTTGAGGTTCTTCTTCCAGTTGAAGGACGGCGAGCAGTTGTAGGACAGCAGCTTGCCCGGGCAAGCGGCGTGCACAGCCTGGGCGAACTCACGGGCGAAGCCGATGTCAGGCACGCCGGTTTCGCACCACACCAGGTCGGCATAGGGTGCGTAGGCCACGCCACGGCTAATGGCCTGCTCCAGACCGTTCTTCACGCGGTAGAAGCCTTCTTGCGTGCGCTCACCGGTCAGGAAAGGCTTGTCGTTGGCGTCGTGGTCAGACGTGATCAGGTTGGCAGCCTCGGCGTCGGTACGAGCCAGGATGATGGTGGGCACGCCCATGGTGTCGGCAGCGAAACGAGCGGCGATCAGCTTCTCAATGGCTTCCTGGGTGGGCACCAGCACCTTGCCGCCCATGTGACCGCACTTCTTCACGGCAGCCAGCTGGTCTTCAAAGTGCACGCCTGCTGCGCCAGCAGCAATCATGTTCTTCATCAGCTCGAAGGCGTTGAGCACGCCGCCGAAACCGGCTTCTGCGTCAGCCACGATGGGCAGGAAGTAGTCGATGAACTCGGGAGAGCCCGGCTCGATGCCACGGCCCCACTGGATCTCATCGGCACGCTTGAAGGTGTTGTTGATGCGACGCACCATGGTGGGCACCGAGTCGTAGGCGTACAGCGACTGGTCGGGGTACATGGTTTCGGAGGTGTTGCCGTCGGCGGCGACTTGCCAGCCCGACAGGTACACGGCTTCCAGACCAGCTTTGGCTTGCTGCATGGCCTGGCCAGCGCTGATGGCGCCGAAGGCGTTCACGTAGCCCTTCTTGGCACCGCCGTTGATCTTGTCCCACAGCTTTTCGGCACCGCGCTGGGCCAGGGTGTACTCGGGCTGCAGACTGCCGCGCAGACGAACCACGTCAGCGGCGGAGTAACCGCGCTTGATACCCTTCCAACGAGGGTTGTGGGCCCAGTCTTTTTCCAGAGCTTCGATTTGCTGCTGGCGGCTCAGTTGTTGCGTGAGGGATTGAGGCATGGAAACTCTCCTTGGCTAGGTTGATACACCGGTTGGCAACTGACTTGATGAATGCATGCAAGTGCGGTGCCGTTGGAGAAAGTTTAAGTCTTGTATAAGACCTTGAGTCAATCTTATGTCTTATAGAAGACATATTTTTATTCGTTTAAAAACAAATACTTAATCGATCTATTTCTCAATATGGAATTTCATTCTTCATATTGAGAAATTTTTCTGCGGTGCAGCACGCAGAAATTTCATAAAGTGGAATGACATTTTCCTCATGCAAAATGAAAGGGCACCACACGCGTGCCAGGGCAAGACTTTGGTGCATGATCAGACCCACATTTCAAAAGTACGACCGTCTCACCCCATGTCACAACGCACCCCCTGGATGGCCTATGGATGCCTGGCCCTGAGCATGTCGCTGGTAGGCAGCTATGTGGCACTGTCAAAACCTCTGGTGGCGGTTCTTCCCGTGTTCCTGCTGGCGTGGCTGCGCTTTGGCATTGGCGGTGCGGCCATGCTTACCTGGCTGCGCAAACCGGCTGACGAGCCCCCACTGTCCACCCGCACAAAAGGCTTGTTGTTCCTGGAGTCGTTCCTGGGCAACTTTCTGTTTTCCATCTGCATGCTGTTTGGCGTAAGCCTGACCACAGCCACTGCGGCAGGGGTGGTGATGTCGTCCATTCCTGCTGTTGTGGCGGTTCTGAGCTGGTTGTTCCTGCACGAAAAGCTCAGTCGGCGCAACCTGGCGGCCATTGGCCTGGCAGCTGTGGGGATCGGTTTGTTCTCAATGGAAAAGTCCCAGCCCGGCAACTCGGTAGAGGGTCAGTTCCTGGGGTTGCCCCTGGCGCTGTGGGGCAACTTGCTGGTGTTCGCCGCAGTGGTTTGCGAAGCTTCTTATGTAGTCATAGGCAAGAAGCTGACCCAGGGGCTGGGCCCCAGGCGGATTTCGGCCATCATCAACCTATGGGGGCTGGTACTTGTCACACCCGTGGGCATCTGGGCGGCCTGGCACTACGACTTCTCACAGATGACCTTGCCGCTTTGGCTGCTGCTCGTGTTCTACGCGCTGGCTGCCAGCATGTGGACCGTGTGGCTGTGGATGACGGGGCTGCAACGGGTCAGCGCCAGCCAGGCGGGGGTGTTCACGGTGATGCTGCCGGTGAGTGCAGCCGCCATTGGCGTGCTGTTCATGGGCGAACGCCTGACACCCATGCAACTGGCGGCTTTTGCGATTGCGCTGGCGGGTCTGGTTCTGGCCACACTGCCCAGCAGGGGCTCAACTGCGGCAAGCCATTGAAGGCGGCGAGGTAACTCAGGCGCACCACAACCCTGTGGGCTGGGTGATACCCATCCACAAAGCCCAGCCCGAGGTTGCCACCAGCGCCAAGCCTGCCAAGCGGATGCCCCAACCACCGGAACGGGCGTCCTTCAGGCGCAGCAACAGCCACGGCCCGGCCACCAGCGACACCATGGTGCCCAGGGCAAACGCAGCCATGACAACCGCCCCCTGAACGGCTGACGCCGACAAAGACGCAACCAACAGCGCCGAGTAAAGCAAGCCGCATGGCATGAGCGCCCAGCCCACCCCCAGCACCACAGGCGCCTTGCCACCCAGCCCAGCCATGACTGGGCGAGCCTTGCGCCACAAACGCTGCCCCCAGTCGTCAATGAACGCGGGTTGGCGGGCCTGCCACATCAACACCAAGCCCAGCAACAGGGCTGCAACGTGCATCATCGTCCACACGGGGCGCAGCACAGCCGTCTGCTGCCCCATCCACCCCAGACCCTGAACAGTGCCTCCGGCGAGCATGCCCATCAGGCTGTAGCCCACCAGGCGTGAGAGCTGGAACTTCATGAGCGCCAGCGTGCTGTGAGGTTGTGCGGCCCGCGCAATGCCCGCGCAGGCAGCACCGCACATGGCCACGCAGTGGGGCCCGCCGACCAGCCCCATCATCAGGGCGGAAATGGTCATGGAACTCAGCATGCGGGGACTGTAGCAGCGCGCAAGCGCTGCCGCTCAGATGATCTTGGAAAACCGCGCGCGGTCCTGGTCCACTTGCAGGTACTTGTCAAACACCATGGCAATGGCGCGCACAAGGTACCAGCCCGCAGGCGTGACTTCAATGCTGTCGGGATTGAGCTTGACCAGCCCCCACTCCTGCATGGGCTGCAAACGCTCCAGTTCGCGGGCGAAGTAGGTCTTGAAGTCGATCAGGTGACCCAGATTGATGGACTCGAACTCCACCGAGCCTTGGCACATGATGGCCATGATCACACTGCGACGCAGCGCATCATCCCTGTTAAGTGCCAAGCCCCTGATGATGGGCAGACGCCCCTGGTCCAGCGCGTCGTAGTATTCTTCAAGGGTCTTGGCGTTTTGGCTGTAGGTGGCCCCAACGCGCCCAATCGCGGAAACGCCCAGAGCGATGAGGTCGCAATCCGGCTGGGTGCTGTACCCCTGGAAGTTGCGGTGCAGGCGCCCCTGGCGCTTGGCTACGGCCAAGGCGTCGTCTGGCAGCGCGAAATGATCCATGCCAACGTACACGTAACCCGCTTCGCTGAACATGTCCAGGGAAATGGACAGCATGGACAGTTTTTCGGCAGCGCTGGGCAGCTCCGCCGACAGAATGCGGCGCTGCGGCTTGAACCTGGCAGGCAGGTGAGCGTAGGCGTACAGAGCAATGCGCTCGGGCCGCAGTGTCTTGACCTGCTCCAGTGTGTGCCTGAAGGATTCTGGCGTCTGCAGCGGCAGACCGTAGATCAGATCCACGTTGACAGACTCGAACCCGATTTTTCGTGCCGCATCGACCAGCGCAAAAACCTGATCTGCCGGTTGCACGCGATGCACAGCCTTCTGCACTGTGGGGTCAAAGTCCTGAACCCCAAAACTCAGGCGGTTGAAGCCGAGCTTGTGCAAATGTTCCAGGCGCTGTGGCGTCACGGTGCGCGGGTCCACCTCCACCGAATACTCGCCCCCCGGCACCAGGTTGAAGTGGCGCTGGACCATGTCCAGCAGATCGCTGAGTTCGTCGTCGCTCAGGAACGTGGGTGTGCCCCCACCCAGATGCATTTGAGAAACACTATGACCACGGCCAAAGTGTTCAACCTGCAACTCCAGCTCGCGGGACAGGTAGCGCAGGTACTCAGCCGCCTTGCTGTGGTGTTTGGTGATGACCTTGTTGCAAGCGCAGTAATAGCAAAGCGACTCACAAAACGGAATATGGATGTACAGTGACAGCGGCAGGGCCAGCGAACCTGCGCGGCGCTGCTCCAGCGCCTGCACGTAGTCCTTTTCGGTGAACGCTTCCACAAAGCGGTCGGCCGTAGGGTACGAGGTGTAACGCGGCCCCGGCACGTCAAACCGTTGCAGCAGTTTCTCGTCGATCACATGGTTCACAGGCAATATCTCCAGATTTGAGTGAACTGTGCCGCATAGGCCGTATCTGTCCATTGACATGAGTCAAAGATTCCCCAGGATGGGGCGGAATTTCGCATCAGTGAGAGGTATGGGTTAAGCTCAGGGCTGTACCAGCGTTTACTTATGGATATTCACAGCATCAAAGTCGCCTGTTCCAGCTGTAACCTGCGGGAGTTGTGCTTGCCCATGGGGCTCAATGCCTCTGAGATGGACAAGCTCGACACCGTGATCACGACCCGCCGGCGCGTCAAGCGCGGCGGTTCGCTGTTCAACGTGGGGGACGATTTCACGTCGCTTTACGCGGTGCGCTCCGGCTTCTTCAAGACCAGCATCACCACCGCCGACGGGCGCGACCAGGTGACGGGCTTTCAGATGACCGGAGAGATCATTGGTCTGGATGGCATCGTCAACGACAAGCATTCGTGCGACGCCATCGCACTGGAAGACGCAGAGGTGTGCGTTCTGCCCTTCGACAAGCTGGAACAGCTGTCGCGGGAGTTCAGCACGCTGCAGCACCACGTTCACAAGATCATGAGCCGCGAAATTGTGCGCGACCATGGCGTCATGCTGCTGCTGGGCAGCATGCGTGCAGAAGAGCGTCTGGCAGCGTTCCTGCTCAATCTGGTGCAGCGCCTGCACGCGCGGGGGTTCTCGCAATCTGAATTGATCCTGCGCATGACGCGCGAGGAGATTGGCAGCTACCTGGGCATGAAGCTGGAGACAGTGAGCCGCACGTTCTCGAAGTTCATGGACGAAGGCATCATTGAGGTGAAGCAGCGCTACGTGCACATCAAGGACACGCAGGCGCTGAGCGCCATCGTCAACGCCCAGCAGCAGGAAATCTGAGGCCGCTCAGCAGCAGTGGCGCGCGCAGTCCTTGGGCCGCTCATCGGGCGGCACAGGGCAGCGATTGACTTCAAAGGGTGACTGCGACAGCAGCGTGGTGAGCGCGCTGGACGCGAAGGTCATGGCCCAGAAGAAAAAGAAGGCAAAGGTGTAGACCGCCTGTCGGGACAACTCCAGCGGGTTGCCTCCCCAATGGAGTTCGCTGGGGTCCACCAGAGCGAAAACCACCATCTCGATGACTGCGGCCATCAGAAAGGCTGGCCATGCGATCCACATCAGTCGTTGAGCAAGCATCTTCAGTCTCCTTTTGTATGCCTGTCCAACGCAGACGGGCCTTTATTCGCTTTTGGGAAGTGTAGGCGAAACCACATGGTTTCGCGCCTGTCCTGCGGGCATGACGCTCAGCTCCGCGGCCTTGCGCTGCTCTGGCGTAAGTTCGCCTGGCGCCATGCTCTCCACCTTGACGGTGGGTTTGGGTTGTTGCAACACCGGGTCCGGGTTGCGGATGGCCAAAGTGATGGTGGCAACGGACGCCAGCACGACAACCAGTGGACCGCCGACGATCAGCCAGACGTACGGTTCCTTGTACCAGCGCTGGCCTTTGGGGCCGCTGGTGTTTGATATGGCTGGCGGTGGTGCAGTGGTACTCATGTGGAATCAAGCTCGGGTTATGGCGGTCATGCGCAGGTCAGCGAGGGATCAGGAAGACCGATTTTTCATCTACCCGGATACCCTTGTCGCTGGTGGACTGGATCTCGAAATGGATGGGATGTGAGCCCGAGTCGGCGGTTCCCGGTGGCACCTGCACACGCACGGCAACTGAGCGAACCTCGGTGGGTCGGACCTCCACGCTGGGTTCGGATGCAATGACGATACCAGGCAAGCCGGAGACACTGAGCTGGTAGGTCTGCGCCGCTTCGGTGGCGTTCATGACCTGCAGGCGGTAGACGTTTTCGATGCGGCCTTGCTCCACCATGCGAGCCAAGGCACCACGGTCACGGATGACATCTACCTTCAATGGGGTACGCAGGAACAGGCTGACACCCAACGCCACGCAGATGGCCAGCAGAATGCCCGAATACACCAGCACGCGAGGGCGCAGGCCACGGCGAATCATCTGCGCACGCGTCCAGTTGTTGGCAATGCCGTTCTGGGTGGAATATTTGATGAGGCCGCGCGGGTAACCCATCTTGTCCATGACGTCGTCGCAGACGTCGATGCAGGCACCGCATCCGATGCACTCGTACTGCAGGCCTTTGCGGATGTCGATACCGGTTGGGCAGACCTGCACGCACAGCGTGCAATCCACGCAGGAACCCAAACCCAATGTCTTGAAATCGGCCTTCTTCGAACGCGCGCCGCGAGGCTCACCGCGCTTGTCGTCGTAAGTGACGACCATGGTGTCCTTGTCGAACATGGCGCTCTGGAAGCGCGCATAGGGACACATGTATTTGCAGACCTGTTCGCGCAGGAAACCGGCGTTGCCGTAGGTGGCAAAACCGTAGAAGAAAATCCAGAAACTCTGCCAGGGCCCCAGATCCCAGGCAAGCACGGCACTGCCCAGTTCGCGTATAGGGGTGAAGTAACCCACAAAGGTCAGCCCGGTCCACAAGCCGAAGGCTACCCACAGGAAGTGCTTGAGCCACTTCTTGCCAAATTTTTCCAGGGACAAGGCCGACTGGTCCAACCGCATGCGGGCGGAACGGTCACCCTCGACCTTCTTTTCAATCCAGAGATAAATTTCTGTATAAACGGTTTGGGGGCAGGCATAACCGCACCACAAACGACCAGCAACTGCCGTGAACAGAAACAGGGCCAGCGCCGAGATGACCAGCAGACCGGTCAGATAAATGAAGTCCTGGGGGTAAAGAACCAGGCCAAAGATATAGAAACGACGGGCTTCGAGATCAAACAGAACGCCCTGGCGGGCATTCCACTCCAGCCAGGGCAGTCCGTAGAAGACGATTTGCGTGAGCCAGACCAGAGCCCAGCGCCATTTGCTGAACAACCCGGAGACGGATCGGGGATAGATTTTCTGTCTCGAGGCGTACAAGGAGACGACGACATCGTCGTCACCGGCCGCACCGGCGCTGGAATCTGGAACCTGGGAACTCACGGCAAATCTTCAGTCAACAACTCAGTTTTGAGTCTTCTTGGACAAGCTCATCACGTAGCCGGTCAGAACATGGATCTGCTGCTCGGTCAGTTTGACGTTCTGCGCGGGCATCACGTTGGTCTTGCCCTCGTTGATCATCTTGACAACGGCTTCAACGCCCCAGCCATGCAGCCAGGTGTTGTCGGTCAGGTTGGGTGCACCCAGCGTGGGGTTGCCCTTGCCTTCACTGCCGTGGCAGGCTGCACATGCGGCGAACTTGGGTTTGCCCAGCGTGGCTTTGACGCTGTCGTGCGGGCTGCCAGACAGGCTTAGCACGTAGTTGGCAACGTTGACCACGTCTTCAGGCGTGCCCACAGCGGCGGCCATCGGGGGCATCATGCCTTGGCGACCATTGGTGATGGTGGTCTTGATCGCTTCGGCGTCACCACCCCAGAGCCAGTCGTTGTCGGTCAGGTTGGGGAAGCTCTTGCTGCCGCGTGCGTCAGAACCGTGGCACTGTGCGCAGTTGTTCATGAACAGGCGCTCGCCGACAGCCATGGCCGATGCATCACCGCCCAGCTGTTCAGGGGGCATGCCGCTGAACTTGGCGTAGATCGGGGCAATCGCTTCGGCGTTCTTTTTCACCTCGGCGGCGTGCTGGCCAGTGGAAGACCAGCCCAGTTTGCCCTGGATGTTGCCGAACATGGGGTACAGCGCGCCGTAGGCCAGCGCGAACACCACGGTGATGACGAACAGGTACACCCACCACTTGGGCAGCGGGTTGTTCATCTCACGCAGGTCGCCGTCCCACACGTGGCCGGTGGTGTTGTCGTCGTGTGCCTTGACCTTGGTGGTGCCGCTGATCCACAGGAGGATCAGGCAGGCAATGATGCTGACGAACGTCAGACCAGCCACATAGAGGTGCCAGAAATCGCTAGTAAAGTCACTCATGATGATTCTCTTCTTGAGGTGGCTCTTTATTCGTCCTTGAAGGGCAGCTGCGCTGCGTCTTCAAAGCGGGACTGGTTGCGCTTGGACCAAGCCCACCAGACGATGCCCAGAAAAGTCACCAGGCTGACCACGGTGACGATGCTTCGCAGGTCGTTCACATCCATTTCAGAGCCCTCCGTTCGTTCATTTGACCGAGGTGCCCAGACTCTGCAGGTAGGCGATCACGGCCTGCATCTCGGTCTTGCCCTTGACTTCTTCGACCGACTTGGCGATTTCCTCGTCGGTGTAGGGAGCGCCCAGGGTGCGCAGCGCCTTCATGCGGGCAGGCAGCACCTCGGCGTCCACTTCCTTGCGCTCAAGCCAGGGGTAGGCAGGCATGTTGGATTCGGGCACCAGATCACGCGGGTTGTTCAGGTGCACGCGGTGCCATTCGTCGGAATAGCGGCCACCCACACGGGCCAGATCGGGGCCAGTGCGCTTGGAACCCCACTGAAACGGGCGGTCGTAGACGAACTCACCCGCCAGAGAGTAGTGACCATAGCGCATGGTCTCGGCGTGGAAGGGGCGAATCATCTGGGAGTGGCAGCCGTAGCAGCCTTCCTTGACGTAGATGTCGCGGCCTGCAATCTGCAGGGCGGTGTAGGGCTTGAGGCCTTCAACCGGCTGCGTGGTGGACTTCTGGAAGAAGAGAGGAACGATCTCGACCAGACCGCCAACGGCGATGACCAAGACGATCAGGACGATCATCAGGAAGTTGTTGGTCTCGATCCGCTCATGGGTAAAGCCCTTGGGCGCTTCGTTGTGTTGTGCCATTTTGTTGTCCTCCTCAGGCGTGAGCGGTGGCAGCGGGGATCTTGACCTGGGGCACGGCGCCGGCCTTGAGGCCTTGACGCGCGGTCATCCAGACGTTCCAGGCCATGACGCACATGCCGCCCAGGTACAGCAGACCACCCAGCAGACGGATCACGTAGAACGGGAAGGTGGCCTTCACGGATTCGACGAAGGTGTAGGTCAGCGAACCATCGGGGTTCACGGCGCGCCACATCAGACCTTGCATGACACCGGCGATCCACATGGCGGCGATGTACAGCACGATGCCGATGGTGGCCACCCAGAAGTGCAGCTCGATGGCCGACTTGGAGTACATCTGCTTCTGGCCGAACAGGCGTGGCACCAGGTAGTACAGAGAACCCATGGAAACCAGACCCACCCAGCCCAGGGCACCGGAGTGCACGTGGCCGACGGTCCAGTCGGTGTAGTGGGACAGCGCGTTGACGGTCTTGATGGACATCATCGGACCTTCGAACGTGGACATGCCGTAGAACGACAGGGACACGATCAGGAAGCGCAGGATGGGGTCGTCGCGCAGCTTGTGCCATGCGCCGGACAGGGTCATGATGCCGTTGATCATGCCGCCCCAGCTGGGCGCCAGCAGGATGAGGGAGAACACCATGCCGACAGATTGCGTCCAGTCAGGCAGCGCGGTGTAGTGCAGGTGGTGAGGACCCGCCCACATGTAGGTGAAGATCAGCGCCCAGAAGTGGACGATGGAAAGGCGGTAGGAATAGACGGGGCGCTCGGCCTGCTTGGGAATGAAGTAGTACATCATGCCCAGGAAGCCTGCCGTGAGGAAGAAGCCCACGGCGTTGTGGCCGTACCACCACTGCACCATGGCGTCCTGCACGCCAGCGTAGGCAGAGTAGGAGTGCAGCAGGCCGGTGGGCAGTGCGGCACTGTTGACGATGTGCAGCAGGGCGACAGCGAGGATGAAGGCGCCGAAGAACCAGTTGGCCACGTAGATGTGGCGCACTTTGCGGGTACCGACGGTGCCGAAGAAGACGATGGCGTAGGCCACCCAGACGGCGGCGATCAGCACGTCGATCGGCCAGATGAGTTCGGCGTATTCCTTGCCCTGGGTGTAACCCAGCGGCAGGGAGATGGCGGCGGCGACGATGACGAGCTGCCAGCCCCAGAAAGTGAAGGCAGCCAGGGGGCCGAGGAACAAGCGCGTCTGGCTGGTGCGCTGGACGACGTAGTAGCTCGTTGCAAAAAGGGCGCAGCCACCGAACGCGAAGATGACCGCGTTGGTGTGCAGCGGGCGCAAGCGGCCGTAGCTCAGCCACTCGATGCCCAGGTTGAGCTCCGGCCAGGTCAACTGGGCGGCAATGATGACGCCAACCAGCATCCCCACCACGCCCCAGACCACGGCCATGATGGAGAACTGCCTGACGACCTTGTCGTTATAGACCCCCTCCAGGGAGCCCGTTGTTGTTACGGACATACCAAACTCCTCATAAATATCACCACGATGCAGTATCCGACGCCCCCTGGCAAATCGGCTTGACTTAGATCAATCGCCCCGAAGAATGCGTTCGCCTTCGCGCTCGATGTTGTCGAATTGCCCCGACTGCAAGGCCCACCAGAACAAGCCGATGATTCCAAGAACAAGGATCACCGACAGGGGGATCAGGAGATAGAGAATTTCCATGGTCAGACCTCCCGCTGAGCCGTCTCAAGGGAGGGATGCGCCCCGTCGGGGGGCAGCGAGCCAATGTGAGCGTGGAGGTTCATGGTGCTCCTTGTTTCAGGGCGTTGGATGTGTGAGCTTGACCCGAATGCGTGACAGGCGCATGGCGTTGCCGATGACCAGCAGGGAGCTTGCGGCCATGCCCAGGCCAGCGAGCCACGGGGGCATGTAACCGGCCAGCGCCAGCGGCACGCAGACAGCGTTGTAGGCAGCCGCCCACCACAGGTTCTGCCGGACGACGGCCATGGTGCGGCGCGCCAGCAACAGCGAATCGACCACCTCGTTCAGCCGCCCGCTTTGCACGACAAAATCGGATTGCGCCTGCGTGAGCGGCGCGCCATGGCCCAGCGCAAAGGAGCAGTCGGCGCGCGCCAGCACCGGGCCATCGTTGAGGCCATCGCCCACCATAACGAGACGAGCCCCTTGCTCTTGCATGGAGACTATTTCGGCCAGTTTGCGCTCCGGGCTGGCTTCGGCCACCACCTCAGAGATACCCAACTGACGCGCAACACGCTCGGCGGCCGAACGCCGGTCACCCGACAAGAGGCGAGTGCGAAAATCTTCGGTGTGCAAACGGCGAACAGCCTCTGCCGCATCTTCGCGGATACCCTCATCCAACACGAAAGTGGCCAGCCAGCCTGTTTCATCAGCCAGATAGGCGCAGGGCGTGTCAGGCTCGCTGTAGCCCTGGGCCTGCAGGGCTTGTTGATTCAACCCACAGAACTGGGCAGACCCCAAGCGCAACCAGCCACCGTTCGGCCGCGGCACAGCCATGCCCTGCCCCGCCACGTCTTGCACTTGCTGAAAACCACCGTGCAACGGCCCCGGTTCACGCGCTTCGGCTGCGCGCGCAATGGCCTTGGACACGGGGTGCAGAGAAACGCTTGCCAATGGCCACGCCGCGCGCAAGGCATCTTCGGTGGACCACCCTTCGCGGCAGCGCACCTCACGCAGCACCACCCGGTCTTGCGTCAACGTACCGGTCTTGTCAAAAACAACCGTATCCACCCCGGCCAGCACCTCGAAAGCCTGAAGGCGGCGCACCAGCACACCTTGACGCGCCAGCGCACCGGCAGAAGCCAGCATGGCTGCCGGTGTGGCCAGCGACAGCGCGCACGGGCACGTGACGATGAGCACCGCCACGGCAACCGCCAGCGCGCGCGAATGGTCGATCTGCCACCAGTAGGCCGCTGCCACCGCAGCCGCCAGCAAGACCAGCACCAGGAATGGGGCGGCAATGCGGTCGGCCAGCCGGGCCAGCCTGGGCTTTTCGGTAGAGGCCTGCTCCATCAGGTTGACGATCTGGGCGAAGCGGGTGTCGCGGCCCAGCTTGTCCAGCCTGACCAGCACAGGGCCAGCGAGGTTGTAGCTGCCCGCCACCACGGTTTCACCCCGGCTGCGGGTGACCGGATGGGACTCGCCCGTCAGCAAGGCCTCGTCCACCGTTGCCCCGTCGCTAAGCACCACGCCATCGCCAGGAAAAGCCTGCCCCGCCTGCACTCGCACCACGTCGCCCACCAACAGGCGCTTGAGGGAAACCGGCTCAAAACCGCCAGCCGCCGTCTGGCGGTCACAGCGCTCGGGCAAACGGTTCATCAGTGCGTCAAGGGCGCCTGCCGTGCGGTCGCGCGCCTTGAACTCCAGGTAGCGCCCGCCCAGCAGGAAGAAGACGAACATGGTCAGCGAGTCGAACCAGACCTCACTGCCCCATGGGCCGGAAGGGTCGAAGGTGGCGGCGCTGCTTGCAACAAAAGTGACGAGGATGCCGATGGAGACCGGCGTGTCCATGCCTACTCTGCCCCGCCGCAAGTCGCGCCAGGCGCTCTGGAAAAAAGGGCCGCTCGCGAAGAGCACGACCGGCAGACTGAGCACCCAGCTGGCCCAGCGCAGGAGTTGCATGATGTCGGCGGGAATTTCGCCGGGCTCGGTGACGTAATCCGGCCACGCGTACATCATGACCTGCATCATGCAGAACCCCGCCACGAACAGGCGCCACAGCGCCTTGCGGGTTTCGGCCAGACGCTCGCTGATGCTGAGCGCCTGCTGCATGGGCAACAGCCGGTAGCCGGTGTCTCCCACGGCACGCGCCAGTTCGGAGACCCGCGTATTCGCCGGGTCCCAGCGCACGGTGAGACGGCGGGTGGCAGCATGCACCTGCGCCAAGACCACACCCGGGCGACCCATTAAGGCGGATTCCACCGCATCGGCGCAAGCCGCGCAGTACATGCCCTGCACCATCAGCACGGACTCCCGAAGGGGGCGACCGTCGACATCGCAACTTTGGGTGAAATCCTGCTGCTCCACAGGATCGTCAAGCACGGCGAAGTCGTCATCGACGGTGAGAGGCCCGCGATGCTCTGCACCTGGCCACGGCACCTGCGAGGGGGGTAACGAACGAACCGCCGTGGAATCTGACATTGGGCAAGCCTAACTCAAGGGAACTGCAACACGGTTGATTTAGGTCAAGGCCATTGGCGTCAACCCGCTTGCGCCAGGGCCGTTTGTGACCACAATAGGCCATATCACACAACCCAGCGAGGAGATTCTCATGTACAAGCGGATTCTGGTGGCCACCGATGGTTCCAAACTGTCCAACATGGCGGTTGAACATGCCCTGGGGCTGGCCGACATCACTGGCGCGGAGGTGGTGGCCCTGAAGGTGGTGCCGCGTTACCCTCAGACCTATTTCGAGGGTGGCGTTGCACTGGCGGCAGAAGAAGTCAAGCGCATCGAGAAGCAGTGGCAGGACGAGGCTCTGGAAGTGGTCAATGCCATCAAGGCGCAAGGCCAGAAGCAGGCAGTCAAGGTGAAAGCCGCGACCGTGAAATCAGACCTGATTGCCGAAGCGATCATCGCCGCGGCCAAGCGCCACAAGGCCGACCTGATCGTGATGGCTTCACACGGGCGCCGCGGCCTCAAGCGCCTGCTGCTGGGCAGCGAAACCCAGCAGGTGCTGACGCACTCGCACATTCCGGTGCTCGTGCTGCGCTGATCACTATCAGGCGCGCGCCTGGAAAGCCTCCTGGTACTGGGCGCGCAGCAGGTTTTTCTGCACCTTGCCCATGGTGTTGCGGGGCAGGTCTGCCACCACGACACAGCGCTTGGGCACCTTGAAGTTCGCCAGTTGGGCCTTGAGGGTGGACAGGATGTCGTCCGCCACCACGACGGCCCCCGCCCGCGGCACGACGACGGCCACCCCCACCTCGCCAAAATCAGGGTGCGGCACGCCGACCACGGCGCTTTCGGCCACGCCGGGCAGTTCGTTGATGTAGCCCTCCACCTCGGCCGGGTAGACGTTGTAGCCGCCGCTGATGATGAGGTCCTTGCTGCGGCCGACGATGGTGATATAGCCACGCTCGTCCTGCCGCCCCACATCACCCGTCTTGAACCAGCCGTCGGGCGTGAATTCCTCGCGCGTCTTTTCTGGCATGCGCCAGTAACCCTTGAACACGTTGGGCCCGCGCACCTGGATGCCACCGATCTCACCCACCGGCACGGGGGTGTTGTCTTCACCCACGATGCGCACACCTACGCCCGGCAAAGGGAAGCCGACTGTGCCGCCGCGCCGCTCCGACTGCCCCTCATGACGCTCGTCAGCCCGGTAGGGGTTGGACGTGAGCATGATGGTCTCGCTCATGCCGTAGCGCTCCAGGATGGTTTGCCCCGTGCGTTCCTGCCATGCCTTGAAGGTCTCGATGAGCAGGGGCGCCGACCCCGAGATGAACAGCCGCATATGGCGGGCCGACTCGGGCGAAAGGGCAGGCTCGGCCAGCATGCGCACGTAAAGCGTGGGCACACCCATGAACACCGAGGCCCTAGGAAACCAGCCAATGGCGGCTTTGGGATCGAACTTTGCCATCCACAGCATGGGGCTGCCGTTGATGAGCGCCCCGTGTATGGCGACGAACAGCCCGTGCACATGGAAGATGGGCAAGGCGTGGATCAGCACGTCATCGGGCTGCCAGCCCCAATAGTCGCGCAGCATTTGCGCGTTGCTCAGCAGGTTGCCGTGCGTGAGCATGGCGCCCTTGCTGCGGCCAGTGGTTCCGCTGGTGTACAGAATGGCTGCCAGATCATCGGCCTGCCGCAGCACAGGTTCATGCACGTCGGCGTGGTGTGCGGCACGCTCCAGCAGGCTGCCGGTGCGGTCGTCGTTGAGCGTGAACACGTACGCCGTGCCTGCCTTGAAGGCGATTTTGCTGACCCAGCCGAAGTTCGCCCCTGTGCAGACCACGACCGCTGGTTCGGCGTCGCCAATGAAATACTCGATCTCGGCCTTTTGATAGGCAGTGTTCAAGGGCAGAAACACCAACCCGGCGCGCAGGGTGGCCAGGTAGAGCACCATGGCCTCGACAGACTTTTCCACCTGCACCGCCACGCGTGCACCTTCCGGCAAGTCAAGCGACTTCAGCAGGTTGGCAACCATGGCGCTGGCGCGGTCCAGATCGCGCCAGGAGTAGACCAGGCCCTGGTCCGTCTCGACGGCCCAGGCATCCAGGTTGTCAGGAAAAGCGGCTCGCAAGGCCGAAAAGACGTTGTGGTTCATGTCGGCTTCCACAGAAAGCGGTGGGGGCTGGCTTCAGGCAGGACGGCGAGCGGACCAAGCCCAGAGCGCCACGCCCGCCAGCACCATGGGCAGGCTGAGCCATTGCCCCATGCTCAACCCCATGCCCAGGAGGCCCAGGTGCGCGTCGGGTTCACGGAAGAATTCCGCAATGAAGCGGAACGAGCCATACCCCACCAGGAAGGCGGCGGACACCACGCCTGTGGGACGGGGTTTGCGCGCGAACAGCCACAGCAGCACGAACAGCAGCAACCCTTCCAGCAGGAACTGGTAGAGCTGGGAAGGATGGCGTGGCGCGTCACCCGCACCGCGGAACACCATGCCCCAGGGCAACGACGGGTCGGCCACCCTGCCCCACAGCTCGCCATTGATGAAGTTGCCAATACGCCCGGCAGCCAAGCCGGTAGGCACACAAGGCGCAACAAAGTCCATGACCTGCAGCCATGAACGCTGGCGTGTGCGCGCGAACCAGACCATGGCCAGAAGCACACCGATGAGCCCGCCGTGGAAGCTCATGCCCCCTTCCCAGACAGCAAAGATGCTCAAGGGGTGAGCCAGGTAGTCGAGCGGCTTGTAGAACAGCACATAACCTAGGCGCCCGCCCAGGATGACACCCATCACGCCCAGGAAAAGAATGTCTTCGACATCGCGCTTTTCCCAGCCCTGCGCGTTGTAGGGCGGGTGCGCAAGCCTCTGGCGGCCGAGCCACAGGAACAGGCCGAAGGCCGCCAGGTAGGTCAGGCCGTACCAATGCACGGCCAGAGGCCCGATCTGCAAGGCGACCGGGTCAATCTGAGGATGCTGCAGCATGCGCAGGCGTCAGTCGTCGAGCAGGGACAGGTCGCGCACAGCACCCTTGTCTGCCGACATGGCCAGCAGGGCGTAGGCCTTGAGCGCGGCAGAGACCTTGCGCGGGCGCGGCTGCGCGGGCTTCCAGCCTTTGGCGTCCTGCTCGGCGCGGCGGCGCGCCAGTTCCTCGTCGCTCACCAGAACGTCGATGGTGCGGTTGGGAATGTCGATGCGGATGCGGTCACCATGGCGAACCAGACCGATAGCGCCGCCAGCGGCTGCTTCTGGAGAGACGTGGCCGATGGACAGACCAGACGTACCGCCGGAGAAGCGGCCGTCGGTGAGCAGAGCACACGCTTTGCCCAGCCCCTTGGACTTGATGTAGGACGTGGGGTAGAGCATTTCCTGCATACCGGGGCCGCCCTTGGGGCCCTCGTAACGCACCACCACCACGTCACCGGCCTTGACCTTGTCGTCCAGGATGTTGGCCACGGCTTCGTCTTGCGACTCGACCACGTGGGCCGGGCCTTCAAACACCAGCAGTTCGTCGTCCACACCAGCGGTCTTGACCACGCAGCCGTTGAGGGCGATGTTGCCATGCAGAACGGCCAGGCCGCCTTCCTTGGAGAAAGCGTGGTCGTAAGAGCGGATGCAGCCTTCGGCACGGTCGGTGTCCAGGCTGGGCCAGCGGGTGTTCTGGCTGAACGCCACCTGGGTGGGAATGCCAGCGGGCCCTGCCATGAAGAAGGTCTTCACTTCGTCGGAAGGGTTGCGCATGATGTCCCACTGGTCCAGCGCGTCTTTCAGGGTATTGCTGTGGATGGTGGGCACATCGGTGTGCAGCTTGCCTGCGCGGTCCAGCTCGCCCAGGATGGCCATGATCCCGCCAGCGCGGTGCACGTCTTCGATGTGGTACTTGTTGGTGTTGGGCGCGACCTTGCACAGCTGGGGCACTTCGCGCGAGAGGCGGTCGATGTCCTTCATGGTGAAGTCGATCCCGGCCTCCTGGGCAATGGCGAGCAGGTGCAGGATGGTGTTGGTGGAGCCGCCCATGGCGATGTCCAGCGTCATGGCGTTCTCGAAAGCCTTGAAGCCGACCGAACGGGGCAGGACGGAGTCGTCTTCCTGCTCGTAATAACGCTGGCACAGTTCCACGGCCAGGCGGCCTGCGCGCTTGAAGAGCTGCTCGCGGTCGGCGTGCGTAGCGAGTACGGTGCCGTTGCCCGGCAGGGACAGGCCCAGGGCTTCCGTCAGGCAGTTCATGGAGTTGGCGGTGAACATACCCGAGCAGGAGCCGCAGGTCGGGCAGGCAGAGCGCTCGACTTCGGCGATCTCGGCGTCGGAAACCTTGCTGTCGGCGGCCATGACCATGGCGTCGACCAGGTCGAGCTTCTTGATCTGCACGGTCTGCGTGCCGGGCACGGCCAGGCGCACCTTGCCGGCTTCCATGGGGCCGCCGGAAACGAACACCACGGGGATGTTCAGGCGCATGGCGGCCATGAGCATGCCGGGGGTGATCTTGTCGCAGTTGGAGATGCACACCAGCGCGTCGGCGCAGTGGGCGTTGACCATGTACTCGACCGAATCGGCAATGATGTCGCGGCTGGGCAGCGAATACAGCATGCCGTCGTGGCCCATGGCGATGCCGTCGTCCACGGCGATGGTGTTGAATTCCTTGGCCACGCCGCCAGCGGCCTCGATCTCACGAGCCACCAGTTGACCCAGGTCTTTCAGGTGAACGTGACCGGGCACGAACTGGGTGAAAGAGTTGGCAATGGCAATGATGGGTTTGCTGAAGTCGCCGTCCTTCATGCCGGTGGCGCGCCACAGGGCACGGGCACCCGCCATGTTGCGGCCGGCGGTGGAAGTCTTGGAACGGTATGCGGGCATGGGAGGGTAACCTTCGTGACGTGGAACAAGGCACCGTACGCGGTGCGGATGAAATTATCTCGCAGCCCCGCCAGGCCAGCCGCCTGCGGGATGGTTTACCCCGGCAAAGCCGGTGGTATCACTTGCGTTTGACAGGGGGCAGTCCCAGACGCTTGCGCCCGGCATCAATGCGCTCCTGCTTGCGCTGGTCTTCCTTTTCCATGGCCTTGCGGCGGGTATAGCCAGAGAAGTCGGCAAACCACCACCACACCATCGCCAGAACGAAGGGCAGCAACACCAGCCACCAATCCCACGACGCGACTGGGGACACTTCCAGGTACTTGAGGATCAGCAGCACCACTCCCAGGACCAGCAGGTACATGTTGTTCTCCTGTAACGCTTGCGGTATCGATTGCAACAACTCGTAATGGCTCGGGCAGGGGTTGATCAATGCCCGATAGAATCCATACCGTCACTGTATCCCCAATTCTCTCCCAAGGATGACCCCATGAAACGTGTGCTGCTGATTCTCGCCGCCTCCACTGTCGTCGCCCTGCCGGCCATGGCCGACGAAGCACTGGCCAAGTCCAAGAACTGCATGGCCTGCCATGCCGTGGACAAGAAGCTGGTTGGCCCCTCTTACAAGGACGTGGCCAAGAAGTACGCCGGTGACAAGACCGCAGCCGACAAGCTGGCCACCAAGATCATGAAGGGCGGCTCCGGCGTGTGGGGCGCCATTCCCATGCCCGCGAACCCGCAGGTCAGCGATGCCGAAGCGAAGAAACTCGCTTCTTGGGTGCTGGGTCTGAAGTGATCCTTCGCTGAAGCAAAAAAGCCCGCTCTCAAGCGGGCTTTTTTACGCCTGTTGCCCCCGGCGTTTCACCGGGGGCAGCCTGCATCAGTTGGTCTTGGCCAGCTGCTCCAGGATGTGCGGGTTCTCCAGCGTGGAGGTATCCTGCGTCACGGCCTCGCCCTTGGCCAGCGAGCGCAGCAGGCGACGCATGATCTTGCCAGAACGGGTCTTGGGCAGGTTCTCGCCGAAGCGGATTTCCTTGGGCTTGGCGATGGGGCCAATTTCTTTACCCACCCAGTTGCGCAGTTCGTTGGCAATGGCCTTGGCCTCGTCACCCGTGGGCACCGGGCGCTTGAGCACAACGAAGGCCACGATGGCTTCGCCAGTGAGGTCGTCCGGGCGGCCCACCACGGCGGCTTCGGCCACCAGATCGGTCTTGCCCACCAGTGCGGACTCGATTTCCATCGTGCCCATGCGGTGGCCCGAGACGTTGAGCACGTCGTCAATGCGGCCAGTGATGCGGAAGTAGCCCCTGTCGGCACTGCGCACGGCACCATCACCGGCCAGGTAGTAGCCCTTGAGCTCATCGGGGAAGTAGCTCTTCTTGAAGCGCTCGGGGTCGCCCCAGATGGTGCGGATCATGGACGGCCAGGGGCGCTTGACCACCAGGATGCCACCAGAGCCGTTGGGCATGTCGTTGCCGGTTTCGTCAACGATGGAGGCCATGATGCCCGGCAGCGGCAGCGTGCAGGAGCCAGGCACCAGTGGCGTGGCGCCAGGCAGTGGGGTGATCATGTGGCCGCCAGTTTCGGTCTGCCAGAAGGTGTCCACAATGGGGCAACGCTCGCCGCCCACGTGCTTGTAGTACCACATCCAGGCTTCGGGGTTGATCGGCTCACCGACGGAGCCCAGGATGCGCAGGCTGGACAGGTCCCAGTTCTTGGGGTGCACTTTTTCGTCGGTGTCGGACGCCTTGATCAGCGAACGGATGGCAGTAGGTGCGGTATAGAAGATGGTGCACTTGTGCTTCTCGATCATCTGCCAGAAGCGGCCGGCGTTCGGGTAGGTGGGCACGCCTTCAAAGACGATCTGGGTGGCACCAGCGGCCAACGGGCCGTAGGCCACGTAGCTGTGACCGGTGATCCAGCCGATGTCGGCGGTGCACCAGAAGACGTCGCTGTCCTTCAGGTCGAAGGTCCACTGCATGGTGAGCGCAGCCCACAGCAGGTAACCGCCGGTGCTGTGCTGCACGCCCTTGGGCTTGCCGGTGGAGCCAGAGGTGTAGAGCACAAACAGCGGGTGCTCGGCGCCCACCATTTCGGCCGGGCAGTCGGTGGACTGGGCGGCCATCACGTCGTGCATGAAAACGTCGCGGCCAGCCACCATGTTGACGGCCGTCTGGGTGCGCTGGAACACCACCACATTCTTGATGGTTTCGCAGCCACCCATGGCCAGTGCTTCGTCGACGATGGACTTCAACGGCAGTTCCTTGCCGCCGCGCATCTGGTAGTTGGCGGTGACCACGGCCACGGCACCTGCGTCTTGAATGCGTTCCTGCAGCGCCTTGGCGGAGAAGCCGCCGAACACCACGCTGTGGGTGGCGCCGATGCGCGCGCAGGCCTGCATGGCCACCACGCCTTCAACAGTCATAGGCATGTAGATGACCACGCGGTCGCCCTTCTTGACGCCCATGCCCTTGAGGGCATTGGCGAACTGGGACACCTTGCCCAGCAGTTCCTTGTAGGTGACCTTGGTGACTGCGCCGTCGTCGGCTTCAAAGATGATGGCGGTCTTGTTCTCGACCGGGGTGCCCATGTGGCGGTCCAGGCAGTTGTAAGAGGCGTTGAGTACGCCGTCCTGGAACCACTTGTAGAAGGGCGCGTTGGATTCGTCCAGCACCTGGGTGAAGGGCTTGTGCCAGGCCAGCACCTCGCGGGCACGCTGGGCCCAGAAGCCTTCCAGATCGCGCTCAGCCTCTGCGCACAAGGCCTGGTAAGCCTCCATGCCAGCAATGCGGGCGGCCTTGACGGTTGAGGCGCTGGGCTCGAACACGCGGTTTTCCACCAAGGTGGACTGGATGGCGGACGACGGTGCGGACATGTAGGTCTCCTCTGGTACAGACATTGAACGGCATGAAATGTGCGCAAGGGCTCTTACGAGGCTCTTACACCAATCGTCAGACACTGTAAAGCACTCGCCCTACAATTGCCGGGCCTTCTCAAAGCATGCTTTCTTCATGGCCAACATCAACCGCCCCATCGCGCCCCTACCCAAACTCATCTTTGCCAGCCGCTGGCTGCAATTGCCCCTGTACATCGGCCTCATCGCTGCACAAGGCATCTACGTCTATCACTTCTGGGTGGAACTGGTTCACCTGATTGAGGCGGCGTTTGGCAACCAGCAGGCCCTGGCGGCACTGGTCACCAGCATAGGTTACAACACCAGCGTGCAGATCACCTCGCTCAACGAGACCATCATCATGCTGGTGGTGCTGGCCCTGATCGACGTGGTGATGATCTCGAACCTGCTGATCATGGTGATCGTTGGCGGCTACGAAACGTTCGTGAGCCGCATGAACCTGGAGGGCCACCCCGACCAGCCCGAATGGCTGAGCCACGTGAACGCCAGCGTGCTGAAGGTGAAACTGGCCACGGCCATCATCGGCATCAGCTCCATCCACCTGCTCAAGACTTTCATCAATGCCGCCAACTACACCGACAAGGTGCTGATGTGGCAGACGCTCATCCACATCGCCTTCCTGCTCAGCGCCATGGCCATTGCCTTCACGGACAAGCTGTTGCACCAGACTGGCGGCGACGAACACTGATTTCCGGCACATCACGTAGAGAAAGACTCCCACCATGACCGCCATCAAACAGGAAGACCTGATCCATTCCATCGCCGACGCGTTTCAGTACATCAGCTTCTACCACCCGCTCGACTACATCAAGGCGCTGGGCGAGGCCTACGAGCGTGAGCAAAGTCCTGCCGCCAAGGACGCGATCGCGCAGATCCTGACCAACTCCCGCATGGCGGCCGAAGGCCACCGCCCGATCTGCCAGGACACGGGCATTGCCGTGGTGTTCCTGAAAGTGGGCATGAACGTGACCTGGCCCGACGCCACCATGAGCGTGCAGGACATGATCAACGAAGGCGTGCGTCGCGCCTACCTGAACCCGGACAACCCGCTGCGCGCTTCGGTGCTGGCCGACCCGGCAGGCACCCGCAAGAACACCAAGGACAACACCCCTGCGGTAGTGCATTACGAAATCGTCCCCGGCGACCACGTGGAGGTGATCTGCGCGGCCAAGGGCGGCGGCTCGGAAAACAAGTCGAAGTTCTACGCGCTCAACCCGTCGGACTCCATCGTGGACTGGGTGCTGAAGACTGTGCCGACCATGGGCGCAGGCTGGTGCCCGCCAGGCATCCTGGGCATCGGCATCGGTGGCACGCCCGAGAAGGCGCTGCTGCTGGCCAAGGAGTCGCTGATGGCGCCCGTGGACATCCATGAACTGATCGACAAGAAGAAGTCTGGCGCCGCGCTGAGCCGCGTGGAGGCACTGCGCCTGGAACTGTACGAAAAGGTGAACGCCCTGGGCATTGGCGCGCAGGGCCTGGGCGGCCTGACCACCGTGGTGGACGTGAAGATCATGGACTACCCGACGCACGCGGCATCGCTACCCGTGGCCATGATCCCGAACTGCGCGGCCACCCGCCACGTGCACTTTCACCTGGATGGCACGGGCCCGGCCACGCTGGAGCCGCCCAAGCTGGAAGACTGGCCTGCCGTGACCTGGACCGCCGACACCAAGAGTGCCACCCGCGTGAACCTGGACACGCTGACCAAGGAAGAGGTTGCCAGCTGGAAGGTGGGGCAGAAGCTGCTGCTCAACGGCAAGATGTTGACCGGGCGCGATGCCGCGCACAAACGCATTGCCGACATGCTGGCCAAGGGCGAGAAGCTGCCGGTGGACTTCACCAACCGCGTGATCTACTACGTGGGCCCGGTGGACCCGGTGCGCGACGAAGTGGTGGGCCCGGCCGGCCCGACCACCGCCACCCGCATGGACAAGTTCACCCGCATGATGCTGGAGAAGACCGGCCTCATTTCCATGATCGGCAAGTCCGAGCGCGGGCCGGTGGCGATCGAGGCCATCAAGGACAACCAAAGCGCCTACCTGATGGCCGTGGGCGGCTCCGCCTACCTGGTGGCCAAGGCCATCAAGGCCGCCAAGGTGGTGGGGTTTGAGGACCTGGGCATGGAAGCCATCTACGAATTCGACGTGCAGGACATGCCCGTGACCGTGGCCGTGGACTCCACCGGCAACAACGTGCACGAGAGCGGCCCTGCCGAGTGGGGCAAGCGCATTGCCAGCGGCGAGTTCAAGGGCATTGCCGTGACGGCTGACTGAGCCAGAAGAGGAGCGCCCCTCCCCGCTGGGGCACTGCAGCAAAAAGCCCCTGGTGGATGCCAGGGGCTTTTTGTTTATTGATGGGGGTCAGTGCAGATGACGGGGCTTGCGCGGGCCGCCGTGGCCACCTGCCGGGCCGGAACCACCCCTTGGGGGGCGCCCGAGTTGCATGGAGTTGACAAGCGCATCAAAGCGATTGGTGAAGAGACGGTCGATGGCCACAACCACCTCACCCAGCTCGGAAGCGTCGAAGTGGCGCTCCATCAGGTGCACGACGTCCTGCACCAGCATGTCGCGCTGCACCTGCATGATGGCCGCAGGCGTAGGACCGACGAAGCACATGACGAAATCGTCGCGGGCCTCGGTATCGGGCGAGGCGTCTTCCTCGTCGAACTCCAGGTCGTAGAAGGAGACCTCGATGGGCGCACCGGCTGCAGCAATGTCGTTCAGGCTCATGCAGGCCTCGTCAACCGCCAGGCGGAAGTCCTCGTCGCCTTCGACGGTCCAGCACAGTTGCAGCAGGTGTTCCTTGGGATCGAAGCGGATGCCGGGTTCGTCCTCGTAGGCGCTGGGAGCTGCGTCCACCAGAGAGCGGGCGCCCGTGTATTGCCACAGAGGCTTGAGAGCCTCCTGGATCTGGGCGTAGTCCACATCGTCGCGCAAACGGACGTCACCGTGGACGTGGATCTCAAAAGGCGGGGTGAAGTGGCTCATGGTGTTGCTTTCGGGTGTGCGCTGCAGGCGCGGTCCTGCCCTTCTCGACAGGTTGTGATTGTAGTTCCTGCCGCCCGGCGTGGATCGGTACAATGCCAGCCCTGGGCTGCGCGGGTGACGGAACAGGTAGACGTAGCGGACTTAAAATCCGCCGCCGCAAGGCGTACGGGTTCGAGTCCCGTCCCGCGCACCACACTTGAAGCCGGATAGGTCCGCAACCGTCCGGCTTTTTCTTTCTCTCCCTCTAGGATTCAACGGGCAGCGTCCGTAAACGTTCGCTTAAGTATGCCTGAATCCGGGGGCACAAGGGGGCACATTTGGGGGCATCAACTCCAAAATTGGGGGCACATTCTCAAAGATGCCCCCAGCCATTGGGGGCACCAGGGCAACAGGTTGCCCCCTCCCCGCCAGCCCGGTCTTAACTTAACCCCCTTAGGGACCCCGCAGAACAGCGCGACAGGGCGGCTCGAATTACCCGCATAGCGCATGGTCCTGGAAGGACCCATGACAGGGGGCGGTCCACCCCATAACGCAACCTTCTTTCGGCTCAGACACTTTTTTAATGGGAACAACGGGAACACACTGTGCATAACACAGCTAAACCATTATCAGTATTGAAAAATACTGTTCCCACCTCAGACGGGAACAACGGGAACAAGTTAGTTCGTATAAGTCCAACAGGTCAGGGTTGCGGGCAAATTGCCCTGCCGCAACAGCCGCCATGACGCATCCCACGGGCGAAAAAAAGCCCGCAAAATGCGGGCATTCCAGCGGTCGCCAAACTCACCCGACCAGCGCCTCATCTTCCACATACAAGGCCGGGTCGTTCTGCGCCACCCTCCAGCGGTCTGCCGCCAAGTCAATCGGCGCCTCTGGGAACCTCTCTACATGTGGCAAGTGTTGATGGAAATGGTCAAGCACCCCAGCAGATGAAACCGGGTCTGTAAAGGCGCCTCGCACGGCATGCAGCAGTTCATCAAGAACCGCATACTCCAGCAGCGCCGCCCACATGACGCCCGGCATCCGGGGTTCCACACAATCAGGCAAAGCACGCAACACAGCCCGCAGCGGCTCCAGTAGTGCCGCCCTCTCTAAAAACTCCCCAGCCTGTTCCACCCGGGGAAGCAGGCTCACAGCAATAGCCTCAACGCGTGCCGCAGTCACACCCTCACCGCCTAACTTCGGTTCGTTCTGTGGCACCGTCGCAGGTGCGTTTGGGTCGAACCGGCTGCCCTTCACCCGGCCCGGCTCAAGGTGGCGTTTTCTCCACCGCTGGGCACGTTCAACGCTATCAGTGGGCATGCCCCGCTTTACCAGACGCGAAACCATGCCCGTGCTGATACCCAATGCTTGCGCCAATTCAAACTGCTTCATGTTTACCAATCCTCAAAAATTGAGCGTAACAACTCAGATTCACCGCTGAAATTGACCTAATTCCCCTACTGCTACTTACACAGCCCTCGGGGCTCGAATTACCCTCACCGTGGAATGCCCGGAAGGACCCGAAAGGGGGGGTATAGGCACCCAAACCCTTGGGGCTGCCCCAATCCAAGCGCGGGCAAAGTTCCCCACCCCGCAGCCCTTCGGCCGCCCGCTCAACACTCCACCTCAAACACTTGCGGGGTGATGTGATAGCACCGGGCCATCCCATGCCCTGGCAACCGCACCTTCTTGGCATACCGGCCCGGCTCATTGCAGGCAATGCAATCGTGGTCTGCCAACACCTTGCATACCGCTTCAGGATCAAAGCCCTGGCACATCTCCACCCGGAAGGTTTCAGGTAGTACAAAGAACTCCACTGATGTGCGCTCTGCATCGAACGGGGTGATTTCCTCACCAAAGGCCCGCTGGTGGTCCGCATTGCTTTTGATGGGTTCGCCCCGCTCGTTAACCATGCGCCGGAACCCGGCCCGCTGCAAGGTCTTGGCGTTGTGGTCATCCGCCGCACGGTGCCACCAGGTGAAGCGGCCTTCACCGTGCAGTTCCAGGAACCGGCGCACCTGGCGCAACATGGATGCCACCTCGCCATTGCCAGCACCACCACGGGACGCCAGCCACGCATTGAAGCAGGCACGGGACGCCCGTTCGCTTTCGCCTTTGGCCCAGCCGGTCAGGCCCGCCGCCGTGGCCAGTTCACCCGCAGCGCCCACCAAGGCGAAGCGGGCACCCACGCGGTGCACCTGGCCACTGGCCGCCTCGGGCACCAGCTCAAGCGCCAGCCCGTTCATGGCCTCGCGTATGCGGCCCTTGAGTGTGTCCACGTTGTCTGCCAACCATTGCAGCCAGGCGCGGCCCGCTGCACCGTGCAGGGAAGCGGCTTGGCCAGTCAGGTGGGTGGCAAAGGCGGCCCCGCCTTCGTGCCCGTGCAACTGTTCAAACGCGCCCATGCCAGCGCCAGCATCGGCGGGAATGTCGGCCATGCGCACTTCCTGGCCGGTGCGGGTGCGCTTCATGCCTTCAGCCATGTGGTCCGCTAGTCCCAGTTCCCCGGCGCTCAGGAACAGCAGCCGCCAGGCCAGCCGGGCACGTGGTGCACCGTTGCGCGTGGCGCGTGCCTTGCTCTGTTCGTTGGCCAGCATGTACGCGCATTCCCCGGCCGTCTTGGGGTCCACCTGCGCCAGCTCGTCCAGGATCAACAGGCCGTCACTGTGCTGGGCGGCAATGGCTTCCAAGGCGTTGTCTGTGGTGCGCCAGCGCTGCAGGTAGCTTGGGCCGCCCCACACGCTGGCCGCCGCCTTCAGGGCCGTGGTTTTGCCGCTGGAACTGTCGCCACGAAAGTGGAAGCCACCCGACTCGACCCCAGCAGGGCGCAGCAGCGGCCCAGCAAAGGCGCTGGCCACGGCAAACACCAGGCGGGAATTGCCCACGCACAGGGCGGCCACACGCTCTTTCCACAGTTCGGGTGTGCCTTTGGTCCTGAAGGTGTTTTCCATGGCACTGTCGGTCTGGAACACGATGCGTTCACCCTCACCGCCGATGGTTTCATGCGGCAACACAAAGGCCCGGCCATGCCACCCGGTTTTGTCGGTGCACAGCGCCAGCGCTTCGGGCTGGCGCGATTGGATGTACTGGGTCAACAGGTTTCGGGCGCGTGGACTGGTGGCAATGCGCAGGCCCATGTTCAGCAACATGCCCCGGTATTCGCCGCCGTCACCGCTCAACATGCGGGCGGGCATGGCCCACTGCTTGGGCTTGTGCATAGGGTCGGCAAAGGTCAGCAGGTAGCCCCAGCCGCTGCCATCCTGGTCCCGCGTCAGGGCCTCCACGTCCAGGCGGGAGCACACCCATTCGGGCTTGGTGGGGTTGCCGTCGCGGTCCACGCCACGGTAAAACACACCGTCATCGGTGACGCTGAAGCGATCCCAATCGGGGAAGTCATCGCCGCCGCCATCCTGGCCCGCTGGCGCGTTCTTTGGCTGGCGCTGGCGGGATTGCCTTGCCCCACCCGCGTTTGCGCCCTGCTGGGCCGAGCTGGCGGCCTGGTGCGCCTCGATGCCAGACTGCACGATGGCCCGCACGGCTTCCAGCCCGGCAGTGCCACCGTGGTGGGCGTGCAGGTCGTTGAAGTCGCTGCCGCCCTCGGGCAGGCCTTCAGGGAACAGCGCCAGCCCTTGCACCGCCTTGGCGGCTTGGCTGGCCTTGACGCGGCCGGGGTTGGTGCCGGTGCGTGCCTCGGTGTCGCGGTCATCGTCACCACACACCACCAGCAGCGCAGACGGGTATTGCTTGTGCAGGGCCTTAGCCACTTTCGCCAGGTTGCCCGCGTCAAAGGCCACCGCCACGGCGTGGCCCGTGGCTTCGTGCAGGCTGGCCGCCGTGGCGTAGCCTTCGGCCACCAGCACCACGGCCCCAGCGCCAGCAGGCACCGTGCCCAACAGGTGCCACAGGCCCGACTTGCGGCCCCCCTTCAGAAACAGCTTGTCGGTCCCCTCCGCAGGCTTGGCCGGGGCAATGCGCTGCACGTTCCACAGCTTGCCGGTGGCGTCACGCAAGGGCACCAACAGCCAGCCTTCAGGGGTGTAGCGCACACCGTGGCCCTGCACGCCCTTGCGCTCCAGGTAGGGGCTTTGGCCGGTGTCGCTGGCGCTGTCCCAAAGGGCTTGTGCATCAGTGGCGGCCCGGGCCTGTGCGGCTTCGGTTTGCTGCTGCTCGACCTGCTGGCGCTGGGCGCGTTCACGCTCCAAGCGTGCAGCGGCCTCAGGGTCGGGCTTGGCTGGCGCCTGGTCAGCCCTGGGCACCTCAAAGCCGTGGCTCTTGGCCAGGTGCAGCAGCGTGCCAACGGTCACACCGCCCCCGGCCTTGACGCTCTTCCAGGTGTCGCGAGTGGCTTTGGCGTCGTAGTGATCCCCGGCCGTCTGACTCCAGGCGTCGAACAGGTCCCGGCCCGTGTCATCAGGGAATTCGCTCTTGATGGCCATGGCCACACGCGCCCACTCGTCGCGGGGCATGCTGGCGGGAATGTGGGCCAGAGCCTGACGAATCAAGCCGAGGGTGATGTGTTGTTTGTGCATCGGTGCCGGAGGATGTAACTTGGACCCATCACAGGTTGCGGGTGCCGCGCATCAAACCTCGTTGAGCAGCCGCCGCAATTTGGTTTTCTGTCTGGCGAGACACAGGCCCGCTGATCGACTGATTGATGACCACTGTCACCGGCTTGGCCGCAGATTGGCCCTTGGTGTGATCCACCACTGTTTCTTGCGGATGCATCAGCGCCCAGAAACCGCCCTTGCCGTCGATGCCTCCCACGCGCGGGCCGTTACCCGTATATCCACCTCCGTCAAAGCTCATGGTGCCGAAGCCACCTGTCAGACCCATCAGGTGGTCCATGGCATTACCAGGCATGGCACTGGCCACAGCCACCTGCCCGCTGGTGCCGAACAGTGCACCTACACCCGAACCGACCAAGCCCAGTAGGCCAGAACCGCCTGCACCGCCAGCCAGCCCCAGCGCGTTGCTAATCTGCTGCTTGATGATGATTCGCGTGATATCGGCCACGATGCTGTTGGCCAGATCAGCGAACGAGAATTTGCCCGTGGTCACGAACGACACCAACCCATCTTCCAACCCCTGAAACGAGTTGGTAAACAAGTCCTTGGTCAGACCGGCCACGTCAGCCGCGCTGTCACGGTAGTTGGCAAAGGCGTCGTTGGCGCCGTTGAGCCAGTTGCCCTGCGCCGCATCCAGGTCAGCGTAGTGCTGGCGGTAGGCATCCAACGCCATGGCGTTGTAGTTGTCGATCAGGGCCAACTGGCGGCTGTAATCTTCCTCGGTGATCTCACCCCGGCGGCGCTCGCCCGCCAACCCCTGGCGCTGGCTTTCGTAGCGGTCGTCAATCTGGTTGAGCTCGGCCATTTCGCGGCGAGCCTTATCCCCCCTCCCTACACCCGCCAACTCACGGCCGTATTGGCGCTGCAGCGTTGTCAGGTACTGCTCGGCTGCAGACTGCGCCTCAGCAAAAGCCGCTGCAGCCTTGCGCAAGGCGGCCTCTTGCTCGGTACCCAGTACCTTCACCTGATTGGCTGCGTCACCCTGAACCTTGTTGATCTGGGCCTGCAGGTCTTTCAACTTGGTTTGCTGGGTGATTCGCTCCGCACCAGAAACCTTTTCACTCGCAACGCGCTCACGCTCTTGCTGCAGCGCCTCTACCTGGGCTGCCGCCAGCTGCTGCACTAAAGCAATCTTGGTTCTGTAGTACTCGCCATCGCTGAGCAACCCGGCCTGGCGCTGCGCTTGCAGCATCTCTTCGGCCCGTTTCACCACGTCGGTTTCGCCATCAAGCTGCCGCTTGAACTCGGCCAGGTCTGCCGCCAACTCCGCCTGCGCCAGCCGCCGTGCCTGCGCGTCGTTCGATTTCGACTTCGGATCATCCAGAGGAATCACCGGCATGCGGCGACGTGCCTGCAGGCTCGCCAGCTTGGCACTGTCTGGCGCATACGCCTCATCCAGTTTCTTGTAGGCATTGCGGCGCAACTCGGTGAGCACGCTCAGTTTGCGGGCCTCGTCTTGAATGTTCTTCTCGATATTGCCCGCATACTCCGGATCACCGATGTTGGCGGCTTTTTTCTGGCGCAGGCGATCGAGGTTGGAGGACACATCGGCAATGTCCTTGTCCAGCGAACCAACGTCCATGCCGCTGATGCCGCTGCGGATGCGAAGAAAGAACGCCATTGAGTCAAGCAATCCCAGCCCATTGCGGGATGCAACGGCCATGTACTCGGCTAGGCTGTTTATCGTCGGCAGCAAATCGGCGGCGATGCTGCGCCCGGCCAGGGTGGCGTTGTTGCTGAGCTGAGCCAACTGTTTGTTGAACAACTCGGCTTGCTCGGCGTCACGCCGGGTCACTGTGGCCACCAACTCGCCGCTGTCGGCCAAGTCCTTGAGAAACGGTGCCACCTCCTTGACTGACTTGCCGAACAGCTCTTGGACAATTCGCGCCTTGTTGCCATCGTCTGCGTATTGCGAGAGCGCCTTGGCCGTGATCAGCAGCGCTTCTGCGGGGTCGGTGTTGCGCAGTTCCACAACACTCAATCCGATCCCTTCAAGGATCTTGCTGTACGTGCTTTCCGGCTTCGCGTCCGCCAGCACCTTGTTGAAACGTAGCAAGGTGGCGCTCACGGTGTCGAGCGTCGTACCAGTGTTGCGGGCAACCCGCTCCAAGGCGCTGATGTTCTCAACCGAAGTGCCCACCCCGTCGGCAACGTCGTTGAGCGCATCTATGCCGTCTGCCGCCTGCTTCAAGAACGCTAGCATCGCGCCAACGGATAGCGACGGGACAAGTGCGCCCAATGCACCTTTGAGCGATCCAACTCCACCCACGACACGCTTGATGCCGGACTCCACCTGCGATACGCCGTCCAGCGTCAGCTTGATTCCAATCGCCGTCAACATAGCGATGCTCCTTTCATGAAGTTATGCCGCACCAGTTGTTTGCACTTTGACCCCGGCTTCTTCCTGGTACCGCGTCCACACCAAGCGCGACATGCCGGTGTACGAATTCATCACCGACACAAAGCAATCCATGTTGAACGGCAAAGGCTCGCCGTCGTCGGTTTTCACGTCGCTCCAGTCAATGACCAGTTCCTTGAGCTTTTCGGTGATGACGCCGAGGCCCGCGCCTGCTGCAACGTGCAGCACCAATTCCTTTTGCAGTGCATCCATCTCGTCCTGGTTCAGGCGCTTGGCTGTCAGCCCGAACGAGAACTTCTGAGGGTTGCCGTCCACATCGCTAGACGTGCCGTCCACGGTGAACTTGAAGTGCTTGCTGACGGCGATCTTGAAAGCCATGATTTCTTTCCTTCAAACAACGCAAACAGTCGCGGCGCTGGCTGTCGCCTGGCCGCGTTGTGGATGAGCCTTAGATATCGAACAACTCTGGCTGTGGGTTGCCTGCCGGGCGATAAAGCAGCGTGTAGGTACGCACCTGCCTGGTTGAGCAGCCACCTGCACACGGGATCTCACGCCAGCTACGGGACAGCCCGTAACCCAAATCAGGCATGTCTGACAGCACCTTGGAAATGCAACCGGTGTCACACACCGCGTCGATTTCCTTTTGCGTGCTTCCTGGCGTGCGCTCCAGATAATCTGCACGCGCTCAGCCTGACTTGACCGGGTATCAACTTGCTGGCTCACAGGTATCTCCTTGGCGCCAAAAAACCCGGGTCAAGAGCCGAACGGCCCGGCGTCGATCGAGCAATTACTTTCCCTGTGTCCACGTCTTTGACAGACAGCACGCCATCCTCGGAGACCTGGAGCAACAAGTTGACACAGCCCTCCTTGACCCGTTTCCGCGCCGTCTGCCCACTCTCGATCAAGCGAGGGCAAGTTTTCGTTTGCGTCAGAAATCGCTGGGCGGCATGCAACAACTGCTGAGCGTGTTGGCGGTCCCTCAGCAAAGCGGCATTCATCGGATGGAACACGCGCTATTCATGCGGTCTTGAACCCACTGCAAGACAGCTGATTCAGGCCACACACTCAAGCGGCGAGTAATGCGCACCGGACTTGGAAATTTGCACTCCCGAACCATCCCATAGATGGTGGTCTTCTTCATCCCGGTGACAGCCTCCACATCGTGTAAGCGCAAAAACCGATCACGCGGTGTCACGGGTTTGGTGGAATGCACCAACTGCATGGCCGGTGGATGGGTTGACTGACTCATCATTCAAGGTCCTTTCTTCGTCCGCACTGGTGTCCGTGAAGGTTCTCAAACGTGCTGACGGAACCGAAGTTAAGGCCGTCTGAAAATTTCTGAAAACTGCTGAAACTTGCTGAATCCGAGCCAGCAAATCAGCTATGCAGACGGATCTCGGGGCCGTCTCACATCAACCCCATTTCCGCCATGGATCGGTAAGCGCCAGCGGTGACAATGAAGTGATCTAGCACGCGCACATCAACCAGCGCCAGCGTGTCTTTCAGCGTCCGCGTAAGCGATTGATCGGCCTGCGATGGCTCTGGGTTGCCACCGGGATGGTTGTGTGCCAACACCACGGCGGCAGCCTGGTGGTGCAGGGCACGTAGCGCAACCTCCCTCGGATAAACGCTGGTCTGTGACAGCGTTCCCCGGAACAGTTCCTCAGTGGCAATCAAGCGGTATTGGCTGTCCAGGAACATGACCGTGAACATTTCATGCGGCCTTTTGCCGATCAGCAGGCGCAGGTAACTGGCCACGGCCTGCGGGCTGTCAAACAGGGGACGCTCAGCCATGTATCGTCCCAGCAGTTCCATGGCCGAATCAATCCGTGCCCTATCCCGCTTGGTCAAGCTCATGCGCCATGGGTCCGCTTCATGGCATGCCACGATGGGCGGCGCGGCTCGCCTGGGGCTTAGCGTCTTGGTGGTGACGGAGCGGCACTTCGTGGAGGTTGCCATCATGCGTCCCCTTGCACATCGCTCACCGAGGCCTGAGCGGCCATACTGGCGCGTTTCAACAGCGTGGCGGCCCGTACGGCGCGTGCCGTGGCCAGGCGCAGCTTGGCGGGGTTGCAGTCCACCGAACGCAGGCAGTGCAAGGCCGTGGCCAAGGCGTTTTCGGCCAGGCCGTGCAGGCGGATAGTTTCGGGGTGGGTGGTGTCCGTGGTGGACTGGGTGACGGGTGCGACTGGACGCACCAAGGCAATGACCTGGGTCATGGTTTCGGCTCCTGATCGAGACGGGAAACCACCCTCCGTGTTCTTACGCACATGGGGTGGGCAAGATGTTAAGAACACGGGATCAGCCGTGCGGCCATCCTCGCGGGTAGGCCCATCTTGCCCGCAACCTTGGCCCCGTGCACAAGCATGCACAGTGGCCCAATTCGGACATGACAAAACCCCGCTTGACGGTGGGGGCTGCAACCTCTGATCCTGTGGTGTTCTTACGCACCGGGCCTTTCGGCTTGAGGGCATTATGGCATGCCCTCCCCGGCAGGTGTCAACGGCTTAGCATGTCATGCCCGTCGATTACCCAGTTGCGAAAAGGCCGGATGCACTGATGGTTGGGGCGTGTTTGCATCAACATCATCGTCACAGTAGTAGCCCTTTTCCCGTAGCCAAGCAATGACCGCATCCAAATCAAAGACGCCACGTCCTGTCCGAGCTGCCAACAACCCCTCTCTACCCAGTTTAGTCGGGTTGTCCAGTACGGATGAAAGGCTGATCCCCTTTACTTTGCCATCCAACGCGTCAACGATGCGCTTTTTGCCCATCAAGCGCCGTGGCGAAGCATTTGAAGCAACGGCTGCCACCTTGGGCGCATCTACCGGCGATATGTGTACTGGCGCTGAGCGATACGAACCCGAAGCCACAGGCACCTCGTTAGAGGTCCCCCGAACCTCGTACTCGACCTGGGGCGAGAGTGGTGGCACCTTCACACTTGACGCAGCGAAATTCTGCGACACCCAAAAGTCAATCTTTTCTACTGCCCATTTGTCAAAGGCACGCAATTCAATCTGGTCGTCTGTCAACATTGTGTAGCCATCAGAGGACATGAGCTCCGATATAGGCCACGAGGCTGCAGCCAAAAATGCGGGCAACGGAACAGCGGAGACGTTATCTGGACATGCCAACAACCTTGCTTCATGCCCTTCTGCAAGAAATCTCGCGAAGGCACCGGGCATCAGCCTCAAACGCTGTTCAGCAATTTCACGCAACCGCCCACACTTGAATTTCAAGTCAAACGACACAGCAACCCCCGTTGCCCACCCCGAAGATAGGTGCCACCAGCAGAGCAGTCGGGGGCCTGCCTTTTTGGTCGGATTGCAGCCCGGCCTAGCTGGGGCGAAAACTTAAACCCATCGACTTCACAGAATCGACCGGCTCATCTTTATTCTGCGACCCATCCGTATCAAAAAACGATGCGGAGCAAATCTATAGCGAAAAAGGGGCACAGGCAATCGCCATCACCTGCGTCGTCGCCCAGGTGTACCTAAGCGTTCAGCAGTCTGTCGGGCAATCTGCCCCTCCACGTAGGCTAGAACGTCCTTGGTCATCATGACGTAAGCACGTCCGATCAAGCCCGCAGGAATGGCGCCCGCAGCGATGAGGTCAAGCACCGTCTTTGGGTGAACCTTCAACAACTCCGCTGCTTCGCTGATGTTCACGGTTGGGCCGTACCCGCCATGTTCGCTCTGAAGTAGATTCATTCGCTCTCGATCTCGATATTGCCAAGAGGGGCCATGTCCACCCCCCCTCTTGCACGGCGTCTCCAGTTTCAACAGCGCCCGTGCCAGAAGGTGATACGAAGCGCTGATGCTCGGGTCGGCCTGAGCATCAGCGCCCCGAGGTAGTCCGCTCACCACAAGGGGGTCCCAGGGGGACACCCTCTGCGCCCATATCCGCAAGGGTGCGCCGTAGTAGGCATGGCCCACAAACCGAGCACCGCAGGGCTGGCGCGGGGCATAGGGAAAGGGAAAACAAGTGAAATATTTCACTATATGAATGTGTTCCCACTATGTACCCCACTTTGTTCCCATCTTGTACCCCACCTGTTTTTCGGGAATTTCCCTATGAAAAACAAACTTTGTTCCCACTGTTCCCGGCAAAACGGCGGGAATAGTGCCGAAGGAAGTTGCTGGCGCTGGTTTCAGGCTGCCCGGCTGGGCATCTTCACCACGTTGCCCGCCTTCCGTCCGTCCAGGTAGTCGGCCCACCACTGCATCAGCTTGGCGCGGTCCTTGAGGTAGGTGGAGCGGTGGTAGGCGGCACGCACCTGGTTGCGCTCCACGTGGGCGAGCTGGCGCTCGATCACGTCGGGGTTCCAGCCGCATTCATTGGCTACCGTGCTGAACAGCGCCCTGAAGCCGTGGGCCGTGGCGCGGCCCTTGTAGCCCAACCGGGCAAGGGCGCTGGTGAAGGTGTTTTCGCTCAGCGATTTGCCAGGGTAGAACGGGCTGGGAAACACCAGGGTGTCAGCGCCGCTCAATGGCTCCATGGCCTTCAGCACGTCAACCGCCTGGCGCGACAGCGGCACCCGGTGCTCGGTGCGCATCTTCATGCGCTCGGCCGGGATGATCCACAAGGCCGCATCCAAGTCGAACTCGGCCCAGCTTGCGCCACGCACCTCGCCGGGCCGGGTGGCGGTCAGCATCAGCAGCCGCATAGCGTTGACGGTGCTGGGGTCGCCGTCGTAGCTGTCCAGCCTGGTGAGGAAGTCGGGCAGCTCGGCATCGGCCAAGGCCGCCCGGTGCGTCACCTCGCGGGGCTTGAGGATCTCCGATGGCACCAGGTCGAGCATGGGGTTTTCGGGGATGCGCTCATGCACCAGCGCCCATCGGAATATCGCCTTCACCCGTTGCAGCACCCGCCCGGCCATGTCGCCAGCACCTCGCGCCTCGATCTTGGCCACCGCCCGTTTCAAGTCCAGCGGCTTGATGCTGGCGATGGGCTTGTCACCCAGCACCGGGAAGATGTTGGCCGCCAGTGATGCCCGGATGGCCTTCCTGGTGCCCAGCTCCCAGCGGGCCGCCTGGTGCTTCAGCCATTCATCGGCCACCGCTTCAAAGGTGTTGGCCGCATCTTCCTTGGCTTTGGCCTTGTCTGCCTTGCGCTGCAGGCCAGGATCAGCGCCAGCTTTCAAGCTCTTGCGGGCCGCCTCTGCCTGTTCCCTGGCCTGTTTCAGCCCTACAGCCGGGTACACACCCAGCGCCAACCGCTTTTCTTTACCGCCATGGCGGTACTTCAACCGCCAGTACCGGCCACCGGCCGCCGTGGCTTCCAGGTACAGGCCGCCGCCGTCAAAGTATTTGCCGGGGTCTTTGATGTTTCGCAGGGTGGCATCGGTCAGCTTCATAGGGGGTACCGTTCCTCAGTTGGGGGCACATTTGGGGGCACTTTTTTGGATTTTGCCCTGTTTCCCCTCTGAAGTGTGAGTGCCGTCCCGGCACCAGCCCCTGGGCTCAATGCCCGGCAAGCAAGGCTTCGTAGGCCTGCCGCGTTTGCGGCGATACGGACTCCAGCACCTGCTGGTACGACGTTTTGTGCCGCGCCAGCAGGCGTGCCGACGCCACGGTGCGTGACTTGCAGAACCAATGGCAGGTGTGCTGCATCAGGTACAGCTCGGCCGACAGCATGTAAGCCTTGGCCTTGGGTGACAACCCGCTGCGATTGGCCACCACGGTCGCAATGCCCTGCGCGTGCAAAGCAAGCATTTGCCGCAAATCGATGGTGGAGCGCGGTAGCCAGCGGTCGATGTAAGGTACCGCCACCTTGCAGACCCTGGCCTGCTCGGGTGAAACGCGCGAAAACTCCTGCGTAAAACGGCCAAACTGGTCGCTCAAAGAGGTTTCTGTTCCCTCCAGCAACTGCCAGATCTGCTCGCGGCGAGCAGGGTCTTTCTCGTCAAGCGCACGCATGTAGCCCTGGGCCAGGTGGGCCATGAGCTTTTCAATCTGGAAGTGCCCCAGGTGGCTGCCCAGCAGGGCCATACGGCGTTTCTCGTCACGCACTTTGAGGGTGAAGGCCCCCAGGGCCACAAGCATTGCCAGAAAAAAAGTATCCATTCCCAAAGAGCCGGAACAAGGGTTGCGTAACCCTGCAGTGTATTCACCTCGACGCTGGCCCATCTTGGGGATGGGCCAATTGCATGATGGGCCCTCCCGCTTATACTGTACATAAATACAGTATTTGAAGTTCACCCATGTTCAACCACCAAACATCCGCCCTTCTGGCCGCCCCCCTCTGGCCGGGTGTCTGGCGTGGCGATCAGCTGGAAAACACCGGGGGCGTGGTCACGTCCAGCGGCCACCCTGCTCTTGACGCAGCGTTGCCGGGTGGGGGCTGGCCACAGGGCGCGCTGGTTGAGTTGCTGCACAGCGGGGGCTGCCTGCCGGAATGGCGCCTGCTGCTGCCCACCCTGCGTGCAGTGGCCGCCGAACGCCCGGTGCTGGTGGTGGCACCACCGCATCGCCCCCACCTGAGCGCTCTTGCCGCCCAAGGCCTGCCCGCCCAGCGCCTTTGGCTGGCCGAAGCCCGCACGCCTGCCCTGGCGCTGTGGAGTGCTGAACAAGCCTTGCGTTGCCCCGACCTGGGCGCCCTGCTGGTGTGGTTGCCACAAGCCCAACCCGAGCAACTGCGCAGACTGCACCTGGCCGCCCAAGCCTCAGGCACGCCTTTGTGCTTTGCCTGGCGCCCGTTGGAGGCTTCTGCGTCCGCCTCACCTGCACCGCTGCGCTTGGCGGTGCGCAGCCTGGGCGCCAACGGCCTGCGGCTGGACATGCTCAAACGCCGGGGCCCGCCAATGGAACGCCCCATCATTCTGCCCGCCAGCCTGCACGTGCAACGTCTGCTGGCTGGCATGCCCGTGCCTGCAGACACAGGCGCCAACGTGTACCCCATCGGCGGCCACAGCCGCCCGAACGCCCATGTGGTGGATCGCTTTCGTCCCCGAACCGGTACCGGCTGGCGTACCTGCGCCTGAAGCACTGCTGCCCGCCTGCTGGTGGGCGCTGCGCTTCACCCCCCGGGTGTGCGTGGCCGACGGCCTGCTGCTGCTGGAGGCCGAAGCCAGCCTGCGCCTTTTTGGCGGAGAGGCTGCCTTGCTGGAGCGTTTGCGCGGCGAAGCCGGGCAATGGCAGTTGACGGCCATGGCCTGCGCCCCCACAGGGCAGGCCGCCTTGGCTTTGTTGCATGCACGGCAAGACGCAGGGCAAAGCGCCATGCCCGGCGATAACGCTGCCAGCGCCACCCTGCCGCTGTTGCGTTGTCCGCCACAGCTGCTGGCCCCAACACTCGACCGGCTCCCTTTGCACAGCCTGGCCGCCACACGCGAACATGCGCCTACCCTGCACCGCCTGGGTTGCCGCACCCTGGGCGCCCTGCGGCGGCTGCCGCGCGCCAGCATTGCCAGGCGGTTCGGAGCCGCTGTGCTGCTGGGTCTGGACCAGGCCTATGGCCAAGTTTCGGAAACCCATGCGTGGGTGCAGGTGCCCGAGCGGTTCAACCTGCGGCTGGAATTGCCCGGACGTATTGACCACGCCGCAGGCCTGCTGTTCGGCGCGCGCCGTCTGCTTCAAGCACTGCAAGCCTGGCTGCAGATGCGTCAGCAAGGTGTGACTGAATTGCTGCTGCGATGGGAACACGACCGTTGGCGGCGAGGCGACGACGCTGAAGGGCAATTGCGGCTGCGAACCGCAGAGGCCACGCGCGACATGGTTCACCTGGGCCGACTGCTGGGCGAACACCTGGCCCGCACCACCTTGCAAGCGCCCGCCCTGGCCCTGCGGCTGGAAGCCACCGAAACCGCAGCACTGCCCACCCGCAGCGCCAACCTGCTGCCCGACCCCACAGAACGCAGCGGCGAACGCTGGCCCCAACTGCTCGAAAGGCTGGCTGCCCGGCTGGGTGCCGAACACCTGCTGCAAGGCACGCCCCTGGCCGACCACCGCCCTGGGCACATGCAGGTTTGGCAACCAGCAACGGCCCAGGCTGCGCCGCCCGCCAGCGCCCCTCGAACGCGGCAAGCAGATGAGGCGCACGCTACCTGGCAGCCCAACTGGCTGGTGGACCCGCCCCAGGCGCTGCCCACACGCAACGGCCAACCTTGCCATGCAGGCGCAGCGTTGGCCCTGCTGGCTGGCCCCCAGCGGCTGGAAGGCCACTGGTGGGATGCCCAGCCCGCGGTGCGCGACCACTTCATCGCGCAAAGCCCCCAGGGCGGGTTGCTGTGGGTTTTCCGGGAACAAGGCACCAGCGGATCGCCCACCTGGTTCCTGCAAGGCTTTTATGGCTGAAGCGATTACCCCGCCTGGCTACGCTGAGTTGCATGCCCTGAGCAACTTCAGCTTCCAGCGTGGCGCCTCCCACCCCGAGGAGCTGGTGGAACGCGCCCATGCGCTGGGCTACAGTGCCCTGGCACTGACCGACGCCTGCTCCATCGCGGGCGTGGTGCGCGCCCACGTGCGAGCCCGCGAACTGAAACTGCACCTCATCATCGGTGCGGAGTTCCGGGTGCAAGCACCGGCCCTGGGGCTGCAAGGTTTCACCCTGGTGCTGCTGGCCAAGAACCGCAGCGGACATGCCCAGCTCTGCGAATTCATCACCCACGCCCGGCGCCGCGATGCACCGCATGCACGCGAGCAGGGGCCCGGGCTGGAGCGCCTGCCGGTGCACCTGGATTGGCAGGACAACTGGCCCCCACTGCCCACGAACAACCTGCTGGCCTTGCTGGCCCCCTGGCGCGACGCCTGTCCAACGCTGCCCGAGGCCGCCCTGGCCCACGACCTGGACGTCCTGGGGCAATGGCTGCACCAGCACTTCCCGCAGCGCGGGTGGCTGGCCGCCGAATTGCACGGTCAGCTGGACGATGCCCACTGGGCCCAGCAACTGGCGCAAGCCGCCCAGCGACAGCACCTGAAAGTGGTGGCCAGTGGCAACGTGCACATGCACCAGCGTGCCCGCAAGCCCCTGCAAGACGTGCTCACCGCCGTGCGCCTGGGCCAGCCCCTGCACGCCTGCGGCCTGGCCTTGCAGCCCAACGCCGAACGGCACCTGCGCCACCGCGAACGCCTGGCCCAGATCCACCCGCCCGGCTGGCTGGCCGAAAGCCTGCACATTGCCCAACAGTGCACCTTCAACCTGGGCGAGCTGCGCTACGAATACCCCGAAGAGGTGGTCCCCAAAGGCGAAACCCCGGCCAGCCACCTTCGCCAGCTCACCCTGACCGGAGCGCGCGATCGCTACCCGCAAGGGCTGCCCGAAAAAATCGGTGAGCAGATCGAAAAAGAACTGGCCCTGATCGGTGAGCTGGGTTACGAAAAATACTTCCTCACGGTGCATGACATTGTCAAAGTCGCCCGCCAGCGCAACATCCTGTGCCAGGGGCGGGGCTCGGCCGCCAATTCGGTGGTGTGCTACTGCCTGGGCATCACCGAGGTGGACCCGGAGCGCGGCAACCTGCTGTTCGAGCGCTTCATCAGCCGCGAGCGCAACGAGCCACCCGACATCGACGTGGACTTCGAGCACCACCGGCGGGAGGAAATCATCCAGTACCTTTACCTCAAGTACGGGCGTGAACGTGCCGCGCTCACGGCCACCGTCATCACCTACCGGGAACGCAGCGCGCTGCGCGACGTGGCGCGCGCCTTCGGGCTAGACCCCGCCACACTCACTGCCGAACACCCGCGCTGGGCACAGATCCAGACGCTGGTGAACACGCTCACGGGGTTTCCGCGCCACCTGTCACAGCACACCGGCGGCTTCGTGCTCACCGGCGACCGGCTCACCTCCACCGTGCCCGTGGTGCCCGCCGCGATGGCGGGCCGCACCACCATCGAATGGGACAAGGACGACATCGACGCCCTGGGCCTGCTCAAGGTGGACGTGCTGGCGCTCGGCATGCTCAGCGCCCTGAAGCAGACTTTGCAGATGGTGGGTCAACGGCACGGACGAACCCTGACACTGGCCGACATCCCCCCGGAAGACCCGGCCACCTACGACATGATCTGCGCCGCCGACACGGTAGGGGTGTTCCAGATCGAAAGCCGCGCCCAGATGAGCATGCTGCCGCGCCTGCGCCCCCGCAACTACTACGACCTGGTGGTGGAGGTGGCCATCGTGCGCCCCGGGCCTATCCAGGGCGGCATGGTCCACCCCTACCTGAAAGCCCGTGAACGCCAACGCCAAGGCCTGCCGCTGGAATTGCCCAACGAAGCCTTGCGCCCGGCCCTGAAACGCACACTGGGCGTGCCCATCTTCCAGGAGCAGGTGATGCAGATCGCCATGATCGCCGCCGACTTCACCCCCGGCGAGGCCGACGCTCTGCGGCGCTCCATGGCCGCCTGGCGGCGCAAGGGGGGTGTGGACCGCTTCCGCGACCGGCTGATCGGCGGCATGCTGGCCAAAGGCTACCCGCAAGACTTCGCCGAGGCGATCTTTCGCCAGATCGAAGGTTTTGGGGAATACGGCTTCCCCGAAAGCCACGCTGCCAGTTTTGCGCTGCTGGTGTATGCCAGTGCCTGGCTCAAATGCCACGAACCCGCGTGCTTTCTGGTCGCCCTGCTCAACGCCCAGCCCATGGGGTTCTACGCCCCAGCCCAACTGGTGCAGGACGCCCGCCGCCATGGTGTGACCGTGCACCCGGTGGACGTGTTGCACAGCGGCTGGCACAGCGGGCTGGAGGCAGGCACTGCACACAGCTCCCAACCCCAGGTGCGGCTCGGTTTGCACCTGGTCAAAGGCTTGTCAAAAGACTGCGTCGGGCGGATTGCACAAGCCCGCTCAACCCATGCTCCTGCCAGCGTGGACGAACTGGCGCGGCTGGCCAGCCTTGCCCCGCAGGAGTTGCGCCTGCTGGCCGAGGCCGACGCCCTGCGCAGCCTGAGCGGGCACCGCCGCCAGCAGGTGTGGCAGGCCAGTGCGTTGAACACGCCCGCCCCGCCCCTGCTACGTGAGGCCCCGGTGCATGAAGAAGCCTGCACCCTGCCGCCCCCGCCTGAAGGCGAGGACGTGCTCTTCGACTACACCAGTCTGGGGCTGACCTTGCGCAGCCACCCGCTGGCGCTGCTGCGCCCACGCCTGGAACGCCAGCGCCTGCAAACCGCGCAAGCCTTGCAGGCCCTGCCCCACGGGCGGCTGGTGCGCGCCTGCGGCCTGGTGACTGCACGGCAACGCCCGGGCACCGCCAAAGGCGTGGTCTTTGTCACACTGGAAGACGAAACCGGCACCGTGCAGGTGATCGTCTGGCCCCGACTGCGCGAACGCCTGGGGCGTGTGCTGGTGGAATCCCGCCTGCTGGCGGTGCATGGGCAGTGGCAGCGCGAAGGCGAGGTCTGCCATCTGGTCGCGGGCCACCTGGCCGACCTGACGGCGTTGCTGGGCGACCTGCCCACGCGCAGCCGGGACTTCCGCTGAACCGGATCAAAAGCTCAGGTGCCGCCCAGCGTGGGGCGAACCAATCCCACCACCACGCCTTCAATCTCCAGCGCATCAGCGGGGCCCACTTCAATGTCGGCAAAAGCAGGGTTGGCCGCCTCCAGCACAACTCCACGGGGTGTGCGGCGCAGGCGCTTGACCGTTACGTCGTCGCCAAGGCGCGCCACCACCGTCTGGCCGTCGCGCGCCTCGCGGGTGGCGTGGACGGCCAGCAGATCGCCTTCCAGGATGCCTGCGTCGCGCATGGACAGGCCGCGCACCCGCAACAGGTAGTCGGGCCGACGCTCGAACAGGCGCGGGTCCACCGGGTAGGAAGCTTCCACATGCTCCTGCGCCAGGATGGGTGAGCCCGCCGCCACCCGGCCGATCAGCGGCAGCGTCAACTGCGCCAGGCCGGGCATGGGCAGTTCCACCTGGCGCGGGGCACCGCCACGCAGGCGAATGCCACGTGAGGTGCCGCCCACCAGTTCAATCACCCCCTTGCGCGCCAGGGCCCGCAAGTGTTCTTCTGCCGCGTTGGGCGACTTGAAGCCAAAAGCCTGTGCTATCTCTACCCGCGTGGGCGGGGCGCCCTGCTCGCGCACGGCCTTTTCAATGAAGGAGAGGATGTCGCGCTGGCGCGGGGTGAGCGGAGTGGAATCGGTCATGGCAAGCCCTTTGCCACAACTGTATCAAACAACAGTATGCAAAACCCTGTGAACTGTGCCCATTTTTTCGGCAGGGCAACTTCTTCCCAGGCAAATCAAGCACTTGCCACGCCCATACCGACATGCCCAGAACTTATTCACAAGGTTGTCCCAGAAAAACCGGGACAACTGTTACACACGGCAAGTTGTGCACAAGCGCTCAGCGGCGGGCGCCGCCCCGGCGGTCTGCCTGGCGTGCCTTGCGCTCGGCGGCCAGTTCGGCCTCCACCTTCAGCGCCGCCTTGAGCCATTGGGCGTACTCTTCAGGCGTTTCCAGCGTGATGCGCCCCAGGGTGCCGCTGCGGAAGTCGGTGAGCAGAATCTCTGCGGCCTTCTGCGCGTTGAGCCGTCCACCGGGCAGCAAGGCGCCGCGCTTGCGCCCGATGGCAGCCAGAAGTTCGTCGTCCTTCATGCCCGCCACCTGCTCGGGCGAAAGGCCCCATTTGTAGCGTTCCTCCAACATGGCCCCATAGGGCTTCTGTACAACCTTCAGCAATTCCAGCGCCACCTCTTCCTCGTCATACGCGTTGCGCCCCACCGCGCCGCTGGCCGCCAGGTGGTAGCCGCTTTGCGGCACGATGATCTTGGGCCACAGCATGCCCGGCGTGTCGTAAAGGTAAAAGTCGTCGGCCAGCGCGATGCGTTGTTCCTGCTTGGTCACGCCCGCTTCGTCACCCGTCTTGGCGGCGCGCTTGCCTACCAGCGTATTGATGAGCGTGGACTTGCCCACGTTGGGAATGCCGCCAATGAGCACCCGCAAAGGCTTGACCATGCCGCCACGGTTCGGTGCCAACTCGCGGCAGGCCGCGATGATGGCGCGCGCAGGTGCCGTCATGCCTGCGTCCAGCCCAATGGCCCGTGTGCCCGGCTGTGCGTTGTAGTGCGCCAGCCAGGCCTCGGTGCGTACCGGGTCTGCCAAGTCCTGCTTGTTGAGCACCTTCAGTGTCGCCTTGCCCTCGGTAATAGAGGCCAGCATTGGGTTGGCGCTGGAGCCGGGCAGGCGGGCGTCGAGCATTTCAATGATGACGTCAATGCCTTTGATGCGTTCAAGAATGGCCTTCTTGGTCGCATGCATGTGACCGGGGAACCACTGTACCGACATGTCTGTTTCCGTTTCTGTATAACTGGTGCGATTGTGCACGTCACGCCCACCCAGCGTGCACCACAATAGGCGCATGAGCACCTGGTACGAGCGTCACATCCTGCCCTGCCTCATCGACTGGGGATGCGGCCTGCCCCTGGCCACGCGCCAGCGCCAGGCCCTAGTGCCGCGGGCACACGGGCGGGTGCTGGAAGTGGGCGTGGGCACGGGGCTCAACCTGCGTCACTACGATCGCCAGCAGGTGCAAAGCCTCACCGTGCTGGACCCGGCCGAAAGCCTGCACCGCCTGGCACGCCAGCGGGCCGAACGTGCCGGGTTGCCTGTGGAACTGCTGGGCCTGTCGGCCGAGCGCATTCCCCTGCCCGACCACAGCTTCGACACGGTGGTGATGACCTGGACGCTGTGCTCCATTCCCGAGCCGCTGGCCGCCCTGCGTGAAATGCGCCGCGTGCTGGCGCCGCAAGGGCAACTGCTGTTTTGCGAGCACGGATTGTCGCCGGAACCCGCCGTGCAACGCTGGCAACGCCTCCTCGAGCCATGGTGGAGCCCCTGCGCCGGTGGCTGCCACCTGACGCGCGACGTGCCACGGCTGCTGCGCGACGCGGGTTTTGTCTTGCCGGAACTGGAGCAGCGCTACCTGATGCGGCCCCACACCCTGGGCTACCACTATTGGGGCTGTGCCACCCCCTGAGCGCCCGCCCTCAAGCGTTGTTGCGCAGCCAGTCGTGCAGCTCGGCCACCGAATGGGCCACGAAGCGCGGCCGGAACTCGGCAAACCCATCGGGGTCATGGGCGCCATAGCTGACCCCAACGCTTGCGCAACCAGCATTCACCGCCATCTGCAGGTCGTGCGTGGTGTCACCGATCATCAGCGTGCGTTCCGGGTCCACCCCAAATTCGCGCATCAGCTCATTCAACATCAGGGGGCTGGGCTTGCCCGCCGTCTCGTCTGCGGTGCGGGAGCCGTCAAACAAGCCATGCAGGTCCACGTGACGCAAGGCTTCGTCCAGCCCGCGCCTGCTTTTGCCAGTGGCCACCGTGAGCCAATGGTTGCGCGCCCTCAAATCGTGCAGCAAGGGCAACACGCCCTGGAACATCGAAATATCGTGCTGGCTGGCAAAGTAATGGTGGCGATAACGGTCCCCCAGAAGCGGATACCGCTCGGGCGGCACGTCCGGCGCGGCATGCGCCAATGCCTGCATCAAACCCATACCAATCACGTAGGACGCGGCCTCGTCGGTGGGAACCTGCCCGCCAACGTCGCGCACCGCCGCCTGTATGCAGCGTACGATGATGGCGGTGGAATCAAACAGGGTGCCATCCCAGTCGAAGGCGATCAGGTCGAATTGGCGGGGGCGCATGGCTGGCATTGAGGAAACCGAAAAACAAAGGGCGCATTGTGCGCCCTTTTGATTCACCCTGTAGCGGGCAAGTTCAGATGCGGTAGTCCTCAATGCTCTTGCCAGAGGCCAGAACCGCCTTCACCCATTCCGGCTTGCGGCCCGGGCCGCCAGACCACAATTCGCCATTGGGGCCACGGAATTTGGCTGCCGACTTGCTCTTGGTGCCGGTGGATTTGCGCACACTGCCGCCACCCAGATCTTCAACGGTGATGCCGTATTCCTTCATCTTGGCCTTGATGTCGGAAATCACATTCGCCAATTCCTGCTTGCGAACCTGCTCGGCCTGCGCCATCAGTGCCTGAGCCTGACTGACCAATTCGGAATAAGTTGCCATTCGATCGTCCTTTCTGATTATGGGTTGACCCGCCTCTTCAGCAGAGCCAGTTCCAATTCTAATCACAAAAACTCCGATACGTTGCACCAGTTCAGCAATTCCGGTGGCAAATTGGCTTTGAATTGCAAGGGCTCGTTGCTGACTGGGTGCTGCAATGTCAATTGCCAGGCGTGCAGGAACATGCGCTTGAGCCCACGACGCTGCAGGAGCTTGTTGAGTTCGAAATCGCCATATTTGTCATCACCGAGGATGGGATGCCCCGAACTGGCCAAATGGACACGAATCTGGTGCGTTCGACCTGTCTTGATTGTGACAGCCAGCAAAGAAAACACCTGATCGGAATCTCCAGCCGAATCTGCCGCCAATGAAACCTGCCCCAATACCTTTACCAGCGTGATGGAGCGCATGCCATCGGGATCATCCGCGGCGGTGACCTTCACGCGCCTCTCTCCATCGGGCAGCAGGTATTTGTGCAGGGGCTGATCAATCACCTTCTTGCGTGCGGGCCACACGCCCTTGACCAAGGCCAGATAGGTTTTGCCGGTCTCGCGTTCGCGGAATTGATCCTGCAAGGCCTTGAGCGCGCTTCTTTTCTTGGCCACCAGCAATACGCCACTGGTTTCGCGGTCCAGCCGGTGGACCAATTCCAGCAGCGGCGCCTGCGGGCGCGACTGGCGCAATTGTTCGATCACACCAAAAGAAACACCACTGCCACCATGCACCGCCACGCCTGCAGGCTTGTCAATCGCCAGCATCACGGCGTCTTCAAAAAGCACCGGGAATTCTCGCGTCGGCACCACCTGCTTTGCTTTTTCTTCAGCACGCTCACTCAACCGGATGGGAGGCACCCGAACCAAATCGCCCGGCTGAACGCGCGAATCGGCCTGCGCCCGCCCTTTGTTGAGCCGAACCTCGCCGGAACGGATGATCCGGTACACATGCGTCTTGGGCACGCCTTTGAGCTCGCGCAGCAAATAATTGTCCAGGCGCTGTCCGGCGGATTCGTTGTCGACCGTGAGGTGGCGGACGGAAGGAGTGGAAGCCATGAAAACTGTGGAGCGGGCGGTGGACGGCGGTCAGGGCCCATGCCCCAGGGAAAACGCTCCCGGCGGGATCGCTCGGAATTTGAGCGCCGGGTACTATAATCCGCACATCCGACCGCGCGTTTAAGTGTTTGATTTGCCTTGGAGTTTAAGGCACGCACAAGTCCAGCGCGGGGCGGATGAAGTTGCCAGCCCCTGGCTAGCAGTGCCCGATGGCGCCCGAGATGGCCCCTGCGCAGGCACGCAACCAGTGGCGAACCGACGTTGTAGATCAGCGAACCCGATACGGAATACCCCAAGCGTCCAGCCCGCGGCCCAAGGTGCCCAGGCTGGACGAGGACACAAGTGACCACAGAGACAAACAGGCAAACCGCAGTGTTAAGCACCGTCTTGCCCCCTTTGATCACCCACTTCCACGCGCCTATGCCCTGGCTGGGCTGAGCGTGAGCGGCATCTTGCGCCGCCGCTCGGCAGACCAGTGGCTCTCCGGCAATTCCTCCTCGTTCGCGTAATCAGCGCTGGTTCACGGCTTGAGCCCCTATGGGGCTGTTGTTAGTGAAACGAGGAACGCAACATGAAGCGCATGCTGATCAACGCCACGCAGGCCGAAGAGCGCCGCCTGGCGATCGTGGACGGGCAGAAACTGCTCGACTACGAAATCGAAATCGAAGGGCGCGAACAGCGCAAGGGCAACATCTACAAGGCCGTGGTCACCCGCGTGGAGCCCAGCCTGGAAGCCTGTTTCGTCGATTACGGCGAAGACCGCCACGGCTTCCTGCCCTTCAAGGAAATCTCGCGCATGTATTTCAAGGAAGGCGTCTCGCCCTCCCAGGCGCGCATCAACGACGTCATCAAGGAAGGCCAGGAGCTGCTGGTCCAGGTCGAGAAGGAAGAGCGCGGCAACAAGGGCGCAGCGCTGACCACCTTTGTCAGCCTGGCCGGGCGCTACGTGGTGCTGATGCCCAACAACCCGCGCGGCGGCGGCGTCTCGCGCCGCATCGAGGGCGAGGACCGCGCCGAGCTCAAGGAGGCGATGGACCAGCTCGAATACCCCAAGGGCATGTCCATCATCGCGCGCACCGCCGGCATCGGCCGCAGCGCCCCCGAACTGCAGTGGGACCTGAACTACCTGCTCAAACTGTGGACCGCCATCGACGGCGCCGCCAAGGGCGGCAAAGGCGCCTTCCTGATCTATCAGGAATCCAGCCTGGTGATCCGCGCCATCCGCGACTACTTCAACAGCGACATCGGCGAGATCCTCATCGACACCGATGACATCTACGAACAGGCCCACCAGTTCATGAGCCACGTGATGCCCGAGCATGGGCACCGCGTGAAGCGTTACCGTGACGATGCGCCGCTGTTCAGCCGCTTCCAGATCGAACACCAGATCGAAACCGCCTACAGCCGCACGGTGCAACTGCCCAGCGGTGGCGCCATCGTGATCGACCAGACGGAAGCGCTGGTGGCCGTGGACGTGAACTCGGCCCGCGCCATCAAGGGCGGCGACATCGAGGAAACCGCCACCCGCACCAACCTGGAAGCCGCCGACGAAGTGGCGCGCCAGATGCGCCTGCGCGACCTGGGCGGCCTGATCGTGATCGACTTCATCGACATGGAGGAGAGCAAAAACCGCCGCGAAGTGGAAAACCGCCTGCGCGACGCGCTGCGCCAAGACCGCGCCCGCGTGCAGTTCGGCTCCATCAGCAAGTTCGGCCTGCTGGAGATGAGCCGCCAGCGCCTGCGCCCCACGCTGGCCGAAGGCGCCTCCATCCCCTGCCCGCGCTGCGGTGGTTCCGGTCACATCCGCGATACCGAATCTTCTGCGCTGCAGATCCTGCGCATCATCCAGGAAGAGTCTCTGAAGGACAGCACCGCCGCCGTGCTGGTGCAAGTGCCCGTGGAAGTGGCCAGCTTCCTGCTGAACGAAAAGCGCACCGAGATCACCAAGATCGAACTCAAGCAGCGCATCAACGTGCTGCTGGTGCCCAACAAGTCGCTGGACACGCCGCACTACAAGCTGGAGCGCATCAAGCACGACGACCCGCGCCTGGACAACCTCGACGCCAGCTACAAACTGGCCGACGAGGTGGATGACGTGGCCAGCTTCACGCGCCGCAGCCAGGAACGCACCAACAAGCAGGAACCCGTGATCAAGGGTGTGGTGTTTGACGGCCCCGCCCCCGTGGCACCGCCCAAACCCGAGGCCGCTGCACCCGTGGCCACCCCGGCTCAACAACCCGCACCGGCTCCCGCGCCCGCTGAATCCGGCTTCTTTGCGTGGCTCAAGCGCCTGTTTGGCGCGGCACCTGCCGCACAACCCGCGCCTGCCCCCGCACCGGCACCGGCTGCGCGTGAAGGCCGCCCGGAAGGCAAGGGCGACGGCAACCGCGGTGGGCGCGGCCGTGGCCGTAACGAGCGCGGCCAGGGCCAGCGCGCCGAAGGCCAGGCAGGCGAAAGCCGCAACGCTGACAACCGCCGTGGCGAACGCCAAGGCCGTGCCGAGCGCCCGGAAGGTGAAAACCGCGAAGGCCGCGAAGGTGGCCGCCGTGAGCGCGGCGAGCGCCAGGAACGCCAGAACGGCGAACGCGGCCAGCGCCCTGAGCAGCAACAGCGCGGCGAGCGCCGTGAAGGCAGCCGCACCGAGGCGGCCGCCCAGGCACCCGTGAACGGTGAAGCCGCAACGGCTGAAGCCCAGGCCAACACCAGCGAACAGCGCCGCGAGCGCGGAGAACGCGGTGAGCGTGGCGAAGGCCGCCGCCGTGGTGGCCGTGGTGAAGGCCGTCGCAACGCGCCTGCTGAAGAAGGCGCGATCAACGCCGAAGGTGCCGTGATTGCTGAAGCGGTGCAAGCCCCCGCCGATGCCCCGGTGACGACGGACGCAGCGCCAGCCGAAGGCCGTGCCCCGCGCGAACGCCGCAGCCGTGACCGCTACGGCCGCGACCGCCGCCAGTCCACCGAAGCCGGTGGCACCGAAGGCGCTGTCGACACTGCTGTGGAAAGCGCGGTGGAAGCGACCGAAGAGCCAGTGCGCTCCTCCTACTTCACCATGCCCACCGACGCTGCTGCGGCAGCCCCCACCACCGCAGCACCTGCACCCGTGGCGCAAGCCGAAGTCGCCGTGGCGCCCGCCGCTCCCACAGCAGTACCCGCTCCAGTGGCAGCACCTGTGCCCGTGGCGCCCAGTGCACCGGCTGGCATGCCCACCGTGCAGGCGTTCGAGCTGAAGGTGGACCAGTTGGCCGCCATTGCGGAACAAGCCGGGCTGCAGTGGATCCAGTCTGACACCGACAAGGTGGCCCAGGCGCAAGCCGCCATTGCCGCCGAACCCAAGCCCGTGCACGTGCCGCGCGAGCCCAAGCCCGTGGCCGTGATCGACGAAGGCCCGCTGGTACTGGTGGAAACCCGCCGCGACCTGCGCAACATGACCCTGCCCTTCGAAAGCTGAAGCCGCCACCCGCGCCCAGCGCCTTGACGCAAGTCAAGGTGCCGGGCACGGCAGCTGGTTATTCTTTGCGCCATGTCCGACACCGCCACCGAATTCCCCGTCATCCCCGACCTGCACTGGGGCAATGAACTCCACACGGGCGACACCCGCATGGACGAAACCCACGAGGAGTTCGTCGATATGCTGGCCCGCCTGCGCGCCCTGCCCGACAGTGAGCAGTTGCCGCTGTACCGCGAACTGATGCGGCACACGGTAGAGCACTTCGCCCAGGAAGACCGCTGGATGGTGGCCACCGGCTTCTCGGCCGACAACTGCCACACCTCGCAGCACAACAGCATCCTCGACACCATGCGTGCCGTGGAAACCCACTACCTGCAAGGTGACACCGAGATCATCTCGCGCATGGCTGCGGCGCTGGCGGAGTGGTTCCCCATGCACGCCCAGAGCATGGACGCGGGCCTGGCGCAGCATATGCAATCCGTCAAGTTCGACAGCCGCAGCGAAACCCTGGAAGACCCTTCGCTGGTTCGCCCAGCCACGATGAGCGGTTGCGGCAGCGTCAGTTGCAGCTGAAAACAGCGCGCGTTCCACACGGTTGCCCCGGTGCCCAACGGCCCGGGGCAATTTTTTTCAATCCGCTGTCACCTGCTTTCACGACAGCCCGCACGCCACGGCGCTACCATGCCTGCACACCACACAAAGGAGACAGTGCATGCCCGTAATCACCAACATCGAAGACCTGCGCGTGCTGGCCAAGCGTCGCGTGCCTCGCATGTTCTACGACTACGCCGACAGCGGCTCGTGGACCGAGAGCACCTACCGCGCCAACGAGGCCGACTTCCAGACCATCAAGCTGCGCCAGCGCGTGGCTGTGAACATGGAAGGCCGCACCACGCGTACAACGATGGTTGGTCAGGACGTGGCCATGCCAGTGGCGATCGCCCCCACGGGTCTGACGGGCATGCAGCATGCCGACGGTGAAATCCTGGCGGCGCGCGCTGCCAAGAAGTTCGGCATCCCCTTCACGCTGTCCACGATGAGCATCTGTTCCATCGAGGATGTATCGCAGGGCACTGGCGGTCACCCCTTCTGGTTTCAGCTCTATGTGATGCGTGACCGTGACTTCATCGAACGGCTGATTGACCGCGCGAAGGCTGCCAACTGCTCGGCGCTGGTGCTGACGCTGGATCTGCAGATTCTGGGCCAACGCCACAAGGACCTGAAAAATGGCCTGTCTGCCCCGCCGAAGCTGACGGTGGCGAACATGATCAACATTGCCACCAAACCGCGCTGGGCACTGAGCATGCTGGGCACGCCGCGCCGCCAGTTCGGCAACATCGTGGGGCACGTCAAGGGCGTGGAGAACATGGGCAGCCTGTCGGCCTGGACGGCCCAGCAGTTTGACCCCCGCCTGAACTGGGGTGACGTGGAATGGATCAAGAAGCGCTGGGGCGGCAAGCTCATCCTCAAGGGCATCCAGGACGTGCAGGATGCGCGCCTGGCCGTGGATTCGGGCGCTGACGCCCTGATCGTGAGCAACCACGGCGGCCGCCAGCTGGACGGCGCAGAGAGCAGCATCCGCGCCCTGCCCCAGATCGTGGCCGAGGTGGGCAACAAGATCGAGGTGCACATGGACGGCGGCATCCGCTCCGGCCAGGACGTGCTCAAAGCCCGTGCGCTGGGCGCGCGCGGCACCTACATCGGCCGCGCCTTCCTGTACGGGCTGGGTGCCATGGGCGAAGAAGGCGTGACCAAGACGCTGGAGATCATCCACAAGGAGCTGGACCTGACCATGGCCTTCACCGGCAACACCGACATCAACCAGGTGGACAGCGGCATCCTGCTGCCGGGCACGTTCTGACACGCGCCGCACCATGAAAAAAGGCCCGCACGAAGCGGGCCTTTCCGTTACTGGCAATGCAACCGTCAGGCTGCCAGGCCAGGGTTGCCTTCCATGCCGATGACTTTGGGGGCGTTGATCTTGACCTGCTTGACAACTTTCTTGTCGCGCAGGTAGCCAGACACCACGTCCCAGATCGGCGTGCCCTGCACACCTTCCTGGACCGAAGCCCAGCCCGCCACCTTGTACTTCTTGTCTGCCTCGATGGGCTTGCCCTTCAACGTCATGTTGTTGATGCGCTGGCCCATGGGAGCGTTGGGAGTGCAGCTGTAGCTCATGCCGCCCACGCGGACCATGTCGCCACCCTGCTGGAAGTAGGGATCAGGGTTGAAGATGTTGTCGGCCACGTCTTCCAGAATGCCCTTGATCTGTTCGCCAGTGAACTCGTTGAGCGTGGTGGCGGGGTAGGTCAGGGCCATCTGGTCCATCATGCGCTCGTAGGTGATGGCTTCGCCCGGCAGCAGGCTGGTACCCCAGCGCACGCCCGGCGAGAAGGCCATGTCAGCGCCCTTGACGTCCATAAGCGCGTCGAGGATGAGCTGGTCCCAGGAGCCGTTGAAGTTGCCGCGGCGGTACAGTGCACCTTCTGACACGGCCAGCTTCTCTTCCAGCTTGTCTTTGTAGGGCGCGCGCACCTTGTCGATGAGGGCCTGCATGTCCTTGTCGGCAGGCAGCAGGTTGGCGAACACCGGCATCAGCTTGTAGCGGTAGTCCTGGATCTTGCCGCCGCGCACGTCGAAGTCCAGCACGGCCAGGAACTTGCCGTTCGAGCCTGCGTTGGTCACCAGCGTCTGGCCGCCTGCGTTCTTCACCGTCACGGGCGCGGGCATGCCGTCGTGCGTGTGGCCGCCCAGGATGGCGTCAATGCCGCGCACGCGCGATGCCATCTTGATGTCCACGTCCATGCCGTTGTGCGACAGCACCACCACCACCTGCGCCCCCTTGGCACGCACTTCGTCCACCTGCTTCTGCATGTTTTCGTCCTGGATGCCGAAGCTCCAGTCGGGCACGAAGTGGCGCGGGTTGGCGATGGGGGTGTACGGGAAGGCCTGGCCGATCACGGCGATCTTGACGCCGTTTTGCTCCTTCATGGTGTAGGGAGCAAACACCTGGTCGCCGAAATCTGCCGTGGTGACGTTCTGCGCCACGAAGTCGATGTGGCCCTTGAAGTCTTTCTCGACGATTTCCTTGACGCGGTCGGCACCAAAGGTGAATTCCCAGTGCGGGGTCATGATGTCCACGCCCAGCAGCTTGCAGGCGTCAACCATGTCCTGGCCGTTGGTCCACAGCGAGGTGGCCGAACCCTGCCAGGTGTCGCCGCCGTCGAGCAGCAGCGCGTGCGGGCGGTTGGCCTGGATCTGCTTGACCAGCGTGGCCAGGTGCGCGAAGCCCCCCACCTTGCCGTAGGTGCGCGCAGCCTTGTCGAAGTTGAGGTAGCTGAATGCGTGGGCCTGGGCCGTGTTGGGCTTGATGCCGTAGAACTTCAGCAACTGCTCACCCACGACGTGCGGCGGACGCCCCACGGCTTCGCCGACACCCAGGTTGACGCTGGGCTCGCGGAAGTAGATGGGCATCAACTGCGCGTGGCAGTCGGTGAAGTGCATCAAGCTGACGTTGCCGAACTTGGGCAGGTCGTACAGGCGCTCGCCCGCGCCAGGGGTGGCAGCGAGCACGTCCTTGTGGCTGATGGCCATGCCAGCGGCGCTGGCCACGGCCAGCACCTGCATGAATTCGCGGCGGCTGAAGCTCATGCCAGCCTCCGCAGAGCCGCCTCAAGGAGGCTAGGCGCCCCCTCGGGGGGCAGCGAACACAGTGAGCGTGGGGGCTGCTTCATATCAGGCAACGGCCGCCTCGTCGGTGCGGCTCTCACCCTTGTTGTCGGTCCACTTC
>JAYSGB010000004.1:0-166928 GCA_041913045.1 Burkholderiaceae bacterium | reverse complement strand
GCTCGTCCATGGTGCCGCCCACGTCCATCAGCAGCAGCACCTTCACGTTGTTGTGCCGCTCGGGCACCATTTTGATGTCGAGCCAGCCCGCGTTGGCCGCCGTGGCACGGATGGTGTCTGGCAGGTCCAGCTCCAGTTCGTTGCCTTCACGCGCAAACTTGCGCAGACGGCGCAGCGCCATCTTGATATTGCGTGTGCCCAGCTCCTGGGTGTCGTCGTAGTCGCGGTAGGCGCGCTGGTCCCACACCTTCACGGCGCTCTTGTTGCCGCCACCTTTTTCCCGGTTCGCGCCTATGCGTATGCCCTGCGGGTTGAAGCCGCCGTGGCCGAAGGGTGAAGTGCCACCCGTGCCTATCCACTTGCTGCCGCCCTCGTGGCGTTCCTTCTGTTCTTCAAGACGCTTTTTCAGCGTCTCCATCAGCTCGTCCCAATCCATCTTGGGCGCATTGGCCTTCTGCTCGTCAGAAAGCAGCCGCTCCAACTCCTTGCGCAGCCAGTCAGCGGGAATCTCCTTGTTGAAGTCCGCCAGCATTTCCACGCCCTTGAAGTAGGCGGCAAAGGCGCGGTCAAACTTGTCGTAATGCTTTTCGTCCTTCACCAGCGCGGTGCGGCTCAGGTAATAGAAGTCGTCCAGCGTGCAGGCGTCCGGGTTGCGCGGGCCCACCACGTCGGCTTTCAGCGCTTCCAGCAGCGTCAGGTATTCCTTCACCGACACCGGCAGCTTGGCGGCGCGCAGGGTGTAGAAAAAGTCGATCAGCATGTCAGCCTCCGCATGTCCGCTTCCGCACCTCAGCCGATGGTGCCCCGCTGCCTCAAGAGGTACAGCAGTTGCGCCTTCGCCTCAGGCCACTCACCGCTGCGCATGCTGTACATCACGGTGTCGCGGATCGTGCCATCGCGGCGCAGGGCGTGGCCGCGTATCACGCCGTCCTTCCTCGCGCCAAGGCGTTCAATCGCGCGTTGCGACGCAAAGTTGTAGTTGTCGGTGCGCCACCCCACCACGTGGCAGCCCAGCGTGTCGAAGGCATGACCCATCATCAGCAGCTTGCACACGGTGTTCACGTGTGTGCGCTGGTGGCTCTTGGCGTACCATGTGTAGCCAATTTCCACGCGCCGCACGGCAGGAATGATGTCGTGATAACTGGTGGAGCCCAGCACTTCGCCAGTGGTACTGTCTGTCACCGCAAAGGCAAAGCGGTTGCCCGCTTCGCGCATGGTCAGGGCGTCTTCAATGTATCTGCGCGTGTTCTCGGGCTCGGGTACCGAGGTGATTCGCAGCTTCCACAATTTGCCATCTGCCGCGGCGGCTCTAAGGCCGCTTTCGTGTGCCAGCGACAGGGGCGACAGCGTGACACCATGGGCGCTGAGCGTGACAGGTTCCACAAAAGCCATGGTGGTTCCTTCAGCGGGTTATCTGTTACGTTGGTTCATGAACACCAGCTTCTCAAACAGCGTGATATCCTGCTCGTTCTTCAGCAGTGCGCCCACCAGCGGCGGCACGCTCACCTTGTTGTCCTGGCTTTGCAGGGCTTCCAGCGGAATGTCCTCGGCCATCAGCAGCTTCAACCAGTCGAGCAATTCGCTGGTGCTGGGTTTTTTCTTAAGACCAGGCAGGTTGCGTATGTCAAAGAAGGTCTTCATCGCCGCCTTCAGCAACTCGTCCTTCAAGCCTGGGAAGTGCACGTCCACGATCTGCTTCATCGTGTCCGCCTCGGGGAACTTGATGTAGTGGAAGAAGCAGCGGCGCAGGAAGGCGTCTGGCAGCTCCTTCTCGTTGTTCGAGGTGATGAACACCAGCGGCCGGTGCTTTGCGCGGATCAGTTCATGCGTTTCGTAGCAATAAAACTCCATGCGGTCGAGTTCGCGCAGCAGGTCGTTCGGGAATTCAATGTCGGCCTTGTCGATCTCGTCAATCAGCAGCGCCTCCGGTTCATCGGCCGTGAACGCCTGCCACAGCACACCTTTGACGATGTAGTTCTGGATGTCCTTCACACGGTCGTCGCCCAACTGCGAGTCGCGCAGGCGCGAAACCGCGTCGTATTCATACAGTCCCTGCTGCGCCTTGGTGGTGGACTTGATGTGCCACTGCAGCAGCGGCATGTTCAGCGCTTGCGACACCTCCTCGGCCAGCATCGTCTTGCCCGTTCCCGGCTCGCCCTTGACGAGCAGCGGGCGCTTGAGCTTGATGGCCGCGTTGACCGCGAGCATCAGATCCTGGGTGGCGACGTAGTTCTGGGAGCCGGTGAATTTCATGGGGTTGCTGCCGGTAACTTGGACCCCGCCGCGACATTACGTGCGGCCAAGGGTTTTCAAGGGTGAATTGCTCAAGGGCGAGTCTATATAATCGCGCGTTGATTTTTGTCAAACGTCCTTCTGATTGTGCTTGCAAAATGAACAAACCGTTGTCCACCTTGTTGAAAACCGTTGTCGCAAGCGCGACCGTCGCCCTGACTTTCACGGCCCATGCCCAGGGTGACGCGAAGGTCGGCGAAACCAAGGCCGCCATGTGCATTGGCTGCCACGGCATTCCGGGTTACCAGAACAGCTTCCCGGAAATCCACAAGGTGCCCAAGATTTCCGGCCAGTCCGACAAGTACATTGCCGCTGCGCTCACAGCCTATCAGAAGGGCGATCGCAAGCACCCCACCATGCGTGGCATTGCCGCGTCGCTGACCGAGCAGGACATTGCCGATCTGGCCGCCTTCTACAGCGGCCACAACGCTGGCGTTACCGCGCCTGATGCCCCCAAGGCTGCTCCCGCAGCCGTTGCCGCTCTGCTGGAAAAGGGCGCTTGCGTGTCCTGCCACGGCGCCAACTTCAGCAAGCCTATCGACCCGAGCTACCCCAAGATCGCCGGTCAGCACGCCGACTACCTCTACGTGGCCCTGAAGTCCTATACGGTCGAGGGCAACCAGTACGTTGGCCGTTCCAACGGCATCATGGGTGGCATCGCCAAGCAGTTCAAACCTGCAGAACTCAAGCAGATCGCCAACTACCTGGCAACGGTGGATGGTGAGCTGGCCACCAAGCCCCAGCCTCGCTTCCGTTGATGGAGGGCGCTGAGCGCCTGTGTCAAATGTGAGACGCCGACCTTTGTGTCGGCGTTTTGCTTTCACGGGGCCCCTGTAAGATAGGCCATAGGCAAAATTCACACACGTTGTCCATGACCTCCAAGTGCCCGAACCCGGTACGTGCCAGTGCCCATGTGAGCAGGTGGGGCGCTGCTGCGTTGGTGTTTGCAATGGCTGCCTCCGGTTCGGCCATGGCCCAGGCTCAGGGTGGTTCGGACCAATTGGCCGCTCTGACGGAAGCTGACTACTTCGCCAACCTGCCGGTGGTGCTCACGGTCAGCCGCCTCACCCAGCCGATCAGCGACACGCCCGGGGCCGTCACCATCATCGACCGCCAGACCATACGGCGCATGGGGGCCAGGGATTTGGCAGACGTGCTTAGGCTGGTTCCTGGTTACCTTGTTTCTGGTTACAACGGGGCACACCAGATAGGGGCCTACCATGCCCCCATTGACGAGTACGGGACGCGCAACTTGGTGCTCGTGGATGGTCGTTCAATCTATTCATCCACCTATCTTGGGGGCACCATGCGTGGAGCCTCCACCATTCGGATGGAGGATGTGGAGCGCATTGAGGTCCTGCGAGGTTCAAATTCGGCAGCCTATGGGGCCAACGCGCTGTTCGGTGTGATCAACGTCATTACCCGCCACTCCGTAGACACAGTCGGTGGTGAAGTGTCCCTCAACGAAGGCACCAGGGGCCTTGGCGACGTTTACGCCCGCTTTGGTGGGGGTGACTTTGATGCCAGCTACCGTATCTCGGTGGGGCAGCGCAAGGACAGTGGTTACGGGCCAATAGACGATAGCCGCCGATTGAACAACGTTTCACTTCGGAGTGATCGTCGGCTGGATGCCAGTTCGTCGCTGACGTTGGATGTTGGACATACGTCGCTCACCGCTGGTGAGGGCTTCCCCTCCGACTACGGAAACCCAATACGTGAAATTCGTTGGAATAACACTTTCCTCAAGGCCAAGTTGGAGCGTGAATTCTCTGAGCGCGACTCGATGAAATTGAGCGTGTCGTGGGACCGTGACCGTACCGAAGATGTTTACCCCTTTCTCGATCCTTCGGCGCCACCTGGTTACATGGGGGCGATAGTTGACGCAGGAGCTGTCGAGGAGCGATGGAACGTGGAGTACCAGCACGAGCACGTGGCCAGCGATAGCCTGCGCTGGGTGCTTGGGGTGGGGCATAAGCAGGATCGTGCACGGTCCAAACCATTGTTTGGCACAGACGACACGGTCCGCATATCCGACACACGTGTTTTCGGCAATTTGGAGTGGCGGGCGACACCAGCATGGACATTCAACGCTGGGTTGTTCACCGGAAGAAACAGCGATACTGGTGGCTACGCATCTCCTCGGCTCGCAGTCAACTATCACCTCAACGAAGATCACTCACTGAGATTCAGTGCCTCATCGGCCCAAAGGCAACCCACTCTTTTTGAGAATCATGGCAACAGACGGTTCTATTCGGTTGCGGGCGATCTGCTCGTGACGCCGGCTGACTATGTCGCCAAGGGTTCATTGACGCCTGAGAGGCTCAAGGTCGTCGAATGGGGTTATCACGGGCATTGGCGTAACCTGCGGCTCACTGGCGACTGGAGGTTGTTTCGCGAACGGATGTCCGACTATATTGAGGTCGGCGGGGTGACGAGCGACAACTCACCACAAGGTTTCGAAGTCAAGGGCATTGAGTACCAACTGCAATGGTCGCCTTGGGAAGGTGGGTCTTTCTGGTGGAGTCAGTCCTTTCTCGATTTCGAGTGGGGCAAAGCAGGTCGGGTCGGTCCGTTTCCTCCCAAGATGGTCAGCTCCCTGACGTGGTTTCAGCGACTGGGTCACCAGTGGGACATGGCTTTGTCTGTTCATTCACGTGATGCGATGAGCTGGCGGACAAGAGAATTCAACCGCTTGGACCCTTCAACCCGTGTGGATTTGCGCATATCACGGGAGTTCAGTTTAGGTAACAGTCGTGCACAGGCTGCACTTACCTTGCAGGCATTGAACGGGGATCAACCGGAGTTTGTCCCCTCCCGGATATTCCAACGGCGTGCCTTCGCCACCCTGCGTCTGGAGTTCTGAACTGAGCCCGACTCGCCGACACATCATCACGCTCACCTGGGCCGCGCTGCTGCTTGGCCCCATAGAGGCGTTTGGCGCGTCCAACGTGATTTGGGTGGCGCTGGCCGAGCGGGGTGGCATTCACGAAGACGCCGCAGCAGCGTTGCGCGATGCCTTGCGCTCAGGCAGCGGCGGTCAAAACCTCGACGTCAAAATCGCCCTTTGGCGTGATCTCCAGCTCGGCCGAGGGCCTGCACCAGCCATGGTGGTCACAATGGGCAGTGGCGCATACCGTGGCATGGTCGAAAGGGCGTCGCGAGAGCCTGCTCTGGCCGCCTTGCCCTTGGTGGCAACCTTGTTGCCCAGGAGCAGTTTCGACGCCATCGCGCCCGCGCCGAATGCCCGGGCCACCGCCGTGCTGCTTGATCAGCCTGTGGTGCGTTACGTTGAACTGTTGCGCCGGGCCATGCCAGACTACCGCCGCGTCGGCGTGGTGTTCGGGCCAACCACGCTGCCTTTGCGTCAACCTCTGGCCGACGCTCTGGCCAGCCGAGGTTTTCAGCTCGTTGACGCCATCGTTCCTGCAGGCGCTTCGGCAGACGCGGTCTTTCCCGCGCTGAGTTCCGTCCTGCAATCCTGTGATGTTTTGCTGGCGTTGCCAGACGCCTTGGTGGTCAACGCGGCCTCGTTGCAGAACATGCTGATCGCAGCGTACCGCCAGCGCATCCCCATGGTTTCGTACTCTGCGGCGCATGTGCGTGCAGGTGCCACCTTGGCCTTGCACACCACGCCAGCACAGTCCGCCGCACAGACTGTGACCGTGCTGCGGCGCATGTTGGCTGGGCGCCAGTTGCCCCCGGTACAGCTTGCCGACACCTTTGAGGTTGTTGCCAACGAACAGGTGGCGCGTTCTCTGGGCTTGGCCTTGCCCGACATCTCGGCACTTGAAGCTGCAATGCGTCGCCAGGAGGGTGGGCAATGACCGCCTTCAAACCACTCTTCGGCATGCGAGCTCGTTTGTGGGTAGCTGCGGCGTTGCCTGCGGTGCTGGCTGTGGCCATGCTCCTCGCCGGTTTCTTGGATCGCCACAGCAGCGAACTCACCGCTGCGTTGCGCGATCGCGCCAGGGCTGCTGCGGCACAGTTGGGTGGCGCAGCCGAGTTCGCGCTTTTCGCAGGGAATCAGGAGGGGTTGCAACGCTTGGCTGACGCAGCCCTGGCTGGCGACGACCAGATGCGAGGCGTGGGCATCTTCTCAGCCGATGGCCGGTTGCAGGTTCTGGCGGGCAGTTTGTCGCCGGGACTCCCTGCATTCGGCTCAGACGAATATATCGGGCTGGGCGAACGCCTGGTCGTTGTGGTTCCCGTGCACTTGGTGTCGGTTCCTGGTGACGAGCTTTTCGACTTGGAGCCTGCGCCCCGATCCATGCGGCAGGGTGGGCGCATCGTCGGCCATGTGGTGGTGGAACTCACCCTTGGCGTGCTGCAAAAGCAAAAGCGCGATCTGCTTCTGTGGGCCTTGGCCATCACCTTCTTCGGTCTGGTGCTGGCCGGGGTGCTTTCCACGCTCATCGCATCCAGCGTTACTCGCCCTATCGCCAACATCAGCCGCGTGGTCGCTCGCATTGGCGAGGGCGAGTTTGACGCCCGCGCCGATGTGGCGCGCTCGGGGGCGCTTGGCACTCTGGCATCGGGCATCAATGCCATGGCTTCGCAAGTGGCCATGACCCAGGAGCATCTGCGCCAGCAGGTCCAGCTTGCCACCGACGAGCTGCGCAAGCAAAAAGAGGCGGCCGAACTCGCCGCGCGTATCGATCCTCTCACCGGCGTGGCCAGCAGGCGTGCGTTCACCGAGATTGCCGAGACCGAGATACAGCGCGCTCTGCGCTATCGGCTGCCTCTTGCCATGGTCATGGTGGACATCGACCACTTCAAGAACGTGAACGATACCTTTGGCCACATGACGGGAGACGCCGTGCTGGCCAGTTTTGCCCACATCATCTCCCAAGAGGTGCGGGAGGTGGATGTGGTGGGGCGCCTGGGAGGCGAGGAGTTCGTTGTGCTCCTGCCCAACATCTCTGGGCTGGAGGCCGTGCAGGTGGCCGAACGCATGCGTCTGGCCGTGGCCGCCAGCGAGATGCTGGTCAACGGCCACCAGTTGCATTACACGGCCAGCTTTGGTGTGGCCGAGTTCGACGCAAAGGAACTGAGTCTTTCCAGTTTCCTGGCCCGGGCTGACGAGGCGCTCTACCGCGCCAAGCGAAACGGCCGCAACCGTGTAGAGCTGGCCGCTTGATGATCAGCGGCGCGCCGGCCGCGCCGTGCCACTCAGCCCAGCCGTGCCAAGTGCCGCTCGATCTGCGCCTGCACCTGGGCAGGTGCAGTGCCGCCCAGCGTGTTGCGGGCGTTCAGCGAGCCGCGCAGGCTCAGGCACTCGTACACGTCCTTCTCGATCAGCGGGTTAAAGCCTTGCAGCACGGTCAGCGGCAACTCCGACAGGTCGCAGGCGTGGCTGGTGGCGGCCTTCACGGCGTGAGCCACCGTCTCGTGCGCGTCGCGGAAGGGCACACCCTTCTTCACCAGGTAGTCGGCCAGGTCGGTGGCAGTGGCGTAGCCTTTCAGGGCAGCCTGCTCCATCGCCTCGCGGTTCACGGTGATGCCGCCTTCCTTCTCGCCCGTGGCCGGGTTCTGCTGGCCGCCAATCATCTCGGTGAAGATGCGCAGCGTGTCCTTGAGCGTGTCCACCGTGTCGAACAGCGGCTCTTTGTCTTCCTGGTTGTCCTTGTTGTAGGCCAGCGGCTGGCCCTTCATCAGGGTGATCAGGCCCATCAGGTGACCGACCACGCGGCCGGTCTTGCCGCGCGCGAGTTCGGGCACGTCGGGGTTTTTCTTCTGCGGCATGATCGACGAGCCGGTGGTGAAGCGGTCGGCGATCTTCACGAAACCGAAGTTCTGGCTCATCCACAAAATCAGCTCTTCCGACATGCGGCTGATGTGCACCATGCACAGGCTGGCGGCGGCGGTGAATTCGATGGCGAAGTCGCGGTCGCTCACGGCGTCCAGGCTGTTCTGGCACACGCCGTCCATGCCGAGGGTTTTCGCCACACGCTCGCGGTCCAGCGGGTAGGTGGTGCCGGCAAGGGCCGCTGACCCCAGCGGCAGCACGTTGGTACGGCGGCGCACGTCCTGCATGCGATCGGCGTCGCGTGCGAACATTTCCACATAGGCCAGCAGGTGGTGGGCAAAGCTCACGGGCTGGGCCACCTGCAGGTGGGTGAAGCCGGGCAGGATGACGTCCACGTTCTTCTCCGCCACTTCCACCAGCGCCTTCTGCAGGTCGGTGAGCAGGCCGCCGATCAGATCGATCTCGCCACGCAGCCACAGGCGCACGTCGGTGGCCACCTGGTCGTTGCGGCTGCGGCCAGTGTGCAGGCGCTTGCCTGCGTCGCCCACCAGCTGCGTCAGGCGCGCCTCAATGTTCAGGTGCACGTCTTCCAGGTCCAGCTTCCACTCGAACGCGCCGGATTCGATCTCCTGGGTGATCTGGGCCATCCCCTTCTGGATGGCAGCCAAGTCTGCCGCGCCGATGATGCCTTGTGCGGCCAGCATGTCGGCGTGTGCCAGGCTTCCTGCAATGTCTGCCTGCCACAGGCGCTTGTCAAAGAACACACTGGCGGTGTAGCGTTTGACCAACTCGCTCATGGGTTCAGAGAAGAGCGCGGACCAGGCCTGGGATTTGGTGTCGAGTTGGTTGGTGGACATGGCGTGCGGGCCCGGGCAAGATGGGAGGGCCTGGAGAATTTGAAAAAATAGAGGTGGACCGGGATTTTATCGGTCCCGGGCGCAAGAGTGACTGCAAAGGAGCAGCGTATGGGTTTGCGGGTCTTGGTGGTGGACGACGAGGCGCTGGCGCGTTCGCGGCTGCGCGCCCTGCTGGCCGAATGTGCGCAGTCGGGGCCGGGTGGGGTGGTGTCGGTGGCTGAAGCCGCCACAGCACAGCAGGCGCTGGAGTCCTTGGAGCGCGAAAAGGTGGATGTGCTGTTGCTGGACATCCACATGCCTGGGATGGACGGGCTGGCGCTGGCAGCGGCCGTGCGCAGGCGAACACCCGCGCCAGCGGTTATTTTTGTGACTGCTTACGCCGAACATGCATTGCAGGCCTTTGAACTGGAAGCAGTGGACTACCTGACCAAGCCCGTGCGGGTGGAGCGGCTGCGCCAGGCATTGGAAAAGGCCGCCCGCTGGTTGCGGGCCCGCCCTCAGGACCCTTCTGCAGGCGCTTTTCTGCTTATCCACGACCGGGGGCGGACGGAGAGAGTGCCGCTGGACGATGTGATCTACCTCAAGGCCGAACTCAAGTACGTCACCGTGCGCACACCCGAACGGTCCTGGCTGTACGACGGTTCCTTGCAGGAACTGGAGCAGGCGCACCCTGGGCGTCTGCTGCGCATTCACCGCAACGCCCTGGTGTCGCGCCGCAGTCTTCGTGCCTTGGAGCGCGCCAACGAAGTTCAAGCGCAGGGCGATGCTTGCGCAGAAGATGGTGACGGCTGGGTGTTGCGCCTGGATGGTGTGGACGAACGCCTGCAGGTGTCCCGTCGCCAGTTGCCAGCCGTGCGCGAGGCACTCGCCAGGGCCTGAAAGCCCCCTGCAGGGGTGCCCCGTGGCGCGCCGCTAAAATGTCCGGTTACGGTGAAAAGCGCCGACGACGGCTTGGCGTATTTCCAAGCAAGTTCTGAGAGAAGCATCCAGCCATCTCGCGACGCACGTGCGTGCGCGGTGGTGCTGTTCTTATGGCCATCCAATTCCTGACCAAAATTTTCGGCAGCCGCAACGACCGCCTGCTCAAGACCTACCGCAAAACGGTGGCGCGCATCAATGGGCTGGAAGCGCAGTTCGAAAAGCTCACCGACGAACAACTCCAGGCCAAGACGGCCGAGTTCAGGCAGCGCGTCGCCAATGGCGAGACGCTTGACGCCCTGCTGCCTGAAGCCTTTGCCACCGTGCGTGAGGCCAGCAAGCGCGTCATGAAGATGCGCCATTTCGACGTGCAGCTCATCGGCGGCATCGCCCTGCACAGCGGCAAGATCGCCGAAATGCGTACGGGCGAGGGCAAGACGCTGACGGCCACGCTGCCGGTGTACCTCAATGCCCTGTCGGGCAAGGGCGTGCACGTGGTCACGGTCAACGACTACCTGGCCACCCGCGATGCTCAGTGGATGGGCCGGCTCTACAACTGGCTGGGGCTGAGCGTCGGCATCAATCTGCCGCAGATGCCGCGTGAGGAAAAGCAGGCCGCCTACGCCTCTGACATCACCTACGGCACCAATAACGAATACGGTTTCGACTACCTGCGCGACAACATGGTCTACGAGGCCGTGGACCGCGTGCAGCGCGGGCTCAATTTCGCCATCGTTGACGAGGTGGACTCCATCCTCATCGACGAAGCACGCACGCCGCTCATCATCAGCGGCCAGGCCGAGGACCACACCTCGATGTACGTGGCCATCAAGCAGCTGGTGCCCCGCCTGGTTCGCCAGGAGGGTGAGGAAGACCCGCGTACTGGCGAAGGCGTGACCAAGCCTGGTGACTTCACCGTGGACGAAAAAGCCCACCAGATCCACCTGACCGAGCGTGGCCACGAAAATGCCGAGGCACTGCTCAGCCAGGCCGGTCTGCTGCCCGAAGGCGCGTCCCTCTACGACCCATCCAACATCGTGCTGATGCACCAGTTGGTCACGGCGCTCAAGGCGCAACACCTCTACCACCGCGACCAGCACTACGTGGTGCAGAACGGCGAGATCGTCATCGTTGACGAATTCACCGGCCGCCTCATGGCTGGCCGCCGTTGGAGCGACGGCCTGCACCAGGCCGTAGAGGCCAAGGAGGGTGTGCAGATCCAGCCTGAGAACCAGACGCTGGCCTCCATCACCTTCCAGAACTACTTCCGCCTTTACGCCAAGCTCGGCGGCATGACCGGCACCGCCGACACCGAGGCCTACGAATTCCAGGAAATCTACGGCCTGGAAACGGTGGTGATTCCGCCGAACCGCCCCAGCCAGCGCAAGGACGAGCTCGACCGCGTCTACAAGACCACGCCCGAGAAGTACCAGGCCGCCATTCAGGACATTCGCGAATGCCACGAGCGTGGCCAGCCTGTGCTGGTGGGTACGTCCTCCATCGAGAACTCCGAAATCATCTCCGAGCTGCTCAAGAAAGAGAAGCTCCCGCACGAGGTGCTCAACGCCAAGCAGCACGCCCGCGAAGCGGACATCATCGTGCAGGCGGGCCGACCGGGTGCCATCACCATCGCCACCAACATGGCGGGCCGTGGTACCGACATCGTGCTGGGTGGCAACCTCGAAAAGATGATCCTGGCCATTGAAACCGACGCTTCGCTGGACGAAGCCGCCAAGGCCAAGAAAATCGAAGCTGCCCGCGCGCAGTGGCAGGCCGACCACGAGAAGGTCAAGGCCCTGGGCGGCCTGCGCATCATCGCCACCGAACGCCACGAGAGCCGCCGCATCGACAACCAGCTGCGCGGCCGCGCTGGCCGCCAGGGCGACCCGGGCTCCAGCCGCTTCTACCTGAGCCTGGACGATCCGCTCATGCGCATCTTCGCGGGCGACCGCGTGCGCGCCATCATGGACCGCCTGAAAATGCCCGAGGGCGAAGCCATCGAAGCGGGCATCGTCACCCGGAGCATCGAAAGCGCCCAGCGCAAGGTCGAGGCACGCAACTTCGACATCCGCAAACAGTTGCTGGAGTACGACGACGTTTCCAATGACCAGCGCAAGGTCATTTACCAGCAGCGCAACGACATCATCGACGCGCAAGACATGGCCGCGCAGATCGCGGCCTTGCGCGAAGGCTGTCTGACAGACTTGGTTCGCGAGTACGTGCCCGCCGACAGCGTGGAGGAGCAGTGGAACCTGCCTGGCCTTGAGAAGACCCTGGCCGAAACCTGGGGTCTCGAACTGGCCCTGGCCAAGGAGGTCGAGGGCTCCAGCGAAATCACCGACGAAGACATCGTCGAGAAGGTGTTGGCTGCTGCCAACGCCTCCTACGAGGCCAAGGTGCAACTCGTGGGGCGTGAGAACTTCACCAACTTCGAGCGTGTGGTGCTGCTGCAGAACATCGACAGCCACTGGCGCGACCACCTCAGCGCGCTGGATTACCTGCGTCAGGGCATCCACCTGCGCGGCTACGCGCAGAAGCAGCCCAAGCAGGAGTACAAGCGCGAGGCGTTCCAACTCTTTGCCCAATTGCTCGACATGGTGCGCAACGAAGTCACGCGCATCCTGCTGAACGTGCGTGTGCAGACGCCCGAGCAGGTCAACACCGCTGCCGAGCAAATGGAAGCCCAGGCCGAACACCTGAGCAACGTGACCTACACCGCGCCCACCGAGACCGGCGAGGCCGAGACAACAGCCGACCAAGGCTTGCTGGGTGGCACCGCTGTGGCCGATGTGCCGCGCGTGGGCCGCAACGACCCCTGCCCCTGCGGCAGCGGCAAGAAGTACAAGCAATGCCACGGCAAGCTCTCTTGAGCAAAGCCGCCATTCCATTCATCACTGACAGTCCCAACGGAGTTCCACCATGGCTGTGAACTGGACCGCCCCCTCAGCGGTAAGCCTTCTGCCCGTGCCGGGCGTGCGCATCGGCGTGGCCGAAGCTGGGGTGCGCAAGGCCAACCGCAAGGACCTTACCGTTTTCCTGCTGGACGAAGGCTCCGCCGTGGGCGGCGTCTTCACGCAGAACCGCTACTGTGCGGCACCCGTGCAGGTGTGCCGTGAGCACCTGGCTACGTCGTCTGCCATCCGAGCCATGGTCATCAACACCGGTAACGCCAACGCGGGCACTGGTGCGCCGGGCCTGGCTCACGCCCGCCAGACCTGCGACGCCTTGGCCGCCCAACTGGGGCTGCAGCCGCAGCAGGTGCTGCCGTTTTCCACCGGCGTGATCATGGAGCCGCTGCCGGTTGATCGCATCGTGGCAGGTCTGCCCGCTGCCGTGGCCGACGCACAGCCTGCCAACTGGCTCAAGGCCGCCGAAGGCATCATGACCACCGACACCGTGCCAAAAGCGGCCAGTCGTCAGGTCAGCATCGGTGGGCGTACCGTCACCGTTACCGGCATAGCCAAGGGCGCGGGCATGATCCGCCCCAACATGGCCACCATGCTGGGCTTTGTGGCCACCGACGCCTGCATCGCCCCCGAATTGCTGCCCTCACTGGCCAAGGCACTGGCTGACGCCTCCTTCAACCGTGTCACGGTCGATGGCGACACCTCCACCAACGACTCCTTCGTGGTGGTTGCCACGCAGAGGGCGGGGCACGTCCCGGTGACCGACCTTTCCAGCCCGGAGGGCCAGGCCCTGCAGGCCGCCATGGCCGAAGTGGCACGCACCCTGGCGCATGCCATCGTGCGTGATGGCGAAGGCGCCACCAAGTTCATCGCCGTGCGCGTGGAAGGCGGTAACAACACCGACGAGTGCCTCAAGGTGGCCTACGCCATTGCCCACTCGCCGCTGGTCAAAACGGCTTTCTTCGCCAGCGACCCGAACCTGGGCCGTATCCTGGCCGCAGTGGGTTACGCTGGCATCACCGATCTGGACCAGTCAAAAATCGAACTCCATCTGGACGACGTGCACGTGGTCACCCAAGGCGGGCGCCATCCGGCTTACCAGGAGACTGACGGCGCCCGTGTGATGAAGCAGAGCGAGATCACCATCCGCGTCGGCCTCAACCGGGGCAGCGTGGCCGATACGGTTTGGACCTGCGACTTCAGCCACGACTACGTCACCATCAACGCCGATTACCGCAGCTGAGCGAGCATGAACGAAGCCTTCGAACGATTGCTGCAGCGTGCTGAATCGCTGATTGCGCGCATCGAGGCGGTGTTGCCTCAACCCCTAGGGGCGCCCGACTGGAATGCATCCGTGGCCTTCCGCTACCGCAAGCGCGGCAGCCATGGTCTTTTGGAGCCGGTGCGTCACGTGGCCGCCATCGGCCTGGGCGACCTGCAGGAAATCGACGATCAGAAGGAAAAGATCCAGCGCAACACCGAGCATTTTGTGCAGGGCCTGCCCGCCAACAACGTGTTGCTCACGGGCGCACGCGGCACGGGCAAAAGCTCGCTCATCAAGGCTTGCCTGAACGCCTATTCGGGCCGGGGCCTGCGCCTGATCGAGGTGGACAAGGCCGATCTGACCGATCTTCCCGATATCGTCGAGGTGGTGGCCGACCGGCCCGAGAAGTTCATAGTCTTCTGCGACGACCTCAGCTTCGAGGACGGCGAACCCGGCTACAAGGCGCTCAAGTCCATTCTGGACGGCTCGGTGGCTGCCGCCACGCCCAACGTGCTGATCTACGCGACCAGCAATCGGCGCCATTTGCTGCCCGAGTACATGAAGGAAAACCTCACCTACACCCACACCGACGATGGCGAAGTCCATCCCGGTGAGGTGGTGGAAGAGAAGATTTCCCTGTCTGAGCGCTTTGGCCTGTGGGTCAGTTTCTACCCCTTCAGCCAGGACGAATACCTTACCGTCGTCAACCAGTGGCTGGCGCACCATGGCGTGCCGACCAGCGAATTTGATGCCGCCCGCCCGCAGGCGCTGGTGTGGGCACTTGAGCGTGGTTCGCGCAGCGGCCGCGTGGCCTACCAGTTCGCACGCGACTACGCGGGCAACCGCGCCGGAAAACAGGCGTGAGCCAGTCCGCTGTGCTCGTGGCCGATGGTGACCGCCCGCGCGAGGGCGGTGCCGAGCGTGCGGTGACCGATGTGGCCGTCGGTGTGCTGATCGACGCTCAGGGCCGCTTCCTGCTGACCAGCCGCCCGCCGGGCAAGGTGTACGAAGGCTACTGGGAGTTCCCTGGAGGCAAGCTGGAGGCAGGGGAGACCGTGGCCCAAGCCCTGCGGCGCGAGTTGCAGGAGGAGATTGGCGTCACCATAGGCGCGGTTCAGGCCTGGCGTGAAAAGCTCGTTGACTACCCTCATGCGTTGGTTCGTCTGCACTTTTGCAAGGTGTTCGACTGGCAGGGGGAGCTGCATATGCATGAAGGCCAAACCTTTGCCTGGCAAACGCTGCCCGTGAACGTGGAGCCGGTGCTGCCCGGCACAGTGCCTGTGCTGGAGTGGCTGGCCGAAGAGCAGGGCTGAAACGCCGACGTAATTCGGCGCTGTAGGTTCAGTGCTTCCAGCTGGCCTCTGGCGGCGCGGGCTCTTCCGGCGGCGTGGTGGGCACCCGGAATTCCTCATTGGCCCAGGCTCCCAGGTCCATGTTCTTGCAGCGTTCGCAGCAAAAGGGTCGGTAGGCGTTGTCGGGCGCGTAGCGGCTGGGCCCACCACAGGCAGGGCACACCACGGTGCGGGCGGCAAAGGCGGGCTTGTTGGTGTTGTCGGTCGTGCTCATCAGGCGATCTTCAAACAAAACCTCAAGCGCACAAGGAAACTTCCAGTTCCGTGTCCAGGCCCACATTCAACGTCAGCTTGCCATCCTCGCCACGGCGCAGCAAACGTACTGAGAAGAGCAGACGGTTGCCGCTGATCTCTGGCACCAGTTCGTGCGCCGGGTCGATGCGCAGCCGCAACAGCTGGAAGGTGCGGCCCTGGGGCAGGTTTTGCTGCATCTGGCCATTGCAGGCCATCACCTTTTGCGGTGCGCCGTTTTCACGCAGCAGGCGCATTAGCAAATGCACGGGCTCGGCAAGGCTGGCCAGTTCCCGTGCCCATTGGGCCAGATCCTGCTGACGTTGCTCGGGGGCGCGGTGCTGCCAGTCGTGGTACGCTGGCAAGTCAAATTCGCAGGTGCCGCCGGGAATGGATATGCGGCTGCGAATGGCCATCAACCACTCGTTGTCAGCCAACGCGTGCCCGGACTTGCCTGCATCTTCGTGCAGCGCGTTGAAGCAGGCGTCCAGCTGGCCGATGAACTGATCCAGCGCAGCCTCGGAAATGGCGGGGTTGCCACGGTAGCTGTTGTAAACCTGCTTGTGCTTGTCCAGGTCCTTGAGGATCTCGGACTTGAGGTCAGAACGTGACCCCACGTCCATAATCTCGAAGAGCGTTTGCAAGGCAAAGTGGTGATCGAGCGGATGCGTGCGCGGCACCAGTTCGGCCAGACGGCGAAACAGGTGCTCCAGTCGCAGATATGTGCGGATGCGCTCGTTGAAGGGGTACTCGTACAGGATCACTTGATCATCATAGCCCGAATCTATGCCGCAAATCCTCAAACGCTTCGCGCACACGTGTTTCCAGTTGTTCCAGCGTTGCGCTGTCGTTGTCGATGACCGTGTCGGCGATGGCGAGGCGCTGCTCCCGCGTAGCTTGTGCAGCCAGCACGGCCTGCACCTGTTCACGCGGCCAGCCGTTGCGCTGCATCACCCGGCGTATCTGGGTTTCGGGCAAGCAGTCCACCACCCAGATGGTGTCTACACGCTGGCGCCAGGCGTCCGACTCAACGAGCAGTGGAAGGTCGAGCACCGCGCAGCCGCCATCCATGGCCGCACATTGCCTGTCGATTTCGGCTCGTACCAGCGGGTGAACGATGGCCTCCAGCTTGGAGCGTGCTTCTGGCTGTGCAAAGACGAGGGCGCGCATGCGGTCCCGGTCCAGCGCGCCATCAGCCGTAACGTAGTCGTTGCCAAAGACCTGCCGCACAAGCGGGATGGCAGAGCCGTTGGCCGCCGTGCTGTTGCGTGAAATGGCGTCTGCGTCAACCAGCTTGGCGCCGAGGGCCTGTAGCATGGCCGCGACGGTGCTTTTACCACTACCAATGCCGCCCGTCAGACCCAGGCGGACGCGGGGCCCAGTTGGAATGCTCAAAGGCCCAGCCATGCCAGTACCTGGCCGGGGCCTACCACCAGCGCCACAAGCCCGGCGAAGGCCAGGAACGGCCCGAAGGGAATGTAGCCACCTTCACGCAAACCAATAGAGAACTTCATGGCTATGCCGATCACCGAGCCGATCACCGACGCAATCAAAATCATTGGAATAAGCGCCTGCCAGCCAAACCAGGCGCCCAGAGCGGCGAAGAGCTTGAAGTCGCCGTAGCCCATGCCTTCTTTGCCGGTGAGCAGCTTGAAGCCCCAGTAGATGCTCCAAAGCGACACATAGCCTCCCACGGCCCCCCAAAGTGCTGACGGCAGCGATACCTGTGTCCAGCCCAGGGCTGCGCCGATCAGCCCAGCCCAGACCAGCGGCAATGTGATGTCGTCGGGGAGCAGCGTGGTGTCCCAGTCGATGAATGCGAGCGCCACGATGGCGGCAACAAAACCAAACCAGGCCAGCGCCGAAACGCTCGCGCCATGCTGGCTGAACACCCAGGCAAAGAGGCCACCCGTCAGGAGTTCCACCAGGGGGTAACGTTTGCCGATCGGGGCCTGGCAACTGGCGCAGCGTCCGCGCAACCACAGGTAGCTCACCACCGGAATGTTCTGGTGCCACCGGACGCCGGCACCGCAACTCGGGCAGCGAGACGGCGGCGTCATCAAATTGAGTGGCGCGTGCTCTGGTGGAGGTGTTCCTGCCATTTCGGCACATTCCTGTGCCCAACGCTGCTCCATCATCTTGGGCAGGCGGTGAATCACTACATTCAGGAAGCTGCCCACGAGCAGGCCAAGCAAGCCCGCCAGCACCGGCCCCACAGGGCCGCTCAGAAATTCATTCAGCATTTGGGTTGATGTTTCTCTTCAACCACCGACGACTTCTCCGAGTTTGAAGATGGGCAGGTACATGGAGACGACGATGCCGCCGATGATGGTGCCCAGGAAGACGATGATGATCGGCTCCATTAGGCTCGACAAGCCAGCCACCATGTCGTCCACCTCGGCTTCGTAAAAGTCGGCGGCCTTACCGAGCATGTGGTCGATGGAGCCTGATTCTTCGCCGATGGCGCACATCTGTAGCACCATCGATGGGAAGATTTGTGCATTGGTCATGGCCATGGTCAGGCTGGTGCCGGTGGAAACCTCTTGCTGGATTTTGGAGGTGGCATCGGCGTAGAGCGTGTTGCCCGATGCTCCGCCAACGGAATCCAGTGCCTCCACCAGCGGAACACCCGCCGCAAACATCGTGGAAAGCGTACGCGTCCAGCGCGCAACAACCGATTTCTCCACCAGTACGCCAAACACCGGCACCTTCAGCAGAAGTTTGTCCATGAAGCGCTGTACCTTCTCGTTGCGCTTCCAAGCCTGCATGAAGAAGTAGAGCCCCCCGCCAATGCCACCGAATATGAGCCACCAGTAAGCCACAAAGAACTCGCTGATTGCAATCACGGCTACTGTGGGAGCCGGGAGATCTGCGCCGAAAGACGAGAACACCTCCTTGAATGCCGGGATCACGAAGATCATGATCACCGCCACCACGATGAAAGCCACCACCACCACGGCAGTCGGGTACATCAGCGCCGATCGAACCTTGCTCTTGATGGATTCCGTCTTCTCCATGTAGGTGGCCAGGCGGTCCAGCAAATCCTCCAGAATACCCGCAGCCTCACCAGCCTCCACCAAGTTGCAGTAGAGGCTATTGAAATACATGGGGTGCTTGCGGAACGCGGCGCTCAGCGATGTGCCGGTCTCGACGTCCGTGCGGATGTCGTTGAGCAGTTTGGTGACGCTGGGGTTGGGGTTGCCGCGGCCCACAATGTCAAAAGACTGCAGCAGAGGCACGCCAGCCTTCATCATGGTGGCCAGTTGCCGGGTAAAGAGCGCAATATCCTTGGGCTTGATGCGCTTGGCCGACGCCATCTTGCGCTTCTTGATCTTCTGGACCACGATGCCCTGGCGGCGCAGGCTTGCTTGTGCCTGGTTTTCGCCCACCGCACGCAACTCGCCGCGCACAGTCTTGCCGTTGCGGTCCTTGCCCTCCCACTCGAACACGTATTCCTTGACGCCCTTGGCTGATGTGGCCATGTTTCCCCCGAGGTGTTGTGCGGATGCTCGTCAGGCCGGGCCGTGGCTTCTCAATCGTTGGTGCAGCCCAGCACCTCTTCCAGCGACGTGATTCCCAGTTTAACCTTTTGCAGACCCGATTCGCGCAAAGTGCGAACCCCCTCTTTGCGGGCTTGGGTGGCAATTTCCATGGCGCTACCGCCGCGAAGAATGATTTCCTGCATGGCTTCGGTGATCGGCATCACCTGATAGATGCCAACGCGGCCCTTGTATCCGTTGTTGCAAGCACTGCAGCCCACCGGTCGGTAAGGCTTCCAGCTGCCGTCAAGTTGTGCTGCCTTGAAGCCTGCCTCCAGCAGCGTTTGCTCGGGCAGGTCATGGGGCTCCTTGCATTGCTTGCAAAGTCTGCGTGCCAGCCGCTGGGCCGTGATCAGATTGACGCTGGACGCAATGTTGAACGGCGCAATGCCCATGTTCAGCATCCGCGTCAGGGTGGAGGGTGCATCGTTGGTGTGTAGGGTGGACAGCACCATGTGGCCCGTCTGGGCGGCCTTGATGGCGATGTCGGCGGTCTCCAGGTCGCGGATTTCACCCACCATGATCACATCCGGGTCTTGCCGCAAAAACGCCTTGAGTGCGGACGCGAAAGTCAGCCCCGCTTTTTCGTTGACGTTGACCTGGTTCACGCCCGGCAAGTTGATCTCGGACGGGTCTTCCGCCGTGGAGATGTTGACCCCGGGTTCGTTCAGGATGTTCAGGCAGGTGTAGAGCGACACCGTTTTGCCGGAGCCGGTGGGGCCGGTCACCAGCACCATGCCGTAGGGCCGGTGGATCGCTTCCAGCAGCTTCTCCCTCTCATCGGGTTCGTAACCCAGGGCATCAATACCCATCTTCGCGCTGCTGGGGTCCAGAATGCGGATCACGATCTTCTCGCCAAACAGCGTGGGCAGGGTGCTGATGCGAAAGTCGATGACCTTGTCCGGCCCGACTTTCAGTTTCATGCGGCCGTCTTGCGGGACGCGTTTTTCAGAAATGTCGAGCTTTGAGATGACTTTGATGCGAGATGCCAGCTTTTCCCGAATGGCGACAGGGGGGGTGGCTATTTCGCGCAACTGTCCGTCAATGCGAAAGCGCACGCGGTAATAGTGTTCGTAAGGCTCGAAGTGCAGGTCTGATGCTCGCATTGTGTATGCATCCAGCAGCATCTTCTGCAAAAACTTGACGATCGGCGCGTCTTCAACCTCTTGGGCCACCTTGTCGGTAGGCTCTGCAGAGGCCATTTCAATGCTGCCTTCATCAAACTCGAACTCGCCGCCCACGATGTGCTCGATGGCCTCACCGGCGGTAGCGGTGAGTGTTTCAACCAGCTTGGACAGCTTGTCGTATTCAGCGATCACCCAGTCCACGCCTAGCTGGGTGGCGAACTTGATCTTCTCTGCGGCTTGGTGGTCGGAAGGGTCTGCGGTGGCAACCGTGAGGCGGTTGCCGCGCTTGCTCAGCACGATGATGCGGAACTGTGCACAGATCTTGGTGTCCAGCAGGTCCTTCGGCAGGCGCTGTACATCTACGGCTTGCAGGTCCACCAACGGGGCTGCAAAGGCTTGCGACATGATGTGCGCCAGATCTGCCGGGGACACCGAGCCGCTGCCGGTCAGCTCGGCAATGAAGCTGCTTTTCTTGCTCTGGGCTTTGGCGTAGAGTTCTTCGGCGGTTTTCTGGGGCAGGGTGCCGGCGTTCACGAGTGCGCGCGCCAAGCCTGGCAGCGCCATCGTGGAAACCGTGTTTTCGTCGTCGACCATGCGTGATCAAGCCTTCCAGATGGGCTGATGGAACGTTTCCCCTACCACAAAAATGGGTCGGCGGGACCTTGTCTCTTCGTGTATATTCCGTCCCACTTCCACTGGGTTGTGGAATTTTTGGTGCATTTTAGATGCACATCCCGGAGAAAACATGGATTTGCGCAAACTCAAGACTCTGATCGACCTGGTCTCGGAGTCGAACGTGTCAGAACTCGAAATCACCGAAGCCGAAGGCAAGGTTCGCATCGTCAAGAGCGCGCCCGTTACCCAGGCGGCGGTGGCCATGCCTGCTCCTGTGGCCGCAGTCGTCGCCCCGGTGCCTGCCGCCGCGCCCGCTGCCGCTCCTGTTGCCGCCGAACCGGCGGCTCCCAAGGGCCATGTCATCAAGTCTCCCATGGTTGGTACTTTCTACCGTGCTTCCAGCCCTGGTGCCAAGCCCTTTGTCGAGTTGGGCCAGACCATCAAGGAAGGCGAAGCTGTCTGTATTGTGGAGGCCATGAAGATCCTCAACGAAATCGAAGCCGACAAATCTGGTGTTGTCACCCAGATTCTGGTCGAAAACGGGCAGGCCGTCGAATACGGGCAGCCGCTTTTCGTCGTCGAGTAAAAGGCCTCCAGCTCATGTTCAAGAAAATCCTGATCGCCAACCGTGGCGAGATCGCTCTGCGCGTGCAGCGTGCGTGCCGCGAACTGGGTATCAAGGCGGTCATGGTCTATTCCGAGGCCGACCGCGACGCCAAGTACGTCAAGCTCGCTGATGAGGCTGTCTGCATCGGGCCGGCGCCGTCGGCTCAAAGTTACCTCAATATGCCGGCCATTATCTCGGCGGCCGAGGTTACCGACGCCGAGGCTATCCACCCGGGCTATGGCTTTTTGAGCGAGAACGCCGACTTCGCCGAGCGGGTGGAGAAGAGCGGGTTCGTCTTCATCGGCCCCACGCCCGAGTCCATTCGCCTGATGGGCGACAAGGTGTCTGCCAAACAGGCCATGATCCGCGCTGGCGTGCCTTGCGTACCCGGCTCCGAAGGCGCTTTGCCTGACGACCCCGTGGCTATCAAGCGTATTGCCAAGGCGATTGGCTACCCCGTCATCATCAAGGCCGCTGGCGGTGGCGGTGGGCGCGGCATGCGTGTGGTGCACACCGAGGCAGCGCTGCTGCACGCTGTGCAGACCACCAAGGCGGAAGCGGGCGCAGCCTTCGGCAACCCCGAGGTTTACATGGAGAAGTTCCTCCAGAACCCGCGCCACATTGAAATCCAGGTGCTTGCCGACACGCACCGCAATGCCGTCTATCTGCACGAGCGTGATTGCTCCATGCAGCGCCGTCACCAGAAGGTTATCGAAGAAGCGCCAGCCCCCGGCATTCCCCGTCGCCTGATCGAGAAGATCGGGGAGCGTTGTGCTGCGGCCTGCAAGAAGATCGGCTACCGGGGCGCGGGTACGTTCGAGTTCCTGTACGAGAACGGCGAGTTCTATTTCATCGAGATGAACACCCGCGTGCAGGTGGAGCATCCGGTGACGGAGATGATCACCGGTATCGACATCGTGGCCACGCAGATTGCTGTGGCTGCGGGCGCGAAGCTGCCTTTCACGCAGCGTCAGATCCAACTGCGTGGTCATGCCATCGAGTGCCGCGTCAACGCCGAAGACCCCTACAAGTTCACACCGTCGCCTGGCCGCATCACGTCTTGGCACGCCCCGGGCGGCCCCGGCGTGCGTGTTGATTCGCATGCCTACGCCAACTACATGGTGCCGCCCAACTACGACTCCATGATCGGCAAGATCATCGTGCACGGCGACTCGCGCGAGCAGGCGTTGGCACGAATGCGCACCGCGCTGTCGGAAGTGGTGATCGAAGGCATCAAGACCAACGTGCCGCTGCATCGCGAGCTGATGGTGGACGCCAATTTCGAGACCGGCGGCACCAACATCCACTACCTCGAATCGTGGTTGGCTCAACGTGAGCGCTGAAACCACGGGGCAGGCCCGAATGTACGAGTTGGTGCTGCTGGCACCGGAAGACCGCATCGAGGACATCAGCGACGCGCTTGAGGCCTTGGACGCGCTGAGCGTGTCGGTGGAGGACGCAGACGCGCAGACGCCTGCCGAGCAGGCGCTGTTCGGCGAGCCTGGCATGCCCGCGCCCAAGGCGGGCTGGCAGCGCTCGCGCGTGGTGGCGCTGTTCGGGCAGGAGTCTCTGGCCCGCGAGGCAGCTGACATCCTGCAGCCTCAAGAGTTCTTTGAGGGTTGCGAGGTTGTGGGGGTTCGTCCCCTGGCCGATCAGGACTGGGTGCGGCTCACGCAGTCCCAGTTCTCGCCGGTAGACATCACGCCCACGTTCTGGATCGTACCTAGCTGGCATGAGCTACCTGAGGCTGCGCGCGAGGTGATCCGGCTGGACCCTGGCCTGGCCTTTGGCACCGGCACGCACCCCACCACGCGCATGTGCCTGCGCTGGATTGCGCAGCGCCGTCTCGACGGCCTTCGGGTGCTGGACTACGGCTGTGGCTCGGGCATTCTGGCCATCGGTGCAGCCAAGTTCGGCGCTTCCGAAATTGTCGCGGTGGACATTGACCCGGCAGCGGTGGAGTCAACTCAGATCAACGCTGCCAACAACCATGCCATTCTGCAGGCCGGGCTGCCCGATGCGGCAAAGGGTCAGTTCAATGTGGTGCTTGCCAACATTCTGGCAACGCCGTTGAAGGTGCTGGCACCGTTGCTGTGTGCCCATCTGGCTGCAGGTGGCCATCTGGTGTTGGCGGGCATTCTTGAGCGCCAAGCCGAAGAGTTGCAGCAGGCCTATGCCCCTTGGCTTTCGCTGAGCGTGGCCGACAGCGAGGATGGCTGGATACTGATGACGGCCCAGGCTGCAGCCTGACTCCCTGGCCGGGCTGCATAATGCCTGCATGAGCTTCATCACGCGCTGCCCGGCCTGCGGTACCGCCTTCAAGGTGGTGTCGGACCAGCTCAAGATATCCGAAGGGTGGGTTCGTTGCGGGCATTGCACCCAGGTCTTTGATGCCACGCTTGACCTCCAACCTTGGTGGCCGGGCGTGGAGCCTGTGGCGCCGACAGATGTCGCCGCAGAGCAGCCACCGGAAATGGAAGTGCCTACGGATTTGGGTCAAGCAGGAGAAGCTGCTGATACAGAGCCCGGCGAATCCACCGACTCGCAATCGCTGGAGGCGGTTGCTGCGCTTGATCAGGCGAACATCGAAGGTACGCCTGCACATCCAGATTCAGAACCAGTGCAGCCTGCGGAGCCGGAGTTGGCTGCCCATGGCGGTGCGGAGTTGAATGATTATTTCGAGCCGCCTGCACCACCTATATCCTTTCAAGCCGATCTGGTTGAAAAAACTGCGCCAGATCAGGCTGCGGAACTGGTTGCTGACTTAGATGAAGCGGACGCTGTTGCGGAGCCAGAGTCAGAAACCGAGCCTAAACCCTCATTTGTTCGAGAGGCAGAGCGCCGAGCCTTCTGGCGTCGCCCGGCAGTGCAAGCCGTGGGTGGTGTGTTTGCTTTGTTGCTGGGGGTGACACTGTTGTTTCAGATGGCCCTGCATTGGCGAGAGGCATTGACGGTGCGCTACCCTGCGTCTGCGACTTGGCTCCAGCAGGCCTGCCAACTGGCCGGTTGTTATGCCGGAGCTCCGCGCGCCATTGAGCAGGTGTCGATTGACAGTTCTGCTCTGCTGCGCCGCTCTGCAGGCAGCTATGCCTTTGACATGGTTGTGAAAAACGCTGCGCAAGTCGATGTGGCTACCCCTGCGCTTGAACTGACTTTGACAGACGCCAACGATCAGGTACTCGTTCGGCGTGTGCTTGCGGCGTCAGACTGGCCGGAACCTCGCGAGACCCTGGCACCAGGCGACAGGGCCGTCAGGCTGGATTTGATGCTTGATGGCCCCGAGGCAGCGGTCATGACGGGCTACCGGGCCGTGCTTTTCTACCCTTGAACGGCGTTGCGGGGCACACGCGCCAACGGTTCAATTTTTCAGGGCCACGGCCAAGCGTGCGCCCACCTGGGCATTGTTCAACACCAAAGCCTTGTTGGCCGCCAGGCTGCGGCCCCCGCTGAGCGCCTGGATTCGGGCCAGCAAGAATGGGGTGATGGCTTTGCCACGAATCCCTTGTGTGGCGGCGTCGCGCAGGGCCTGGTCGATCCAGGCTTGGACCTCGTGTTGCGGCAATGCGTGGGCCAGTGGCACTGGTGTGCTCAAGACCGAGCCGCTGCTCAAACCCAGAGCCCAGTGCGTGCGCAGCAATGCCGCTTGTTGTGCTGGCTCATCCAGCCGGTGGTCAGCACGGTACCCGCTGTCCTGGCAGTAAAAGGCAGCGAAGTTGTCCTGCCCGCAACTCAGCACGGGTACGCCCTGGGTTTCCAGGTACTCCAGCGTCAGGCCAATGTCGAGGATGGACTTGGCTCCGGCGCAGACTACGGCCACGGGCGTGCGGGCCAGTTCCTGGAGGTCGGCGGAAATGTCGAAAGTCTGGCTGGCTTCACGGTGCACACCGCCAATGCCGCCGGTCACAAAGACTTGAATGCCCGCCAGGTGGGCGCAGATCATGGTGGCTGAGACGGTGGTGGCGGCATTAAGGCCTTGCGACACAACATAGGCCAGGTCGCGCCTGCTTGCCTTCAGCAGGGTAGGGTCACGGGCGACTCGCTCCATTTGAGTGGGGTCCAGCCCAATGCAAATCTTGCCATCGAGTATGGCAATGGTCGCCGGCGCCGCGCCTTCGTTGCGAACAGCTTGTTCCACGGCCTGGGCCGTCTGCATGTTGTCGGGCCAGGGCATGCCATGGGCAATGATGGTGGATTCCAGCGCCACCACGGCCTGGCCACGTTCAAAGGCTTGTTGTACTTCGCCCGACAGTTGCAATACGGATAGGTCCATCTTTCGTATTTTGGGGCAGCCGGGAGTGGTTTGCCCATCAGAATCTGTTGCGGGAAAGCACTGAATTTGCAATAGCAAACGTTTGCTACTATGCTGGCGGCGGCTTTTGCTCCCTTTCTGCTCTTATATGGAGGTGACTCGTGAAAGTTTCGATTCTGCGCAAAGTGGCGTTGTGCGCCGTGTTGGGTGGTTGTGCTTCTTGGGCCCAGGCCCAGCCTGCCATCGTCTATGACATGGGTGGCAAGTTCGACAAGTCCTTCAACCAAGCGGCCTACGAAGGCTTGGAACGCTGGAAGAAGGAAACCGGGAAGAATTACCTGGAGTTCGAGATCACCAACGAAACGCAGCGCGAGCAGGCCATCCGCCGCATGGCCGAGCGTGGCGCCAGCCCCATCATCGGCATCAGCTTCAGCCAGGCCACCAGCATCGAAAAGGTTGCCAAGGAGTTTCCCAAGCTCAAGTTCGCCATCATTGACATGGTGGTCAACCTGCCCAACGTGCAGTCGGTGGTGTTCAAGGAGCAGGAGGGCAGCTACCTTGTGGGTGTGATTGCCGCCAAGGCCAGCAAGACCGGCAAGGTGGGTTTCGTGGGCGGCATGGACATCCCGTTGATCCGCCGTTTTCAGTGCGGCTATGAACAGGGCGCCAAGTCCGTGAGTGCCAAGACCGAAGTGGTTGCCAACATGACCGGCACGACAGGCGCAGCCTGGAACGACCCGGCGCGTGGTGGCGAACTGGCCAAGTCGCAGTTCAACCGGGGCGCAGACGTGGTGTTTGCCGCCGCAGGCGCCACGGGCATTGGTGTGTACCAGGCTGCGAAGGACGCTGGCAAGCTGGCCATCGGCGTGGACAGCAACCAGAACTACCTGCATCCGGGCACCATGCTGACATCCATGCTCAAGCGCGTAGACGTGGCCGTGTACAACGTTGTGAAGGCACACACACCTGGCGTGCAGGTGCTGGGCTTGAAGGAGGGCGGTGTGGATTACGCGCTGGACGAGCACAACGCCAAGCTGGTCACACCGGAAATCAAGAAGGCCGTGGAAGAAGCCAAGGCCAGCATCTTGAGTGGCAAGGTGAAGGTGGCGGACTACATGGCCGACAACGCCTGCAAGTACTGACAACTGTTGGCAAGCCGGGTGGCCCGGCACAGGCATCAACATGGTTTCGATCAAGGACGTGGCACGGGTGGCGGGCGTGTCTTTCACGACCGTCTCCCACGTGCTCAACGGTACACGCAAGGTCAGCGACGGCACTCGCAGCAAGGTTCTGCGTGCCGTGGACGAGTGCGGCTACGTGCCGAGCGCGGTGGCCCGTTCCTTGAGGTTGGCGCGTACCCACAGCATCGGTGTGCTGGTGCCAGACATCAGCAACCCTTTCTGCGCCGAGATCACCATGGGTGTGGAAGATGTGGCGCGCGAGGCAGGCTATTCGGTGGTGCTGGGTAACACCGGGCCGCAGGGGCGCTACCAGGCTTTGCAGCTGGAAAGTCTGCTGAGCCGCCGCGTGGATGGCATGTTGCTGGTGGCGGGGGTGTTTGATCAAGCCTCGGTGGAGCAGGTTGTGCGCAAGCGCCTGATGCGCACGCCTTTGGTGATGATTGACCGCAGCCCTGGTGTGCTCAAGGCCGATCTGCTGCAGGCCGACCAGCATGAGGCTGCCGTACTGGCCGTGTCGCACCTGTTGTCGTTAGGGCACCGGCGCATAGCCTGTATCAGCGGCCCCATGGCGCAGTACATCAGCCAGCAGCGTGTGGCGGGCTGGCGGCACGCGTTGGCGCAAGCGGGTGTACCTGTTGAGGAGTGCTTGCTTTTTGAGGGTGATTTTTCGGTGGACGCGGGCTACGAGCAGGGCTTGCGCTGCCTGAGCACAACGGGTGCCACAGCAGTGTTCGCCTGCAACGACATGATGGCGCTGGGTGTTCTGCATGCGGCCGCCGAACTGGGGCGCAAGGTGCCGCAGGAGTTGTCCGTGGTGGGCATTGACGGCATTGCCATGGGCAAGCACAGCCAGCCCGCGCTGACGTCGGTCGGGGCGTCGCTTCACGGTTTGGGCCGTGATGCGGCAACCATGTTGATAGAGCGCATTGAGCACCCTGAGCAGCCTTCGCGCTGTTTGAAACGGGCATGCCATTTGATTCTGCGCGCCACCACGGAGCGTGTTCCGGTTGAAGAGGAGGCCGAGGCATGAAGCCATGGGCCGTGGAAATGCTGGGCATGCACAAGCGCTTTGGCGCGGTGCGGGCCAACGACGGGGTGGACCTGCGCGTGGCAGCGGGCGCCATACACGCGGTGGTTGGCGAAAACGGTGCTGGCAAGAGCACGCTCATGTCCATCCTGTATGGTTTTTACAGTGCCGACGCCGGTGAGATCCGCATCAACGGCAAGCCCGTGCGCATCAGGCGCGCGCAGGACGCCATTGCACAAGGCATTGGCATGGTGCACCAGCACTTCATGCTTGTGGACACCTTCACCGCGTTGGAGAACGTGGTGCTGGGCGCGGAGTCGCACGCCATGCTTTCGCGAACCGAGCCGATGGCGCGCAAGCGCCTGCAGGAGCTCATGGATGCGACGGGCCTGCATGTGGACCTGGACGTGCTGTCGGCAGACCTGCCGGTGGGGGACAGGCAACGGCTGGAAATCCTCAAGGCGCTGTTCCGGGGCGCACGCATCCTGATACTTGACGAGCCCACGGCCGTGCTCACGCCGCAGGAAATCCACCAGCTGTTCGATGTGCTGCGCCGCCTGCGCGAGCAGGGAACGACGGTGATCATCATCACGCACAAGCTCAAGGAGGTGATGAGCCTTTGCGACGACGTGACCGTGATGCGCGCAGGCAGGGTGGTGCTGGAGACGCGGGTGGCCGACACGTCCATTGACGCACTGGCGCAGGCCATGGTGGGCCGCAGTGTGCACCTGGGCGCGCAGGCTGGGCTGGAGCCACCTAAGCAAGGCGAGCGCGTGATGGAGGCGCGCGGGCTGCGCGTGAAAGATTCGCTGGGTGTCGAGCGGCTCAAGGGTGCGGACATCACCCTGCATGCCGGGGAGATCGTCGGGGTGGCCGGTGTCTCCGGCAACGGCCAGAGCGAATTGATCGAGGCGCTGGCGGGTATGCACAGCGTCATGGCCGGAGAAATGACGCTGCTCGGCAAGACGTTCAACGCGCAACATTGGTTGGACCCCAGACGGGCGCGCGAACTTGGCGTGGCGCATGTACCTGAGGACCGGCACGCCAGGGCGATGGTGATGACTTTTGCTGCCTGGGAGTCTGCCGTGCTGGGCTACGAGGGGTGGCCTGAGTATTCACGGGCAGGCACCATGCGGCACGAGGCCATGCATGCAGCCGCCCGGCAGATGATGGACACCTTCGACGTGCGGCCGCGTGACCCTGCCCTGTTGTGTGGCAATTTTTCCGGGGGCAACCAGCAGAAGCTGGTGCTGGCGCGTGAACTGGGGCGCCAGCCGCGTGTGCTGCTGGTGGGGCAGCCGACACGTGGGGTGGACATCGGCGCCATTGAGTTCATCCACGGGCAGTTGCGCCGCATGCGCGACGCGGGCTGCGCCGTGTTGCTGGTGTCCAGCGAACTGGACGAGATTCTCGCTTTGTCGGACAGGGTGATCGTGATGAACCAGGGGCGAATCACCGGAGAGTTGCCTGTGAGCGAATGCACCGAAACCAAGCTGGGCCTGCTGATGGCTGGGGGAGGGGTTGCCGCATGACGCAGATGGCACGTTTGCCGCGCTGGGCGGATTTGCTGGTGTTGCCGCTGTTCAACCTGGCGGTGGCGCTGCTGGTGGCCGGGGCCGTGGTGGCGCTGGTGGGGCAGAGCCCGGTGGAAGTGTTGACGGCGCTGGTCAAAGGCGCTTTAGGCACACCCAGAGGGGTGAGCTACACCTTGTACTACGCCACCACCTTTGTGTTCACCGGCCTGGCGGTGGCGGTGGCCTTTCATGCGGGCCTGTTCAACATCGGGGGGGAGGGGCAGGCCTTGCTCGGTGGTTTGGGCGCGGGTTTGGCAGCGTTGTGGCTGTCAGCGTCGCTGCCGGCCTTGGTCATGCTGCCGTTCATGTTGTTGTGTTCCGTGGCCTTTGGTATGGCATGGGCGCTTGTGCCCGCCTACCTGCAGGCCTACCGGGGCAGCCATGTGGTCATCACGACCATCATGTTCAACTTCCTGGCGTCTACGCTACTGGTCTATCTGCTGGTGAACAAGCTCAAGGCCCCAGGGGCCATGGCCGTGGAAAGCGCTGTTTTTGCGGATTCGGCCAAGTTGCCGTCCATGCATCAGATGCTGGAGTGGGTAGGGGTGGAGTGGCCGTCTTCGCCGCTGAATGCGAGCGTGTTCATTGCTGCCGCTGCCGTGGTGGGGGTGTATTATCTGCTCTGGCACAGCCGCTCGGGTTACCGCTTGCGCGTGGTGGGCGCGAGCGAGACCGTGGCCGAGTACGCGGGCATTCACGGCCGCCGCCAGATCATGCTGGCCATGGCCATTTCTGGCGGCTTGGCAGGCATGGTCGGGATGAACGAGATTGCCGGTGTGTCTGGCAGGCTGCTGCTTGATTTTGTGGCTGGCGCGGGCTTCACCGGTATCGCGGTTTCGCTCATGGGGCGCAACCATCCCGTGGGCATTGTGTTCTCCAGCCTGTTGTTCGGCATCCTCTTCCAGGGCGGCGCCGAGGTGGCGTTCGAGGTGCCCGGCTTCACGCGCGACATGGTGGTCACGCTGCAAGGCTTCATCGTCTTGTTCTCTGGGGCCATGGCCTATGTGGCTGCACCCTGGCTGGGCCGGTTGCTGGCTTTGCGCAGTGGCGATGGCAAGGAGGTGCGCCGTGGATGAAGTTTTCTGGGGGTCGGTGCTGGGCGCCACGCTGCGCGTTTCCACGCCGCTCATACTGTGCGCGCTGGCCGGGTTGATCAGCGAACGCAGCGGCGTGGTGGACATTGGCCTGGAAGGCAAGATGCTGGCAGCGGCCTTTGCTGCAGCCGCCGTGGGTGTGGTCTCGGGCAACCTGGTGTTGGCGTTGGGTGCTGCGCTGGCGGTGGCTGTGCTGCTTTCTGCTGTGCACGGCTTTGCCTGCGTGAGCCATTCGGGTGATCAGGTCGTCTCTGGCGTGGCCATCAACATTGTGGCGGCGGGCCTCACGGCGGTTCTGGGGGCAGCCTGGTTCAAGCAGGGCGGGCAGACCCCGCCCGTGCAGGACCAAAGCCGCATTGGCGATCTGTGGCCCGGGTTCGCACAGGCAGTGGAAGCTGTACCCTGGGTCGGCAAGATCATTGGACAAGGTTTGCTGGGCCACAACGCGCTGGTGTACGTTGCGTTGTTGCTGGTGCCGCTGGTGTGGTGGTTGCTGTGGCGCACGCGTTTTGGTTTGCGCCTGCGCGCCGTTGGGGAGAACCCCGCCATGGTCGATGCCGCAGGTGTACCCGTGAAGCGTATGCGCTACGTTGCCTTGACGCTGAACGGCATGCTTTGCGGCCTGGCAGGGGCTTATCTGGTGCTGGCGCAGGGCGCCACGTTCGTACCGAACATGACGGCCGGGCGCGGCTTCATGGCACTGGCCGCGATGATTTTTGGCCGCTGGCGCCCGGTGGGTGCGCTGTGGGCGTGCCTGCTTTTCGGTTTTCTCGATGCCATTGCCATTCGCCTGCAAGGTGTCAGCCTGCCAGTGGTGGGGGCCGTGCCGGTGCAGGCCGTGCAGGCGCTGCCCTATCTGTTGACGGTGATCCTGCTGGCGGGTTTCATTGGCAAGGCGGTTGCGCCCAAGGCCTTGGGCACACCGTACGTGAAGGAGCGGACATGAACACGCATTCCGATGCCACCCTTTGGCAGGTGCCCGCCTGGCTGGACGTGAGTACCCGCGAAGCCATGTGGCAAGCGGCATTGCACGCCCGGCAGCGCGCCTATGCGCCTTATTCCAATTTTCTGGTGGGGGCCGCTTTGCTGGATGAAGAGGGGCGCATGCACGCGGGCTGCAATGTCGAAAACGCCGCCTACCCGCAAGGTGTGTGCGCCGAGGCTGGCGCCATCAGCGCCATGGCGCTGGCAGGCGGTCGCCGCATACGTGCCTTGCTGGTGCTGGGTGACGCGCCGTCTTGGGTCACGCCCTGTGGTGGCTGCCGCCAGAAGATCCGCGAGTTCGCTCTGCCAGACACCCCTATTCTCATTGCCGACAGCCAAGGCTGGCGTGCCACCTTGACGATGGAGCAATTGCTGCCCCACAGCTTCGGCCCACAACATCTATTGCCATGAGTCAGTTACAACCGATTGAAGTTCTGCGGCAACGCCTGCCGCAGGCCCGCCCCCGCATCGCCATCGTGCTCGGCTCCGGCTGGGGCGGCCTTGCCACCAAGGTGCGCGACGCCGTTCGCGTTTCCTACGCCGATCTGCCGGGCTTCCCCATGCCCAGTGTGCAGGGGCACGCCAGCGATTTGCTTTGGGGGCGCATTGGCCAACACGAAGTTGCGGTGCTCACCGGGCGCAAGCACACATACGAAACCGGCGAACCCGATGGCATGAAAGTGCCCCTCCAAACCCTGCGCGACTGGGGTTGCAAAGTGCTGGTTCAAACCAACGCCGCTGGCAGCCTGCAGGGCACCATGCCGCCGGGCAGCCTGATGTTGCTGAGCGACCACCTCAACCTGCCGCAGCGCTCGCCGCTCATCGGCCTGCCAGGGTCAGAACGCTTCGTTGGCATGGCCAACGCGTATGACGCCGCCTTGCGTGAACAGGCCAAACGCGCTGCCCGTGCCCAGGGCTCCACCCTGCACGAAGGCGTGTATGCCTGGTTCGTGGGCCCGCAGTTCGAAACCCCTGCCGAAATTCGCATGGCTGCGCGCTTGGGGGCGGACGCTGTGGGCATGAGCACCGTGCCTGAAACCATTTTGGCACGTTACCTGGGCATGAAGGTGATGGCCTTTTCGTTGATGACCAACATGGGCGCGGGGCTGTCAGACGAGCAGCTCAGCCATGGCCATACGCTGGCACAGGCCCAGGCGGCCAGCGAGCGGGCTTCGGCCCTGCTGGAGCGCGTGGTGGGCGAGCTGGTGCTGGAGGACTGAAGTGAAACTGCCCCCACGCTCACTTTGTTCGCTGCCCCCCGAGGGGGCTTCAGTCTCCTTGAGACGGCTCGGCGGAGACTGATATGGCTTCTACTGAACCGATCCACTCCAAGCAAGAGGCTGCAAGGCTGATGCTGTCGTGCCTGGATTTGACCGAACTGGGTGACGCCAGCACGGAAGCAGACGTGGACCAGTTGTGCCAGCGCGCGCAAGGACAGGTTTTTGGCATGCCGCCCGTGGCAGCGGTTTGCGTGTGGCCGCGCCTGGCCGCCCATGCCCGCCGCCAGCTGCCCAGCCATATTGCGGTGGCAGCGGTTGTCAACTTCCCGTCGGGCGACGAAGCGCTGCCCGACGTGCTGGCGCAAATCGCGCAGATACGCGACGCGGGCGCACAGGAGGTGGACTGCGTGCTCCCTTACCGCCGCTTGCTGCGTGGCAGCCCGCAAGACGTGGCCGAATGCGCGGCCTTGTTGCAGCAAGTGCGCAAGGCCAGCCATGGCCTGCTGTTGAAGGTGATTCTGGAAAGCGGCGAACTGGACGCGGAGCAGTTGCCTCAGGCCTGCCAGCTGGCGTTGGACGCGGGAGCTGATTTTCTCAAGACCAGTACCGGCAAGACGCCGCACGGCGCCAGCACGCAGGCCGCTGACGTGATGCTGCGTGCCATCGCGGCCAGCCCGCGCGCCGCGCAATTGGGGTTCAAACCTTCTGGCGGGTTGCGAACCGTTGACGACGTGCTGCCTTACCTGGATCTGGTGCGCCAGCACCTGGGGCAGGCGGCGCTCACATCCGCGCGTTTTCGCATCGGCGCCAGTGGCTTGTGGAACGACCTTGCCCGCCATCTTGTGCCAAACGCTGGCCACTCCCAAAACCCCGGCGCATCAAACTATTGAAGACCCATGCTCGCACAGGAAATCATCCGCATCAAACGCGACGGCGGCACGCTCGACGCCGCGCACATCCAGTCCTTCGTGCGTGGCCTGGTGGATGGCAGCTGGAGCGAAGGCCAGGCTGCCGCGCTGGCCATGGCCGTGTTCTTCCGGGGCATGTCCATGTCCGAGCGTGTGGCGTTGACGCAGGCCATGATGCGCTCTGGCGAGGTGATGGACTGGGCCCAGGCCGCGCTGCCGGGCCCGGTGCTCGACAAACACTCCACCGGCGGCGTGGGCGACAAGGTCAGCCTCATGCTCGCGCCCATGGTCGCCGCGTGTGGCGGGTTTGTGCCCATGATCTCGGGCCGGGGCCTGGGCCACACCGGCGGCACGCTCGACAAGTTCGACAGCATCCCCGGCTACCAGACCGCGCCTGCGGTGGACCTGCTTCGCCAGGTCGTGTCGCAAGTCGGTTGCGCCATCATCGGCCAGACAGCTGATCTGGCCCCTGCCGACAAACGTCTCTATGCCATTCGCGACGTCACGGCCACCGTGGAGTCCATTCCCCTCATCACCGCCAGCATCTTGTCCAAGAAGCTGGCTGCAGGCTTGCAAGGGCTGGTGATGGACGTAAAAACCGGCAACGGCGCCTTTGCCGCGCAATTGCCCGTGGCGCAGGAGCTGGCCGATTCCCTGGTGCGCGTGGCGCAAGGTGCGGGCCTGCCTACGCGCGCCTGGATCACCGACATGAACCAGGTGTTGGGGCACAGCTGCGGCAACGCGGTGGAGATGCTCGAAGCCATCGACTTCCTCACTGGCAGGCACCGCGACCCGCGCTTGCTGGAGGTGACCTGCACGTTGGGCGCGGAGATGCTGCTCATCGGCAAACTGGCCACCACGCGGGAAGATGCTCTGCGGCAAATGCACGACAGCCTGAACAGCGGCAGCGCCGCCGAGCGTTTCGCTCGCATGGTGTCCGGCCTGGGTGGCCCGGCTGACTTGCTGGAGCACCCGTCCCGCCATCTTGTTTCCGCCCCGGTGCAGGTGGACGTCCTAGCGCCGCGATCCGGCTGGATTGCAGGTATGCAGACGCGCGACATTGGCGTGCTGGTGATTGAGCTGGGGGGCGGCCGCCGCAAGGCTTCCGACGCCATCGACCACCGGGTGGGTTTGACCCAGGTAGTGCCTGTAGGTGCCAAGGTTGAGGCTGGCCAGCCCATCGCTCGCGTGCATGCTGCCAACGAGGCCGCGTCCGAGCAGGCGCAGGCCGCCTTTCTGCGTGCATTGACGTGGGCCGATGCCGAAGTGCCGCTCACCCAACCCTTGCTGCAATACGTTGACGGAGCCTCCTCATGAAACGCGCTGTCGTGCTGGTGCTCGATTCGCTGGGCGTGGGGGCCGCGCCGGATGCGGCAGCCTTTGGCGACGCAGGTGCCTGCACGCTGGGCAGCATTGCACGCTGGTGTGCACAGCAGGGGCGGCCACTGGACATTCCCAACCTGTTGCACCTGGGGTTGGGGCATGCCGTGCAAGCAGCCACTGGCACTTGGCCCGAAGGCTTGCCGCAAACCCAACCACGGCACGCGTGGCACGGGGCAGCAGCTGAGGTCAGCCGCGGCAAAGACACTCCCAGCGGGCATTGGGAGATGATGGGCTGCCCCGTGCTCTTTGACTGGGGCTACTTCGCGACACGCGATGCGTTGAAGGCCGATGCAGACCACGTGGGTGTGTTCCCCGCAGAACTGATGAACGAATGGCTGCAGGCCTGCGGGCTGGGTGGCAGCTTGTGCAATGACCACGCCAGCGGAACCGAAGTCATCGCCCGCCTGGGCGATGAGCACGTGCGCACCGGCTGGCCCATCTGCTATACCAGCGCCGACAGCGTATTCCAGGTGGCCGCCCACGAGGAACACTTTGGGCTCGACCGTCTGCTGTACATCTGCGAAGTGGCCAAGCCCATCTTCGACAAGGCCCGCATTGCCAGGGTGATTGCCCGGCCCTTCGTGGGCAGCAGTGGCAACTACCGGCGCACCGGTCACCGCAAAGACTTCACCACACCACCGCCCGCTGAAACGCTGCTGGACCGGCTTCAGTCGCACGGGCGCGAAGTGCATGGCGTGGGCAAAATCGGTGACATCTTTGCCTACCGTGGCATAACCCACCTGCATAAGGCCGATGGCAACGCCGCACTTTGTGACGCCACCTTGCGTGCATGGCAGCAGTGCCCGCGGGGGGGGATGGTGTTTGCCAACCTGGTGGACTTCGACACGCTCTTCGGTCACCGGCGCGATGTTGACGGCTACGCCGCCGCGCTGGAGTCGTTCGACGCTTGGCTGCCCACCTTGCTGCAGCACATGAAAGAAGACGATTGCCTGGTGATCACCGCTGACCATGGCTGTGACCCCACTTGGCGCGGGACCGATCACACCCGCGAACACGTGCCCGTGCTTTTCTTTGGAACAGGTGTCAAAGCCGCGGTTGACCTGGGTGTGCGGCAGAGCTTTGCCGACATTGGGCAGACCCTGGCGCGCTGGCTGGATGTAGGTTCACTGCCAGCAGGGCAAGACCTCGGATTCAGAATCCACTGAAACAAAAAAAATCGACGTGCATCGAAGTGAACACGTCGACCTTTTCAAAGCCAGGGCGGTCACCGAAATGACCACCCCAAACCGTCAACTCAAGGCTTCTTGGCCGTGGGGAACGGCCAGGCAGCTTGCGGGTTGAGCTTGGTTTGTGCTGCAGGAGCCGGTGCTGCTGCCGCAGGGGCAGGGGCTGCAGGGGCAGCCGCCTTTTTCGCAGCAGCCTTCTTGGCTGGAGCAGCTTTCTTGGCGGGAGCGGCAGCCTTCTTGGTTGCAGCAGCTTTCTTGGCAGGAGCAGCGGCCTTCTTCGCCGGAGCAGCAGCCTTCTTGGCAGGTGCAGCGGCTTTCTTCGCCGGAGCAGCAGCCTTCTTGGCAGGTGCAGCGGCTTTCTTCGCCGGAGCAGCAGCCTTCTTGGCAGGTGCAGCGGCTTTCTTCGCCGGAGCAGCAGCCTTCTTGGCGGGTGCAGCGGCCTTCTTGGCAGGTGCAGCAGCCTTCTTGGCAGGTGCAGCGGCTTTCTTCGCCGGAGCAGCAGCCTTCTTGGCGGGTGCAGCGGCCTTCTTCGCCGGAGCAGCAGCCTTCTTGGCAGGAGCAGCTTTCTTCGCCGGAGCGGCTGCCTTCTTCGCCGGAGCAGCAGCCTTCTTGGCCGGTGCAGCTTTCTTCGCGGGGGCGGCTGCCTTCTTGGCGGGTGCCGCAGCTTTCTTGGCCGGAGCGGCCTTCTTCGCAGTTGCCATATTGTTCTCCTTGATCAAGTTGCAAAGAGCGCTTGACCTCGGACAATTCCGGGCAAGCGATTCAGCGCATGGGACTCGGGCGGATGCATCGCGCCATGGAGCCCCATGCGTTGAATGGGGGAATCAACCCCGCCACGGTTCTGGTGAACCGGTGTTGAGGGGGTTGAACGAATAGGCCGCATGTGGTGAAAGCTGAAGGGCGAAGGTCAGGACATCAGTCCCAGGACAGTGCGCCTCCCGATTGGTACTCGATCACGCGGGTCTCGAAGAAATTGCGTTCCTTCTTGAGGTCGATCATCTCGCTCATCCAGGGGAACGGGTTTTCTTCGTTCGGGAACAGAGGCTCCAGGCCAATCTGCGTGGCACGCCGGTTGGCGATGTAGCGCAGGTAGCCTTTGAACATCGAAGCGTTGAGGCCCAGCACGCCACGCGGCATGGTGTCCTCGGCGTAGGCGTATTCCAGGTCCACGGCCTTCAGGAAAAGCGCCTTGATCTCAGCCTTGAATTCCGCAGTCCACAGGTGCGGGTTCTCAAGCTTCAACTGGTTGATCAGGTCGATGCCGAAGTTGCAGTGCATCGACTCGTCACGCAGGATGTACTGGTACTGCTCGGCAGCGCCCGTCATCTTGTTCTGGCGGCCCAGCGCCAGGATCTGCGTGAAGCCCACGTAGAAGAACAGACCTTCCATCAGGCACGCAAACACGATCAGGCTCTTGAGCAGGGTCTGGTCGGTTTCGGGGGTGCCAGTCTTGAAGTTCGGGTCCATGATCGCGTCGATGAACGGGATCAGGAACTCGTCCTTGTCGCGGATGGATTGCACCTCGTGGTAGGCGTTGAAGATCTCGGACTCGTCCAGACCCAGCGACTCCACGATGTACTGGTAGGCGTGCGTGTGGATGGCTTCTTCAAACGCTTGACGCAACAGGAATTGGCGGCACTCGGGCGCAGTGATGTGGCGGTAGGTGCCCAGCACGATGTTGTTGGCAGCCAGCGAGTCAGCCGTGACGAAGAAGCCCAGGTTGCGCTTGACGATGCGCCGCTCGTCTTCGGTCAGGCCGTTCGGGTCTTTCCATGTGGCGATGTCGCGCGACATGTTGACCTCTTGCGGCATCCAGTGGTTGGCGCACGTGGCCAGGTATTTTTCCCAAGCCCACTTGTACTTGAAAGGCACCAACTGGTTGACGTCAGTCTGGCCGTTGATGATGCGTTTGTCTGCTGCGTTGATGCGCTGTGCCGTTGCGGCTTGTGCACTGTTGCGTGCAGCAGCGACAGGGGAGACCCCACCAGCGACGCCCGCATCGTAAGCGGGAGTCTGAGGGGCCGTGCGCGAAGGCGTCACGGGTTGCAATGCTGGAGTGCTTTGATCGTCCCAGGTCAACATATGGTTTTCCAATCTTTTGAATTATGAAAGCGCTCAGACGAAAAGCAAGCGTTGTCGATGCATGACACGCATGTTTGTTGCGTGCCTGCATCGAAACGTCATGCTTCGTTGAAGTTCAAGTGCTTCAAGCGTGTGTGTTGATCACTGACAGGCTTCGCAAACCTGGTCGTCAATCGCGGTGAACTTCACATCAGTGGCTGGCACTGCTGCGGCTGCAGAGCCCGCTGCATCTGCTGTTGCGGCAGGTGCTGTGCTTGCATTGGGCACTGCGTTCAACTGTCCAACACGGCCCGTGGATTTCTCTGCGTGCGTGGCACTGGTGGTGCGCAGGTAGTAGGTGGTCTTGAGGCCACGCACCCATGCGAGTTTGTAGGTCTCGTCCAGCTTCTTGCCCGATGCACCAGCCATGTAGATGTTCAGGCTCTGTGCCTGGTCGATCCACTTCTGGCGGCGCGCAGCGGCTTCCACCAGCCACACCGGCTCCACTTCAAACGCGGTGCGGTACAGCTCCTTCATGTCTTGCGGCACGCGGTCAATGGGCCACAGCGAACCGTCGAAGTGCTTGAGGTCCATGATCATGACTTCGTCCCACAGGCCCAGGCGCTTCAGGTCTTTGACCAGGTAGCTGTTGATGACCGTGAACTCGCCCGACAGGTTGGACTTCACCGACAGGTTGCCAAAGCAAGGCTCGATGGACGCATCCACACCAATGATGTTGGAGATGGTGGCCGTGGGCGCAATGGCAATGCAGTTGGAGTTGCGCATGCCGTCGCGGGCAATCTTGGAACGCAGCGCGTCCCAGTCCAGCGAGCGGGAACGGTCCACTTCCACGTAGCCGCCACGCTGCTGTTGCAGCAGGTCCAGCGAGTCGATGGGCAGAATGCCGCGGTCCCACAGCGAACCCTTGTAGGTAGAGTACCGGCCACGCTCGGCAGCCAGTTCGGTGGACGCCCAGTAAGCGTAGTAGCACACCGCCTCCATGGAGCGGTCGGCAAAGTCCACGGCGGCTTCAGAAGCGTAGGGCGTGCGCATCAGGTACAGCGCATCCTGGAAGCCCATGATGCCCATGCCCACCGGGCGGTGGCGCAGGTTGGAGTCGCGCGCCTTCTTCACCGCGTAGTAGTTGATGTCGATCACGTTGTCGAGCATGCGCATCGCAACCGCAATGGTGGCTTTCAGCTTCTCGTGGTCCAGCTCCTTGCCGTTGGGGCCGTCCTTCAGGTGCTGCGCCAGGTTGACCGAGCCCAGGTTGCATACGGCGGTTTCGGTGTCGCTGGTGTTGAGCGTGATCTCGGTGCACAGGTTGGACGAGTGCACCACGCCCACATGCTGCTGCGGGCTGCGGATGTTGCAGGGGTCCTTGAAGGTGATCCAGGGGTGGCCGGTCTCGAACAGCATCGAAAGCATCTTGCGCCACAGGTCGATGGCGGGCACCTTCTTGTAAGGCTTGATCTCGCCACGCGCAGCCTTTTCTTCGTAGGCCACGTAGGCGCGCTCAAAGTCCTCGCCAAACTTGTCGTGCAGGTCGGGCACGTCGTTGGGGCTGAACAGGCTCCAGTCGGTCTTTTCCATCACGCGCTTCATGAACAGGTCGGGAATCCAGTTCGCCGTGTTCATGTCGTGCGTGCGGCGGCGGTCGTCGCCCGTGTTCTTGCGCAGCTCCAGGAATTCTTCAATGTCCAGGTGCCAGCTTTCCAGGTAGGTACACACCGCGCCCTTGCGCTTGCCACCCTGGTTCACGGCCACGGCGGTGTCGTTCACCACCTTCAGGAAAGGCACCACGCCCTGGCTTTCGCCGTTGGTGCCCTTGATGTGGGAACCCAGTGCGCGAACGCGCGTCCAGTCGTTGCCCAGGCCGCCGGCAAACTTGCTCAGCAGCGCGTTTTCCTTGATGGATTCGTAGATGCCGTCCAGGTCGTCGGGCACGGTGGTCAGGTAGCAGCTGGACAGCTGCGAACGCAACGTGCCACTGTTGAACAGCGTGGGGGTGGACGACATGAAGTCGAACTTCGACAGCACTTCGTAGAACTCGATGGCGCGTGCCTCGCGGTCAATCTCGTTCAGCGCCAGGCCCATGGCCACACGCATGAAGAAGGCCTGCGGCAGCTCAATGCGCGCCTTGCGCACGTGCAGGAAGTAACGGTCGTACAGGGTCTGCAGGCCCAGGTAGTCAAACTGCAGGTCGCGCTCGGCCTTCAGGGCTGCGCCCAGCTTCTTCAGGTCGTAGTTCAACAGCTCGGGGTTGAGCAGTTCGTTTTCCACGCCCTTCTTGATGAAGGTGGGGAAGTAATCGGCATAGCGGGTGGCCATGTCGGCCTGGGTCACTTCCTCGCCCAGCACTTCCTTCAGGATGGTGTGCAGCAACAGGCGGGCGGTGGCGTAGGTGTAGTCGGGGTCGGTCTCGATCTTGGTGCGCGCGGCCAGAATGGCGGCTTTGTACACCTCGGTCATGGGCACGCCGTCGTACAGGTTGCGCATGGTCTCGGCCACAATGGGCTCGGGCTTCACGTCGGCGCCCAGGTTGGCGCAGGCAGTGGCAATCAGCGATTGCAGGCGGCCCAGATCCAGTGCCACCTTTTGGCCACCGTCCAGCACGTGCAGGGTGGGTTGCGCGGGCGCAGCCTGCTCGGTCTTCTGTGCGGCACGTTCCTGTGCGCGGCGCTCGCGGTACAGCACGTATGCACGGGCCACTTCGTGGTGGCCGCCGCGCATCAGGCCCAGTTCCACCTGGTCTTGCACGTCTTCAATATGGAAGGTGCCGCCGCCCGGGCGCGAACGCATCAGTCCGCGCACCACGTTCTGGGTCAGCAGCTCCACGTCTTCGCGCACGCTGGCCGATGCCGCGCCGTGCGTGCCGTGCACGGCCAGGAAGGCCTTCATCAAGGCCACGGCAATCTTGTTCGGCTCAAAGGGCACCACCGCGCCATTGCGGCGGATGATCTGGTAGTTTTGCAGGGTGCCGCCGTGGGCGGCGCGGGGAGCTTCAGCGGTGTCGCCAAACACGGGGGCGGCAGACTGGGGGGCTGTGGTCGTGGATTGCATGGTTCCTCGCTAGTTGTCTTGTTGGGGCAGACGTCGCAGGCGCGTATGATCGGTCTGCTGGTGGCGTCAAGCCAGGCCACGTGTAGGCCTGGGTGGTGGTGTCAGACACTACCTATAGTGTTCTGATGTGGTTTGAAACACTACCGGTAGTGTAGCCACGCCAAGCCCATGTGCAACGGCGGGAGCCAAAAATTTTTTCGTTTCAGCGTTTGGCAGGTGGGGGAAAACACCGATCCGGCCACCCCAGGTGCTGCTGTAAGAGCGCCCAATCAAACCCTGGGCCAGGGTCTTGTTTGCGGCCTGGGGCTATGTGCTCGTGCCCTACCACCTGCTGTATGGGGTAGTGCTGCCCCAGCGTTTGGCACAGGCTGGCCAGGGCCTGGTACTGGGCGGGCTCAAAGGTATCGCCTTCCAGCCCTTCAAGCTCAATGCCAATGGAATAGTTGTTGCAGTTGTCGCGCCCACACCAACTGGAACGGCCCGCATGCCAGGCGCGGTCGTCGCAAGACACAAACTGCACCACCTCGCCTGTGCGGCGTATGAAGAAGTGCGCCGACACCTCCAGCCCACGAATGGTTTGGAAGTAGGGGTGCGCGTCCCAATCCAGCGTGTTGGTGAACAGCTGCTCCACCTCCGGCCCGCCGTACTGGCCGGGCGGCAGGCTGATGGAGTGCACCACGATCAGGTCGATCGTGGTGCCTGGGGGGCGGGGGCCGAAGTTGGGGGATGCGTTAAAACGTTCCGCGTGAGTAGATCCGTCCGATAAAAGCATACGGCCAGCAGTTTTTGAAGCGGAAGATGTCACTGACTAAGTGTGCAATACTTTCAGTGATGCTACCGGTTCCGTCAGGTAATATTTGGCGATGAACTAGTGTCCTCTTAAGTTCGTGGCATCAAGGGCACGTTATGTCGAGAGACTGGTCTGCGACCACGCTGGTCAGGGTCTGGTCATCGATAGTGCCGGACCAGCCATAAGACACGTCGCAGGTGTAGTTCCCGCCCGACACCGGGCAGGTGAAGCTGGCCCAGCCTGATACTCCCGTGGCCTTGACGGAGCCGCTGCAGCCAGACGCCGCACCACTGACCGTGACGAAGCCGCCTGTCGTACCTTGGAGATAGCGGTCGATTACGTAAACCGGGTTCACGATGCTAGGGACTCCATCGCCACTAGCGCCAGAGCGCAGGAAAACCGAGTAGTTCGATGGTGATGTGCCGGTAGTGCCTGAACCGGTTGCGTTGAAACGCGCGGAACAAGTTTCAATCGAGTTTTTGACGAATTTGAAGATTGCGAAATCTAGGCGCTGGGTCCGCGTCAAGGTGAGGTCGCCTGGTATCAGCATGCGCTGATGGTGTTCAAGCACGCCGCTTTGCCCCACCGTTGTTCCACTGCCGTTGACGATCAACACCTTGTGACTACGCAACCCCAGTACGCTGGCGTCACCTGGGCAGGCCACGTCATTTCTGAAGCCGCAACCGTCCACGCGATCCTGACCATCAAACAGGTTGTACTTGCCCGAGCAACCGGTTTCGTAAGACCGCTGTAGCAACCCGATGTTGCCCGTCCACCCCTCGGGGACGTAGCATTTGTAAGCTGCAGCCCGGTCGGTCGACGTGGTGTTGCCGCCTGCGCCGTAAGTGCTAACGTCGTTTTCGTCGGTGAAGCGCAGCGGGAACAGGCAGAAGGTGATGTCGGTCCGGTAAACGGCGATATTGGTAATGAGTGTCTCGGCTGCAGTGCGAATGTCTCGGCCGGAGCCCGAAGCGTCGGGTGCAATACCGCGATCCAGCGCCACGATGCCGCTGAGCGTCACTATGGGGACCTTGCTGTACAGGGCTACCCGGTAGCCGCCGCCAGTGAGGGCTACCAGGATTTCCCATTCGCCGCTGCCGCTGTTGTGGTAGGTGTAGGTGCCGTCTGCGCCGTTTGGGGTAGCCCCCGTGGGACGGCTGGTGTAGTCCTGCGTATCGTCACCCAAGCGCGCAGAGGCCGGGGGGGCAAGTCCACCGCTGCCCATTCCTGACCCTGCGGAGAGCTTGAGCGTGCTGCTCGTCGGGTCATTCCACGCGATAACACTGTTGAGTCGGACTGTCTTGCTTTCGTTGGCCGCGCTGGTCCAGCCGACGGTAACCAAAATTTGGTGCCTTGCAGGTACACAGTTGGGCGTGACTGTCCACCTGCGTGTGTACGTGGCGTTTACCCCGGTCGGCGCGTCGGTGCCGCCTACCACAACCGATCCTGCAACGCACGTGCCGCCGTTTGTGTAGTGCTCGCCCTGCAATGCGATGTTGCGCAATTCATCAAGCTTGGTCTGGGCCAGAGTCATGGCCTCTGATCGCGCTTTCGCATCAGCACTGCTGGCCACCACCACAGTCTGCATCTTGGCAATGCCAAGCACGCCGATGGCCACTACCATCATCGATACAAGCGCCTCGATCAGGGCATAGCCGGCGTCACGTCTGGACGAACGTTGTGATGTGAACATGAAAAACCTCCGTATCAGTTCCAGTCGCGCCAGCTGTTGCCAACCGTTGACTTTGTAGTGATCTTTCCAAGATTGGTGATCACGGACGGCGTCATCTCAATGGTGAAGCCACCATTGGCATTGGTTACGTTCTCCATGATCATTGCGCCATTGACCCGAGCCGTACCGTTGGCCTTAGACAGATTCTTCGCAATAACCAAGCCATTGATGATGTTGGGGCCGTTCAACTCAAAGTTACCGTTCACGATAAGGATGACGGGTTTGTCGGTTGTGCCCAGGTTTTTGTTGGGGTCAAACGTGGCCTTGTCGACGTAAATGATTTGGCCGCCTAGGTAATTATTGGCCGCGGTTGGCTCTGGCAGTTCTTGAAGGCCGGAGAGGCTGATGTTCGCTTTGGCAATTAGTTCATCTTGAGTCCGGCCCGTGATCTGCTCAAAGAACTGTGCATATGTCAAATTCCTTAGGCTGTAATCGTTGTACACGACGTCGGGCCCAATGTAGAACTTGCTGCCCGCCTTCTCGGAACTAATCTGGTTGTTGCTGCCTTCGACGGAGATTTTGGTCTCGAAGCTACCGGTCATTGCACCAATGTTGGTGCCTGTCCAGATGGTGATGCCCCCCGGGTTGTTGTTGACCACCGTAAGGTTGCCGTTAAGTGTTGCTGCACCGGCTCCCTTGGCTGTCAAGGCAGCTTTGGGAGACGCGCCAAGTGCAGATTCCTCCGACACTAGAACACTTTGACTGGTCGTGGCCGTGTCGTCATCGCTGTAGCCTTGCGCAATGATGCGCAGGCGGAACAGGTTAGTTGGCGCAGTACATGTAAGTACCGTGCTAGGGTCGCAAAACTGTACGGTCGTCCGATTGCCGCCGGTCAGACTCGTGGGCACCGTAACGGTATCGGCAGTGTTGTCGTTGTTTTGGTCTGCTCCGCCATTAAGGTAGTAAGCCAGTGCAAAGTCCAAGGCTGCACTGGCGGCCGCTTCGGCCTGCTTTGCGCGGTAGCTGTTATTGGTCAAGGCCAAATCCAAAAGGCTGGTACGCGCTGTGTAGGTCGCAATGATGCTCATCAGGATCAGTATGACCACGCTGACCAGAAGCGTTGCAATGCCTCTCTGGTGAGTTCTTTGAGCGAGCGTTGGCATTTTCATCGGGTCGGTCCTCAAGGGATGACGATGCGTCGATCGTTGCGAACCTGCGTCACTGCAGCGAGCGCTTTGGTTGAGGCGGTGTCGCCGACGGGATTGGCTCGGAGCGTAATTCGAATCGATCGGCGCTCCGACAGGTTGTCCCCCGGGGCCGTGGTCAACGCAGCACAGTCGGCGTTTTCCACCTTGGTTCGCCCATTCACGCATCTGTTTTCCGCTACGAAGGTGAGCGTGCTCACGTTCACCACCACTTCGTCTGTCAGCACCCCCCACGTTCCATCGCTGCAGTCTGTCAAGCTGGTACCTGAGGTACGAGACCATATGGCATTGCCAGTACGTTTAAACCCGAAGCGCTCGTTGTCACTGATTGCCCCGCTGCCATCGGCGTCGTAGCTGTAAAGGATGCAACCCGCCGTGGCAGTGTTTATGGTGCTGAAAGGATTGGTTGCTGGTGCGCCTGAAGCCTCACTGTTCCAGTAGCCGGCGCGGCGCAGGTCAGCAACCATCAAGTCCATGACGGTCTGCATGTCTTGGTTCAGGCGGTCAGCGCGAATGCTGTCTCGGCTACTGATTGTCATGCCCATGTAGGCCGCAAACGCGCCTGCAATCACGACCATCGCCACTATCATGCCGACCATCAACTCAATCAGTGACAGTCCGCGCTGTTTATGCATAGATGTTTTCACTTAGCAGTCCCTGTAAGCTCCAAGTTTGCTGGAGCCCGTGGGTGAGCAAATAATGACCCGACCAAGCCCGTTAACTTGAATTTGTGTCTGAAGCCCAGCAGTCGACGTCAGCGTGACGGATCCGCCGTTCGACGTACCACGCCCTGCTGAGAAGCTGACTTGGGCGGAGGAGGGCGAGCCGAAGGCCGCATTGGTCATATTCACCCGCGTATGGTCAGCGCCAGTAAACACGTAAGACAAGTCCGTGTCGGTACCGTTGACCTTCGTAGTTACCGTGCAGTCTGCAGGGGCTGTGGAGGGCTGGCAGCTGGTCTTGTCGCTCATGCCGATAGACCAGCCCCCGCTGTTACCCGTAACAAATGTCACGTAAACCGTTTTGGATTGCTTGATGGCCTCGACGCGGGCTGAAGCCACGCGCGCGTACACGAACTCTGTGGCGCTCTGCATACGACGGGTTTCGATCATCGCTGTCATGGAGGGCACGGCGACCAACGCAATGATCCCGATGATGGCAATGGTTACCATCAATTCGATAAGTGTGAAGCCGAGGTTGATTGGGCGCTTGCTCATCATCGCTTCCAGCACCCCGTGGGGCCGTAGGTGATGGTGCCGCCCGACAAGGTCATGGTGAGCGGGTCGCAAGTGGTGTCGCTGGCTTGAACGCCTTGTGGGTCGGCTGATGCGCTGTAGCCCACGGCGTTGCTGGATGTGATTGCAATTGCGTAGTGCCCCTCAGTGGACGTAGATGCAACCCCAATCGCAGCAGTGCCACTCGCGTAAGTCGTGTTGTTGGCTCGAAATTTTTCTTGTGCCAGTTGCAGTGACATGAGTGCAGCCTGTCCATCTGCTCGGCGAGCCTGTCGAACATATTCTTGGTACGCGGGCAATGCGATTGCCGCAAGAATCCCGATGATCGCGACGGCGATCATCAACTCGATGAGCGTGAAGCCGCGAAAATCTGAGGCTTGAGCGCGTTTGTATGAATTCATGGATGCCCTCTCCGTTCATTGTGAAGTATGGGCTGGAGCGCTCGGTGTGCAAAGAAGCGCCCGATGGGCGCGACGATTGGGTGCCTGAGCGGTTTTTCTTCGCCAGCAACACCAACGTCAACTTCCCATAAGCAGATAATTCCCGCATGGGAATAAAGCAGCCTGGACCTTGCGCCCTCGTCATCGACGACGAGCCCGACATCCTGTCCTTGTACGAGCTCAGCCTGGAGCGGGTGGGCGTGCGGGTAGTTGCTGCGGCTTCGCTGGCCGAAGCCATGCAGGCGCTGAAAGAACCCGCCCGGTTCAACTTCTGCATTACCGACCTGCGCCTGCCCGACGGCAACGGCCTGGAACTGGTGCGCCATATCCAGCAGCGGGCGTTGGAGCTGCCCGTGGCCGTGGTTACCGCCTATGGCGACGTTCAAGCCGCTGTGGAGGCGCTGAAGGCTGGCGCTTTCGACTTTGTGACCAAGCCGCTTTCCCCAGGGCGCCTGCGTGAAATCGTGGACCACGCCTTGCGTCTGGCCCCAGGCGGTGCGGCGGCAGACCAGGCCACGCAAGGCAAGCCCACGCAAGACCCGCTCATTGGTACCAGCCCGCCCATGCAGGCACTGCGTCGCCTCATCGGTAAAGTGGCTCGCACGCAGGCACCGGTGTTCATCCATGGCGAATCTGGCACGGGTAAAGAGCTGATTGCGCGGCTCGTCCACCAGCAGGGCCCCAGGGCGGGCAACCCCTTTGTGCCAGTGAACTGCGGTGCCATACCTTCTGAACTTATAGAAAGCGAACTGTTCGGCCACCGCAAAGGCAGCTTTACCGGTGCCTCGGCAGACAAACCCGGTCTGTTCCGCGCAGCCCATGGCGGCACCCTGTTCCTGGACGAAGTGGCCGAATTGCCCCTGGCCGTGCAGGTAAAGCTGTTGCGCGTGTTGCAAGAACGCGCCGTGCGCCCCGTGGGCGCGGTGGAAGAAGAGCATGTGGACGTGCGCGTGCTTTCAGCATCGCACAAAGACTTGTCTGCCCTGGTGCAGGCCGGGCAGTTCCGCCACGACCTGTACTACCGCCTCAACGTCATTCAGGTGGACGTGCCGCCGCTGCGCGACCGGGTGGAAGACATACCCGCACTGGCAAGCGGCATTCTGCAGCGCTTGGCACTGCGCGATGGGTGCCCTGCGCTCACCTTGACGCAAGACGCCATGGCCGCCCTGCAGACCCATACCTTCAGGGGCAACGTGCGCGAACTCGAAAACCTGCTTGAACGCTCTGTGGCTCTGGCTGACGGGCTGGAACTGGGCGTGAACGACCTGTTCCTGGCGCAGCAGGGTGCCAAGCCGCAGGGGGAGCAGGAGCCTGTAGATGAAACGGACTTGTCCGCTGGCGAGCCCTCGCCCCGCACCATCCTCAAGGTGCTGGAGGCCCACCGCTGGAACCGTACCCGTGCGGCCGAGGCGCTGGGTATGACGCTGCGGCAGTTGCGCTACCGCTTGGGGAAAATGGAAGAAGGTAGCGTTTTTTTGTCACATTCTGACAATTGACTTGTCATGATGTGACAATATTTGGTTGAAAGTGGATGTTTTCAAATAACAATTTGTGATCAATAGCTTTATTTTGTGATTTTTGGAATACCTCAACTTTTGTGAGTGTGACTTCAGCCCTTCTGTGGTAAAAGCCCTGCTGATGACGATTGCGCCAATAGGGCGTTCGTCAACCAAAAGGAGGCTCAAGTGAGCATGTCCAAAAAAATCCAAAAGGGTTTTACCCTCATTGAATTGATGATCGTCGTGGCGATCATTGGTATCTTGGCTGCTATCGCACTGCCCGCGTACCAGAACTACATCAACAAGTCAGGTGAAAACGCCTGCCTGGGTGAGGCAACCTCGTTCGTCGAGTCGTTTGGCGCAGCCGCCACGACCAGCATGACCGCCCCGACCTACACAGCGTCTAGCTGTACATCTACAGTAACTGGCACGATCAGCGGTTTTACCAATAGCGATTACGGAAACGTAAGCACGGCAACATCTGCGACTACGTCAGTCTTCACGCCCGCACGTGGTAAGAGTGGTGCCAAAGTCAATTGTCGTTGGGACACGTTGGCGTGCAGTATTGCCGGCGGTAGCTGATTGCCAGATTTCCAAGCTAAACAAGAAGTCCGATCCAATCGGACTTCTTGTTTATTCTGATCATGATTGTCAATCGGTGCGAATTAGATTGATCTTATGGGCTTCTTTGAGTTGTGTGATGCTTTGGGTGGCACGGAAGATGCATGTAGTCGCCTGCGCTGCTTCGGCGTTCGTCAACCTTCAGGAGGCTCCATGAGCATGTCTAAGAAAGTCCAGCAGGGTTTCACCCTGATCGAACTGATGATCGTCGTTGCGATCATCGGCATTTTGGCAGCTGTTGCGCTGCCTGCGTACCAGAACTACGTTAAGAAATCAGCGGACAACGCTTGCTTGGCAGAAACATCCTCGTTTGTGAAATCTTATGCAGCTTGGCATGCGGCGCAGATGACAACTACCGCGCCTTCTCTTTCCGTGAGCACGACTGGTACTACGTGCTCTGCCTCGACGCTGGGAACCCCGCCAGCGAAAAACGCCGATCTTTCTGGTACTTTTACAGCAGGGTCGTCGCGTGGAACGAGCACAACTGCTGTTTCTTGTGATTGGGCGACAGCGACCTGCCGTCTTCCCTAATCATTGATCTGCCCCGCAAGAGCCTCGTTAGAGGCTCTTTTTTTATATGCATAAAGCATGAGCAAATTACTGGGTGCAAGCTCCTCTAAGAGCTGGTTCTCTGAGGCAAAGTGAGCGTATGAATTCACAACACGAAAGCTCCGTCGCCAAGATTACGTTGCTTCTCATAGGTTTGCTCGCCGTACTGGCGACGTTGCTGGCGTACCTGTTTCCGTTTCACCTATTGCCGTGGACAACCTTCTACAACGAGTGGCTTTTTGCGTTGTTCATAGGATTGGGGTGTGGTTGGGTGGCCGGTCATGGGGTGGTTAGGTTTGGTCAGCCCCTGCCCTGGGTAGTAGTGCTCTTGCTCTCCGCACTTCACGCATCGGTTGTAGGTGGGCTGTGGGAGATGCGGGTTACCCTGGTAGCGGTATTTTTGGCCTTTGGCGTGATCGGCTGGTTGGCCTATAGCTTGGGGTTGAACCTGAGGGGTACTTGGTGGTTCAACGCTGTTCTGACCGTGGTATGCCTAGCTGCCATGGTGTCTGCACTGGTCGCTGTGTTGCAATGGAGCGGTGTCGTCTCTGGTGCCAATTGGGACGAGGGCTTCATCCTCCACAGCGAAGGTGGTGGTCGTGTATCCTCTAATATTGGGCAGGCTAACAACCTGGGCACTTTGCTCGTGCTCGGTATCGCGGTGGTGGGCTTTGCCTGGTACCAAACCTCTACACGCTCGTTGCTATGGCGAATGGCTGCTCTGCTGTGTATAGCTTTTCTTGTGCTGGGGGTCCATTTAAGCGGTTCGCGAACAGCCACACTCAATCTTATTCTTTGGCCCGTGCTGTTCTTTGTGTGGGCGCGTTGGCACCGCGCCAAATGGCCTTGGCTGGCTTTGCTGCCCGCCGTCTTGTTGGGTTTGCTTGCACTGCTCATGCCGCCGCTCATCGACTGGTGGGGTTTGTTCCCAGTGCAAGACGCACGATCTCTGGTGTCAGACGGCAACCGCCCGCGCCTTTGGATGATGGTGTTGAGAGCCATCGGTGAAGAGCCTTGGCTGGGCCACGGTTTTGGCGCGGTAGCCAATGCACATTTGCGACTTGCGCCTGAAGTTGGCGCCTTTGACTACTCGATTGCCCAGCATGCCCACAATACCGTGCTGGATATGTGGGTTATTTTCGGCTTACCATTGGGTACGCTGATTGTTGGTGGCGTTGTTTGGATGTGGGTGCGCGCCTGGCTCAAATGCCAGAGCGCGGCCGAGCAGTTCATCTGGCTCATGGCCACGGCCATGCTGGTGCATGCCATGCTGGAGTATCCGCTGCACTATGGCTTCTTCTTTTGGCTGCTGTGCCTTTTGCTGGGTGCGCTGGGTGCCAAAGAGTGGAAGGTGCTTCACATTCGCCATGCTGTGCCCGCGTCCATGGCTTGGCTGGCGGTTTTCATGGCTGTCGCAGTACCGGTTTGGCACGCCTATGTGCAAACGGAATCGTTCTACACGGCGTATCGCCAGCGTGGGGCACAGGCAACTCATCAAATGCTCACAGATCTCACTCCTTCATTAGGGCGAGCCCTATATCCTGAGCTTTACGTGCGACTCTATTGGTTCACCATGCCAATGAGCAATGTTGAGATTCTACGCGGCGAGGATTTAGCAGCCCTGGAACGGGAGACCCTCCGTTACCCGTTACCCACCCTTGGCTGGCGCGTAGCCTTTGCACAAGCCGCACGCGGGAACGTGGAGCAAGCCACATGGTGGGCAGAGCGCATGTGCCGCATGTTCGACCCGCGCGTGTGCGCCTCAGCCGCAGAGGAGTGGATGCGCCGTGGCGCAGAAAACCCGAAATGGCCTGCGTTGCCTTGGGAAAAGTGGCTACCCAAAAGCAGCGCTGCGCATTAGAGTCAGCTGACTAGGGCTCCGATCAGTTTCTGGAGGTGAGGTAAGTCGTTCTGGATGGTTTTCCAAACGACTTCCAAGTCAATGCTGTCATAGCCGTGCGACAGTCTGTTGCGCATGGTGTACATGACTTGCCAGGGCACCTCGCTGTGTGCGGTAGCAAATGCAGCATCGGCGCGTTGTATGTTGTTAGCCGCTTCGCCGATCACTTCAATGTTGCGTATGACGGCGTCTTGAAGCATTTCATCGGTCAGAAATGCCGGTGATGTCGACATTCCGCGTGTATTGTTGTATGCGATCTATCGCTTGCAGGATGTGTCCCAGATAGTCGGGTACACGCAAGGTCTTTTTCATACCGGCACGGCTTCCCCCAGAACCTGTTCTCGAAATTTGATGGGCAATGCTTTAGGCGTAAGCACATCTACGTTGATACCCAGAAGCCTTTCCAGTTCTACCTGGATGGCCGCGACATCCATCAGTGTGGTGTCCGGGGTGGGGTCGATCAGTATGTCCAGATCGCTGCCGTCGAGGTCATCCCCGTGTATGACGGAACCAAAGACCCGGGCGTTACGGGCGTGATGACGCTCAACCACACTTCGGATGGTGTTTCGGTGGGCCTGCAAGGCGACAGACGGTTTCATGGGGTGCTCTCCGCGGTCGGTTCTCATTTCATCATACAGTGCTGTAAGCGTGTACGTGTGTTGGTCCTTGGGTGAAAACCACCATAAACGAGTTACCCGGTATGCCCTGGCTCAGTGCCCGCCGGTAGTCCAGCGTAGCGCCGTAGCGCCCGCACAGTTCGCGGCATATGTACAGGCCCAGGCCGCTGGAGCGGCTGTGTGAAGAGGCAAAGGGCTCAAACAGGTGTTCCCTCACCTGGGCAGAGAGTTCCGGGCCATCGCTCCATACCTCAAGCGTGGCTGTGCCTTCCGCTGGGTTGGCCTGGGTAAGTACCCGAATGGCAGCATGTTCATTGCTGGCGTAGCGGTCGGCGTTGTCCAGCAGGTTCACCAGCACGCGCCGCAGGTGTTCGGCCTCAAATGCCACGAATGTGTTGGGTGCAGCGGCGGTGTATTGCAGCCTTTCACCTTGGGGGCGCAGTTGCAGCCATTCGTCCAGCAACTGCTCCACTGTGTCGTCCAGGGCAATGGTGGGCAGGGTTCGCTGGTTCACGGGCAGCGGGGGGCGTACCACTTCCAGAATGTCGTCTACTGTGCGGCCCAGGCGCTTCACGTTCTGGCCAATCATGGTGGTCAGGCGCTTGTGCGTGGGGTCGGTGGTGTCTTCGTCCAGCAGGTCGTTGGCCTGGGCTATGGCCGCCAAGGGGTTGCGTATTTCGTGCGCCACGGCGGCAGACACGCGGCCCATGGCCGCAAGCTTTTCGGTTTGCACGCGGGCTTCCACGTCGCGCAGGTCTTCCAGGAACACCACGCAGGCGCGCGCGCCGGTGTCACCCATGGTGGGCCGGGCGCGGGCACGCAGTTTGCGGGTGCCACCACCGGGGGCGGGCACCACAAGTTCGGTGTCTTCGTCTTGCCCAAAGGCAAAGCAGCTTTGCACCCAGCCGTACAGTAGGGGCCAACCGGGCGTGCGCGTCAGGTCGCGCGGGGCGTTACTGGCTTCTGCGGCACCCAGCATCAGCTGTGCCGCCGGGTTGGCGTGCCAAACCACGCCTGCGGTGTCCAGCACCAGCACGCCTTCTTTCAGCCCGGTCACTATCAGCGCGTTAACGTCGGTTTGTGTGCGGGCCAGCGCCTGGCTGCGCTGGGCCTGCGCGTGTTCACGCACCAGGCGAACCGAAAGCTGGTGCGCCAGCCAAGCCACCAGGAACAGCCCGGCGCCCGTGACGGCGCTTTGCAAAAAGCGGGTGGTGCCCAGGTCTGGGTTGTAAAGAAAGGTGGTCCAGGCGTCCCAAAGCAGCGCCAGGGTGGCCGCCGCTGCGCTGCCCAGGGCCAGCAGCAAGGGGCCAAGAATGGCAGCAAGCAGAACGGGCAGTGCGAACAGGGGGGTGTAGTTGATGTTGCCTTGCTGGTAGTACTGCAGCACGGCAAACACGGCCAGGTCCATCCACAGTGTGAGTGCCCAGCGCGGGGACCATACCGAGTCTGAGGATCGGGGTCGCCCCCAGCGCAGCACGCCAGCCGTGGCCAAGACGTATGCCAAGCACAACCACACCAACCAGGTGCGGCCTGCTCCTTGCACGATGAGCAGGCCTTGCAGCGCCAGCAGTACCGCAGCAATGAACACCCGCGCACGCATCAGGTAAGTCCACAGCCGGGCGGGCGACCTCCAGGGGTCTGCATCTGGGGGCATGCTGGCTTGCACACTGGCGGGAGGCACAAACCAAGATGGCGCAAAGGCCGATTCGTCTGCCGTGGGCCAGACGCTGTCTTGCGGGTTGCTGCCGCGTTCAGCCTTCGGCAAGGCGTTTGTGTTCTTTTCCACAGTAGTAGCCAAGCAGGCCCTTGGTGGCATCGGTCTGCGGCAGGTGCACGCCGCAGTGGCGGCAGGTCACCATCTGGGCGGGAATGGCGGGTTGTGCGGGGGGCTGGCGGCGTTGCGCGGCTTCACGTGCCTCGCGGGCTTCACGGGCGTCCTCTTCCCGGTTGTGCCGCCATATCCAGTAGGCCACCAGCACCACGGCGGCAACAAGCAGGTACTTCATACGCGTTGCAGCACCACTTCAAGCACGAAGCGCGAGCCCACGTAACCCAGCAGCAGCAAGCCTGCAGCGGCATAGAGCATGCGCACGGCCAGCTTGCCGCGCCAGCCCCACAAGCGCCTGCCGCCTAGCAGCACACCCAGTGCCACCCAAGAAAGCACGGTGAACACGGTTTTGTGCGTCCAGGCCCAGCCGTGGGTGGGCAGCACGGTGCTGAAGTACCAGCCCGCCAGCAACGTGAGGGTCAGCAGCACAAACGCGGCACCCACAAAGCGGAAGGTCAACCGTTCCAGCGCCAGCAAGGGCAGGGCGTTGGTGGCGGTGTGGCCCTGGCGAATGTGCTGTTCGGTGCGTTGCATCATCCAGGCATGCGCCACGGCCACGCCCAGCAGGCCGTAAGACGCAATGCCCAGCGCCCAGTGCAGCGGCAGCCAGTTGGAATGCAGCGTGGGGTACGTGGAGCCCGGGAAAACCAGTGCCAGCAGCACGGCGGGCACGCCCAGGCCCGCCAGCGTCCAGCGGGTGCCCAGCTGCGGGTACAGGCGGGTTTCAATGGAATACACGCTGAACACCAGCCACGCCGTGACCGACAAGGTAGTGGCAAAACCAAAGCGCACGGGTTCCACACCCAGCAGCGAAACCAGCGCCAAGCCGTGCAGCAGCCACACCGCCGCCATGAGCGTGCTGATGGCTGTGCGCCCCAGTTTTTGCGACCAGCCCGCCAGCAGGGCGTAGCCAAGAGCCGCGCCCACGGAGGGCACGGCGGTCCACCAGGGGCTCGCGGATAAAATCATTCCCAGAGTTTAACGGCCAGCCGGGCCGATACACGCCCCTACACCACAAAGCACTGCATGGCCTCCGCCCTTACTGAAAAACTGTCACGCCTGGTCAAGGAAATGCGCGGCCAGGCGCGTATCACCGAAAGCAACGTCACCGACATGCTGCGCGAGGTGCGCCTGGCGCTGCTAGAGGCCGACGTTGCCCTGCCCGTGGTTCGCGATTTCATTGCCCGCGTGAAAGAAAAAGCCCTGGGCCAGGAGGTGGTGGGTTCCCTCACGCCGGGCCAGGCGCTGGTGGGCATCATCAACCGCGAGCTGGCCGCCACCATGGGTGCCGGGGTGAGCGACATCAACCTGGCAGCGCAGCCCCCGGCAGTTATTCTGATGGCGGGTTTGCAAGGTGCCGGTAAAACCACCACCACCGCCAAGCTGGCCAAGCTGCTGATTGAAAAGCGCAAGAAGAAGGTGCTGACCGTTTCGGGCGACGTGTACCGCCCAGCGGCTATCGAGCAGCTCAAGACCGTGACCAAGCAGGCTGGGGCCGAGTGGTTCCCCAGCACGCCCGACCAGAAACCGCTGGACATTGCCCACGCCGCGCTGGACTACGCCAAGAAGCACTACTTCGACGTGCTGCTGGTGGACACGGCGGGCCGCCTGGCCATTGACGAGGCCTTGATGGCCGAGATCAAGCAGCTGCACGCCGCGCTCAACCCGGTGGAAACGCTCTTTGTGGTGGACGCCATGCAGGGCCAGGATGCGGTGAACACCGCCAAGGCCTTCAAAGAGGCACTGCCCCTTACCGGCATTGTGCTGACCAAGACGGACGGTGACTCGCGCGGCGGCGCGGCACTGTCGGTGCGCGCCGTTACCGGGGCACCCATCAAGTTTGCGGGTGTGAGCGAGAAGATCGACGGGCTGGAGGTGTTTGACGCCGAACGCCACGCTGGGCGCATTCTGGGCATGGGCGACATTGTGGCCCTGGTGGAACAAGTGACTGCAGGCGTGGACCTGGCCCAGGCCCAGAAGCTGGCCGCCAAGGTGAAGAGCGGCGAGGGCTTTGACCTGGAGGACTTTCTGGAGCAGATCCGCCAGATGAAGAAGATGGGGGGGCTGTCCAGTCTGATGGACAAGCTGCCCACGCAGATGGCCGCCAAGGCCAGCGAAAGCGACCTGACCCGCGCCGAAAAGGACATCAAGCGCAAGGAAGGCATCATCTGCAGCATGACGCCGCAGGAGCGCCGCAAGCCCGAAATCATCAAGGCCACGCGCAAGCGCCGCATTGCCGCCGGTGCGGGCGTGCATGTGCAAGAGGTGAACCGCCTGCTCAAGGAATTTGAGCAGATGCAGGCCATGATGAAGAAGATGAAGGGCGGCGGCCTGATGAAGATGATGAAGCGCATGGGCGGCATGAAAGGCATGCCCAAGCTGCCGGGCATGTAACAGCAGGCCACCGCCATGGACGACTGGACCTGGTGGCTGACAGTGCTTGAGGCCGCCTTGGGGGCCGTGGGCATGGCTGTTGCACTGGCCATGCGGCCTTGGCGAATGCTGAGGGGTAGCCTGCTTACCCCTGCGCTGGCAGCCGTGGTGTTGTTGCCTTGGTTCTGGCTGTTGCCGCAAAAGCTGCCACAGGGCATGTCGGTTCAACTGTCTGGGGCCAGCCTGCTGGTGTTGATGCTGGGCTGGCCATTGGCCGTACCTGTGCTGGCTCTAGTGGCCTTGGTGGTGTGGGCCGTGGGGCGGGCTGATTGGGTTACTGTTTTGTCTCAATGGGTGTGGGTGGGTCTGGTGCCCGCCACCTTGGCCCTGCTGCTGGGGGCGGTGCTGCGCCGCTGGTTGCCAGCCAACCCGTTCATCTACACCTTGGGGCGTGGCTTTTTGGGCACGGCGGCAGTGGTGTTTGTTTCGGGCACCGTTTACGAACTCATTCACCATCTGGTAGACGGCGTGCCCTTGCTGGAGGCGCTGGTGGCCCGCTGGCTCATGGCCTGGGGCGATGCCTTCCTGACCGGCCTTATGGTGGCCGTGTTTGTGGCGTTTGCCCCCCAGTGGCTGGCCACTTGGTCGGACGAACGCTACCTGAAGCCGCCTGACTCCTCTCTGTGAGCGGTTGTTGAAGGCGTGAGTGCCGTATCAGCTGTGCTAGATTCGGCCCGCCTATTCACACACGCTTCAGGAAGGAAAACATGCGTCTGAACCGCTCCGCTTCGCTTTTGTCTTTTGCCGCGCTTGCCACGCTGGCAGGCTGCGCTACCGAAACGTCTCGCTCTGTAGAGCCGCAGAAAGTGGCCGCAGTGGCCACAGCTTATGCCGGGGCACGCGTGCCCGTGTCTATCGGCAAGTTTGAAAACAAATCTTCTTTCATGCGCGGTGTGTTCAGCGACGGTGTGGACCGCCTGGGTAACCAGTCCAAGACCATTCTGATCGCGCACTTGAATCAGTCGAACCGGTTCAGTGTTCTGGACCGCGAAAACATGGCCGAAACCCGCCAGGAAGCGGCAATTGGAAACCAGGCGCAGCAACTCAAAGGCGCGGATTTTGTGGTCACAGGGGATGTGACTGAATTTGGCCGCAAGGAGATTGGCGACCGCCAGTTGTTTGGCATTCTGGGGCGCGGCAAAGAGCAGGTGGCCTACGCCAAGGTGACGTTGAACGTCGTGAACGTGCGCACATCCGAAGTGGTGTATTCGGCCATGGGTGCGGGCGAATATTCGCTGTCGAACCGCGAGGTGATTGGTTTTGGCGGCACGGCAAGTTACGACTCCACCTTGAACGGCAAAGTGCTTGACCTGGCCATTCGCGAGGCCGTGGACCGACTGGCTGCCGGTGTAGACGCCGGGGCCCTGCGCGCCGTCAAAGGGAACTGACATGCGCCGCTACATGTGTTGTGCGGCCCTCGCGGCTGCGGCCTTGCTGCAGGCCTGTGCCACCCCGCAGCCCCCGCTTTACAGCTGGGGGCCTTATCAAGATCAGGTGTATGCGTACTTCAAGGGCGAGTCCCCCGAGGCGCAGATACAGGTGTTGGAAGCGCATGCGCAAGCAGCCAGGAGCAAGGGGCAGAAGCTGCCGCCGGGCTTTGCTGCACACCTTGGCCTGCTCTACGCCAAGGTTGGCCGTGACGACGCCTTTCACGCGGCGCTTACGCAAGAGATGACCGAATTCCCGGAGTCTGCGCCGTACACGGCCTACCTGTTGAAGAACACCAAAGTGGAGGGCAAACATGCTGCGAAATAACGCTGCCAAGCTTGCGCTGCTGGCTACTGTCTTGCTTGCAGGCTGTGCCACCCAGCCGCCCAAGGACTACACCGCATTTCGGGCGGCAGACCCCAAAACCATTCTGGTGTTGCCGCCCAAGAACAGCAGCCCAGAGGTAGGCGCCACGTATGGGGCCTATTCCACCATTCAGCAGCCTATTGCGGAGGCTGGCTACTACGTGTTGCCCATCACCTTGGTGGATGAACATTTCAAGACCAACGGTTTGACCGTTTCGGACGAAATGCACTTGGTTGAAACGGGCAAGCTGCATGAAGTCTTCGGGGCCGATGCAGCCCTGTACGTGGACATCAAAGACTACGGTACCAAGTACTTCGTTATCGGCAGTGCCACGGTGGTTCGCGCGCAAGGGCGTTTGGTGGATCTGCGCACAGGCCAAGAGCTCTGGAGTGGTGAGGCTCACGCGTCAAGCGAAGAAGGCAAATCGAACAACAACTCTGGCGGGCTGGTGGGGCTGCTGATCACGGCGCTGGTGAACCAGGTGCTGGCCACCACCTTTGACCAAGGCTATTCGGTGGCGCGAATTGCCAACAACCGCCTGCTGGCGGCTGGCACGCCCAACGGGCTGATTTACGGGCCGAGGCACCCGCAATACAGGAAGTAGTGATGTAGCCGGTGAGTCAGCAGCTAGGGTATCCGCTGACATGACTGTCACCCGAAGGTGAGCACATGCGTATGCGGCCTAACCCGCTGACCACCACTCGGAGTGCCTTGCCGTTGCGGCCAGTGAGTTGAATGTTGCCAGCTGTGACCGTACCCCGCCTGGGGTTGAACGTGAAACGCTTGTTCGACACATTGGCCGCGAGGTTTATGCCTGGTGATGACTCACTGTTCGTCGTGCGGTCCTGGGCATCCATCACGCAGGAGTTGAGCTGTTGGCAGTTGCATGACTCCGCCAAGGTGAAGCCAAAACACCAGTCGTCGTTTCCTTCTCGGAAACTCACCGTCAGCGATGCGCTTCTTTTGATGGATTCTGACTTGGCCCAATGAAGTTCCATCATTAGCGACTCTGTGGTGCCTTTCAGTCTGAGGGTTTCCCGGAGACTGTTGAACGCTGGAATCGCGATGCCCGCAATGATTCCAAGAATGGCCACTGTGACCAAGGCTTCGACGAGTGTCAAGCCTTGGCAGTGCCGCCCGTTTGAACGGTTCACGGCAATTCCTCCCTGCATGTTTATGCAAGGAGTTTTATCACATATAAAACATCAAATGTGTGAAATATGGGTGGCGATGTAGCGTCGTTGCCCTTCAGGCTGTCACGTTTTCGCGCACCAGTACCTCGGCACGCAGTGAATGCGGCAGCGCCTGGGTGATGCGCACGTCAACCATCTGACCCACCAGGCGCGCGCTTTGCGGGCCGCCGTCGAAGTTGACGATGCGGTTGCATTCGGTGCGGCCCATGAGTTCCTGCGGGTTCTTGCGGGAAGGCCCGGTGACCAGGATGCGTTGCGTAGTGCCCACGCGGCTGGCACTGATGCGCTGCACGTTTTCTTCAATGGTCGCCTGCAGGTGTTGCAGTCGCTTGAGCTTGACCTCGTGCGGCGTGTCGTCGTGCAGGTTGGCCGCCGGGGTGCCAGGGCGCGGGCTGAAGATGAAGCTGAATGATGTGTCGTAACCCACGTCGGTGATGAGCTTCATCATCTTCTGGAAGTCTTCTTCCGTTTCGCCGGGGAAGCCGACGATGAAGTCGCTGCTCATGGAGAGGTCGGGCCGTATGGCGCGCAGCTTGCGGATGGTGCTCTTGTATTCCATCGCGGTGTAGCCGCGCTTCATGGCCATGAGGATCTTGTCGCTGCCATGCTGCACGGGCAAGTGCAGGTGGCTGACCAGTTTTGGAATCTTGGCGTAGGCCTCGATCAGTCGGGGCGTGAATTCGTTCGGGTGGCTGGTGGTGTAGCGAATGCGTTCGATGCCGGGGATGTCGGCCACGTATTCCAGCAGCAGGGCAAAGTCGGCGATCTCGCTGCTGTCGCCCATCTTGCCGCGGTAGGCGTTGACGTTCTGGCCCAGCAGCGTCACTTCCTTGACGCCCTGGTCAGCCAGGCCAGCGACTTCCACCAGCACTTCTTCAAACGGGCGGCTGAATTCTTCGCCACGGGTGTAGGGCACCACGCAGTAGCTGCAGTACTTGCTGCAGCCTTCCATGATGGACACGAACGCGCTGGCGCCTTCCACCTTGGCGGGGGGCAGGTGGTCGAACTTCTCGATCTCGGGGAAGCTGATGTCCACCTGCGGGCGGGCCTTTGCCTGGCGGGCTTCAAGCAGCTCGGGCAGGCGGTGCAGCGTTTGCGGGCCGAAGACCACGTCCACGTAGGGCGCGCGCTTGATGATTTCTTCGCCCTCCTGGCTGGCCACGCAGCCGCCCACGCCAATGAGTACGCCCTTTTGCTTGAGGTGCTTGATGCGGCCGAGGTCGCTGAAGACTTTTTCCTGCGCCTTTTCGCGTACGGAGCAGGTGTTGAAGAGGATGAGGTCGGCCTCTTCCACGTCTTGCGTGGGTTCGTAGCCCTGGGCGGCACCCAGCACGTCTGCCATCTTGTCCGAGTCGTACTCGTTCATTTGGCAGCCGAAGGTTTTGATGAAGACTTTTTTGCTCATGATTTGCAGCGGTTCGTGGTGTTGATCCAGAGGCTGGCTTTGGGACGAAGGGCGAAATTTTATCAGCGCAGGGTTTGCCAGCCCCACCACAGCCGGGTAAGGGTGGTGAGCAGGCACGCAGCGGCAAAGGCAAAGGCCAGCCACGCAAAGTGGGCCGGCCAAAGGCACATGCACGCAAATACGGCCAGGGTTTCGGTCGCCTCGGTGAGTCCACCGAGGAAATAGAAAGACTTGCCCGGGTAGCTGAGGCTTTGCATGCCCCGTTTGGCGGCCAGGGTGGCGTAGGCCAGGAAGCTGGTGCCCGTGCCTATGAAGGCCGCCAGCAGCACGGCGGCGGGCAGGGCGTTGGTGGCGGGTTGGGCCACGGCAAAGGCCAGCGGAATGCTGGCGTAAAAGACGAAGTCCAGGGCGATGTCCAGAAAGCCGCCACGGTCCGTGGGAGTGGTGAGGCGCGCCACGGTGCCGTCCAGGCCGTCGAACAGGCGCGAAAGCAGTATCAGCAACAGGCCGCCTGTGTATTGCTCAAAGGCGATGAGGGTCGCCGCAGCCATGCCGACGGCAAACCCTGTGAGTGTGAGCGCGTCAGCCGTGATGCCCTGGCGTACACAGGCTTGAGCCAGACGGGTGAGCGCGGGTTGCAGGAGTTGGGTAGCGGCGCGGTCGAGCATGGTCAATTGTTGTTGGGTAGCCGCGTCACACGGGTCGGGTCGGCTATGTCGGCTTCGTCGTGGGTGACCAGCAGGCCGGGGATTCGTCGCTCGCGCAGGGTGTTGAACACGAGTTCGCGCATGCGCTGGCGCAGGGGGGCGTCCAGGCGCGAAAAGGGTTCGTCCAGCAGCAGCGCCCTTGGTTGGGCCAGCAGCGCGCGGGCCAGGGCAGCCCGCGCCCGCTCGCCGCCAGACAGTTCTGCCGGGTCGGCCAACGCACGGTGCTGCAGTTCCATTTCATCAAGCGCGCGGTCCACGGCGGCAACGCGTGCTGCGCGTGGCGCAGCGGGAACGGCGAAGAGCAGGTTGTCGCGCACGTTCATGTGTGGGAAGAGCAGTGCGTCCTGGAACAGGATACCAACGTGGCGTTGTTCCGGCGGCAGCGGGTCTATGCGTTTGCCGTCCAGCCAGATGTGCCCCTGGAAAACCACGGATGGCGCAAGGGTGCCTGACACGGTCGCCAGCAATGTGGACTTGCCGCAGCCGCTGGGGCCCATGAGGGTATGGATGGAGCCGTCCGTCACTTCCAGCGACAGGCAGGGCAGCAGTTCACGCGGTGGCTGGTGCGGAGCCGTCAGCTGGAGTGAGCGCAGTTCGAGCCGCAGGGTCATGTGCTGTTCCGGTTTTGCGGTTGGGCCCACCATGCTGCCAGAGCGAATACCACGGCGGGCAGCAGCCATTGCAGGCTGGCGTGGGCGGCAGCAAGGCTGCGCTGGCCGCCGGCAGCCAGGGCCACGGCTTCGGTGGTGACGGTGATGATGCGTCCGCCCCCCACATACAGTGTGGGCAGGTATTGCGCCACGCTCACGGCAAAGCCCACGGCGAATGCGCTGGCCAGCGCGGCCTTCAGCATGGGCCATTTCACGCGGGTCAAGAAGCGCCATCGTGACTTGCCTAGGCTGGCGCAAAGGTGGGCGTAGCGCACGTCGAAGCCGTGGTAGGCGGGTGCCAAGGCCACCAGCGTGTAGGGCAGCACCATGAGGGTATGCGTCAGCCACACGCCGCGCAGTGTCAGGTCCCAACCCCAGACCAGACTCAGGCGGTGCAGCCCGTAAACCCACAACACCATGGGCAGTGCCAGCGCCAGCAGCATACCTAGCTGGACTGCGGTACCAACCCAGGTCCAGCGGGGCGGCAGGCGCGGCGAAAGCTCCAGCCACGCCATCGCCCAGACCAGGGCTGTGGCGCTACTGGCCACACCCAGCAGCAAGGTGTGCCAGATGGTTCCACCACTTTGTGTGGCAGCCTGCCAGGCCGTCAGGCTGAAGTTTTGTGGCACCAGCTTGGGGAAGGGCCAGTAGCCCGTAACGCTGCTGAAAAGCAGTGTTGCGCCAATGGCTGCATACAGTGCGATGAAGAGCCCCCAACTGGCAATGGGTGGCCATGGCCGGGTTGGTCGCCTTGCCCGCACGGTGGGCCTCCGCGTCAGCCATTTGCGCCAAGCGGTACGCAATACGGGCCAACGACGCAGTGCCTCCAGCGCAAGTGCCAGGGCACCCGCCACCCCAGCCAGCAGCCAAGCTGCGGCAGCTCCCTGCGCTTGTTGATTGGGGGCAGGATCTTGCAACCATTGCCACGTGAGTACCGCCAGCGTGGGGGGATGCGTTGGCCCGATGACCAGCGCCATATCCACCACGGTGAGGCTGTAGACCAGGACGGCCAGCAGCGGTGCCCGCCAGGCCTGCCATATGCCGGGCGCCACCACCCGCCACCATGCGCTATTTGTCGAGTGCCCCATGCTGCGCGCTACTTGCCATTGCTGCTGCCACTGTTGTGCTTGTCCCGCCTTGTGCAACTGGCTGGCCGCTACCCACAGCAGAAAGGGCACCTCCTTGGCCACCAAGGCTGCAATCAGCCCCAGCCCCATGGGGTCTTGCGTGGTGGCCCAGGGCGGCGGGGCTGTCCATCCCGTGGCCCATGGCGACAGCAGCCTGGCCAGCCAGCCGCTGGGGGCGATCAGCAAGACCAGACCGATGGCAAATGCGGCGTGTGGCACGGCCAGCAGCGCGGGCAGGCGCGCAGTCCATTTCTGCCAGGTGGCGCCGGGGAAGACGTGACGCAACAGCAGCAGCGAGAGCGCACAGGCCAGTGCGGTGCTGGCAAGGCCAGTCCACAGCGTGAGGCCCAGGGCGCGGGGTAGCTGTGGGTCCTGCATCAAAGCGAGCCAGGCGCCCGCTTCGCCAGCAGAGGCTGCGGCAGCCACAAGCGCCCAGGCCATGGGCAGCAGCACGCAGGCCGCGCACAGGCCAGCCCAGGCAGCGGGATGTGTCAGCGCCCGTAGCGGCGCAGCCATTCGCGCTCCAGGGGCTCTACCCAGCTGCCGTGCGGCTCCGGCCACACGGGTGCCGCTTGCTCTACCTGCCCAGGTGCGGGCCGCGCGGTAAAGCGTGCCTTGTCTGCTGCGGGCAGACGTTGAACGGCCAGCACGGTCGGGTCGCCCCACACGCTGATGTCCGCCTTGCGGGCCTGGGCCTCGGGTGACAGCAGGAAGTTGATGAACACCTGCGCGCCAGCGGTGGCCGAGCTGTTGAATGGAATGGCGATGAAGTGCGTATTGCCTACCGATCCCGCAGCATGTTGCCAACTCACCACACTGGTGGGGAGCCTGCCTGCGGCGATCTCGTTGGCCGCTTCGTTAGGGTTGAAGGTCAGCGCCAGCAGCAGTTCGCCGTCGGCCATCATCTGCCGAATGGCCGACGCGCTTTGCGGGAACTGCTTGCCCGCACGCCATAGGTGCGGGTGCAGGGTGTCAAGGTAGTTCCACAGCGCCGCCGTGGCGCCGTCGAAGGCGGCAGGGGCATAGGGCCGGTAAAGCGCGCTGCGATCGGCCAGGGAGTCCAGCCAGAGCTGTTTGAGGAATGTGGTGCCATGGAAGTCTGGCGGGCGCGGGTAGCTGACCCGGCCAGGGTTGGCCTTTGCGAACGCCAACAGGTCAGCCATGTTCTGTGGGCGCACGGGTACGCGCTTGCCGTCTGCAAACCAGCTGAACTGCGCCATGCCCCAGGGGGCTTCCATGCCATCTACGGGTTCCGAAAAATCCACGCGTGTGGTGGGTTTGCCCTGGGTGTCTACCCACTGGTAGCTGGGCAGTGCTTCAGCAAAAGGGCCGTGCAGAAGCCCCTCGCGCTTCATGGTGAGGAAGTTTTCGCCGTTGATCCACACGGCATCTACAGAACCGCCGGTGTGACGGCCAGCTTGCTTTTCGGCGCGCACGCGGCGCAACACGTCGGCGGCATCGGCCACCTTCACATGTTGCACTTTTACGCCGTAGCGGCGTTGTACTTCGTCGGCGGCCCACTGTATGTAGGCGTTGATGCGTTCGCTGCCAGCCCAGGCGTTGAAGAAAACCGTTTGGCCTTTGGCCTGTGCTTCCACCGACGCCCAGTTTTTTGTAACGCTTGTCTGGGCGAGCAAGGTGCCGGGGGTGGCTGCCAGACCTGCCACGGCCAACAGCAGGGTGCGGCGGGACGATAAAACAGGTTGCAAGCGGGTTACGGTTGACATGCTTTGGATGATGTAGGTGACTGTTTTTATTGTGTGTTGCTCTTTATGCCACCTGCGGCTGCGCCCCTGAGGAAGGCCACGAGAGATTCCTCGGCCCCCAGTTGGTCCAACACCACAGCGGCTTGCTGCAAATCGCGCTGGGCGCCGATGAGCAGTTGTGTCGTCGTGGCCGCCTTCAGCCAGCGCTTGGCCTTGTCGCGGGGCAGCAGTCCCTGCAGCGCTTCGATGTTGTATCGGGCGCGCTTGGCCAGGAGCCGGGCGTTGTGGCCCATTTCTTCCGTGGCGGCAGGTTGGCGTGCGGCGTCCATGGCTTGCGCCAGACGCCGTTGCAGCTTGTCCATGCGCTCGCGCGCCCAAGTGCTCTGCTTTTTGCTTTTGGGTGTGGCGCTCGCAGGCTGGCGCAGCGTGTAGAGCCAAGCTGCGTGTGCCAGCAACACCTGGCCCGTGCTGGGGGTTGCAAGAGCGAGGCGGGCCGTGTGTCTGGCTTCCATGCTGGCTTCATCCAACATGGCCTGCGCCGAGGTGACGCTCTTGCGCCTGCCCGCGTTGCCGCCTACGTAGGCATCCGCCCAACGGGGAAGGGTTTCTGTGCGGGCTACGTCGAGATCGCGCAACCGGCCCAGGCTGCCGAGCAGCGGGCTTAGCCCGGCGCGGTCTGGTTCCGCAGGCAACCAAGGGCGGAAGAACCGCAGTGCGCTGCGCCAACGCCGCCATGCCACACGGGCCTGGTGCACCACTTCTGGTTCGTCGCTGTGCAGCAGTGCTGCCAGGTTGCGCGTGAACTGATCGTACATGCCAGTCATCGTCTGGCTGGCGGCAACAATGGGGGGCGTGCCGGGAGCAAGCGAGTCCAAGCGAGCCCGCGTTGCCGAATGGATGTGGCCCGCAGCAAGTGCATAACCCCGTTCGGCCTTGCTGGCGTCGCTGGGCAGCACCGCAATATGGCGCGCCAGTGACTGAGCCAGTTCAAACAGGGCGTCTGCAGGGCCTGTCAGCAGCTCCAACTCCAGTTCCAGCATGGGTTCCTGCTGTTGGCCTGCAATGATTTTGCCGATGTCGAGCGCAACTTCGATGGTCGAGCCGTCCCGCTTGCGAACCAGCCACGTGGTGCGGTGGCAATGGGTTTCAAAACAGGGGGCGAGGCTGGCGGCTGGTGTGTCATCAGCCAGTAACGCGTGAAATGGAGTCTCTTCCAGGGCGTTCAGGTCCAGCGCCCGGCCCGCCACGGGTGTTTCCCATTCACCGCGTTGGCTCAGGCCGCCTTGCGATGTTCCAGCGGTCTTGAACGTCTGCAGCCACTCGCCGTGCCCGCCCGGCTTGTCTGCCACGTGCCGCAGACGCAAGGCGCTGCGCTGCTGGCGCAGGGCTTGCTCAGGGGTGTCGAAATAGATGTTGGTGAGCCACTTTTCCTGCCGCGGGCGGCGGACCAGGGCCGGGTGCCGCGCCAGTGTCTGGGCTATGGTCTTTGGGTTTGCACCGGGCAACAGCAGTTTCAGTTCAATTTCGGAGGGCATGGGCGTACAGCTGGCCACGCGCGGCCGGTTGGTTGAAGGCTGCCGAAGTGTCGCATGCCCGAAATGCCCCCGCCACCCGGTGCGGCGCCTCAGGTGGCTGGCGGCGGGTGATTTCCGGCACAATTTGCAGCATCTGAAACGCACGCGACTTCACACCATGACCCACATTGCCCGCGACACTTCGCACATCCAGCCCCGCGACAAGGCCGAAATTCTGGCCCAGGCGCTGCCCTACATCCGCAAGTTCCATGGCAAGACCATGGTCATCAAATACGGCGGCAACGCCATGACCGACCCGGAACTGCAAGCCGCTTTTGCCGAGGACGTGGTTCTGCTCAAGCTGGTGGGCATCAACCCCGTGGTGGTCCATGGCGGTGGCCCGCAGATCGAAGGGCTGCTCAAGCGCCTGGGCAAGAAGGGCGAGTTCATTCAGGGCATGCGCGTGACCGACGCAGAAACCATGGAAGTGGTGGAGTGGGTGCTGGCCGGCGAGGTGCAGCAGGACATCGTGGGTCTGATCAACCGCGCGGGCGGCAAGGCTGTGGGTTTGACGGGGCGTGACGGCGCCATGATCCACGCGCGCAAGCTGCGCATGGTGGACCAGGCCGATCCCAACAAGGAACATGACGTGGGCCAGGTGGGTGACATCGTGGGCATCGACCCCAGCGTGGTCAAGTCCCTGCAGGACGACCAGTTCATCCCGGTGGTCAGCCCCATTGGCTTCGGTGAGCACAACGAAAGCTACAACATCAACGCCGACGTGGTGGCCGCCAAGCTGGCCACCGTGCTGCAGGCCGAAAAGCTGTTGATGCTGTCCAACATTCCGGGCGTGCTGGACAAGGAAGGGAAGCTGTTGACCGACCTGACGATGAAGCGCATTGACGAACTGGTGGCAGATGGCACCATCAGCGGTGGCATGATCCCCAAGATTGCTGGTGCGCTGGATGCTGCCAAGAGCGGCGTGAACGCCGTGCACATCATCGACGGGCGCGTGCCGCATGCCATGCTGCTGGAGATTCTGAGCGATCAGGCCTACGGCACCATGATTCGCTCGCACTGAGCGAGCTTCTGGTTGGGGGCGAGGCTGGTGCGGGTGAGCGCCAGCCCGACAGGAGGAGGTGGAAGATGATCGATCCGCAGATAGCGGTGGCCGACAGCCCGGCTGCCCTTCCTGACGAAGTGGCGGCCCCTGCGCGGCGGGCCCGCCCCAAACCTGGCGAGCGCCGCCTGCAGATACTGCAGGCCCTGGCGGAGATGCTGCAACAACCTGGGGGCGAGCGCGTTACCACGGCCGCCTTGGCTGCGCGCTTGGAGGTGAGCGAGGCCGCCCTTTACCGGCACTTTGCGAGCAAGGCCCAGATGTTCGAGGGCCTGATCGACTTCATTGAGCAGAGTGTTTTCGGGCTTATTCAGCAGATTGACGAACGCGAACCCTTGCCTTGGCGCCAGGTGCGCATGGTGATTGCCATGGTGTTGCAGTTTGCCGAACGCAACCCGGGCATGGCCCGTGTCATGGCGGGCGACGCGCTGGTGCAAGAAAACGAGCGCCTGCAGGCGCGCATGAACCTGCTGGTCGACAAGCTGGAGTCTGCCTTCAAACAGCGGCTGCGCGAGGCGGGCCGAGTAGACGCAGTGGCATTGGGGGCTGTGCTTACCGCTTTCGTGATGGGGCGTTTGCAGCGATACGCTCGCAGCGGGTTCAAGCGGGCCCCAACGGAGCAATTGGAAGCCTGTTTGCAGGTACTGTTGCCCGATTGACCTGATTATTTGAAAAAAGATGTGTTCAGGCACTTGACGGGAGAGTGTTCGTTCATAAAATAGCACGACCGTTCGTTTTATTTTTGAACACATGACCACCGTTCGCCGACCTCGTTCTGTTGCCTCCGCTACCCCGGCCGCGGGCAAGCCCCTGCACAAAGGCCAACAAACCAAGGCTGCCATCGTGGACGCGGCGCTCGCCCTGGCGTCGCAAGTGGGCCTTGAAGGCCTGAGTATCGGTGCAATTGCCGAAATCATGCAAATGAGCAAGTCTGGCGTGTTTGCCCACTTCGGCTCCCGCGAGGAACTGCAGATCTCGGTGGTCAACGAATACCACCAGCGTTTTGAGCGCGACGTGTTCATGCCGGCGCTCAAGCAATCGCGTGGCTTGCCGCGCTTGCGCATGTTGTTTGACAACTGGATGCGCCAGACCTCCACCGAAATCGATTCGGGCTGCATCTACATCAGCGGCGCTGTGGAGTTTGACGACCGCCCCGGCCCGGTGCGCGACGTGCTCGTGTCCACTGTCAATACCTGGCAGGCGGCCATGCACCGAGCCGTGGAGCAGTCTGTTGAAGAGGGCCATCTGCGAGCTGGCGCCGACGCTGGCCAGATTGCCTTCGAAATCCACGGTTTGATTCTGGCGCTGCACTACGAGGCCCGCTTCCTGCGCAACCCGAAGGGCTTGGAGCGTGCGCGCCAGGGTTTCAACAACATCATCGCCCGCAACGCTCCCTGAGCGTTTCGGTTCAACGCTTTTCCGTTTTTCCAATTCCATTTCAGCCTTCAGGAGACCGCCATGCCCAGCTACACCCCGCCCCTGCGCGACATGCAATTCGTGCTGCACGAAGTGTTCAACGTCGTTGACGAACTCAAGGTCTGCCCGCCGCACGCCGAAGTGGACGCAGAAACCATCAACGCCGTGCTGGAAGAGGGCGGCAAGTTTGCTGCAGAGGTGGCATTTCCTCTGAACCTCAGCGGTGACCAAGAGGGTTGCGTGCTGGACAAGACCACCCACGAGGTGCAGGCCCCCAAGGGCTTCAAGGAAGCGTACAAGCAATACGTGGAAGGTGGCTGGGCGGCATTGAGTTGCGACCCTGAATACGGTGGCCAGGGCCTGCCTTTTGTGGTCAATGGCTGCTTTTACGAAATGCTCAACAGTGCCAACCAGGCTTGGACCATGTACCCCGGTTTGAGCCACGGCGCCTATGAGTGCCTGCACGCCCACGGCACGCCCGAACAGAAGTCCGTCTACTTGCCCAAGATGACCTCCGGCGAGTGGACCGGCACCATGTGCCTGACCGAACCCCATTGCGGCACGGACCTGGGCCTGCTGCGCACCAAGGCCGAACCTCAGGCCGATGGCACCTACCGCATCACCGGCCAAAAGATCTTCATCAGCGCGGGCGAGCATGACATGGCCGAGAACATCGTCCATCTGGTGCTGGCCCGCCTGCCGGACTCACCCCAAGGCAGCAAGGGCATCAGTCTGTTCCTGGTGCCCAAGTTCCACGTGAATGCCGACGGCTCTCTGGGTGAGCGCAACGGCATTTACTGCGGCGGACTGGAACACAAGATGGGCATCCACGGCAACGCCACCGCTCAGATGATTCTGGACGGCGCCGTGGGCACCATGGTGGGCCAGCCCAACAAGGGCTTGCAGGCCATGTTCGTGATGATGAACGCTGCCCGACTGGGCGTGGGCAACCAGTCGGTGGGCCTGACCGAGGTGGCCTTCCAGAACGCGTTGGCCTATGCCAAAGACCGCATCCAGATGCGTTCGCTGTCTGGCCCCAAGGCCAAGGACAAGCCGGCCGACCCCATCATCGTGCACCCCGACGTGCGCAAGATGCTGCTGACGGCGAAGGCCTATGCCGAAGGCGGCCGTGCGCTGCTGACCTTCTGCGCCCTGCAACTGGACAAGGAACTGCACCACCCCGACGAAAAAGTGCGCAAGGACAGCGCCGAGCTGCTCGCGCTGCTCACCCCCATCGCCAAGGCCTTCCTCACTGACAACGGCTTCGACGCCACAGTGATGTGCCAGCAGGTCTTTGGTGGCCATGGCTACATCAAGGAATGGGGCATGGAGCAGTACGTGCGCGATGCCCGCATCAACATGATCTACGAAGGCACGAACACCGTGCAGAGCCTGGACCTGCTGGGCCGCAAGGTGCTGGCCAACAATGGCGCCACGCTCAAGAAGTTTGCCAAGCTGGTGGGTGCGCTGGTGATGGAAGAGGGCGTCAACGAGAAGATGGCCGAGTTCATCAACCCGCTGGCCAACCTGGGTGAACAGATGACCAAGTTCACCACCGAAATCGGCTTCAAGGGCTTCCAGAACCCCGACGAGGTGGGCGCTGCCGCCGTGGACTACCTGCGCGTGGCAGGTCACCTAGTGTTCGGTTACTTCTTTGCCCGCATGGCGTCGGTGGCGCTGAAGCAAATCGGCGCTGGCAGCACCGACCCGTTCTACACCGCCAAGCTGCAGACCGCGCGTTTCTACTTCGCCAAGCTCTTCCCAGAGACGGCCACCCTCATGCGTACCGCCCGTGCTGGCAGTCGCGCGCTGATGGACACCGACGCTGCACTGGCCTGAACGCACCCGCTGCCAACAGGAGACACGAGCCATGAAAACGAACTTCCGCCGCCTCACCTTGATTGCAACCCTGAGCTTGACCGCGCTGGCCTCCCAGGCGCTGGCGCAGAGCACGCCTGTGGGCCGCTGGCACAGCATCGATGACGAAACCAAGGAGATCAAAAGCGAGATCGTCATCACCGACAACGGTGGCGTGCTCACGGGCCGCATCGAGAAGCTGTTGCGCAAGGGCGCAGATCAGACGCGCCGCTGCACCGAGTGCACCGATGACCGCAAAGACCAGCCCTTGATAGGCCTGGAGATCATCCGTGGCGCCAAGAAGGTAGAGGGCAAGGATGTGTGGGAAGGCGGTCAGATTCTCGACCCCGAGAACGGCAAGTCCTATAACCTGCGCCTGACCCCGGTCGAAGGCGGCAAGAAGCTCGATGTCCGTGGCTCCATCCTGTTCATTGGCCGCACACAGACCTGGGTGCGCGTGCAGTAAGCCTGCACGGCCTATCCACCACAAGGAATCAACATGTCCCGTTTCACCGTGAAACAAGTCGCCGTGCTGGGCGCGGGCGTGATGGGGGCGCAGATTGCCGCGCACCTCGTCAACTGCAAAGTGCCAGTCATTCTGTTCGACCTGCCTGACACCAAATCGGCCGACAAGAACGGCATCGTCACCCGCGCGGTGGCCAACCTCAAGAAGCTCAAGCCCAGCCCTCTGGGCGTGGCCGATGATGCCGACCTGATCCAGGCTGCCAACTATGAAGAGCACCTGGAGTTGCTGCGCGGTTGCGATCTGGTCATCGAGGCCATAGCCGAGCGCATGGACTGGAAGCGCGACCTGTACGCCAAGATCGCCCCGTTCGTGGCCGACAACGCGTTGCTGGCCTCCAATACGTCTGGTTTGTCCATTGGCGCGCTGTCCGAGGCCCTGCCCGAAGCGCTGCGCCCGCGTTTCTGCGGCATCCACTTCTTCAACCCGCCGCGCTACATGCCGCTGGTGGAGTTGATCGCCACGACGTCCACCCAGCCGCATGTGCTGGACCAGCTCGAAGCTTTCGTCACCACTGGTCTGGGCAAGAGCGTGGTGCGCGCCAAGGACACGCCCAATTTCGTGGCCAACCGCATCGGCATTGCGGGCATGCTGTCCACCATGAAAGAGGCCGAGCGCTTTGGCCTGACCTTCGACGTGGTCGATGACCTGACGGGCAAGCGCCTGGGGCGCGCCAGCAGCGGCACCTTCCGCACCGCCGACGTGGTGGGCCTGGACACCATGGCCCACGTCATCAAGACGCTGCAGGACACGCTGAGTGCAGAGACCGACCCCTTCTACGGCAGCTTCGGCACCCCCGAAGTGCTCAAGACCCTGATTGAGCTGGGCCACCTGGGGCAGAAGACCAAGGCCGGTTTCTTCAAGAAGGCGGGGCGCGACATCATGCGCTTCGAGCTGGAGAGCAAGGACTACGTGCCCGCAGGCCAGAAGGCCGACGAGGTGTACGGCCGCATGCTCAAGAAGCCTGCCGCCGAGCGCCTGAAGCTGCTGCGCAACGCCGAAGGGCCGCAGGGCCAGTTCCTGTGGGCCATTCTGCGCAACGGCTTTCACTATGCCGCCGTGCACCTGGCCACCATTGCCGACACCGCGCGTGACGTGGACCAGGCCATGCGTTGGGGCTTTGGCATGCAGCAGGGCCCCTTCGAGCTGTGGCAGGAGGCGGGCTGGGTGGAAGTGGCCAAGATGATCCAGGAGGACATCGATGCCGGCAAGGCTCTGTGCAATGCGCCCCTACCCGAGTGGGTGTTCAAGGGCCCCGTGGCCGAGCGTGGTGGCGTGCACCAGCCGGAAGGCTCCTGGAACCCCACGACCGGCCAGTTCCAACCTAAGCGCGATCTGCCGGTGTACCAGCGCCAGATCTTCCGCGAGCAACTGCTGGGTGAAAACGCCCCAGTGTTCGAGACCGCAGGCAAGACCTTGCACGAAGACGCCGACATCCGCCTGTGGACGCTGGACGACGAAGTGCTGATTGCCAGCATCAAGAGCAAGATGCATGCGATCGGCCCCGGTGTGACCGAAGGTCTGAGCCGCGCTGTTGACCTGGCCGAGGCGCAGTTCCAGGGGCTGGTGGTGTGGTCTGGTGACGAGCCCTTCAGCGTGGGTGCCGACCTGCAGGCCGTGATGCCCGCGTTCATCGCGGCAGGTGTTGCTGCCATTGAGGACGTGGAAGCCGAGATGCAGCGCGTGATGCTCAAGCTGCGTTACGCCCAGGTGCCCACCGTGGCTGCCGTGCGTGGCATGGCGCTGGGCGGCGGCTGCGAGCTGGCGGTGCATTGCGCCCGCCGTGTGGCCCACATGGAAAGCTACATCGGCCTGGTGGAAGTGGGTGTGGGCCTGGTGCCGGGTGCGGGTGGCCTCACCTACATCGCCCGCCGCGCGGCCGAAAACGCCAAGACGTCCAACGGCAATGACCTGTTGCCCTTCCTGACCGAAGGCTTCAAGGCCGCTGCCATGGCCACCGTAGGCACCAGTGCGCTGGAAAGCCGCAAGCTGGGCTATCTGCTGGACAGCGACATCGTCGTGCCCCACAAAGACGAGTTGCTCTACGTGGCCATTGCAGAAGCCAAGGCCATGGCCAATGGCGGCTACCGTCCGCCGCTCAAGCGCCTGTTCCCTGCGGCAGGCCGTTCCGCCAAGGCCACCATCCTGGGTTCGCTCGTCAACATGCGTGATGGTGGCTACATCAGCCAGCACGACTTCCACATCGCAGGCCTGATTGCCAATGTGCTGACCGGTGGTGACGTCGAAGCCGGTACCCTGGTGAACGAGGAATACCTGATGAAGCTGGAGCGTCAGGTCTTCTGCAGCCTGATCGTGCACCCCAAGACGCAAGCGCGCATCCTGGGCATGCTGTCCACCGGCAAGCCCCTGCGTAACTGAAGCGGAGACCCGAGATGAAACAAGTTCAAGACGCCTACATCGTCGCGGCCACCCGCACGCCCATCGGCAAGTCGCACCGTGGTTACTTCAAGAACACCCGGCCCGACGATCTCCTTGCACACGTGCTGCGCTCTGCCCTGGCGCAGGTGCCCAACCTGGACCCGGCGACCATTGAAGATGTGATCTGCGGTTGCGCCATTCCCGAGGCGCAGCAGGGCCTGAACGTGGCGCGCGTGGGCGCGGTGCTGGCTGGCCTGCCCAAGAGCGTGGGCGGTATCACCGTCAACCGCTTCTGCGCCTCTGGCCTGAGCGCGGTGCAGATGGCCGCCGACCGCATCCGCGTGGGTGAGTCCGACGTGATGATCGCCGCTGGCGTGGAAAGCATGAGCATGGTGCCCATGATGGGCAACTCGCCCAGCCTGTCGCCCACCATCTTCGCCAACACCGACAAGGTGGAAGACTACGGCATTGCCTACGGCATGGGCCTGACCGCCGAGAAGGTGGCGCAGCAGTGGAAGGTGACGCGCGAAGCACAGGACGCCTTCGCCCTGCAGTCGCATCAGCGTGCCCTGAAGGCGCAGGCCGCTGGCGAGTTCGCTGACGAAACCACGCCGGTCGATATCACCGAGCGCCAGTTGGATCTGGCCAGCGGCGAAGTCCGTTACAGCCAGCACACCGTCACGCAGGACGAAGGCGCGCGCCCCGACACCTCCCTGGAAGGGCTGGGCAAGCTCAAGCCGGCGTTTGCCATTCCGCGCCGGGCCGACGGCACGCCCACCGGTCTGGGGTCCGTCACCGCGGGCAACAGCTCGCAAACGTCCGATGGCGCCGGTGCATTGATTCTGGCGAGCGAATCCGCAGTCAAGCGTTTCGGCCTGACGCCGCTGGCCCGCTTCGTCAGCTACGCCAGCCGTGGCGTGCCGCCGCATATCATGGGCATTGGCCCGGTCGAGGCGATTCCTGCGGCCCTCAAGGCTGGCGGCCTGAGCCAGAATGACCTGGACTGGATCGAGTTGAACGAGGCGTTCGCGGCGCAGTCCCTGGCGGTGATGAACTCGCTGGGCCTGGACCCGGCCAAGGTCAACCCCATCGGCGGTGCCATCGCGCTGGGCCACCCCTTGGGCGCTACCGGGGCTATCCGTTCTGCGACAGTGGTGCATGCCCTGCGGCGGCACAATAAGCGCTACGGCATGGTGACCATGTGCGTGGGCATGGGGCAGGGCGCAGCGGGCATCTTCGAAAGGGTTTGACCGCATTGCCTCCCCGTGATGGGCCCGCTCAGCCGGGCCCTTTTTGCATCTGGTAGCCAACCCAACAGTTTCATCGAGCTTTTCAGGAGACACACTGCATGTCCGACATCCTCAGCCATGTTGAAAACGGCGTCATGACGCTGACCATCAACCGTCTGGCCCGCAAGAACTCCCTCACGGCAGTCATGTACAGCGCACTGGCCGATGCATTCGAGCAGGCGCAGGCAGATGACGCCGTGCGCGTCGTGGTGCTGCAGGGCGACGAGTCCATCTTCAGCGCGGGCAACGACATCGCTGATTTTTTGAACACCCCTCCCTCAGGCGAAGACGCGCCGGTGTTTCGTTTCCTGCGCAACATCGCTGCCTTCCATAAGCCGGTGGTGGCGGCGGTTTGCGGTCCGGCCGTGGGCATTGGAACCACCATGCTGTTCCACTGCGACCTGGTCTACGCGGGCGACAACGCGGCGTTTTCCATGCCCTTCGTCAACCTGGGGCTGTGCGCCGAGGGTGCTTCCAGCCTGCTGGCGCCGCAGATGTTTGGCTACCACCGTGCCGCCGAGGCGCTGCTGCTGGGCGAGGCGTTCTATGCTGAAGCCGCACTGGAGGTGGGACTGGTCAACCGCGTGCTGCCGCCGTCCGAAGCCAACGCCTATGCCCAGAGCGTTGCACGCAAGCTGGCGACCAAACCCTTGAGTTCACTGGTAGAAACCAAGCGCCTGATGAAGAAAGGCCAACAGGCACAGGTGCTGCAGACGATGTCCGAAGAGGGGGCAGTGTTCGGTCGCATGCTGCGCGAGCCTGCCGCGAAGGAGGCATTTGCCGCTTTCCTGGAAAAGCGTGCCCCCAAGTTCAACTGAACGCCAGCCTTTTCACCAAGACCGCCGCATGAGCAAGTCCATCGTTCACCCGCCTGCCCAGCCCATCGTCTTCGAGCCGGAGTTCGTTGACGGTGTGCGCGAGATCTTCGAGCAGAAGATTGTCTTCAACACGGTGCTCGGCCTGAAGATCACGGCGATCACGCCAGAGCTGGTGACTGCGCGCATCGACATGCGCAATGAACTGGTGGGCCACTACGCCTACAACCGCATCCACGGGGGCGTCATCAGCGCTGGGCTGGACGCCATGGGTGGGCTGGCGGTGATGGCTGCCATCGGCGCGCGGCATATGGACGAGTCGCCGGAGCAACGGCTGCACCGCTTCGCCAAGCTGGGCACCATTGACTTGCGCATCGACTACCTTCGCCCAGGCATTGGCGAGTTTTTTGAGTTGCGTGCCGAGGTGCTGCGCCTGGGTTCCCGCGTGGCCTCCACGCGGATGGGCTTTCACGGCCCGGACGGCAAGTTACTGTCCACCGGCTCCGGCGCCTACATCGTCTCCTGACCTGTCGTTAACCTGCGCAGCGTCAAGATTCTTGCAGTTCGAATATTGCAGTGTGTCCCATGCGTTCGGTGAACGCATATCCAGATTTCGACAGCAGGTTGTACGTGCGTGTCTCTAGAACCTCGGGTATGGATCTGCCGTAAATCTCTACCATCACGATCAACGGTTTCTGGGGCCAGGCGTCCAGGTTCTCAATGACCTGATCGTCGAGTCCTTCGATGTCAATGTTGAGCAATCCGAAGCGGCTGGGGAATTTGTGCTGAGCCTCTTCGATGATCTTGCCAAGCGATGTGCAGGGTACGGTGACAGCCCGCGTAAGTCCCCGTTCGCGCGCGATGACCGCATCGCAAGTGGCGCAGTTGTCAATGTCTTTGCCGGAGTAAAACGTGATGGTCGAATTCTGCGCGGCAGTTTGCTCGCTTACTACTGCCGCTTGCAGGTTGATATCGTCTGGTCGCGAGGAGTTGAATGCTTGAATGACGGCCTGACTGGCGTCTACGTTTACGCCCCTCCATCCAAGGCTCCACAGGTATACCGTGTTCGAAAGGTCATACGGATGGTGTGCGCCAATGTCAACGTAGAAGTATTCGTTGCTGGGCTTTCTAAAGCGTTTGTGCAGAAACACATCTTCGCCGTATTGAGAGAAGTGGAGCCTTGATGCTCCGCTCAACAAGGCCTTGATGGCTCGGATTTTGTTACGTTTCATTGTTGTATCGGGTACGAATCCTTGCCCAGTTGCCTGCCAAGCTGACAGAATCTGCGCAGCATGAGCCCGGGTGACGCCGCGCACACCAGCACGCGTTCGCCGTCACCCAGATTCTCTTGAATCGCTGGTGACTGTCAGTGGCCGTGGGCCACCACCTCGCCCGCCTTCAGGCGGTACACCGTGCCACAGTAGGGGCAGCGGGCTTCGCCCGTCTTCGCCACGTCCAGGTACACCTTGGGGTGGCTGTTCCACAGCTTCATGTCGGCCAGCGGGCTGGGGCAGAAAACACCGCCATGAGCGTTCAGGTCCTTGGCGGCCAGTTCAATAACGGCTTGGCTCATGTTCACACCTTGGTCAGCCAGTGGGCGTATTTGGGGTTGCGTCCGTTGACGATGTCGAAGAACGCGCTCTGGATCTTCTCGGTCACCGGGCCGCGGCTGCCTGCGCCAAGCTCAATGCGGTCCAGTTCACGGATCGGCGTCACCTCGGCGGCGGTGCCGGTGAAGAAAGCCTCGTCGGCAATGTAAACCTCGTCGCGGGTGATGCGTTTTTGCACGATCTCCAGGCCCAGGTCCTTGGCTATGTGGAACACCGTGTTGCGGGTGATGCCGTTGAGCGCGCCAGCCGACAGGTCGGGCGTGTAGATCACGCCGTTCTTGACGATGAACAGGTTCTCGCCCGCGCCCTCAGACACGAAGCCTGCGCTGTCCAGAAGCAGGGCCTCGTCGTAACCCTCGTCCGTGGCTTCCATGTTGGCCAGGATGGAGTTGGTGTAGTTGCTCACCGCCTTGGCCTGCGTCATGGTGATGTTGACGTGGTGGCGGGTGTAGCTGCTGGTTTTCACGCGGATGCCGCGCTTCATGCCTTCTTCACCCAGGTACGCACCCCAGGCCCAGGCGGCAACCATCAGGTGGATGGTGTTGCCTTTGGGCGACACGCCCAGCTTTTTGTCACCAATCCAGGTCAGCGGGCGGATGTAGCCGCTTTCCAGCTTGTTTTCGCGGATCACTGCCTTTTGGGCCTCATTCACCTGTTCCTGGGTGAAGGGAATCTTCATGCGCAGGATCTTGGCGCTGTTGAACAGGCGCTGGGTGTGTTCCTCCAGGCGGAAGATGGCCGGACCATTGACCGTGTTGTAGGCGCGCACACCCTCGAAGGCGCCGCAACCATAGTGCAACGTGTGGGTGAGCACGTGGATTTTGGCGTCGCGCCAATCGACCATCTGGCCGTCCATCCAGATTTTGCCGTCGCGGTCGGCCATGGAGGGGATCACGGACATGTTGAAACCTTGTAAATGTTGGAATTGCCGGTCCTAGTTGGCATGGACCGTGTCTGCCATTGCACATTTTACGGTTTCCGATTTGTTGAAAAAACCTGAAAACACCCCTAAAGTTTTGCTTTAGGAAGTCGATACTCCGGTTGAACGGGGGTAATCCCCGCTTGGAAACCTCAGATGAGGAGTTCACGATGTTGACGATTTCTTCGATCGGGGTGATGCCGTGGCCACAGCAGGCGCCAACGACCAAAGCACAACCTGTCACGGCCACCAAGACCAGCAACGCTGTCTCTCCTGAGAACGCGCGCCCCGGCTCGTCCGTTGTTTCGGCTGGGGATGCTGCCCAGGTGCAGGCTACCTATGCGCCCAGTGCGTTGCCGCCTGTTGATCCGGCAGCAGAAGCCCAGACAGCAGTCACCTACAGCAATGCGCAGGCTCCGGAGCGCAGTGGGCAGGTGCCCGCGCAGCAAGTTCAGGCCAGCGGTCAACAGAGAGAAACCGACCAGGTCAGTGACCAAGCTCAGACTGAGCAGGTCGCTGCCCAGGTGGAGGAGCAGGCGCTGAGCAACCGGCGTACCGACCCTCAGGTGGCACAGCAGCAGTCCGACGAAATCCGGCGGTTCAAGGGGGAGCTTCCCGTTGAATACAAGAGCCCTGTGCAGGAAGCACTGGACACGCAGATCAAAGACCTTCTGCCCAACATGTGGGCGGCCAGCCGTGCTGCGGTAGATGTTCTGATCGGTGATGAGGCTCGTGCGGCGGCTGCTGCACGTGCCGCCGACGCGGCTGAAAAGGCGAGCGTACAGGTCGCTGCTGCTGCAGACAAATCGTCAGAGGTGAGCGAAACGTATGCGGCAGGGCAGGCGGCCACAGGTAGCAGCCGCACGCCGGGTCAGGTGGTCAACGTCCAGGCCTGACCATTCTTCGGTGCTTCAGATGCGGTGACGAACGCCGCCCGTGCTGTTGATTCGATCCATCAATGCTTGGGCAATGCGGGTCAGCGGCAACACTTCGTGTGCGGCGCCTGCTTGAATTGCCATTTTTGGCATGCCGAAGACGATACAACTGGCTTCGTCTTGCACGATGTTGTAGCTTCCAGCATCGCGCATCTCTCTCATGGCTGTAGCACCGTCGCCCCCCATGCCTGTGAGCATGACGCCAATCGCGTTGGGGCCCAGTACTCGGGCGCAGGACTTGAACAGGACTTCCACTGAGGGCTTGTGCCTGTTCACCGGTGGGGAATCGTCCACCACCGCTACATAGTTCGCGCCGCTGCGTTCTATTTGGAACTGCTTGCCCCCCGGCGCAATGTACGCGTGGCCAGGCAATATGCGTTCACCGTCACGTGCCTCAGACACGCGAATCTTGCACAGAGAGTCCAACCGTGCTGCAAAACTGGTGGTGAAACCGGCCGGCATATGCTGTGTGATGACGATGGCCGGGGAGTCTGACGGCAGTTGAACCAGAATTTCCTTGATGGCCTCTGTGCCGCCAGTGGATGCACCCACACAAATGATCTTTTCCGTCGAGGCCAGGCGGTTCATCACCCGGGCGACCGGGGCAGCCGTGTCGCTCGAGGCCGCTGGCGCTGCAGGCGTTGAAACATGTCTACTCACACGCGCCTTGCTGGCAATGCGGATCTTTTCGACGATCTCGTCACCCAGTTCGCGCAGACCGGTGGACACGCCTATGCGCGGCTTGGCCACGAAATCGACGGCACCCATTTCGAGCGCGCGCATGGTGATGTCGGCGCCTTGCTCAGTCAGTGTAGAGACCATGACCACCGGCATCGGGCGCAGGCGCATCAGGCGGGAGAGGAACTCCAGCCCATCCATTTTGGGCATCTCCACGTCCAGTGTGATGACGTCCGGGTTCAATTCCCGGATCATTTCGCGCGCCGCCAACGGGTCGTTCGCAGCGCCGATGCAGACCATATCAGTCTGCTTGTTGATGATTTCGGTGAGGAGACTGCGCACCAACGCAGAGTCGTCCACCACCACCACTTTGATCTTGCTCATTCGGGACTGAAAGGGGATGAAAGTCAGAACAGGTCGACGGAGCCGCCAGCAGTGGATTGCACCACACGGGAGGCACTGCCTTGGCGCTCTTGGCTTTCCAACGTTTCTGGGTGGGCATGGGCCAGGCGCTTGACCATGGCCTTGCCCGTCACAGGGAAGAACACCACTTTGCGTGGGTAAATGTCAAGAACGTCCTTGGAGACAATCGGAATACGTTCCGTTGCCAGGTAATCCAGTACGAACTTGGTGTTGCGCTCGCCAACGTTCATGGTCGTGAACCCCGAGATCACCGCTCCGCCGCCGAAAACCTTGGCCTGCATGTACTCCCTCGATGAGCCCATCTTGACCATCTCGTTGATCAGCAGTTCCATCGCATAGGAGCCATAGCGCCCTGACGTGTCGCCGCCGCCTTCTGGCAGCATGAAATGGTTCATGCCCCCAATGCGCAGCCGTGAGTCCCATACGCAGGCGGCGATGCATGAACCCAGCACCGTCATGATCACGAGGTCTTCGTTGGAGACGAAGTACTCGCCCGGCAGCACCTTGGCTGCGTTGTAGCGGAAGTGCTGATCGTGGAAAAAGAATGAGGCCTCCCCTGGCTTCCTGGGACGCGTCTTGAGGGTCTGCAGGTGGGCGGCGCTGTTGTGCATGGAATTCACACTTTTTCGTAGACGGTTTTGCCACGCAGCGCAAACAGGTTGCGAACGTCGCTGAAGTTCTCGGCATGGCCGACGAACAGCGTGCCCTTGGGTTTCATCAGGCGGTGGATGCGTGCCAGCACTTGCCGCTGAGTGGTGTTGTCGAAGTAGATCATCACGTTGCGGCAGAAAACAACGTCAAACTGTTCTTTCAGTGACCAATTTTCCTCAATGAGGTTGAGCGTGAAGAACTGGATGTGCTTCTGCAACTCGGGCTTGGCGCGCGCCAGACCCTGATTGCCGCCTTTGCCCTTGAGAAAATACTTCTGCAACTGGCTCGAAGAAACGTTTTTCATGTTCTCGAGCTTGTAGATACCCTGGGCACCCTTGTCCAGGACCTTGGTGTCGATGTCGCTGGCCCAGATGCGGAAGTTGCCGTTGATGCCCAACGCATCTGCCATGGTGATGGCGATCGAGTAAGGCTCCTCGCCAGTGGATGCCGCGCTGCACCATATCTTCCATTCGTGCCCAGCGGGCGTCGAGCGCACTATCCGGTCAAGCTCGGTGAAATGGTGGTTTTCACGAAAGAAGGAGGTGAGGTTGGTGGTGAGCGCATTGACGAACTCCTGCCATTCGTCGCCACCATGGCTTTCCAGCCAATCCAGGTAGTTCTTGAAGCTGCTGTGGCCGGTCTCGCGCAGGCGGCGCGAGATGCGGCTGTAAACCATGGCGTGCTTACCGTCATGCAGGCTTATGCCCGCATGGCGGTAGATCAGGTCCTTGATTCGCCCGAAGTCGGCGTTTGTCCAGGCGAACTCTCGGTTCTGTGACTCGACGTCGGCAACGGCCATGGTTTGGCGTTCTCCTCTGGTGGCTTACTGTTTGGCCCGGCGAACCAGGGCGGAGGTATCCAGAATCAGCGACACGCTGCCATCACCCAGAATGGTTGCACCAGACACGTTGGGAACCTTCTTGTAGTTGGCTTCCAGGTTCTTGATCACCACCTGTTGCTGGCCCAGCAGTTCGTCGACCATCAACGCAACGCGGGACCCGTCGGACTCGATCACGACCATGATGCTGTTGGCGCTGGTGTCGCCTTCTTTGCGTGGCACCTGGAACGCTCTGTCGATCTCGATGACAGGCATGTATTCCTCGCGAACCTTCACCAGCTGGGCGTTTTGAGCCACGGTGTTGATGGAGCGCGCTTCGACCTGGAAAGACTCGACCACCGAAGACAGCGGCAGGATATAGACCTCGTCGCTGACCCGCACGGTCATGCCGTCCATGATGGCCAGCGTCAGCGGCAGGCGCACCTTCACGCTCATGCCGAAGCCTTCGGATGAGTCGAGTTCCACTGAGCCGCCAAGCGCGGCGATGTTCTTCTTGACAACGTCCATGCCCACGCCACGGCCAGACACGTCGGTGACCACTTCGGCTGTGGAGAATCCAGGCGCGAAGATGAGCTGCCAGACATCCTGGTCAGGCATGTCGTCGGAAACGTCTATGCCCTTGGAGCGTGCCTTGTCGATCAGCTTCTGGCGGTTCAGCCCCTTGCCGTCATCGCGCACTTCAATCAGGATGGACCCGCCCTGATGGGCTGCCGACAGGGTGATGGTGCCGGTTTCGGGCTTGCCTGCGGCTGCACGGACTTCCGGCAATTCGATGCCGTGGTCGCAGCTGTTGCGGATCAGGTGGGTGAGTGGGTCGGTGATCTTTTCGATCAGGCCCTTGTCGAGTTCGGTGGCTTCGCCGTGCGTGATCAACTCGACCTTCTTGCCCAGCTTGCCAGCAAGGTCGCGCAACATGCGTGGGAAGCGGCTGAAAACCACCGACATGGGGATCATGCGGATCGACATGACCGATTCCTGCAGATCGCGTGTGTTGCGTTCCAGATCGGCCAGGCCAGAGAGCAATTGCTGATTCAGCGTGGCGTCCAGCGTGCGGCTGTACTGCGCCAGCATGGCCTGGGTGATCACCAGTTCACCCACCTGGTTGATGAGCTGGTCGATCTTGCTGACGGACACACGCAGGGTGGTCGTCTCCATCTGGGCGGTGGTGGCAGCACGCGCGGCCTTGGCCGTTTCACGTGCCTTCGATTCGGGGGCTCCCCCCCCTTGTTGCACGCCGGATTGGGCCTGAACGATTTCGGCGTGCGCCTGTGGCGTGAGCGGGTTGCCTGGGGCGCCAGGAAACAGGCCATACCCTTGCACCAGATCCTCTGCAGGAATTTGCACACCAGAGGCAGAGGTCGTTGTCGATGCAATCGGGCTGCCGGGAGCGCCGGCAAACAGGCCGAAGCCTTGTTCGATGATGTCGTGGCTGTGGTCTGAGCCATTGCCAGCCTGAGCCACGGGTTCGAAGGCAGCAACCTGAGGTGCAGGAGCGGGTGCAGCACCCGCTTCCTGCAATTCGATCTGTTCCTTTGACACATGGAAGGCGAACAGATCGAGCAGGTCGTCGTTGGTGCTGGTGGTGTCGATTTCGAAGATCTTGCGAGCGCCGTCTTCTTGCTCGGAGAGGATGGTGCCTAGCCCGGCGATGTCGCGGAACAACTCTTTGATGGCGTCGGCCAGCTCGGGTTTTTCCAGCGGACCAATGAAGGCCTTGATACGCCGGGGCGCGCCGGGGGCTGCGGCCGCTGGCATGCCGCCGGGTGTGGGGGCTGGCGCCGGGGGAGGCGGGGGAGGGGGCGGTGGCGCCATGACCGGGGCGGGTGCAGCAGCCACAGGCGCTCCGCCACTGGCCAGCACGCGGATGCGCTGCACCAGGCCAGACGTTTCTGGCGGTTCGCCGCCCAGCCCCTGGTGCCGGGCCAGCAGGCCCTTCAGCGCGTCAGACGACTCCAGCAGGACGTCCACCATGGGCATGGTGGGGGTCAGTTCGTGCCTGCGCAGTTTGTCCAGCAAGGACTCCATCTGGTGCGTGAGCTCGGCAACATCTTCAAAACCGAACGTTGCGGCACCGCCTTTGATGGAGTGCGCGCAGCGGAAGATGGCGTTGAGTTCCTCGTCGTCGACCGTGTCCAGGTCCAGATTGAGCAGTTGCTGCTCCATCTGTTCCAGGTTTTCGCCAGCTTCCTCAAAGAATATTTGATAAAACTGGGTTAAATCGAAGCCATCGTTCTTGTCGTCTGCCATGAGGAGTTCTCGGTGAGTGCCGGTCGGGTCGTGGGAGCGGATGGGGAGGACTTTATCGGATCACTTTGTTGATGACCTCGATCAGGCGTGCCGGGTCGAAAGGTTTGACCAACCAACCCGTTGCGCCTGCTGCTCGGCCGGCTTGCTTCATCTGGTCGCTGGACTCGGTGGTGAGGATCAGGATGGGCGTGGATTTGAAGCTGGGGTGCTCGCGCAGTTTGCGGGTCAGTCCGATGCCATCAAGCCTGGGCATGTTCTGGTCGGTCAGAACCAGATCGAACTTCTGCTTTTGCGCCTTTTCGAAGGCGTCGACACCATCGACGGCTTCCACCACGTTGAAGCCTGCGCCCACGAGGGTGAAGGACACCATCTTGCGCATGGAGGCCGAATCGTCAACAGCGAGGATCGAATGCATTTGAGTACCTTGTCTGGAATCTGGAGAAAATTTGTTGGCAGGGCGGTTCAGAACAGTTCAACGGAACCCGCGTCCATTTCGCTTTGCGTGACCGGGTTGGGGTTCTGAGGCATATAGGTGACGACGACGCCGACTTCTTCTTCCTCTGGCTCCATGGCCTGTTCGGCCATGTTGTAGGCGCAGCCTTTGAGGACTTTGCCTGTGTGAACCAGCAACTGCGACGCCATGTCGTGGAACTGCAGTTCGGTGACGGCCTGATGCAGGGCTTGGCGGACGGTGCGGAACTGCTCGTCGTCAGGCAAGCCTTCGAGGGCGGCCATGGCCGTGTTGAAGCGGTCGAGCAAGTTGGCCGTTGCGTGGTCCAGCAGGCCTTCGAGGCGCTTGAGGTCGTTCATGGCCACGAGCAGGGAGTCCTGGAGATCGGCAACGGCGGACACACTCATCTGCACCGACGGCTCTTCCGAGCGGTCGGGGATGGGCTCGACCGTGGTGACTTCTTCTCGCGGCCAGCGGCGGTGTTCGCTTGATGGCGGTGGTGTCGGTTCCATATGCTGACGCACTCTTCCCTTCTGCGGAACTGGGCTGCCTCCAAATATAAGTGCCAAGCAGAGTCTAGACTAGAGAGAGACCCTGACTTCGCTCAAAATATTGTCAGGATTCCCTGTTTATGGTTGCTTTTCTTAACACGCGGGTGATATTTTGACAGTATTGAGTATCCTCCACCTCGAGGACAACATCGCAGATCATGAGCTTGTGCGGCATACATTACGCCGCAGCGATCTGGAGTGCGAGTGGGTTCACGTCGAGACGCTGGAGGATTTTGAGCAGGCGCTCACCGGGCAGCATTTCGATGCCATTTTGGCCGATTACCACCTGGGCGGTTTCTCCGGGATGGATGCCTGGGCGCTGGTGCAGTCCAGCGACAGGGATGTGCCCTTCATCATCGTTTCCGGGGCAATTGGCGAGGCCACCGTGGCGGACGCCATGGTGCGCGGCGTGAGCGACTATGTGGACAAGAATCGCCTGGGGCGTTTGCCCATGGTGTTGCAGCGTGCGTTGGATTTTGTCCAGACGCGACGCGCACAAGCTGAGGCCGCACGTGAATTGGCCGAGTCGCGTCAGCGCTTGCTTCACTTGACCGAGCACTTGCAGACGAGCATTGACAGGGAGCGTGCAGACATAGCACGCGAGATCCATGACGATATCGGTGGATCCCTCGCGGCCGTGAAACTGGATCTGTCGTGGATTGGCCGCCACGTGACCGATGCCGAAACGCGTTCTCACGTGGAGGCGGCGTTGGCCATGGCTGAGCATGCGCTTGGGGCTAGCCAGCGCATCATGCGTAACCTGCGTCCCTCAGTTCTGGATCAAGGCCTGGTACCAGCCTTGCAATGGTTGGCCAAGACTTTTGCCGACCGCACGGGCATTGCCGTGCGTTGGCAGGGCCGCGTGCCAGAAGGGCGCTGGACCAAGGACGTGGAGATGGTGGCGTACCGCACGGCGCAGGAAGCGTTGACGAATGTGCTCAAGCATTCCCAGGCTACCGAGGTGACGCTGGAGTTGAGTGACCTGGAGGGCGTGTTGATGCTGGAGGTGGCCGACAATGGCAGAGGCGCCGGGCCAGCCGACTTGGCCAAACTGCAGTCTTTTGGCTTGCTTGGCCTGAAGGAGCGTGCAGAGACGGTGGGCGGCTGGTTGGATGTGGTTACGGGTGAAGGGAAGGGCATGACATTGATCCTGTCCGTGCCCCTGGAGGGTTGTGTCGTGAACAACGGCGATTTAGAGGTTGAAGCTGGCGCACAGGATACGGAGAAAAAATCATGATTAAGGTGGTGCTGTGTGACGACCATGCCGTGGTGCGGCGTGGGATCAGAGACACGCTGATGGAGGCCACCGACATACAGGTGGTGGCGGAGGCAGACGGGTATGCCACCCTGCGCGACGCGCTGCGCATCCACAAACCCGACGTCCTGCTGCTGGACGTGGACTTGCCTGGCCGCAGCGGCCTGGAGATTCTGGCCGTGTTGCAGGAGGAGGCTTCGCCGGTGAAAACGGTGATGGTCTCTATGTACCCTGAAGACCAGTACGCCATACGTTGCCTCAAGGCGGGGGCGGTGGGCTACTTGAACAAGGGCGGTGACCCGGCTGCGCTTTTGACGGCGGTGCGCACGGTGGCGCAAGGACGCAAGTACATCACCCCCGAAATTGCCGAGATGCTTGCCAACCACCTGAGCTCGCCCGAGGGTGGGGAACTGCACGAGAGTCTGTCAGAACGTGAACTGCAGACGCTTCGCAAGATTGCATCGGGGAAGAAACTGTCGCAGATAGCTGAAGAGTTGATGATCAGCCCGAAGACGGTGAGCGTCTACCGCGCCCGAGTGCTGGAGAAGCTGGGGTTGACCAACAACGCCGAACTGACGGTTTACGCGATACGCAACCAGTTGGTCTGAGCGTCGCCGCCGGGCCGTCCCAAGGCGACGAACGCCCCCTCGGGGGGCAGCGAAGCGTGGGGGCTATGAACTTAGCCGCCGGGCCGTCCCAAGGCGACGAACGCCCCCCGGGGGGGGCTGCGAAGTGTAGAGGCTTGTGATCTTCAGCCGCCCACGAACAGTTCACTGACGACGCGGATGAGATTGATCACCGGCCGGTCCATGAGGGGCAGCGTAGCCGCTATGCCGATGAGGCCCACCGACAGCGTCAGCGGAAAGCCGATGGCGAACACGTTCATTTGCGGTGCGATGCGGGAAATGATGCCCATGACCACGTTGACGAAGAGCAGCATGCCGATCATGGGCAGGGCGATCCACAGCCCATACTGAAAGATGATGCCGCCGAGTTCGTGCAGGCGAAGAGTTCGCACGGCGTCCATGGCGCCTTCGCCCACCGGGAAGGTCTGGAAGCTGGCCGCCACGGCTTGAATCAACAGCAGGTGCCCGTTGAGGATGACGAAGAGCAGCATGGCGATGTTGCCGAAGAAGCGGCCCACGGTGCTGGCCTGGGAGTTGGTTGTGGGGTCGAAGAAGCCTGCAAAGTTCAGGCCCATCTGCAGACCGACGATTTCGCCAGCCATTTCCACTGCACCGAAGACGATGCGTACCGCCAAACCTATGGACACGCCGATGATGATTTGCTGCAGCACCGCACCTAGGGCCTGTGGGCCGTTGAGCGACACGATGGGTTGATCAGGCAAGGCCGGTTGCAGGCACAGGGCAATGACGAAGGCCAGCCCAACCTTTGTGCGCGTAGGCACGGAGCGCGAAGAAAAGATGGGTGCGCTGGCAAACACCGCCAGCACGCGCAGGAACGGCCAGAACAGGGGCGACACCCAGGCCATCAACTGGGCCTCGGTGAATGTGACCATGGGGCCGTCCATGGCGGGGTTCAGACGGCGTAATCGGGAATGGCCAGGAGCGTGCGGCGGATGAATTCCACCAGCGTGGTCAGCATCCACGGTCCGGCGACGGCAAACACAGCCACGGCCGCCAGCAGCTTGGGCACGAACGACAGGGTGGCTTCGTTGATCTGCGTGAGCGCCTGGAAGAGGCTGATGACCAGGCCCACGACAAGCACGGTGCCCAGCACGGGGGCGGCCACGGTCAGCAGCATGAACAATGCGTTCTGGCCGATGGTGAGAGCGTCTTGAGGGTTCACGGTGTCACCTTGAGGGCTAGGTTGAGAAGCTCGCGGCGAGCGAGCCGATCAGCAGGTTCCAGCCGTCGGCCAGCACGAAGAGCATGAGCTTGAAGGGCAGCGCCACCAGCACGGGCGACAGCATCATCATGCCCAGCGACATGAGCACGCTGGCCACGACCATGTCGATCACCAGGAAGGGGATGAAGATCATGAAACCGATCTGGAAGGCCGTTTTGAGTTCGCTGATGACGAAGGCAGGCACCAGAACGCGCATGGGCGCAGTTTCTGCGGTGGTTTCGGGGGGCAGCTTGGCCAGGTTGGCGAAGAGCTGGAAGTCGGATTGGCGCGTCTGCTTGAGCATGAAGGACCGCATGGGTACTTCGCCACGCTCAAGCGCCTGGTCGAAGGTGATGGCGTTTTCGGTGTAGGGTTTGTAGGCGTCTTGATACACCTTGTCCAGCGTGGGGCCCATGACGAACAGGGTGAGGAACAGCGAAAGGCCGACGATGACCTGGTTGGGCGGCGCCTGCTGGGTGCCCAGGGCCTGGCGCATCAACGAAAGCACGATGACGATGCGGGTGAAGGACGTCATCATCAGCAGCACCGCAGGCAGGAACGACAGCGCGGTGAAGAAGAGCAGGGTCTGGATGGGCACCGAGTAGCTAGTGCCGCCCGGCCCTTGCCCGATGATGAGAGGCAGTTGCGCGCCGCCGCCAGCGGGTGCTTGCGCCCAGGCGACGGCGCCGAGCGACAGGCCCAGCGTCAACCCGGCAAGCCAGCGCTTGGTGGTCATGCAGCGGTCTCCGGCGCGGGCTTTTTGAGGGCGGCCGCGACTTCTTTGTAGTTGGTGTTGCCTGCTGCTGCAGCGGAGGTAGCAGACGCATCTCGCGGCAGTGTGGCCGTGTGGAGCGTGCGCACGTGCTGGGGTGTGACGCCCAGCGTGAGCTGAACCGGGCCGCTCGGGCCGTTCACCTCGACGACCACCACGCGCTGCTGCGGGCCGAGCATGATTTGCGAAACAACGCGCATCTCGGCGCCCAGGCCCGTGCCCGCCGGGGTGACACGGCGCTTGATCCACTGCACGCCCCAGGCAAGCAGCACCAGCAGCACGAGCAGCCCCAGAACTGGGGCATAAGCCATGTAGGAGTCGCTCATGGTGAGGGGGTCAGTGTTTGCTCAGGCGGCGTAGCCGCTCAGACGGGGTGACGATGTCGGTCAGGCGGATGCCGAACTTCTCGTTGACGACCACCACTTCGCCTTGGGCGATGAGGTAGCCGTTGACCAGCACGTCCATGGGTTCACCGGCCAGCGCGTCCAGCTCGACGATGGAGCCCTGGGCGAGTTGGAGGATGTACTTGATGGGAACCTTGGTGCGGCCCAGCTCCACCGACAGTTGAACCGGGATGTCCAACACCATGCTGATGTCGTTGTTGCCAGTGGGCGGCGGGGGTTCGCCGTCAAAGTGCGGCGCGCCTGCGGCGAAGTCCTGTGACTTCTCCGTGGCGGCCTGCTCTTGCAGTGCCTGAGCCCAATCGTCTGCGATGGCTTCGTCGTTGGGGGTGTCGTTTTCACTTGTCATAGTTGGCTCCATGCCAGGACTTGTCCGGGCTGCGCAAGGTTTGAACCACCTTGAGTGCGTATTTGCCGTTGTGGGTGCCGTATTCACACTCCATCACGGGCACGCTGTCAACCTTCACGGGAATCACGCGTTCACGTTCCAGCTCGATGAAATCGCCCACCTTCATGGCCAGCAGCTGTTCGATGGTGGCGTCGGTGGTGGCCAGTTCTGCCACGAGTTCCACCTCGGCCGCCTGGATTTCGTTGCTGAGCAGCTTGACCCAGCGGCGGTCCACCTCGATGGAGTCACCCTGCAGCGTGGAATAGAGCACGTCGCGGATGGGCTCCAGCGTGGAGTATGGGATGCACAGGTGCAGAGAGCCGGTGATGTCGCCAATCTCCAGCGTGAAGCTGGTGCTTACGATGATTTCGCTGGGTGTGGCGATGTTGGCAAACTGGGGCTGCATCTCGGAGCGCTGGTAGGCCAGCTCCAGGGGATACACGCCCTTCCAGGCCTTTTTGTATTCTTCCGAGACCACTTCCACCATGCGGTTGATGACGCGTTGTTCGGTGGGGGAGAAGTCGCGACCTTCGATACGGGTGTGGAACTTGCCGGTGCCGCCGAAGAGGCTGTCGATCACGCCGAAAAGCAGGGTGGGTTCGCAAACGATCAGGCCGCTGCCACGCAGGGGGCGCACGGCCATGATGTTGAAGTTGGTGGGCACCACCAACTCGCGCAGGAACATGCTGTATTTTTGTACCTGCACCGGGCCGACCGAGATTTCCGGGCTTCGACGAATAAAGTTGAACAAGCCCACGCGCAAGTTGCGCGCGAAGCGTTCATTGATGACCTCCATGGTGGGCATGCGCCCACGCACGATGCGTTCCTGGCTGGATAGGTCGTAGCTGCGTATGCCGCCACTGGGTACCTCGTCCTTGGCCAGCTTCTGGCTCTCGCCGGTGACACCCTCGAGCAGGGCATCAATCTCGTCTTGTGAGAGAAAGGCGTCGCTCATGGTCGTGTCTCCTGGAGGGCAGCTAGGCTTACTGCACGATCAGGCTGGAGAACAGCACCGCTTCCACGGGGCTGTCGCCGCGCGCCACGGCCGTGCCCGTGGTTTCGCGTACCAGTTGAAGGATGTCGGTGGCAAGCTTTTCCTTGCCTTCAGGGCGCAGAAGCTCGTCAGCCTTGCGTGATGAAACCAGCATCAACACGCCGCTGCGAACGGATGGCATGAAGGATTTGATGCGGTCAGCTGTGGGCTGATCTGCCACCTGCAGGGTGATGCCGACCTGCGCATAGCGGATGCCACCTTCGTCTGCCAGGTTGACGACCAGGTTTTCAAGCGGCATGAATTGCGGCGGCGTCTTGGGCTTGCTGCTCTTGACGGGTTCGTGGGTATCGGCACCGCCTTCCTCGTCTTCGGCGCTGCCCTTCTTCAGCAGAAAGAATGCCGCGCCTGCGCCAACCAGTGCGAGCACCAGCACGGCGACGATGATGATCAGCATCTTCTTGCTTTTGGGTTTGGCGTTTTCTGCGCCTGCAGCGGGCTTGGCGGCCATGGATGTTGCCTTTGTTTCGGAGTAGAACGTTGTCTGGACGGTGGCGGTATGCCAGGAACGTTATTCTGTCATGGCGATTATGGCGACCACGTTGACTGCCTAAAGTAAAAAAAGCCGGGGCTAGTCCCGGCTTTTCTGCTGTGAGGCGGTTGTCAGGCGTACAGGTCCAGGGCCCGCTGGCTGCGCGGTCGAATTTGCACGGCCTGTTCGGTGGCCTCGCTGCCGCCCACGCGGTCCAGCGCGCGGTGCAGGCCGCGCCAGCCTTGTGAGCTTTCTGATTGTCCGGGCGACCGTCCGTTTGCGTCACCGCCCTGAGTTCCCACAGATACGCTGCCCAGGTCCATGCCCTGGCGTGCCAGCAGATCTGACAGGATGGTTTGTGCCTGGGCGCGAATGGTTTCGCGCGCCTGGGCATCGTCGGTACGGAAGTGGATGTGGGCTTGGCGGTCTTTGAGCGTCACGTCCACTTCCAGCGCATCGCGCAGTCCAGCGTCCAACCGCATGGCCGCCCGTTTTGTGTTTTGAGAGGCCCAGACGCTGACTTGAGCGCCGAGGGAATCAAAAGCTTCCTGCATGGCTTGGTCCATGCGTTCGGCGAAGCTTTCCGCAGGTGCTGCGTCTGGCCCGGATGCAGCGCTGGTGTTGTTGTCTGGGGATGACGCAGCGCCTGTGCCCAGATCGGAGCCAGAACTGCTGGACGGTGAGTTGCTGTCGCCGCGCGGAGCACTGCTTGTCGACGCTACCACCGCGAACGTCGGTGCGGTAGCGGATTCGCTCGATTCGACGTTGGAGCCGGTGCGGTGAGTGCCAGCGGACTCTCCGTTGCTAGCACCTTGCAGCGCTTGCGCCGAGGATTGCAGGCTTTGCGCGCTGGGTGTGGCGGGAGTGGCAGGCGTGGCCTTGCCCGAGGCATCTTCCGCCGATGCCGGGACGGCGCGTGTGGCGGACAAGGCAGCGTTGGGGTTTTGGGCCTTGCCGCCTTTGTCGGCTCTGTTCGCCAGGCCCTTGCCTGCTGGCTGCCCGGACACGGTATCTTGCGCCCTGGCGAGGGTGGCGTTCAAGGCCTGATCTTCGGTGGTGATGGCCTCGGAGGGCAGCCCGATTTGCAGCCCGGCCAGTGGATTGAACAGGTTCGCAGCAATCGCGGGTTCTTCGGCAGACTTGCGCGCGTCTTTGCCTTGCGGCGGAACGAGGCCGGCGAGCGTGGGGTCTTCCAGCAATGGCGCGTCAACGGCCGCTGCAAGCTCGTCCTGCAAGGCAGAGTCCTTGCCGGGGTCGAGGTTGTCTTGCAGCATCTGTGCGAACAGGTCTGCCGCAGAAGCTGCCTGGCTGGTCTGCGATTGCTGGGCACGCTGGGCCACTGCGTTGCGTTGGATGAGCTGGTACTCCTGGCGCGTGGTGGTGGCGTGTTCTGCTTTCATGAGCTTTGCTTCCAAGGTGTGGCTGCCGTGTTCTGGCGGTGCAGGTTGGCGGCCATTTCATCGTTGCTTTTTTGTTCCTGCCGTTGCAACTGGTGTTGCCAGGCTTTTTCTTTGCGTTCGGCGTACTTTTGCAGGCTGGCGAGTTCGCGCTCGGCGTGAATGACTTGCTGCTGGCAATGCTCTACCTGCAGCTGCAACCGTTGCAGCACACCGTTCTGGAAAGCGACGGCGTTGTCCAGCTTGTCCAGGAACTGGTGTTGCGTGCGCAGCAGCGTCACGCTGATGCCTTGTGTGGCCCGCTGCGACCAGCGCTGTATTGACTCGGCGGTGTAACCCTGCAGTTGCAGCATCTGCTGCTGGGCTTGCTGCAATTCACGCTGCGCCTGCCCCAGCGCCTGCAGCGCTTCGTCGCGGCGCTGGGTGCAGACTTCCAGCACGGTGGTAAGTTGGGTGGGCTTGTTCATCGCCTGTCACCCCCTTGGCCGGCGGCGGCGCGGGCGCTGCCACGCTGGGTGGTGCTGGCAGGCTCGGCTTCTTCGCCCAGGGCCTTGGCCAGGTAGGCAACGCTGTCGTCGAAGGGCGCCTGCTCGCGCATGTCCTGCATGAGGAACTTCTGCAGGGCAGGGAACAGCATGATGGCGCGGTCCGTCTCGGGATCGCTGCCTGCCACGTAGGCGCCCAGCTGAATGAGGTCGCGGCTCTTCTGGTAGCGCGAGTAGGCTTGCCGGTAGCGGCGCGACAGTTCGTAGTGCCGGGGCGTGACCACGTTGTGCATGACGCGCGAGGCTGAGGCCTCGACGTCGATGGCGGGGTAGATGCCCGACTCTGCCATGGAACGCGAGAGGACTATGTGGCCGTCCAGAATGGCGCGCGCGGCGTCGGCAATGGGGTCTTGCTGGTCGTCACCTTCGGACAGCACGGTGTAGAACGCGGTGATGGAGCCGTGCCCTTCAGGGCCGTTGCCGCTGCGTTCCACCAACTGTGGCAGTTTGGCAAAGCAGCTGGGCGGGTAGCCCTTGGTGGCGGGCGGCTCGCCAATGGCCAGGGCGATTTCACGCTGTGCCATGGCGTAGCGACTGAGCGAATCCATGAGCAGGAGCACGTCCAGTCCGTCATCGCGGAAATGCTCGGCAATGGCCGTGGCGTAGTTGGCGCCTTGCATGCGGACGAGCGGCGGGGAATCTGCTGGCGCAGCCACCACCACGGCGCGTTGCAGGCCTTCGGCACCCAGAATGTCTTCGATGAATTCTTTGACTTCGCGGCCACGTTCGCCAATGAGCCCGACGACGATGACATCGGCCTTGGTGAAGCGGGCCATCATGCCCAGCAGCACACTCTTGCCCACGCCAGAACCGGCGAACAGGCCAATGCGCTGGCCGCGCCCCACAGTGAGCAGCGCGTTGATGGCTCGCACGCCCGTGTCCAGCGGTTGGCGCACCGGGGCGCGGTCCATGGAGTTGATGGGCGCGCGCTCCAGTGGCTCTACCTCAATGTGCGTGAGCGGCCCTTGATGGTCCAGGGGGTGCCCGTAAGCATCGACTACCCGGCCGAGCAACCCTGCACCCAAAGGCAGCCTTAGCACACCACGGTCGTTGGGGAGAATGGGCTTGGGGGCCTGGCCCAGCCTGGGTTGGGGGCGATAGGGAGCCAGGGGGCGCACCCGGGCGCCGCTGGAAAGACCTTGTACCTCGCCCGCAGGCATGAGGTAGGCGCGTTCGTTGGCAAATCCCACCACCTCGGCCAGCACGGCAGTGTCAGGGTCCTGCGGCTGGTCGATCACGCATTGCGAACCTACTGGCGCCTTCACGCCGCGTGCTTCCAGCACCAGGCCTGCCAGGCGGGTGAGCTTGCCGCTGCTTTCCAGGGGTGTGTGCTGGCTGGCAGCCTGGCGGCTCACAGCCAGAAACTGTTCCCAGCGTTTGGGTGAGTCAGACATCGGCCTGCTCCCCGGGTGTCCAAGGGCGGTCCAGCCCCAGGTTGGCCACCGCGCGCGCCCAGCGGCGTTCCACGGTGCCATCTACCGCGCCTTGCACGCTTTCCACCACACAGCCGCCGGGCGTGAGGGTCACGTCTGGCACCACGCGCACGTTCTGCGCTTCCAGGGCAGGGCCCATGTCGGCCTGGACCAGTGCCAGATCGCTTGGATGCAGGCGCAAGGTGGCAGGCATGTTGTCTTCAACGGCCAAAGCGAGTGCTTCCTGAACCACGGGCCGTATGGCGTCCAGTGGTTGGCTCAACTCGCGGCGCAGTACCTGGCGCGCCAAGTCGCAGGCCAGCTCCAGCATCTGCGCTGACAACGCATCTTCCAGACGGCCAAGTTCCGCCTGGGTGTTCTTGAACAGCAGGGCAAGGCGCTGTGCCTCGTCGCGGGCCTGCTGCTTGAGCGGGGCGGCCAGTGCATCCTGGGTTTCCTTGATGCCTGCCTGCCTGCCATGCTCAAAGCCTTCGGCATAGGCTTGTTGGCGCAGTTCATCCAGCTGTTCCGCCGGGGGGGCGGGCGGGACGTCTGGCACGGGTTCCGCCGCTGGCTTGGCATCGGCGTCCATGGCGTCGAACTGCCAGGCGGAAACCTCCTGCACTTCCTCCCGGGGGATGAAGCGCTGGTAGGGGTTGGTTTTGTTAGACGAAGGCGTCATCTCCGCCTCCGCCCAGAACGATCTGTCCTTCGTCGGACAGACGGCGCACGATCTTCAGGATGTCTTTCTGCTGCGCCTCCACCTCGGACAAGCGCACAGGGCCACGAGACTCCAGGTCTTCCCGCAGGGCTTCGGCAGCCCTGCTGGACATGTTGGCGAGGATTTTCTCGCGCAGTTCTGCGCTGGCGCCCTTGAGGGCAATGACCAGCGCGTCCGAAGCCACTTCCTTGAGCACCATCTGGATGGCCTTGTTGTCCAGCTTGAGGAGGTCCTCGAAGGTGAACATCTTGTCCATGATGCGCTGAGCCAGATCGGGGTCGTTCTCGCGGATGGAGTCGACCACGCTGGTTTCCAGGCTCGTGCCCAGAAGGTTGATGATCTCGGCAGCCGTCTGCACACCACCCAGGGAGCTCTTGCGGATCTTGTCGCCGCCAGCGAGCACTTGGTAGAGCGCTTCGTTCAGGTCTTTGAGCGCGGTGGGCTGGATGCCTTCCAGCGTGGCAATGCGCAGCATCACCTCGTTGCGCGTGCGCTCGGTGAACTGCTTGAGAATGCTGGCAGCATGGTCCTGGTCCAGGTGGACGAGGATGGCAGCCAGAATCTGCGGGTGCTCGTTGCGCAGCAGTTCTGCCACCGAGTTCGGGTCCATCCATTTCAGGCTTTCAATGCCCGAAACGTCCCCGCCCTGCAGGATGCGGTCGATCAGCAGCGAAGCCTTGTCTTCCCCCAGGGCACGGCGCAGCACCGCGCGCACGTAGTTGTCGGTGTCAGACACCAGCAGGCTCTGCGACGCCGCCTCGCTGGTGAAGCGCACCAGCACATCGTCGACCTTTTCTTTGGAGACGGCCCGCATGCGCGCAATGGTTTCGCCCAGGCGTTGGACTTCCTTGGGCGAGAGGTGCTTGAAGACCTCTGCCGCTTCCTCTTCACCCAGCGACATCAGAAAGATGGCTGCGTCCTGTACGCCGTCGTTATCACTCATGCCTGTTCACCTCTTGGGCTCAGGTGGCCGCCTGAGAGCCTTCACCGTTGACCCAGCCCTTGATGATGTTCGCCACGGCGACCGGGTTATCTCGTGCCAGTCGCTTGGCGTCTTCCAGCCGCAACATTTCGGCCGTGGCCTCATTTTGCACCGGTGTGGGCAAGCCGGGGCGTTGGGGCTGGTCGTCCACGATGGCGTCAAGCTGCGCAATCTCGGGTTTCTCGTTCTGGGCAGGGGAGCGCATCAGCTTGAGCGTCGGGCGCACCATGCCGAGGAAGAGGATCAGGCCGAGCAGGAGCATGCCAGCGGGCCAGGCCAGGCTACGGGCCAGGTCCTGGGTGTCGGGCTGCTTCCACCACGGTACTTCGGTGACGTCGCTGCTCGCCTTGGTGAACGCGGTGTTCATCACGTTGACCGAGTCGCCACGGTTGGAGTTGAAGCCGATGGCTTCGCGCACGAGTGCGTTGATTTGCTCCATCTGCTCTGCAGGCAGCGGTTCGGTGGTGGGTTGACCGCGCCGGTCGGTGCCAGCCTTGTGGTTCAGCACGACGGCGGCTGTCAACCGGCGGATAGTTCCCGTTGCGTTGCGGGTGACCATCACGGTCTTGTCCACCTCGTAATTGATGACCTGCTCGCGGCGGCGGTTGGCGTCGGTGCTGCCGTTCTGCACGTTGGCGCCGGGCACCACGCCTACCTGGGCAGGTTGCCCATTGACGGGAGCTGTGGTGGCGCCAGGTGCCTGATTGGCCACCGCACCAGGCACACCGGGGGCAGTCTGGCCCACGGCACTGCCTGCTTCAACCAATTGCTGGCTGCGCACTGCGCTGGGCTCGCCGTTCTGGTTGGGGCGGTGCTGTTCGCTGGTCTGTTCGGTTTGCGAGAAGTCCACATCGGCAGTGACCTGCGCGCGCACGTTGTCGCGGCCAAGCACGGGCTCCAGCAGGTCGATGATGCGCTGGGTGTACATCTTCTCCAGCATGCGGGTGTATTCGATCTGCTTGGAGTCGGGGCCACCCGCTTCGCCATCCGCAGTCTGGGAGAGAAGGTTGCCGTTCTGGTCCACCACACTCACGGCCTTGGGGTTGAGCTCAGGGACGCTGCTGGCCACCAGGTGCACGATGCCCGCAATTTGCGTGCGGTCGAGCGTGCGGCCGGGGTAGAGCGTGAGCAGCACGCTGGCAGAAGGCTTTTGCTGTTCGCGGAAGAAGCCGTTCTGGTTGGGCAGGGCCAGATGCACACGGGCATCAGACACGGAACTCAAGGCAGTGATGGAGCGAATCAGCTCACCTTCGAGGCCGCGCTGGAAGGTCAGCCGCTCCTGGAACTGCGTCATGCCCAGGCGCGTGGTGTCCAGCAGTTCAAACCCCACGGTGGAGCCGCGTGGCAGGCCTTGCGATGCGAGGCGAAGCCGTGTGTCGTGCACCTTGTCTGCAGGCACCAGGATGGCGCTGCCGCCGTCTGCGTGCTTGTAGGGAATGTTCAATTGAGACAACTGGGCCAGAACGGCCCCGCCGTCCTTGTCAGACAGGTTGGCGTAGAGAACACGGTAGTCCGGCCGGTTGGCCATATAGAAGCCTGCTGCCAGCACCCCTACCATGGCCAGGGCGCCCAGGGCCAGCATCACCTTGCGTGCGCCGCTCAAGCGCGAAAACCCAGCCACTAGCGGGTTGGACGGCGTGGCGGGCAGGGTGTTATCGATCTCGGCGACGGCGGTGTTCATGTTCTGGTGTCGAGGTGTACCGGTGCCGGGCGCCTTGCCCGGTCCTTGTCTGGAAGGATTATGAGAGCCAGATGGCCGGGCTAAAGCAAAAAAAGGCCGGTGTTAGGGCCTTTGTTTGCGTTTAAGTTTGAGCGGCTGCACCCGTAGGATTGCGCCATCTGAAAGTCTTGCTCCGAGGAGCTGTGCCATGGACCTGCGCCTGACCCTACTGAATACTGCCAATTTGACCGCCGTGCGGCAGCCCAAAGCCACGGCAGGCGGTGCCGTGGGCGGCGCGCAAGAGGGCTTTGGGGCGGCGTTCAAGACCGCGCTGCAAAACGTGAGCGCAGCGCAGAACAAGTCGTCGGAATTGCAGACCCAGGTTCAAATGGGCAACCCCAACGTCAGCCTTGAAGAAACGATGCTGGCTATGCAGAAGGCTCAGATCGGCTTCCAGGCTGCGTTGCATGTGCGCAACCGCATGATGCAGGCCTACACCGATGTGATGAACATGCAGGTCTGACGCAACAGTCGCCTGCGTTGGTGTGCCTCAGTGCAGCTGCACTGGGCGCTGCACCTGCATCATCTGTCCCAGATCGTCAATCCAGGGCTCGGCCAACTCTCGGATCTGCGCGTCGTGGCGCAGGATGGTCATCATGATGCGGTGTTTTTCGGCCCGCTCTTCAGCCGTCAAGTCGATGGCGCCAGAACGCTCGCGCAGCTGTTCGATCAGCACGGCACAAGCCCCCTCCAGACGAACCACTTCATCCCAGTCGTCGGCCTCTGCGGCCTGGAGCATCTGGGAGCTGGTGTTTTCGATGGCCTGGTAGTAGTCCAGCAGCGTCAGCATGATGCGTTCCTTGCGTTATTTCTTCGTCGTTCCTGTAGTTCTTATCGGCAAAGTATGCGTGAACTTGACCAGGATGTGAAGGATTCAGTGACGCATGGCGTTTGGACCTGTGCCCAGCAGGTGGCTGAGGTCCGCCATCCAGGGTTCAGACAAGGAGCGGATCTGGGCTTCGTGACGCAGAATGGCCAGCATGAGGCGCTGCTTGCTCGCTTTTTCAGTGGGGGAGAGTGTGGCCGAACAGGCCAGATCGCGGGCGCGCTGGACTTGCTCGCCGCAAACGCTCTCAAGCCGGGTGACTTCCTGCCAGTTGCCCTGACGCGCGGCCTGTAGCATGCGCTCGCTGGTGCGCTCGATGGATTGGTACTGGGCCAAAAGAGAGGTGGTCATGGGTGTGCGGTGCGTTCGTTGTTCTTATGAGTGTTATCGGCTGTCCAGCCGATGTGTTGAGGCGCGATAGCCCCGGAAGAACCGTGTTCGTGTCGGGGTATTCATCGTTTAAAACCCCGAGGACAGCACACACGTTTTGAATACCGACGTTTCGCCAGCATCACCTCAACCTGCGGCACCCGTCTGGTCGTTGCGGATTTGGGCCCATGCTTCAGCGATGGGCTTGATCATGGCTATGACTTCGTGGATTTTCGCTGGGTCGTTCTTCATGTTGGCCTGGGTCAAGGCCATGCCAGCGTAGTCGTAAACCGCTGCCAGGTTGGCGCTGATTTCGCCGCCGCGCTCAAGGTCGAGGTTGGCGTACAGGCCCTCCTGCAGGATGCGCAGGGCCTTGTTGATGTGGTTGACCTTTGAGGCGATGTCGCGCTGGGCCATAGCGCCTATGGCGGCGTTCAGGCTCTCCAGCAGCGACTCGTACATCAGTGCGACGAGCTGGTGCTGGTCATGTCCGACAGCTCGGGTCTCTATGCCGATGCTGCGGTAGGCGGATGCGGCGCGGCGGTTGCTGGGGGTCATGGGCGTCGAACTTGATCTGTTTTATAACTGCATTCTATAGGTTGCGGATTCTTAAACGCATTGAAAGTTCATGTTGCATAGATATATAGATTGGATTTTCTTTGCGTCAACGGTTGTGAATGAGTGTCATTTTTGATGGTTTTGAATGTGTTGTTGATTTGTGTTTTTTGCAAGTATGACATATTGCAGTGGTATTGCATCCTTCATTGATTGCTCTGGGTCTGCTCCTGCGGCTTTTGCCATAAGTCCGATAATCGGAAGATAGTTGTCTCGTTCAGGTTCTGCAAAAATTCTCGGAAAACCTACTTCTATTGAAAATCCTGAATTACTAAATAATTCAATTATGGTCTGTCGGGTAAACCATCTTAAGTGTGTTATATCCATTAGGCCGCTGCTTTGATAGCGAAAATCGCCAATGCTTAGCCTTGCTTGAATTGACCAGTGTTGTGCGTTTGGGATGCAGGCAGCAATGTAGCCATTTTCAGATATGGTGCCCTTGATTTTTTGTAGAACGGCCCATGGATTTTTTAAGTGCTCAAGTGTATCTCCGAATACCCAGCAATCGGTTCCTTTAAGATCTAGGTAGAAGTTGTCGTCAGCGCACTCGATGTCCATAATGATGGTTTTGTCGCAATATTTGCTCGCTAGTTTTGCATAATCTTCGGATATCTCAATTCCTAAATACTCGGAATTCGGATTTGTTCTTTTGTATTCTCTTGCAAGTGCGCCTGAGCTACATCCGACTTCAATTATTTTATTTAATTTTTTCGGTATGACCGATAATAAGTCTGGATTATGTTGTTGGTGAACAGGTGTTTGCTTCATTTTAGTTTCCCCATTTCTCGAAATATTTAATTCGATTCTCATTCCAGGATGGCGATGATAGATTCCCCTGGCTTTCGTGTATTACTGATATATCCCATGTCCCAAGTGATATATCTTTTAAATTTGCAGTTCGGCACAGGTCTAAGTCATAAAAATGAAAATCAAATCTTTCATCGAATCGAATGTCGTTTTTTAATAATGTCTGATTTTTGCAAAACAAAAATAGGCCATCAAGAAGTTTGACCTGTTGACATGGAGGTCCATATACACTTAAGTTTTTTGGCGGAAACTGAGTGCCATGCCCAACTACTCCACTTAGGTTGTCTTTGCTGGATATAGTAAATTTCTCATCTATGAAGAGCCAGGATGGTTGTTTTTTTTCTATTTTTTTGTTCCCGGCTAGTCCAATTATTTCAAAATATTTCAGTGCTTCAAAAATTTTCGATTGCCAATAAAAATCAATAAAATGAATGTCATCATGGGAAAATACCATAATGCATGAATTATTTTGAGATTCTTCTATGGCTTGGTTGTAGACTTTGGAGAGTCCGGATTTGTTTTCCGGGTACAGAATAAGTTCAACACCGGGTGGATTGTAAAAAGCAAGAGAGCGCCCAGTTGCTGTTTTTGTAAAAAAGTCATTGGTGCTTTCGCGAGTTGCGACTACGAATCGAATGCTTGGATTCATTGTTTAGAGCCTATAAGAGAGACGAGCCAATCGTTGGTATGGCCGGATAGGTAAAAATTACTCTTGACCCATGTGTTGAGGTCATCGCCCATTTTTGTACAAAGATCGGGGGCCAAAATCATAGTTCGGAGTGCTTCGAGCCATGCTTGAGCTTCGTTTGGCAAACGCCATACGGGCGGGTTGCCTGTGCGGAACGGGTAAACGTCGGAGCACACCACAGGCCAACCCATGGCACCGTATTCCAGCAGGCGCAGGTTGCTTTTTGACTCGTTGAAACGGTTATTTTGCAAGGGGGCGATGGCAATGTCCAGATCCAGAGTCGCCAACTTGGCGGGATAGTCTGCGTAGGACACGAATGGGTGGAACTCCGTGACATAAGGCCGAAGAACATCTGGGCACATGCCCATGAAAATCCAGTCCACCTCGTTCGCCAGCTCGCGCACCACGTCGGCGATCATCTCCAGATCGTCCAGGTGCTGCATGGCGCCTGCCCAGCCCACGCGCAGGCGTGCGCGTGGCTCTGTTCTGGTCGGGTGGCGCAGTCCATCCCAGGCTTTTTCGTCCAGGCAGTTGGGCATCACGCGCACGTCCGGGCAATAGGCTCGGTAGGCATCTGCCAAGGGTTGTGTCGATACGACTAGGCGGTCACACAGACTGATGGCCTCGCGCATTCGCAACTCGCCTTCGCGCTGGTGCAGGTTGTGCAGATGGTGCTTTGAGGGCAGATCGCGGAACAGATCGTCCACCATCTGCACGATGAAGATTTCCGGGCAGGCGCGCCGGATGCTGCGCAGACGGCGGAAGTGGTGGTCTCCGATGCTGTGTTGAACGATTAGTGTGTTGGGCTGCGCCCGCGCAATTTCCAGAACCGTGGGTTCGCGCAGCGAGCGGTCTGCACGCGGGAAGACGACGCACGTGCGAGCCAGACCAGCGGCTTGCAGCGCATCAAGCGGTTCCACTACACGGTATTGCCCCGATCCACTGGAGATGGGCAATGCAAACAGTTTCGGACATTCTTGTCGGTTGCGCGGCCAGTCCAAGACGATGTCGGTTTCGATTTCGTATGGAGCATGCAAGGAGAGATGGCGGCTATAGCTTCCGTCGCGCCCGAGGTACGCTACCCAGCGTTCTTGCCACTGCTCGTGTTCACGCACGGCACGGTCGCGCAGGCTGAGGGCGACTTCGGTTTCCCGCTGGATGAAGTTGAGCGTCTTCGAACCATGGTGGAGCACGCTGCTCACAGGGGTCCACACGTGCCGCCAACCCCGTTGGCGCGCACGCAGGCAGAAGTCGGTCACGCCGTGGTAGAGGTTGAAGGTCTGTTCGTCGAAGCCACCCAGTTCCTGCCACGTCTGGCGGCGGGTGACGAAACAGTGGCCGGGCACTGCCGACACGTCTTGTGAAGCCTGCAGGCGCGAGAACATGCCCCTTTCTTCCAGCAGGGCGCGTTCGCCAAGGTAGGGGCGGAACAGGCCATCGGCGCCCGCCATCAACGGGCCGCCCTGCAAGGTGGCGTCCTTCTGCATCTGCAGCACCAGGCGTGGGGCAACGCAGGCAATATCGGCTTGCGCGAAGTACGCCCGCAGCGTCCGCAGCCAGTGCCGTTGCAGGCATTCCGTGTCGTCGTCCATGAAAAGAATCAGGTCCGACGTGGCCTCGCGCGCGCCAGCGTTCAATGCCGCCGAGTGGTTGTAGCCCTCGTCGGAGGACTCGACCACCACCAGCCGCACCGGTATGCCGGGCTCGACCTGGGCAACCACAACCTGCACGTCTTCGCGCTGGTCTTCGTTGGTGACGAGAAGGATCTCTGCAATGGCCGGATCGCCGTATTCTTTGAACGATGCCAGTAGGCAGCTCAGGTAACCAAGCTGCAGGCCGGTGGGAACGACAACCGATACCTTCTGTTCCTGGCTGGGAAGGTATTCGATGCTCCAGTTGCCCCATGCTGCTCCGGCTTGAAGCTGCGCGGGCAAGCCGAACTCCTGGAGGCTCTTGCGAACGTGATCAAACTCCCGCGCCTCGCGTCGTTCCAGGGTGTTGGCGCTTTGATTTGCGGGAAGGTGCGCCAGCACCGTGTCCACGTGGGCTATCCCATGGTTACGAGTGTTGGCTGCAAGCTGCAAAGCCAGCCGGTAGGTGCCATCGAAGCGGTCATTGCCGGTGCTCTGGCTCCACAGCCGTGTGTCCACCGCCACGGCACCGCCCAGGTAGTTGAAGCAGCGCAGCCACTCGACATTCAGGTCGGGCTTGAAGTGGGGGATGGCGCCGCCGGGCGCCTCGGTGTCGTCGTCGCAGTAAACCAGCCGGGTTTGGTCGGGCTGCATTGCCAACGCGAACTCGATGGTTGCATTGGGCTCCAGCGTCACACCTGCATCGACCAGCAGGCACCACGTGGGCATTCCGTCGGTCGTCAGCCAGCCCTCGGGCAACGCCTGCCCGTTGTGCTGGAGCCACTGGAATTGGTCGCCCAGCTCTTCAGGGGGAACGGGGCAGGCGAACGGGGCCACGACCATAAGGGCGGCAGGTTGCCAAAGGCTCTGGCCCAGGCTGTCCAAGGTGCGCGCAATGGACTCCATGTCCTCGCCGTCGCTGTAAATGATGACAGCTGGCCGAGAAACCTTGCCTTGCGAAACGTGTTCGGCGTAAACCTGCGCGTCAATTTCTCGCAAGGAACTCCGCTTGCGCCAGGTCTTGTATTGGGATTGAATCCGACGGTATTTAGCTGCCTCGGCGTACTGCGCGCGGTCCTTTTTGTCAGTGATCCATTCCTGCAAGGTGTCCAGCACTTCAGGGGCCCAGCCTTTGTCTGCGTGGTCAGGGCTGTTGGCCAGTGCATCGGCCAGGGTGTGTGCCTGCTGCGCAAAATCCTCAATGGACTGGGCGCTGTGTTCAAACAGTTCCAGGTAACGCTGGCGGAAGCTTGCAACACCGTGTTGAAGCGCAACGGCTTCTTCGCTGCCAGGGGCTGGCAGGGAATCCCGGCACGTGCCTTCGTTGTTCCAGATACCTTGTGGGGACGTGGCAAGTGTCACGTCATTGGAGACATAGACCACCGGGCATCCACAAAGTCGGGCCTCGGTAGCAACGGCGCCTGTCTCATAGACATACAGGCAGTCGGCTTGCTGAAACAGGGCGGCACGATCCCGCGCAGTCAAAGCCCCAGCTTTGTTAGGTGACAGGTCGTAGGCATCCGCATGTTCTTTGCGAAGCTTGCCCCCATGGAACTGAAATTGCTCCCCGTACACCAACTTACTCTGACTCTGACTCTGACTCTGACTCTGACTCTGGTCGCGTCGTTGCCCAGCTTGCAAAGGGCAAAACAGTGTCGGGTCTGCATACGGAATGTGAAGATCGAGGCGTAGTCCCCCGTCGTTTTGATCCGGCAGTGTCAGATGCACCTGTCCAGTAAGTGCCTCGCGACCGTCTTTCCATCGCCCCTCAGGTACGAAATGAGCCAGAACGCCTATGTCCAGCGCATTGTCGCGAGTTGATCTGGAGCGACCTGTGACGCTGATAGGGATCTTTCCAGCTTTGTAGTGCGCCGCTTGAACTTGAGGTGTAAGGCGGGGTGTCCATAACCTACCGTTCAACTTGACGCACGTTGCCCTTACGTAGGCTTCATAACCCATCTGGTTTAGCTTGTCGCACAGTACGTGGAGCTGTAGCGAAATCGGGGCGTTTTCGTCGAAATCGGGTGCGTCGATGTAGAACGGTTGGGTTTTCATCAGCCTTGCAGCAGTTGCAGAACGTTTTGAGGGACCTGGTTTGCTTGTGCGATCATGGCCGTACCCGCCTGCTGCAGAATCTGTGTGCGGCTAAGGTTGGCCGTCTCGGCGGCAAAGTCGGCATCCATGATACGCCCGCGTGCAGCGGATTGATTCTCCACTGCAGTCTGTAGGAAGGAGATTGTGTTTTCGAAACGGCTTTGCACCGCGCCAAGAGAGGCGCGGCGTTCATTGATGGTGGTTAGTGCGGCATCAATGGCCGTCAGGTTGGCGGAGTTGTCTGCGTTGGCAGTTGTTAGCGAACTTACTGCTGTGCCATTCAGTGCTGTGATACTCGCGGCAGAGTTAAGGTTGATATCTGACGATACCACTGTGATGGTTTGACCACTATTGGCTCCAACCTGGAATGTGTAGTCGCTAGTGGTCTTGAGGATGTCCTGTCCGTTGAACTGGACAGTGTCAATCGTGCGCGCGATCTCTTGGCGAAGCTGCGTGTACTCCTTATCTAGCGAGTCGATGTCGCTGGATGTGTTTGTGGAATTGATTGCTTGCACTGCCAGTTCACGCATGCGTTGCAACATGTCGCTGATCGTGCTGAGGCCGCCTTCTGCAACCTGCGCTAGCGAGATGCCGTCGTTGGCGTTACGGATGGCCACCGTCATGCCGCGTACTTGTGTGTTCATGCGTTCAGCAATTGCGAGGCCGGCGGCATCGTCCTTGGCGCTGTTGACGCGCAGGCCGGAAGAAAGGCGCTGCATGGTGGTGGCCATCGACAGCTGCGTCTTGGCCGCGTTTCGCTGGGCGTTCAGCGACATCACGTTGGTGTTGATGGTCATGGCCATGATGGGCTCCTTCAAAAATTCAATTGAATTCAGCCACTCAGGCCAGTCAACGGAATCTGGCCGGGTGTTGGGAGCATTGTTGCTGGCCGGAAAAAAAACAAAGCCCCGATAAGCGGGGCTTTAGGGGGCTATATCCGAACGGTCGAATGGCGTCAGGATGCCTTGTTCCAAGTAGCGATCTGCTGCGACACGTAAGAGCTGAGCGCACTGAGTGAGGCCATTTTGGTGTCGAGTGCGTTGTACGTTTTGTACAGACGGGCTTCGGACTGAGTGATCCTGTCGTTCAGCCTTTCGATGGCGTCCTGGTTGCGATCGACAGCCTTTTGCAGGGCGCTGGTCCGCTCGGAAAGGACGCCTTGAGTGGCTATGGCACCGAAAGCGTAATCGTAGAAGCGCCGGGCAAGTCCAGTCGTGGTCGTTTCCGAACTGGTGGCCGAAAAGAAGGTTTCCAGGTCGGTCAAACTTTCCATGGCCTTGGAGAGTTTGGAGCTGTTAACGGTCAGTTTGCCGCTTTGCTGCAATTCCAACCCCACCTCGCTCATGCGAGAAAAGCTGGTACCAGCTGGTCCGGTGGAGCCCACCATGCGCTTGAGGGTGTTAAGTATGCCTACGGCGGTGGAATCGCCTTGCAGTGGCCCGGCCTTGTCTGTGCCCTGGTCGTACTTGGTGTAGTCGACCAGGGTGGACACCAATGTGTTGTAGGCATCAACGAAACTCTGGATCTTGCTTTTTACGGCGTCAAGATCCTTGCCGACGGTCACCGTCACGGGGCTGGCGGTTTCGTCCTTGAGTTCCAGAGTGAGGCCGCTGACGGCATCGGAAATGGTGTTCGTGGAAGATGTGACGGCAATGCCTTCGATGGTGGCCGCGGCGTTTTGGGCGGCCTGCGTCTGCGCCATGCCGTAGAAAGCTGCGGAGCCGCTGTCGTACGCGTAGGCCAGCGCACCCAGGCCGGTGCCGCTGGTGATCGGGGTGTTGGTGCCGTCCAGTGCACGAGTCTGGAACCCTTGGCTTGCGCCCGTTTCATCGCTGCGCAAAATAAGGTTGTCTTGTCCGCCTGAGGTGACCACCGTGGCGGTTATACCCACCCCCAGGTTGTTGATGTTTTGTGCAATGGTACCCAGGGTGTCTGTTGAACTCACGCTCAGCGTGACCGCGCTGCCAGACGCAGAAAATGTGTTTCCAGACCAGGAGCCCAGGGAGATTTCAAGTGTGCCATCCTGGCCGATGCCACTGCCTGCCGCAATACCTGTGGCCGTTCGCGTGACCTGCTGTTGGGCAAGGGCCGTCACGTTGACGGAATAGGCACCTGCCGCAGCCGAAGAGGTGACCGAACCGGTGATGGCTGACGTGTTGCTGGATGCGAAGCTGCGGCTGCTCCAGTTGGACGACGTGGTCAGCGCACGGGCTGCATCCTGAAGGCTGGAAAGTTGAGATTTCACCGTTCCCCAGGATGAAATCTTGGAGGAGAGTGTGCTGCCACGGCTTTGCAACTGGGTCAGCGGTTGCTTTTCGAGCGCGACTAGCTTCGAGACGATTGACTGGACATCCAAGCCGCTGCCAATGCCTGCCGAAGAGATGGTCGCCATGGTGAACTCCTTTGGGGCCGCAGTGCTACCCTATCTGCATCACTTTAGCACTGCTGCCTTGACTACGAAAGCCGGAATTGAAACGACTAACCCCGGCTGTACCGGGGCTATACTGTTTCACGTCTGAGCGCCTTCGATCAGCGCAGCAGGGCCAGCACGCCTTGCGGCAACTGGTTGGCCTGCGCGATCATCGCCGTGCCAGCCTGCTGCAGGATTTGCGCGCGGCTCAAGTTGGCGGTTTCTGTCGCGAAGTCGGCATCCATGATTCGGCCACGGGCAGCAGACTGGTTTTCCACTGCATTTTGCAAGAAGGATACCGTGTTCTCGAAGCGGCTTTGAACAGCACCCAGCGAAGCTCGGCGTTCGTTGATGGCGGTGATAGCTTTATCGATGGCACCAATATTCGCGGAGTTGCCAGAGGCAGCAGCCGTCGCCAAGGCGCTAGTCGCCCCTGTCGTCAAGGCTGCAACGTCGGCGTTACCGCTAAGGCTGATATCACCGGATGAAACAGTGATCACTTGGCCGGAGTTAGCTCCCACTTGGAAAGTAAAATCGGTACCAGCGTTAAGTATGTTAACCCCGTTAAATTGGACGCCACTGGTCAGGGTTCGGCCGATTTCCTTGGCCAGCTGTTCATATTCCTTGTTCAGGGAAACGAGGTCGCTGGTGGTGTTAGTGGCGTTGGTTGCCTGAACAGATAGCTCGCGCATGCGCTGCAACATGTCGCTGACGGTGCTCAAGCCGCCTTCCGCCACCTGTGCCATCGAGATACCATCGTTGGCATTGCGGATCGCGACCGTCATGCCGCGGATCTGCGAATTCATGCGCTCAGCGATGGCCAAGCCTGCCGCGTCGTCCTTGGCGCTGTTGACGCGCAGACCGGAGGACAGGCGCTGCATCGACACAGCCAGTGAGTTTTGTGAAGCGTTGGCTGCGCGTTGTGCATTCAGCGACATCACGTTGGTGCCAATTGTCATCGCCATTTTGAAGCTCCTTCATGTGGTAACCGGTGGTGCCGGTGTCAAGACCAACCCCATGCTGGCTTGACAACGAAGCTGTCTTTAAGCTCGTTGAATGCTTTATCGGGCGGGTTTTGAGAAACTTTAGGCGCCTTGAGGCCTTATCGCAAAAAAATGTCCATGTCCGCTGACCGCCCATTCAAGATCCCGGAGTCCGTGCTGGTGGTGATACACACCGCAGCACTGGAGGTTTTGCTGCTGGAACGGGCCGACGCGCCGGGCTTTTGGCAGTCGGTGACGGGGTCCAAGGACCACCCAGCTGAGCCCTGGGAGGAGACTGCCAGGCGCGAGGTTTTCGAGGAGACGGGCATAGACGCCCAGGCGCCAGGCTGTCACCTGAGGGACTGGGCGATGGAAAACGTCTACCCCATCTACCCGCAGTGGCTTCACCGCTATGCCCCAGGCGTTTTGACGAATACAGAGCGTGTTTTTAGGTTATGCCTGCCAAAGATCACGAATGTGGTCTTGAGCCCGCGTGAGCACACCGCTTTTGCCTGGCTGCCTTGGCAGGAGGCGGCTGATCGGTGCTATTCACCATCCAATGCCGAGGCTATTCTTTGGTTGCCGAGGTTCAATTTGCGGTAATCGCCTCGTCTACTTGCGCGGACTGCTGCCAGAGATGGCAAGAAATGGTAATTCGATTGCAGTTTTTTGATCGATGCCATGATTCTGAAATTCAATGGAGTTTTAAGTGTCATATGTGTATAGGGCGGCGTGGTTGTTCTGCCTATGGATGACGCCTTTCTGGGCCACGGCACAGACCTGGTTCAAGTTGGGTGTGCCTACGCCCGCTGCTCAGGTGGCTTTGACGTGGCTGCAAGGCGCTGAAGAACATGGTTTGCTGCCGGACGACTATGCAGCCGCCCGGATTACAGAAGTGCTGCGCCGCGCCCATCAAACCCCTTTGACGCCTGTAGCCGCCGCTCGGTGGGAGGAAGTGCTGCAGCAAGCCGTGCGCCAATACCTGATGGATTTGCATGGTGGCCGGGTTGATCCGCGTGCCATACACCACAACTACCGTGCCGGCCGCAGTCAGGTCTTCGACGCAGATGTGATGCTGCGCTCAGCGCTGGATGTTGGCCGAATGCAATTGGCCCAAGATGCGGCCCAACCGCTGACACCTTTGTATGGCTGGCTGCGCCAAGCCCTGGCCCAGTACCGTGCCCTGGCGGGGCACGAAGCCTGGCGCCAGACACTGCCCCCGCTTCCCAAGCTACCAGGCGCCAGGCTGGGCAAACTGGAAATGGGGCAACACTATGTGGGCATGCCTTTGCTCGCCCAGCGCCTGCACGCCTTGGGTGATTGGCCGCGCTTGCCCGATGCCTTGCCAGATACCTACGGCGAGGAAGCCGCCGAAGCCGTTCGGCGTTTCCAGTCGCGTCATGGCCTGCTGGCAGACGGTGTGCTAGGGCGAGCAACACTGGCCCAGTTGGAAGTGAAGCCCGAATCCAGGGCGCGCCAGATTGAGTTGTCCATGGAACGCCTGCGCTGGACGCCACTCTGGCAAAGCCAGCGCATGATCGTCGTCAACCTGCCGGAATTCGTGCTCAGGGCCTACGAGGTACAGGACGGGCGCATCAGCGTGCAGGTCGAGATGAAGGTCGTGGTAGGCCGCGCCCTGGACACACGCACCCCGCTGTTCGACGAGGACATGCGTTTCATCGAATTCAGCCCTTACTGGAACGTGCCGCGCTCCATCGCCGTCAAGGAACTGCTCCCTCGCCTGCGCCGCGATCCTGCCTATTTCGACCGGCAAGGTTTCGAATTCGTCCTCGCCAACGGGCAGGTGTCAGCCTCGCTGACGGAGGAACTGATGAGCGCCGTGGCAGCGGGCCGCGCCCGGGTGCGCCAGCGGCCAGGCCCCCTCAACGCGCTGGGTGACATCAAATTCGTCTTTCCCAACAGCGAGAACATCTACCTGCACCACACCCCAGCCACGGCCCTGTTCGGGCGGGACCGGCGGGATTTCAGCCACGGCTGCATCCGCGTGGAAGACCCTGTGGCGCTGGCGCGTTTCGTGTTGAAAGGCATGCCCGGCTGGGACGATGCGCATATCCTCGGGGCCATGGAGGCGGGGGTGTCCAGCACGCTCCGCATCGCTGAACCAGTGCCGGTGCTCATTGCTTACGGAACTGCGCTGGTCAAACGGGGTCAGGTATATTTCTTTGACGACATTTACGGTCATGACCGCGTGCTCGACGCCGCCTTGCGCAGGCGCGTGCACCCGGTGCGTGTGCCAGCGGAAACACCATGAAAAGCTACCCACGCATCACGCACCGGCGCCTGTTTCTCAAGGGGCTTGGCCTGGCTGCGGCCGTGGCCTCACCCGTCGTTGCGCGGGCGGTGGAGGGGGCGGAGCGGGTTGTGGCGCTCGACCACACCCACACGCGCGAGCAGATTCGCCAGATTTACGCCGTGGGTGACCGCTACCTGCCCCAGGGGCTGGATGTGCTCAACCATTTCCTGCGAGACCACTACAGTGGCGAGGTCGGCCAGATGGACCCGCAACTCTTCGACCAATTGCACCGTGTGCGCCTGCTGCTCGGCGCGCGCATGCCTTACCAGGTGATCTCGGGTTACCGCAGCCCGCGCACCAATGAACACCTGCGTCAGACGCGTGGCGGCGGCGTAGCCACCCGCAGCCTGCACATGGACGGCCGCGCCATCGACATTCGCTTGCCCGGCGTGCCGCTCGCCGAACTCCGTGATGCGGCGCTATCTTTGCAGGCGGGTGGCGTGGGGTATTACCCCGGCGAGCAGTTTGTTCACTTGGACACCGGCCGGGTGCGACGCTGGTGAAGCCTGTCCTCAGACGGGCACGGTGTAGTTCAAGGTCATGCGCCCGCCGTCAACGGTGACGATCTCACCGGTCACGTAACTCGCAGCGTCGCTGGCCAGCCAGCAAACGGCGTCTGCCACCTCGGCGGGTTCACCCAGCCGTTTCATGGGTGTGCGGCTCAGAATGCGCTGCTTGGAATTGGTGTCGGTCAGCACGGCTTGTGTTGCCAGTTCCGTGGCAATCGTGCCGGGAGCCACAGCGTTCACCCGTATGCCGTGTTCTGCCAGCGACAGCGCCATCACCCGCGTCAGCTGGTTGATGCCGCCCTTGCTCACGTTGTAGCTGGTCATGGTGGGAATGGCCAGCACACCGTTGACCGAACTCATGTTCACGATCGCACCGCGGCCGAACCGAGCCATCAAGCGGGCCACGGACTGACCCACCAGAAAAGCGCCCTTGAGGTTGACGCGCAGCACGGAATCAAAGTCGGCTTCGGTCAGGTCAAGGAAGGGGGCCGAACGGAATATGCCGGCATTGTTCACGAGGATGTCGATGCGCCCAAACTGGCTCATCACCCTCGAAACCATGGCGTCCACATGGGCCTTGTTGCCCACGTCGGCGTGGATGAAGGTGCTGCCTGTGGCATTTGCCAGGGCGTGGCCCCGGTCGTTGGCTATGTCTACCGCAACAACGTGCGCGCCGTCTTGCCGCAAGCGGCGCACGCAGGCTTCGCCAATACCTTGCGCGCCACCGGTGACAACCGCGACGCGCCCCTCCAAACCGAAAGAAATGTGTGTGCCCATGCCGCCATGTTAGCGGCATGGCGGCGAATGTGCCTTATTTGATACGGCCGTAGCTGGTGCGCAGGGGGTCGATACCGCCGCCACCTTGTTTGCCGCCCTGGCCACCTTGGCCACTGCGGTTGCCACGGTGACGGTTGCGGCCACCCCGGTCGCCCAGGGCATCGATCCCGGTGCGCAGCGGATCGGGCTGGCGCTGGCCACCGCCCTGGCCTTGACCAGCACCGCCGCCACCGCCACGGCGGCCATCGGCACGCGGCTGATCCTGGCGCTGGCGGTTGCTCCGGTTCTGGCCTTGCCCCTGGCCCTGGCCTTGACCACCATGGCGCGGACCGTTGTTGTGCTGGCGGCGCGGCGCATCCATGCGCGGCGGCTGGCTGTCATCGGCGTCGCCGTCATTACGCGGCTGCTGGGCACGTTGCTGCTGACCTTGGCCTCGGCCTTGCTTGCCAGACTTCTCGTTGCCCTTCTTCTCGCGGATGCGCTCCATCATTTCCTGGCGCGCAGCCTTGGCAGCAGCGGCCATCACCTCGCGGCTTGGCGGCTTGCCTGCGCCGCCCCAGATGGTCTGGCGGCCCATGGCGATGGGTTCTGCTCGCTCATCGGGCTCGGGCATGAACTCCTGGAAGATCTGAACCGGGATCTGCTGCTTGGTGAACTTCTCGATGGCCATCATGAAGCCTTCTTCGTCCAGGCTCACCAGACTCACCGCTTCGCCCTCGGCGCCAGCGCGGCCGGTGCGGCCAATGCGGTGCACGTAGTCTTCGCAGACGTTGGGGATGTCGTAGTTCACTACGTGCGGCAGGTCGTCGATGTCGATGCCGCGTGCGGCGATGTCGGTCGCCACCAGGGCACGGATCTCGCCGGTCTTGAAGCCAGCCAGCGCCTGTGTGCGCGCGCTCTGGCTCTTGTTGCCGTGCAGCGCCATGGCGCTGATGTGGTTCTTGATAAGGAAGTCGGCCACGTTGTTGGCGCCGAACTTGGTGCGGGTGAATACCAGCACCTGGCTCCAGTTGTGCAACTGGATGATGTGCGCCAGCAGCGCCTTCTTCTTGCCACGGCCCACGGGGTGGATGGTCTGCTTGATGCGCTGCACCGTGGTGTTGGGCGGCGTCACCTGGATGCTCTTGGGGTCGTTCAGCAGGCCGTTGGCCAGTTCGCGGATCTCATCGCTGAACGTGGCCGAGAACAGCAGGCTCTGCTTGTTCTTGGGCACCAGCTTGAGCACCTTCTTCACGTCGTGGATGAAGCCCATGTCCAGCATGCGGTCGGCTTCGTCCAGCACCAGAATCTGCACCTGGGAGAGGTCCAGGTGGCCTTGTTCGTTCAGGTCGAGCAGGCGGCCCGGCGTGGCCACCAGGATGTCCACGCCTTTTTGCAGGGCGTTGATCTGCGGGTTCATGCCCACGCCACCAAAGATCACGGCGGATTTGAGCTTGAGGTGTTTGCCGTATGTCTTGACCGACTCTTCCACCTGGGCGGCCAGTTCACGCGTGGGGGCCAGCACCAGGGCGCGCACCGGGCGGCGTTCGCCACGTGCCACCGGCTGGGCGTTTTCGCTCAGGCGGTGCAGCATGGGCAGCGTGAACGCGGCGGTCTTGCCGGTGCCGGTCTGGGCGCCTGCCAGCAGATCGTGGCCTTCCAGCACGGCAGGAATGGCCTCGGCCTGGATGGGGGTGGGGTGCTCGTAGCCTTGCTCGCGCACAGCTTCCAGAATGGCCGGGGCCAGTTTCAGTTCTTCGAATGTCATGTGATTGTCGGCGCCCATCCTGGGCGCAAGGGGTATCGGCCACTTCCTGTGCCAATTGGCAACAGGCCAGTCAAGGGGGCAGATGGGTCTTGAAAAGGTGGGCTGATCCGACGTTGCCAGTTGGCAAGCTGGGCCCCAGCAAGGCGCTGATGTGGCACTGACTGAAGGTGCGCAACACGTGCATTGTCGCATACTGGGATAATCCACGTTTGAGCGCCCATTCGGGCGCCCTGTCTTTTTATACGTACAAAATGGCCCAATACGTCTTTTCCATGAACCGTGTCACCAAGACCGTGCCGCCCAAGCGGCAGATCTTGAAGGACGTTTCCATCAGCTTCTTCCCTGGTGCCAAGATCGGTGTGCTCGGCCTGAACGGCTCTGGCAAATCGACGCTGCTCAAGATCATGGCAGGCATCGACAAGGAGATCGAGGGCGAAGCCGTCGCCATGCCGGGTATCAAGATCGGATACCTGCCGCAGGAACCGCAACTCTCTCCCGAGCAGACCGTGCGCCAGGCCGTGGAAGAGGGCATTGGCGGTGCGTTGGCGGCCAAGCAGCGGCTGGAGGAGGTCTATGCCGCCTACGCTGAACCCGATGCCGACTTTGATGCCCTGGCCGCCGAGCAGGCCGAGCTGGAGGCGATCATTGCTGCGTCGGGCTCCGAGAATGCCGATCTGCAACTGGAACTGGCTGCTGACGCGCTGAACCTGCCGCCGTGGGATGCCATCATCAAGAACCTGTCGGGGGGCGAAAAGCGCCGCGTGGCCTTGTGCCGCCTGTTGCTGAGCAAGCCCGACATGCTGCTGCTCGACGAACCCACCAACCACCTGGATGCCGAAAGCGTCAACTGGCTGGAGCAGTTCCTGCAACGCTTCCCCGGTACCGTGGTGGCCATCACCCACGATCGCTACTTCCTGGACAACGCTGCCGAGTGGATTCTGGAACTCGACCGCGGCCATGGCATTCCCTACAAAGGCAACTATTCCGACTGGCTGGACCAGAAGGAGCGCCGCCTGGAGTCTGAGCAAAAGAGCGAAGACGCCCGCACCAAGGCCATGAAGGAAGAATTGAAGTGGGTGCGTTCCAATGCCAAGGGCCGCCAGGCCAAGAGCAAGGCGCGTCTGGCCCGCTTCGAGGAACTGAGCGACGTTGATTACCAGAAGCGCAACGAGACCAACGAGATCTTCATCCCCGTGGCAGACCGCCTGGGCAACCAGGTCATCGAATTCAAGAACGTCAGCAAGTCCTTCGGCGACCGCCTGCTGATCGACAACCTGAGCTTCTCGGTGCCGCCGGGCGCGATTGTCGGCATCATTGGCCCCAACGGCGCCGGTAAATCCACCCTGTTCCGCATGATCCAGGGCGTGGAAACGCCGGATTCCGGTGAAGTGATCATCGGCCAGACCGCCAAGCTGGCGTTTGTGGACCAGAGCCGCGAAAGCCTGGACGGCAGCAAGACCGTGTGGGAAGACGTGTCTGGCGGGTTGGACAACATTGTGGTGGGCAAGTTTGTGATGCCCAGCCGTGCCTACATCGGCCGCTTCAACTTCAAGGGCAACGACCAGCAGAAGCTGGTGGGCAATCTTTCAGGCGGTGAGCGCGGCCGCTTGCACCTGGCCAAAACGCTGGCCCAGGGCGGTAACGTGCTGATGCTGGACGAACCCTCCAACGACCTGGACGTGGAAACCCTGCGTGCGCTGGAAGAGGCGCTGCTGGAGTTTGCAGGCTCGGCCATGGTCATCTCGCACGACCGCTGGTTCCTCGACCGTATCTGTACGCACATTCTGGCCTGCGAGGGCGACTCGCAGTGGTATTTCTTCGACGGCAACTTCACCGAGTACGAAGCTGACAAGAAGAAGCGCCTGGGTGAGGAGGGCGCGCGGCCCAAGCGTGCCCGCTTCAAGTCGTTGAAGTGATGAGCATGACCGACAAAGCTTTGCCGCAGCCCCCGGCGGATGAGCAGGTTCTGGCGGACATGCGCCGCTGGATCGAGGAAGCCGTGATCGGCCTGAACCTGTGCCCGTTTGCCAAGTCGGTCTATGTGAAGAACCAGGTGCGCATCGTGGTCAGCCATGCGCGCCACCTGGATGCCTTCCTGGACGATCTGGACAGCGAACTGGAATTTCTGCGCGACACGCCAGCCGAGCAGGTGGACACCACCTTGCTCGTGCACCCCACACTGTTCCCCGACTTTTTCGTTTTCAACGATTTCTTGAACGTTGTGGACGAGGTGGTGGACGAGCACGAACTGGAAGGGGTGATACAGGTTGCTCATTTCCACCCCGAGTTCGTGTTCGAGGGCGTGGAAGCGGACGACGTGACCAATTTCACCAACCGCGCTCCTTACCCCACGCTGCATCTGCTGCGCGAGGAAAGCGTGGAGCGTGCGGTGGCATCGGGTGACAGCGCCGGGGAGATCGTGGAGCGCAACCTGCGCACCTTGCGTGAATTGGGCAGGGACGGGTGGGCCAAGCGCATGGCTTCCCGTTGAATTTACTGTTTGTTACGCATGCCTAGCGATTTTGGCGGGGCATTTCACCTGATGAAGGTGGATGCCCTTGCGGCGAACTGGTAAAAACTTTTTTGTTGTGGTCAATGTGAGATTTGTTGCAAAATCGCTTCCATGAACAAGAATCCCACCACCGCCGACATGTCTTCAGCCAGCTACTACACCACGCTGGAAGTGGCCAAGATCCTGGGCATGGCCGTGCGTTCGGTCCAGCTCATGGTGGACCGAGGTGACCTGCAGGCCTGGAAAACGCCTGGCGGTCACCGCCGCATCACACGTGAATCCCTGGAGCGCTGGATTCAGGGTAGCCGCGCAGGCGTCACTGGAGTGGCCGCCTTGCATGGCGGCGCAGGTGCTGAGCGTGGCGGCCGCCGCCGCTCGGGTGTGCACATTCCCCGCATTCTGCTGATCGAGGATTCCTCGCATTTTCAGAACCTGGTGTCCATGCTGGTCAAGCAGAAGTACCCAAGTGTCGATCTCCACATTGCCGACGACGGCATCACGGGTCTGGTGTCGTTCGGCCACCTGCAGCCGGATCTGATCATTGTGGACATCCTGCTGCCCGGCATTGACGGCGCGACGATGATCACCGGCTTGCGCCGCCATGCGCTGTTTGGCCAGTGCAAGCTGATCGTGCTGACGGGTCTGGACGAAGACCAGCGCGCGCCCTACGCCTTTGCGCTGCAGGACGTTTCGGTGGTGCACAAGCCGCGCCTAGTGCAGGAACTGCCCGCGCTCATCGAAGACGCGCTCAAGCACCTCATTCCCCCTGCAAGCGCCGCAACCGCAGCAGACTGACGCCTTCTTTGGTTTGAATCAACCCAGGTGCAACCCACCTGGGAACAACCACAGCAGCGCGGCGGTCATCGTCACGTAACGCAGGAACTTGCCCACGGCCATGTAGGCCATGCAGGGCAGGATGGGGAACTTCAACCAGCCCGCCACCGCGCACAGCGGGTCGCCCACGGCAGGCAGCCAACTCAGCAGGCAGGCCTTGGGGCCGAAGCGTTGCAACCAGTCCAACGCCTTGAGGTGTGTGGGGGAGCCACGCGCCTTGTCAATGGCGCGATGGGCCCCGTAACCCATCGCCCAGCTGACCGCACCGCCCAGCGTGTTGCCCGCAGTGGCCACCAGGATGGCGGGCCAGAACAGCTCGGGGTTGAGCTTGATGAGGCCGAAGACGACGGGCTCAGAGCCCATGGGCAACAGCGTCGCGGAAATGAAGGCGACAACGAAGACTGTGCTCAGCCCGTATTGCGGCAGGCTCAAAGTCTCCAGCAAGGACCACAACCAAGTTTCCATTGCCGGGCAGTATAGGCGCGCTACAATCTGCCCACTTTTTCAGCATCCAAAGACCTGTCGCCCAGCCCGCCTCCGTTGCGGGTTTGGCGTTTTTTTCTTTGCTTTTTTTGCAGCCCTCTCCAATGCGCATTGGCCCGTACACCTTGCCGAACACGCTGTTCGTCGCCCCCATGGCGGGGGTGACGGACCGGCCGTTCCGCAGGCTGTGCAAACAGCTGGGTGCGGGCTACGCGGTGAGCGAGATGGTCACTTCGCGGCCAGACCTGCGCGACAGCCTGAAAACGTCGCGCCGGGCCAACCACGAGGGTGAACCTGGGCCCATCGCCGTGCAGATTGCGGGCACCGACGCCGACATGATGGCCGATGCCGCGCGCTACAACATTGATCGTGGTGCGCAGATCATCGACATCAACATGGGTTGCCCGGCCAAGAAGGTGTGCAACAAGTGGGCAGGTTCTGCATTGATGCAGGACGAGGCCCTGGCCATGGAAATCGTGGAGGCCGTGGTGGCTGCATGCCAGCCCCACGGTGTGCCCGTGACGCTCAAGATGCGCACCGGCTGGTGCCAGTCGGCCAAGAACGCGCCTGTGTTGGCGCATGCTGCCGAATCGGCGGGCGTGCAGATGCTCACGGTGCATGGCCGCACACGCGAACAGGGCTACAAAGGCGTCGCCGAGCACGACACGGTGGCCGCCATCAAGGCCAGCGTGTCGATTCCCGTGGTGGCCAATGGCGACATCGACAGCCCGCACAAGGCTGCAAAGGTACTGGCCCATACGGGTTGCGACGCCATCATGATTGGGCGCGCGGCGCAGGGCAGGCCCTGGCTGTTCCGCGAGGTGGGGCACTTCCTGGCCACTGGTCTGGAGCTGCCGCCGCCCACCCCCCAGGAGTTGCAGGGCTGGATGCTGGAACACCTGCACGATCACTACACGCTTTATGGCGAGTACACCGGCGTGCGAACCGCGCGCAAGCACCTGGGCTGGTACGCCCGCGCCCTGCCTGGGGACGCGGCGCGTATTGCTCTGTTTCGCGAGCACATCAACCGCATCGAAAGCTGCGAGGAACAGCTGGCGTGCGTGCGCGACTTCTTTGACAACACCACAAACGAACCCTGGAAACTGGCCGCATGAGCAACCAGACCCTGCCCGACTGTGTGCGGGCCAACATTGAAGCCTATTTCAGCGACCTGGACGGCACCGAACCCGCCAACATGCACGACATGCTGATGCGTGCCGTGGAAAAACCCTTGCTGGAGGTGGTGATGGCGCAAGCCCAGCACAACCAGTCGCGTGCCGCCCAGTGGCTGGGCCTGAACCGCAACACGCTGCGCAAGAAGCTGCTCGACCACGGCATGCTGGATTGACGCAGCCTACCCACTCAACCCTTTTCTTCACTCTTTGACCTCGACTCCATGAAAGCTCTTCTTTCGGTCTCCGACAAAACCGGCGTGCTCGACCTTGCGCGCGACCTGCACGCCCTGGGGGTGCAGCTCATCTCCACGGGCGGCACCGCCAAGCTGCTGGCCGACAACGGCCTGCCGGTCACCGAGGTGGCTGAGGTCACCGGCTTCCCCGAGATGCTGGATGGCCGCGTGAAGACCCTGCACCCCATGGTGCACGGTGGCCTGCTGGCGCGCCGAGACCTGCCCGAACACATGGCCGCGCTCAAGGAGCATGACATCGGCACCATCGACATCCTGGTCGTCAACCTCTACCCGTTCGAGGCCACCGTGGCCAAGGCGGGTTGCACGCTGGCTGACGCCATCGAGAACATCGACATTGGCGGCCCGGCCATGGTGCGTTCCGCTGCCAAGAACTGGAAAGACGTGGCCGTGCTGACCGACGCCAGCCAGTACGCCGAGGTGGTGGCCGAGCTGAAGGCCGGTGGCAAGGTGGGTGACGCGACCCGCTTCAAGCTGGCCGTGGCCGCGTTCAACCGCATCAGCAACTACGACGCCGCCATCAGCGATTACCTCTCCGCCATCGACCTGAGCGCTGGCGTGCCCGCCGGTGAAGCCGCGCCGCAGCGCCTGACCTTCCCCGGCCAGAGCAACGGCCGTTTCGTCAAGCTGCAGGACCTGCGTTACGGCGAGAACCCGCACCAGCAGGCCGCCTTCTACCGCGACCTGTACCCCGCCCCCGGCTCGCTGGTCACGGCCGAGCAGTTGCAGGGCAAGGAACTGTCCTACAACAACATTGCCGATGCCGACGCCGCCTGGGAATGCGTCAAGAGCTTTGACGCGCCTGCCTGCGTGATCGTGAAGCACGCCAACCCCTGCGGCGTGGCCGTGGGCAAGGACTCGCTGGAGGCCTACAGCAAGGCCTTCCAGACCGACCCGACCAGCGCCTTTGGCGGCATCATCGCCTTCAACCGCGTGGTGGACGGCGCAGCTGCCCAAGCCGTTTCCAAGCAGTTCGTGGAAGTGCTGATGGCGCCCGCCTTCACCGCCGAGGCGCTGGAGGTGTTCAAGGCCAAGGTGAACGTGCGCATCCTCAAGATCGAGCTGCCCGAGTCCCTGGCGACCGGCCGCACCGACTGGGAGCGCGGTCGCAACGCGGTGGACGTCAAGCGCGTGGGCTCCGGCATTCTGCTGCAGACGGCGGACAACCACGAGATCACCCTGGCTGACCTGAAGGTGGTGACCAAGAAGCAGCCCACCCCCGAGCAGCTGCAAGACCTGCTGTTCGCCTGGAAGGTGGCCCAGTACGTCAAGAGCAATGCCATCGTCTTCTGCAAGAACGGCATGACCATGGGCGTGGGCGCTGGCCAGATGAGCCGCCTGGATTCAGCCCGCATTGCCAGCATCAAGGCCGAGCACGCTGGCCTGAGCTTGCAGGGCACGGCCGTGGCGAGCGATGCCTTCTTCCCGTTCCGCGACGGGCTGGACGTGGTGGTGGACGCAGGCGCGACCTGCGTGATCCACCCGGGCGGCTCCATGCGCGACCAGGAAGTGATTGACGCCGCCGACGAGCGCGGCGTTGCCATGGTGTACACGGGCGTGCGTCACTTCCGCCATTGATCCAGGTCAAGGTTGCGGCGGCGCGCGGCGCCGCAACCTTGCGTGCGCATACCGGTTGCAGTAACGTTGGCTTGAGGGTGATTTTTGCCCTTTCATCCAAGCAAGGAACCGGTCATGACGAGCCAAAAGACTCCGCGCGAAAACGTCCATGCCCACGGCGGCAAGGTCGAAAACGACACCAACAAGCCGGGTGAGAAGCACGCCACCCAGTTGAATCAAGGCAAGCGTACGCCCGACAGCCGCAGCGACCGGGAGTCGCACGTGGGCAGTCACAACCAGACGCAATCCCGGCGCAGTTCCGGCCAATGACGCTGGTTTTGAGCTGCTCAGCCCACTGATCACCGGCCCAGCAGGAACACCGCAGGCAGTTGCAAGGGCAATGCCGTGGTGTTTTGTTTTTTCCACTGGGCCACGCTGTGGCTGCGGATGGTCTGTTCCGCCAGGGTGGCGCCGAAGCACAGGGCCAGCCGAGTATCTGGCTTGAGCGCGCCGATGGCCGCTTGCAGCAGTACCGTGTTGCGGTAGGGTGTTTCGATGAATATCTGCGTCTGGCCGGTCTTGAGTGCCAGGGCTTCCAGTTCGCGCAGGCGCTGAGTGCGTTGCGCCGTGTCTTGCGGCAGGTAGCCCACGAAGGCGAAATTCTGGCCGTTCAGCCCGCTGGCCGCCAAGGCCAACATCAGCGACACCGGCCCCACCAGCGGCACCACGCGCAGGCCCAGGGCGTGCGCTGCCCGCACCACGGAGGCTCCCGGGTCGGCAATGGCGGGCATGCCTGCCTCACTCACCAGACCCATGTTGTGCCCCTGCAAGGCTGGGGCGAGCAGTGGTCGGGCGTCGAAGCCCTGGGCAGGGTCGTGGTCGCCTTTCTTGTGTACCTCGCGTGGCAGCTCCACAATTTGCTGCGCTTGCAAGGGTGCAGCCAGCGGCTGTTGTGCGTCCACCCGCTTGAGGAAGGCGCGCGTGCTCTTGGCGTTCTCTGTGATCCAGTGGGTCAAACCGGCGGCTACCTGCAGCGTGTGCGCGGGCAGGGCGGCCAGCAGGGCTGGGTCGTGGGTTTCGCAGCCAAAGTCCAGCGGCGTGGGCACCAGGTACAGGGTGCCCGGTTGAACGGCGCTCATGGCAGGCGCAGCCCGGCCTGGCGCAGCAGGCGGGCCGTGCGGATGAGGGGCAGGCCCACCAGTGCGGTGGGGTCGTCGTTGTCGATGTGGTCCAGCAGGGCGATGCCCAGGCCTTCGCTCTTGGCGCTGCCCGCGCAGTCGTAGGGTTGCTCGATGCGCAGGTAGCGCTCGATTTCGTCGTCGCTCAGGTCGCGGAACACCACACGCACCACGGCCAGTTCGCAGCGTTCAAAGCCAGTGGCTGCGCACACCACGGCCACGGCGGTCTGGAACAGCACGGTCTGGCCGCTCATGCGGCGCAGCTGGGCCACGGCGCGTTCGTGGGTGCCGGGTTTGCCCAGAGGCTCGCCTGCCAGGTCGGCCACCTGGTCGCTGCCGATGACCACTGCCTCGGGGCGTTGGGCGGCCACGGCATGGGCCTTTGCCAGCGCCAGGCGTTGCGCTATGGCGGCTGGAGTCTCGCCGGGCAGCGGGGTTTCATCGACGTGCGGGGAAACAACATCAAAAGCCAGGTGCAGGCGCTGCAGCAGTTCGCGCCGGTAGCGGGATGTGGAGCCCAGCACCAGAGGGCGTTCGGGCTGCGGGGAGAGCGTAGCGTTCATGGCCGTATTGTCGGGATTTTTTTGGCCGCATCGGTTTTGCGTTACCGTTGCATGTCATGACCTCACATGCTGCCGATCTTCACCCGCTGTGCAACAGCCGCGACCTGGTCGATGGGGGCGAGGCCTGCCCGTTCGACGTGACCTACCAGGGGCAGACATGCCGGGCCTTTGCCATTCGCTACCAGGGGCAGGTGCATGCCTACCTGAACCGCTGCAGCCACGTGGCCATGGAGATGGACTGGCGCCCCAACCACTTCTTCGACCTGACCGGGCACAACCTGGTCTGTGCCAGCCATGGTGCGTTGTTCCAGCCCGACACCGGGCGCTGTGTGGGCGGACCGGGGCGTGGGCCGCTGGTGAAGATTGAAGCCGTCGAGCACGATGGCGTGGTCTTCTGGCGGTCACAATACAACCTGCAACCCATAGCTTTTTGAAGAGCAGACTTATGCAAGACATGACGCAGCCGCCCCAGCCCCCACAGCAGCCCGCACCGGGCTGGGAGCGCGCCACGCTGGAAAAGCTCGCTTTTGCCGCGTTGCAGGAACAGCGCGCGGCCCGGCGTTGGAAGGTGGCGATCCGGCTGCTTTGGCTGGCGCTGTTTGTGGCTATCCTGTGGCTGGCCTACCGCGACATGACGCCGGCCACCTCGGTCAGCCGCCCCCACACCGCATTGGTCGAGGTGCGCGGTGAAATCGGCGCCGAGGCGGATGCCAACGCCCGCGCGGTCATGGATTCGCTGCGGTCGGCGTTTGAGGACAGTGGTGCCCAAGCGGTGGTGCTGCTGATCGATTCGCCCGGTGGCAGCCCGGTGCAGGCAGGCATGATCAACGACGAGATTCACCGCTTGAAGGCCCTGCACCAGAAGCCGGTGTACGCCGTGGTGGAGGAAACGTGTGCTTCAGCGGCGTACTACATCGCTGCTGCGGCTGACAACATCTACGTGGACAAGGCCAGCATCGTGGGCAGCATTGGCGTGCTGATGGACGGGTTTGGCTTCACCGGCTTGATGGACAAGGTGGGCGTGGAGCGCCGTCTGTTGACGGCTGGCGAGAACAAGGGCTTTATGGACCCTTTCAGCCCGCAGACTGATGCGCAGCGTGCCTATGCACAAGGCATGCTCAACGAGATTCATGAGCAGTTCATTGACGTGGTCAAGAAAGGCCGTGGGGACCGCTTGAAGATCACCCCCGAGACGTTCAGTGGTTTGGTTTGGAGCGGCCAGAAGGCCGTGGCCATGGGCCTGGCCGACGATCTGGGCAGCCTGGACCAGGTGGCCCGTGACGTGGTGCAGGCCGAGGAAATCATTGATTACACCCAGCGTGAGAACGTGGCCGAGCGCCTGGCACGCCGCTTCGGTGCCGGTGTGAGCGAAAAGGCCATGCAGCTGTCGCACCGCTGGGCGCCTGCCCTGCGTTGAGCCTGACCAAGATGCAGGACCGTATCGTTGTCGTGGGCGGCGGCATGGCCGGCCTGGGGGCGGCTTTGGCCTATGCGCGTGCACGGCCGGAACTGCGGGTTCAACTGATCGAGCAGGCACCGCTGTTTTCAGAGGTGGGTGCCGGCATACAGCTTGGGCCGAATGCCGTGCGTGTGCTGCACGACTGGGGCCTGGGGGGCGCGCTGGCCGAATGCGCTGCCTTTCCTGAGGAACTGCTGGTGCGCGACGCTGGCAGTGGGGAGCGCCTGGGGCGCCTGGCCTTGGGTGCACGTGCGCGGGAACGCTATGGCCAGCCTTACGCCACCATCCACCGCGCAGATCTGCATTCGATGCTGCTGGACGCGGTGGAGGACCATGCTTCGGTGTCCTGTCACTTGAACCAGCAGTTGACGGGCATGAAAACGCAAGGTGAGGTGGTGCGCCTGGATACGTCTGGCGACATGAGCCTCACGGCTGACGCGGTTCTGGGGTGTGATGGCCTCTGGAGCCGTACCCGCGACATGCTGCTGGGCGATGGTGCGCCGGTGTTTTCGGGGCATCTCGCTTACCGTGGCATGGTCTACATGGCCGATCTGCCCGAGCGCCTGCGGCGACAAGCCGTGACCGCCTGGCTGGGGCCGCGCCTGCACGCAGTGCAATACCCTGTGCGGGCGGGTGAATGGATGAACGTAGTGGTGGTGGTCGAGGGTGCCGTGCCCGAAGGTGCACAGGGCTGGGACCACGAGGCCCATGCTGCTCAACTACGTTCGGCGCTGGGCAGCACGGCCACAGACCTGGACGAGGTACTGAACGCGGTGCTGCAATGGCGCTTGTGGCCACTCAATGCCCGCGCCCCCATGCAGGGTGCACATGAACATGCCCAGGGGCGGGTGGCTTTGCTGGGGGATGCGGCCCACCCCATGCGCCCCTACCTTGCGCAGGGTGCTGCCATGGCGCTGGAAGATGCCTGGACCTTGGGGCAAATGCTCAGCCAGGCGCCAGCCGCCGCGCGTGTTGATTGGCCAGCCCTGCTGCAGCGCTGGGCGGGCCTGCGCTGGCGCCGCAATGCCTGGGTGCAGGAGCGTTCCCGGCGCAATGGCTTGGTTTTTCATGCCGATGGTGTGGTGCGTTGGGGGCGCAATTTCGCCATGGCGGCGCTGGGCGAATCGCTGCTGGATGTGCCGCACCTGTATGCTGGGCCGCCGCTGCCTGCTGGCGCATAGCCATTGATTGGGGGGATACTCCCACCCCATCACAAGGAGACAAAGAATGAGTCGAAACGCAACCCCCATTTCCCGCCGTTTCCTGCTGCAGGGCACCGTCGCGTCAGCGGCCTGTCTGGCCACGGGGCAGGCGGTCTGGGCCAAATCACCGAGTGGCTGGCCCAACCGTCCGGTCAAGCTGCTGGTGGGGTTCCCGGGGGGCTCGTCCCCCGATCTGATGGCGCGCACGATCGCCGAGCCCTTGTCGCAGGCGCTGGGCCAACCCGTGGTGGTGGAAAACCGCCCGGGCGCGGGTGGCAACGTGGCTGCCGAGATGGTGGCACGGGCCACCGACGGCCACACTCTGGGCTTGATGATCAACGGCAACATGACCACTGCCAAGATCCTCAACCCCGCCACGCCTTACGACCCGCTGCGCGATCTGGCCCCCGTGTCGTTGCTGGCCACGGCGCCGCTGGTGCTGGCGGTGTCCAACAAGGTGCCTGGGCAGGGGAAGGCGTTCCTGGCGGCTGCACGGCAAGCCGGTGGGCAGTGGAACTACGGTTCACCCGGCATTGGCACCGTGGCCCACATTGGCATGGAAATGCTCAAGGCAGCCGCCGGATTGCAGGCGGTGCACGTGCCTTATCCTGGCAACCCCCAGGTCATCACCGCCATGATCCAGGGGGACGTCCAGATGGCTCTGTTGCCGCCCGGTCTGGCGATGGCACAGGTCAAGGCAGGCAAGCTGCAGGCCGTGGGCCTCACCTCGCCTGGGCGCAGCACGCTGGTGCCCGAGCTGCCCAGCCTGGCAGACGCTGGCATACAGGGCTTCCAGCTGGAAATCTGGAACGCCGTGGCGGCGCCTGTGGGCATGCCCAAGGCGCATGTGAACTGGCTGTCGCTGTTGCTCGCCGATATCGTTCGGCAGCCTCAGGTGCGGGAGAAGATCTTTGCCCAGGGCTGGCAGGTGGCGGGAACGTCGGCCGAAGGGCTGGCCAAGCGCGTGCTGGCTGACACGGCCAAGATGCGCGAGGTCATCGAGCGCAACCAGATCCGTCCGCAGTGAGGCGCAAGATGAATCCTGTGTCCAGCCAGGCGCCTGAAGCGGAGCCACCCCACCCTGGTGCAGCGGTATTGCAGCTGCGCCGCGTCGCCATCGACACCTACCGCGAGAACGTGGCCTACCTGCACCGCGATTGCGATGTGTATCGGGCAGAGGGCTTTCAGGCACTATCCAAGGTGGAGGTGCGTGCCAATGGCAAGCGTATCCTGGCCACGCTCAACGTCACGTCCGACCCCCGCATCGTCCAGTGCAACGAATTGGGCCTTTCGCAAGACGCGTTTGACCAGTTGGGGGTGGAGCGGGGGCACACGGCTTCCATCCAGCAGGCCGAGGCGCCGGTGTCGATCGCCGCGCTGCACCGCAAGATCGACGGCGAACGCCTGGGCCGCGAGGACTTTCACGCCATCGTGCGTGACATTGCCGAGCACCGCTATTCCAAGATTGAACTGTCGGCCTTTGTGGTGGCCACCAACCGGGGTGAACTGGACCGCGAGGAGGTTTTCTTCCTGACGGAAGCCATGATAGACAGCGGCCGCCGCGTGGACTGGCGCGAGCCGCTGGTGGTGGACAAGCACTGCATTGGCGGGATTCCGGGCAACCGCACGTCGATGCTGGTGGTGCCCATCGTCGCGGCGCATGGCCTGGTCTGCCCCAAGACTTCTTCTCGCGCCATCACCTCGCCCGCAGGCACGGCCGACACCATGGAGGTGCTGGCCAATGTGGAGCTGCCCTTTGACCGCCTGGCCGAAATCGTGCGTGAGCATCGGGCATGCCTGGCCTGGGGTGGAACGGCTGATCTGTCGCCTGCCGATGATGTGCTGATCTCGGTGGAGCGCCCGCTGTCGCTCGATTCGCCCGGGCAGATGGTGGCGTCCATCCTGTCCAAGAAGATCGCGGCGGGCTCCAACCATCTGGTGCTGGACATTCCCATCGGGCCCACCGCCAAGGTGCGTTCCATGCCCGAGGCACAGCGGTTGCGCCGCCTGTTCGAGTACGTGGCGCGGCGGCTGAACCTGTCACTTGATGTGGTGATCACCGATGGCCGCCAGCCTATTGGCAACGGCGTGGGGCCGGTGCTGGAGGCACGCGACGTGATGCGCGTGCTGGAGAACCACCCCCTGGCGCCGCAGGACCTGCGGCAAAAGTCGCTTCGACTGGCGGGCCGCTTGTTGGAATGCGACCCGGACATCCGTGGCGGCGACGGCTACGCCATTGCGCGCGACATTCTGGATTCGGGCCGCGCACTCAAGAAGATGATGGCCATCATCGAGGCACAGGGCGGCAAGGCCTTTGACCACGAACACCCCCAGCTGGGCGCGCTGAGCTTTGATGTCTGCGCCCCGCAGGACGGTGTGGTGACTGGCATTGACAACCTGCGCATAGCGCGCATTGCCCAGCTGGCGGGGGCACCCAAGGTGCAGGGCGCCGGGGTGGACCTGGCGCGCAAGCTGGGTGACCAGGTGCGCGCAGGCGAGCCCCTGTACCGCGTGTATGCCAGCTTCCAGTCCGACTTGGAGTTCGCCCGGCAAGCCACGCTCAAGGGCAGTGGTTACACCCTGGGCGCACCAGGTGACTTGCCGCACGTGTACGTGGAGTTCTGATGCTGCTGTACTTTGAAGACGAAGCTGCGCCAGCCGTCCGGCTTGCCGAAGCCGCCGGTATGCAGGCGGCCCTGGTGGAATGCCACCGCTTTCCAGACGGCGAGTTGAAGCTGCGCCTGCCCACACCGTTGCCCGAGCGCGTGGTGGTGTTTCGCGGCCTGCACCAGCCCAACGAAAAGCTGGTGGCGTTGCTGCTTGCCGCACGCACTTCGCGCGAACTGGGTGCTCGCGACCTGACGCTCGTCACCCCCTACCTGGGCTACATGCGCCAGGACATGGCCTTCCGCCCGGGCGAGGCCGTGAGCCAGCGCATCGTCGGGGGCTTTCTGGCGGGCTTGTTCGACGCTGTGATCACCGTGGACCCGCACCTGCACCGCGTGGCTACGCTGGGTGAGGCGGTGCCTGCGGCGCGCCCTGTGGTGCTCAGCGGTGCGCCCGCATTGGCTGACTGGATCGCTCAGCAACGCCCGGGCGCATTGCTGCTGGGGCCAGACGAAGAAGCCGCACAGTGGGTGGCCCAGGCCGCCGCACGCCATGGCAACGACAGTGCCGTGTGCCGCAAGGTGCGCCACGGTGACCGGCACGTGGAAATCGAACTGCCCGACGTGGCCCTGCAAGGGCGGCAAGTGGTGGTGCTTGACGATGTGGCCAGCACCGGCCATACGGTGGCGCGTGCCACCAGGCTGCTGCTGGCGGCGGGCGCCGCGTCGGTGGACGTGGCCGTTACCCACGCCCTGTTTGCTGGTGACGCCCTGCAGGTGATGCGCGAGGCGGGCGTGGGGGAGGTGTGGAGCACCGATTGCATTGCCCACCCGACGAACGTTGTGCCCATGGCGCCGTTGCTGGCGCAGGCGCTGCGCTGAGACTGCGCGGGGCTCAGGCCGCCGGTTCGTGGGCGGGTCTGGGTGGGGCGGGCAACCACCAGAAGGACAGCGCCCCCAGGGCCAGCAAGCCTCCGGTGGTGGCCAGTGCTGCGGTGTACGGGTCCAGGCCGTGCTGCTGCGCTGCCGACGCAGCCCAGCCCGTGAGCGACTGCACCAGCGCCACGCCCAGGAACATGGCCATGGTGAACACCGACAAGGCTCTGCCGGTCATGTCGGCACTGTAGGCTGAGCGCACGTTCGCGTACTGCAGCACTCCCGCACCAGACAGCGCGCCCACCAGCACCATCCCGGCCACGTCCGTCCAGGCGTTGTGCCACACGGCCATCAGCATGAAGACGAATGCCGTGGAGCAGGCGAACACGACAATCCACCGCCGCCGCGAGGCTGCGCCTGGGTCGAACCTGCCGAACATCGCGGGCATGAAAAGCGAAAGCACCGACACAGCCAGCGCCACGTTGCCCACGTCCAGCAGGCTGAAGCCGTGCCGGTGAATCAGCAAAGGCCCGAGCCACAGTCCGCGCAAGGTGAGAAAGGCGGCATAACTGACCAGTGCCAACGCCATGATGCCCAGGGTATGCGGTAGCAGAAACAGCGAGCCGAAGCCCCGCAGCGTACTCAGCAGCGTTCCCGGGCGGTTGCCTGCATTGCTTGCGGGCTCCTTGAGTTGCCAGTGAATCAGCAACCATGCCAGCGCTGCCAACACCGCCAGAAGGCCAAAGCCCGCCCGCCAGGATGTCTGCTGCACCCACCAGGCCATGGGCGTGCCGGTGAGCAACAGGCCCAGGCCACCCAGGCCCAACGCCAGCCCAGAAAAGAAGGCAAAACGCTTGGGCGGGAAGTGCCGTGCGATGTAGAGCGTGCACGTGACGAAGGCGGGCGAGCAGCCCATGCCGATCAGCGCCTGCCCCAGCACCAGCACGCTGTAGTTGGGCGCCAGCGCCGAAACGACCGCGCCGAGAATGGCGAGCGGAAACACCGCCAGGATGGTGCGGCGCAGGCCGTAGTAGTCCAGCGCCACGCCCATGGCAAACTGGCTGAGCCCGAAGGCAAAGGCGAAGGTGCCTGCGAACAGCCCTAGGGCCTGGGCAGAGAGCCCGAATTCGACCTGCAGCCCGCCTGCGATGATGGCTGTGACCGTGCGGAAGGCCTGGCTCAGCGCGAAGCCCGAGATCAGCGCGAGCAGCGGCAGCCAGGCGCTGCGGTGTTGGGAAAGGGATGAATCGTCGGCGGGGGGTGGGTTCACAGGTCGGTACGCAGTTTCCAGATTTCCGGAAACAGTACCACGTCCAGCATCTTGCGCAGGTAGCTGGTGCCGCCCGTGCCACCCGTGCCGCGCTTGAGCCCGATGACGCGCTCGACGGTGGTGAGGTGGCGGAAGCGCCAGAGGCGGAAGGCGTCTTCCAGGTCGGTCAGCTCCTCGCCCAGCTGGTAGAGGTCCCAGTGCTGTTCGGGCTGGCGGTACACCTGCAGCCAGGCCTGTTCCACAGCTTCGTCTTCCACGTAGGGCTGGGTCCAGTCGCGCTGGGTGTGGCTGGCGGGCACGGCCAAGCCACGGCGGGCCAGCAGGCGCAGGGCTTCGTCGTACAGTGAGGGTGCCTCGTACGCGGCCTGCACCATGGCCAGCAGGTCGGGCCGGTGCGCATGCGGCTTGAGCATGGCGGCGTTCTTGTTGCCCAGCGCGAACTCGATGCAGCGGTATTGGTAGCTCTGGAAGCCGCTGGACTGCGCCAGGTAGGGCCTGATGGCGCTGTACTCGGGGGGCGTCATGGTGGCCAGCACGTCCCAGGCGTGCACCAGCTGCTCCATGATCTTGCTCACGCGCGCCAGCATCTTGAAGGCCGCAGGCAGCTGGTCGCGCGCCACGCAGGCCACGGCGGCGTGCAGCTCGTGCAGCATCAGCTTCATCCACAGCTCGCTCGTCTGGTGCTGCACGATGAAGAGCATCTCGTTGTGGTCGGGCGACAGGGGCTTTTGCGCGTTGAGGATGGCGTCAAGCTGCAGGTAGTCGCCGTAGCTCATGTCTCGGCTGAAGTCCAGCTGGGCCTTTTCCTCGCGCACGATGGCTTCGGTGTGGCCGCTGGCGTGCATCGGGCAGCCGCCGTCGGAAGGTGGGGTGTAGGGGCACATGGTCTGTTTCCTCGTGGGCTTCAGCTTCAGGTCACGGCGTGCTGCTGGTTGAATTCAGGCCGTTGCCATTCGCCCGTGACCAGCACCTGGCGCAGGTGCTCCACGCTGTTCCACACATCCTCAAAGCCCAGGTAAAGGGGCGTGAAGCCGAAGCGCAGGATGTCGGGTTGCTGCGCGTCGCCTGCGCGGTAGTCGCCAATCACGTTGCGTCCGATCAGCGCTTGCACGATGGCGTAGGCGCCTTCCGAGCGAGAGAGGCACACCTGCGAGCCGCGCTGGCTGTGCGCGCGCGGCGTGACCAGGCTCAAGCCGTGCCCTGCGCAGCGTTCCTCCACCAGCTGGATGAACAGGTCGGTCAGCGCCAGCGACTTGGCGCGCAGCGCGGCCATGCCGCCGAAGGGCTCGGCGGCCAGCACCGTGTCAACGCCGCAATCCAACGCGGCCAGGCTGATCATGGGTTGCGTGCCGCACATGAAGCGCGTGATGCCGGGGGCGGGCTGGTAATCGGGCGTGAAGGCGAAGGGTGCAGCGTGCCCCCACCAGCCAGCCAACGGTTGCCACAAGTCTTTGCCCAGGCGCGCTGCGTGGCGGGCGTTCATCCAGGCAAAGGCTGGGGCACCAGGGCCACCGTTCAGGTACTTGTAGCCGCAACCCACGGCAAAGTCGGCGTTGGCGCCGTTCAGGTCCACGGGCACGGCACCTGCGCTGTGCGCCAGGTCCCACACCATCAGCGCGCCCGCGCCGTGCACGGCGGCCGTCACGGCGGGCATGTCGTGCATGGCGCCGGTGCGGTAGTTCACGTGGGTCAGCATCACCACGCCCACGTCGGGGCCCAGCGTGGCGGGCAGCTCGGCGGCTTCAATCAGGCGCAGCGTCCAGCCGCGCTCGCGGCACAGCGCCTCGGCAATGTACAGGTCGGTGGGGAAGTTGCTGCGTTCGCTCACGATCACCCGTCGTGCCGGGTCGGCCTGGGCCTGCAGCGTCACGGCCAGGCTCAGCACCTTGAACAGGTTGACCGAAGTGCTGTCGGTGGCCACGGTTTCGCCAGCTCGGGCACCAATCAGTCGGCCAATCTTGTTGCCCACCTGTTGCGGCCACTGGAACCAGCCAGCCGTGTTCCAGCTGCGGATCAGCCCTTGCCCCCATTCCTGCTGCACCACCTGCGCCACGCGGGCCGGGGTGGCCTTGGGGCACACCCCCAGGGAGTTGCCGTCCAGGTAGATCACGCCTTCGGGCAGGTCGAACAGGTCGCGCAGGGGGCGCAAGGGGTCCTGGGCGTCCAGGCGCTGGCAGTCTTGCAGTGTGGTCATGTCTCTCGTCTCTTTCTTGGGGGCGGGGTTTTAGATCAGGCTGCGCAGCACGGCACGCACCGGGCTGGCGTCGGCCTGCATCAGCTTCAGGGGCAGGGCGATGAGTTCGTAGTCTCCCTCAGGGACTTCGTCCAGCCACAGGTTTTCCAGCACGCGCAGGCCGCGCTGGCGGATCACCTGGTGGCTGTCCAGCGTCTTGCTGTCGGCGGGGTCGATGCTGGCGCTGTCGATGCCAATCAACAGCACACCCAGGTCGGCGAGGCGTTGCACCGTTTCGGGCGCAAAGGCGGGCAGGGCAGCGTCCCAGCGGTCCACGGGCATGCGTTCGTAGGTACGCACCAGCAGACGCGGCGGCAGTTGCGCCGGGTGGGGAATGGCGTGTTCGATGTGCTCCCAACGCACCAGCGGACCGCACCCCATGGCGTGCACCACGCGGCAGGGGCCGATGAAGGCGGCCAGATCCACTGCGCCTATGGCGGCGCCTTGCGGGTCGTAGTGCAGGGGCGCGTCGGCGTGCGCGCCAATGTGCGGCGTGGTGGTGATGGCGCTGACGTTGACCGGGCACCCCGGCCCGAGCGTGGCCACCCACTCCTGGCGGTAGGCGGTGTCGCCCGGGAACACCGGCGTGGCGGTGTTGACGGGCGGGCTGATGTCCCAGATTTTTTGCATGGCGGCGAAGTTAGCACCCAGTGAAAAGTCGTGGTGTCGGTTATTTCCAACACCGCGAAATTATTTTAGACCTAAAGCATGTTTCAGATCTTGGGCGTCCGACGCACGGCGTCCAGGGCGGGTCAGCTCAGGCGCGCCACCAGCACTTTCAGGGCCCGGTCGGTGGACACATCGGCAAACACCGCCGGGTTGGGCAGACGTTCCTGCACCACCAGGCCAGGGGCTTGCAGCGCCAGTTGTTCCTGCAAGAAGGCCAGCGGCAGTTCTGGCGCGTTCAGGCAGAGCAGGGCTTGGCCGCCGGGTATCAGCAGGTCAGGCAGGCGGCGCAGCAGACGGGCGTAGTCCTTGCCCGCCACAAAGCTGCCCTTCTGGTAGGCGGGTGGGTCCACGATCACCAGGCCATACGGCCCCATGCGGGTGACCTTGCCCCAGGAGCTGAACAGGTCGTGCGCCAGAAAGCGCGCGCCGCCACTCAGGCCATTGAGGTGGTGATTGCGCTGCCCGATCGCGATCGCGCCAGACGCCATGTCCAGGTTGACCACTTCCTTGGCACCCCCTTGCAGCGCCGCCACCGAAAACGCGCAGGTGTAGGCAAACAGGTTGAGCACCTTTTGCCCGGCGGCGTGGGCGCGCACCCAGCGCCTGCCTTCTGCCATGTCCAGGAACAGGCCGTGGTTCTGCCCTTTGAGCACATGCACCAAGTACTGGGCGTCGTCTTCGGTGACGATGTGCGGGTCGGGAACGGTGCCGCCCATCAACCGGGTTTCAGGCCGCCCGTCGGTCCGGCACTGGAACACCCAGTTCAGGGGCTGGCCGGGCGCCAGCTGCTCCCAGCGGCGGGCCAGTGCTTCACCCACGGCAAGGACCTGCTCTTCAGCCACTTCGCCAAAGTGGGTCAGCACCCACACCGGGGCATACCAGTCCAGCGTCCAGGCTTCACACCCAGGGTACATGCCGCCTCGGCCATGGAAGACGCGTTGTGCGTCACGCGGCAGTTCCAGCCGGGCAATCGCGTCCAGCAGGGGTTGCATCAGACGGGCGCCATGCCGTGGCGCTGGCGGGCACGGGCGCAGGCGTCGCTGCCTTCCTCGAATTCCCGGCAGGGCGAAGGCCGCCACTCGTAGATGCCGCAGCCCACCTTTTCGCCCAGCTTGCCGGTGAGCGCCGCGCAGCGTATGGGCACGTGGTCGGTGCCGCGCATGCGGCAGGTGTTGCCGTTGACTTCGACCGTCAGGCCCGAAGGCACCTGTCCGCCCTCGGTGTCGAGTTCGTAGATGGAAAAATCCACGCGGAAATTGGCGCAGCAGGCGCCGCAACTCTGGCAGGCACTCATGGTTTCAACGGCTGGTACGAAGCGGTCAGAGGCGACCCAGCAGCAGGTACTCCATCAGCGCCTTCTGCACGTGCATGCGGTTCTCCGCCTCGTCCCACACCACGCTTTGCGGGCCGTCGATGACGTCAGCCGTAACTTCCTCGCCACGGTGGGCAGGCAGGCAGTGCATGAACAGGGCGTCCGGCTTGGCCTTGGCCATCATCTCGGGCGTCACGCACCAGGCGGCAAAGGCCTTCATGCGGGCTTCGTTCTCGGCCTCGTAGCCCATGCTGGTCCACACGTCGGTGGTCACCAGGTCGGCGCCCTCGCAGGCCTCCAGCGGGTCCTTGAACACCTTCCAGCAGTCAGGGCACGTCACGCCCGCCACTTCGGGGTTGATTTCGTAGCCGCTGGGCGTGCTCACATGCACCTTGAAGCCCAGAATCTCGGCCGCCTGCAACCAGGTGTTGGCCATGTTGTTGCCGTCACCCACCCAGGCCACGGTGATGCCCTTGAGCGCGCCCACGTCCAGCGAGCCGTCGGCCCGCTTGCCGCGGTACTCCAGCCAGGTAAACAGGTCGGCCAGGATCTGGCAGGGGTGGAATTCGTTGGTCAGACCGTTGATCACCGGCACGCGCGAATGCGCGGCGAAGCGCTCGATCTTGTCCTGCCCGAAGGTGCGGATCATGACGATGTCGGTCATGCGGCTGATGACGCGCGCGCTGTCCTCGATGGGTTCGGCGCGGCCCAGCTGGCTGTCGCCCGTGGTCAGGTGCACCACGCTGCCGCCCAGCTGGTACATACCCGCCTCGAAGCTCACGCGGGTGCGCGTGCTGGCCTTCTCGAAGATCATGGCCAGTGTGCGGTCGGTCAGGGTGTGATGCTTCTGGTAGGTCTTGAACTTCTGCTTGATCAGCCAGGCGCGCGCCAGCAGGTAGGCGTAATCATCCGCGCTGAAGTCCTTGAACTGCAGGTAGTGCTTGACGGGCACGGGCGGGGTGATGGACGTGTTCATGTGCTTACGCTTGTGTTTCTGCCAGGAATGCCTTGATCAGCGGTACCAGTTTGGCGACGATCTCGTCGGCTTCGGCACCGCTCAGGATGAGCGGGGGCACCATGCGCACCACCGTGTCGGCGGTCACGCTCAGCAGCAGGCCCGCATCCGCGCAGCGGTTCACCAGCACGCCGCAGGGGCGATCCAGCTCGATACCGATCATCAGGCCCTTGCCACGCACTTCCTTCACGCCGGGCAGGTGCATCAACTGGGTGGACAGTGCGGTGTGCAGTTGGAAGCCCACCTTGGTGGCGTTCGCCAGCAGGCCGTCTTCTTCCATGATGCGGATGGTTTCGACCCCCGCGCGCACCGACAGCGGGTTGCCGCCAAACGTGGTGCCATGGTTGCCCGGCTGGAAGATATTGGCCGCCTTGGGGCCTGCCACCACGGCGCCAATGGGCACGCCCGAACCCAGACCCTTGGCCAGGGGCATCACGTCGGGCACGATGCCCGCCCACTGGTGGGCAAACCACTTGCCGGTGCGGCCCATGCCGCACTGCACTTCGTCGATCATCAGCAGCCAGTCGTTGGCGTCGCACAGGGCGCGCACCTGCTGCATGTAGTCGGGGGTCATGGGGTTGACGCCGCCTTCACCCTGGATGGCCTCGAAGAACACCGCCACCACGTTGGGGTTGTTGGCCGTGGCCTTGCGGATGGCCTCGATGTCGTTGAGCGGCACGCGGATGAAGCCTTCCACCAGCGGGCCAAAGCCAGCCTGCACCTTGGGGTTGCCGGTGGCGCTCAGGGTGGCGATGGAACGGCCGTGGAAGGCCTTCTCGTACACCACGATCTGCGGGTTTTCAATGCCCTTGTCGTGGCCGTACTTGCGGGCCAGTTTCAGTGCGGCTTCGTTGGCCTCCAGGCCCGTGGAGCAGAAGAACACATTGCTCATGCCCGAACGTTCCACCAGCATGGCGGCCAGTTGCTCGGTCATGGGGTTGTAGTAGTAGTTGCTGCAGTGGATCATCTTGGCGATCTGATCCTGCAGCGCGGGCACCAGCTTGGGGTGCGCGTGGCCCAGCGTGTTCACGGCAATGCCGCCCAGCGCGTCCAGGTACTGCTTGCCGTTCACGTCCCAGACTCGGCAGCCTCGGCCATGCGACAGCGCGATCGGCACGCGGCCGTAGGTGGTCATGACGTGGGGTTCAACCGGAGCGGCATTGCTGGACATGGCAGGCTTTCTGAAAGACAGTGGCACCGAAGTTAGCTTGGGAAAAAAAGCGGCCCAACGCAAGGAGGGCCGTTGAATGCGCATTTTAGGCGCAGACTTTGCATGTTCTTTCGCGGGCAGTCCGTCATGCGTTTGCCGGGCGGCGGGGGCAGGGTTTCTACTGGCTTCAAGTCTTATATAAGATATAATTCTTGGAGTGTCCCAGCGGCCTGGGTGATCCCCAGGGTGGGCTGCCGTTTTCTCCAAGCCAAGGGCCTCTTATCCGATGGTCTCTCCCTCCGCCAAAGAAGTCTTCATCCAGGGCGTTACCCGCAACGGCAAGACCTTTCGCCCCAGCGACTGGGCAGAGCGTCTTGCAGGTGTGATGAGCCAGTTCCATCCCGGCGGCAACATGCCGGGCGCCCACCTGTCCTATTCGCCCTGGTGCATTCCCCAGGTCATCAATGGCATCAAGTGCGTCGTGGTCAGCACTGCCCTGCGTGACTTCAACGTCATGGCCTGGGACTTCGTCATGAACTTCGCCAAGGACAACGATCTGCAGATCGTCGAGGCCTGCCTGCTCCCCGATCCGCCGCGCGGCTGAATTCGCTTCGAGCAAACAAAAAAGCCATCGATCTCTCGATGGCTTTTTGCTTTGTGCGTCTGTTTTGCTGGCAGCGCACCCGGTACAAACGGCGGGCCTGGGAGCGAGCCCGGGCCCGGGCTTGGGTTTGTCGCTGATTAAGCGGCGACGGCCAGGGCCTTGACCTTGGCGGACAGGCGGCTCTTGTCGCGAGCAGCCTTGTTCTTGTGGAAGATGCCCTTGTCGGCGATGGTGTCAACCACGGCCTGCATCTTGGCAAACAGTTCGGTGGCCTTGGCCTTGTCACCGGTCAGAACGGCTTTTTCAACGTTCTTGACAGCGGTGCGGTACTTGGAACGCAGCGAAGAGTTGGCTGCGTTCAGTTTGACGTCTTGACGAGCGCGCTTGCGGCCGGAGGCCAGGCGCGGGTTCTTTTTCTTGGGCTTGGTTGCCATGTTCAGTATTCCTTTTGGTTTGTGGATGTTGCCAGCAAAGCCGAGCATTATAGCTCGTGCTCAAACAATCAGCAAAGTTGGGATAAACCCCTTCATTTGACCTGGGTCAAGGCTGCGCCCGTAACGGGGCGCTAGCATCGGCCATCTTTTGTGAATGGGTCGCTCATGGCCCCGTGTCCTGTCATGTCCAATTCCGCAGATTCCCGCCAGCAGGCAGACTCCGCAGTCCCTCAGCAGCCCATCGCTCCCGGCGCGCCCATGCCGCACCGCAAGGTCATCCGTGGCTGGCTCACGCCCCTGGTCGAGCGCCAGGTGGCCATTGCCGTGGTGTTGCTGGTGCTTGACTGGGCCATCTTTGCATCCCTGATCGCTGGCACCGTGCTGGTTTCCGCCTGGTGGGCCAAGCTGCTGTGCGGCCTGGCCGCCGGCTTCATGATCGGCCGCCTGTTCATCATCGGCCACGACGCCTGCCACCAGAGCTACACGCCGCACCGCGGCCTCAACCGCATTCTGGGGCGCATCGCCATGGTGCCGTCGCTCACGCCCTACAGCCTGTGGGACGTGGGCCACAACGTGGTGCACCACGGGTACACCAACCTCAAGGGCGTGGACTTTGTGTGGGCGCCGCTCACCAAGGACGAGTTCGAAGCCCTGTCGCCCGCCCGCCGCATGATGGAGCGCATCTACCGCAGCGGCTGGGGCCCGGCGCTGTATTACCTCATTGAAATGTGGTGGCTGCGCATGTTCTTCCCGCGCAAGTCGTACATGGGCACTCGCCGCTCCATCTTCGTCTGGGACGGTGTTTTCGTGGCCGCCGTGGGCATTCTGTGGATCGCAGGCATGGCCTGGGCCGCCGTGGCCACTGGTCAGTCGGTCTGGCTGCAGGTGGTGATGGGCTTCGTCGTGCCCTTCATGTTCTGGAATGCCATGATCGGTTTCGTGGTGTATGTGCACCACACCCACACCTCGGTGCAGTGGCATGACGACAAGCACGCCTGGGCCAAGGCCGCGCCGTTTGTTTCCACCACCGTGCACCTGCAGTTCCCCTGGCGCGTTGGCGGTCTGCTGCACCACATCATGGAGCACACCGCCCACCACGTGGACATGAGCGTGCCGCTGTACAAGCTCAAGCAGGCGCAGAAGAAGCTGGAAGACATGTTGCCTGGGCGCATCATCATCCAGCGCTTCAGCTGGCGCTGGTACTTCCAGACGGCACGCAAGTGCAAGCTCTACGACTTCACGCGCCGCTGCTGGACGGATTTCCAAGGCAGACCGACGAGCGCGCAGGCACCTTCCTACGCCTGATGAACAACGGGGCCCGTGTGGTCCCGTTTTTCGTTGGGAACCCTGCCGCAAGGTGGTTGTCACACCATTTTCCGGCCAAGGTGCGACAATACACGGTTACATGACACAAGCATTCTCTGAACTTTCCCTGGCGGAGCCGCTGGCACGCGCCGTGGCTGACATGGGCTATACGTCCATGACGCCCATCCAGGCGCAGGCCATTCCGGTGGTGCTGCAAGGCCGCGACGTGATGGGCGCAGCCCAGACCGGCACTGGCAAGACGGCGGCATTTTCGCTGCCGTTGCTGCAGCGCCTGCTCAAGCACGCCAATTCGTCCACATCGCCCGCCCGCCACCCGGTGCGCGCCCTGGTGCTGCTGCCCACGCGTGAACTGGCCGATCAGGTGGCCCAGCAGATCGAGCTGTACGCCAAGCACACCGACCTGCGCAGCACCGTGGTGTTTGGCGGCATGGACATGAAGCCCCAGACCGCGGAGCTGAAAAAGGGTGTGGAAGTGCTGGTGGCCACACCGGGCCGTCTGCTGGACCACATCGAAGCCAAGAACTGCGTGCTCAACCAGGTGGAATATGTGGTGCTGGACGAGGCCGACCGCATGCTGGACATCGGCTTCCTGCCCGACCTGCAGCGCATCCTGTCCTACCTGCCCAAGCAGCGCACCACGCTGCTGTTCTCGGCCACGTTCTCGCCCGAGATCAAGCGCCTGGCCAACAGCTACCTGCAAGATCCCGTCACCATCGAGGTGGCTCGTTCCAACGCCACCGCCTCCACGGTGGAGCAGCTTTTCTTCCGCGTGGACGACGACGACAAGCGCCAGGCGCTCAAGCAGCTGGTGCGCGAAAAAGGCGTGAAGCAGGCTTTCGTGTTCGTCAACAGCAAGCTGGGCTGTGCCCGCCTGGCGCGAGCCCTGGAACGCGACGGCCTGAACACCGCTGCGCTGCACGGCGACAAGAGCCAGGACGAGCGCCTCAAGGCGCTGGACGCCTTCAAGAAGGGCGAGGTTGAACTGCTGATCTGCACCGACGTGGCTGCGCGCGGGCTGGACATCAAGGACGTGCCTGCGGTGTTCAACGTGGACATTCCCTTCAACGCCGAAGACTACGTGCACCGCATTGGCCGCACGGGCCGTGCTGGCGCTTCAGGCCTGGCCATTTCCTTCGTGGGCGGGCGCGACGCCAAGCTGCTGGCCGACATTGAAAAGCTCATCGGCAAGAAGGCCGAGGTTGAGCCCATCGAGCTGGAAAACGACCGCCGCCGCTTTGGTGGGGAGCCAGGCCGCAGCAACGACGGCCAGCGCCTGTGGCACGACCAGCGCGGCCGCGAAGAGGTTGCACGAGCAGCCCGCACCAGCCGACCGGCGCGCGCGCCTGCCGACCCGTTCTTCGACAAGCCCTACGAGCCCACCCTGGCGGCTGACGCCAAGCCCGCCTGGGAGGCGAACGCCAAACCCGCCACAGTTCGCGGTTTGTCGCCTTACATCAAGACCAAGAAGAAGGTGGCCGCCTTGTTCAAGGCCACGCCGCCTGCCGAAGCGGTGGAGTGAAGCTACTTTCTCAAGTGCCTGGTTTTTGTGCCTGCGGGCACGCCACCTGAATGAACGCCAAAGACGCTGGCGCGTCGCTCTGTTCCGGCAGGCGTGCGGCGCTCAGGCAGCCGCCCCACACGCAGCCAGTGTCCAGCGCCAGCAGGTCGGGTCGGTGTACCAAACCCAATGTGGACCAGTGACCGAACGCTACGGGCGTGCCCGCCGTGCGCCGCCCTGGCACGTCGAACCAGGGCATGAAGCCGGGTGGCGCAGCCGCTGCGCTGTCCTTGGTGGCAAATTCCATCACCCCGTCTGCGTTGCAAAAGCGCAGCCGCGTCAGCGCGTTCACCACCACGCGCCAGCGGTCGGCGCCTTGCAGGCTGTCGTTCCACTGGTCGGGCAGGTTGCCGTACATGCGCAGCAGCCATTCGGCGCCATCGGGGCCGTTGAGCATGCGCGTTACCTCCTGGCCCAGGGCCACGGTCTGCTCGGCCGTCCACTGCGGCAGCACGCCCGCGTGCACCAGCAGCCAGTCGCGCACCTGCAGCGCCAGCGGGCGTTGGCGCACCCAGCGCAGCAGTTCCTCGCGGTCGGGCGCGTGGAGGATGTCGTCAATGGTGTCTGTGCGGTGTGCCTTGCGCGCACCCTGTGCCACGGCCAGCAGGTGCAGGTCGTGGTTGCCCAGCAGGCAGTGCGCCGAAGTGCCCAGCGCCATCAGGCGCCGCAACACGGCCAGCGAATCTGGCCCGCGGTTGACGAGGTCGCCCAGCAGGTAGAGGGTGTCGCGGCTAGGGGAAAAGTCTATCGTTTGCAACAGGCGCTGCAGGGGTTCGTCGCAGCCCTGTATGTCGCCAATCAGGTAAAGTGCCATGGATAAATTATGGATGTCCTGCTGATTGTCTTCCTCACGCTCCTCAACGGGGCGTTTGCCATGTCTGAACTGGCCTTGGCCGCCAGCCGCAAGGCTCGCCTGGCGGCGATGGCCGAAAGCGGCGACAAGGGCGCGCAGACCGCGCTGGAGTTGCTGGAGAACCCCACACAGTTTCTGTCGTCGGTGCAGGTGGGTATTACCTCCATCGGCATGCTCAACGGCATTGTGGGCGAGGCGGCCTTCAGCGCCGGGCTGGCCGGGTGGATGACGGGTCTGGGAATGCCCGAGGCATCAGCCGAGATCACGGCCACGGCCATTGTTGTGGTGGCCATCACCTTCATCACCATCGTGTTTGGCGAACTGGTGCCCAAGCGCATTGGCCAGCTCTACCCCGAGGCGGTGGCGCGCTGGGTGTCGCGCCCCATGGCCTGGGTGGCCACGGGCGCCAAGCCCTTCGTCATGCTGTTGTCGGCCACCACGCAGGGCGTGCTCAAGCTGCTCCGCATCGACACCAACGCCGTGCAGCACGTGACCGAGGAAGAGATCGACGCCAGCCTGCAGGAGGGCGTAGGCGCGGGCATCATCGAAGAGCACGAGCACCAGATGGTGCGCAACGTGTTCCTGCTGGACGACCGGCCCCTCACGTCGATCATGGTGCCGCGTTCCGACATTGAATGGCTGGACGCAGGCTCGACGCTGGAAGAGGCGCTGACCAAGGCGCAGCAGGGTGGCCATTCCTGGTACCCGGTGTGCCGGGGCGGGCTGGAAGAGGTGCTGGGCGTGATTCACCTGCCGCTGCTCATGGGGCTGGCGGGGCAGGGCAAGGCCGAGGGCTGGTACCGCAACGCTTCACCAGCCGTGTTCGTGCCTGAAACGCTGTCGGGCATGGAGCTGCTGGAGCAGTTCCGCGCGCAGTCCACGCGCGTGGTGCTGGTGGTGGACGAGTACGGCGAGGTGCAGGGCATGCTGACCCCGCTGGACATGCTGGAGGCCATTACCGGCGAGCTTTCGCCCGAAACGCCCTTGGAGGCCTGGGCCACGCCGCAGGAGGATGGCTCTTGGCTGGTGGACGGCGCCATGCCCGCGCACGAGTTGAAGGCGCGACTGGACATCAAGGACCTGCCCGACGAGGACAAGGGCCGCTACAACACCGTGGCGGGCCTGATGCAGGCCGTGGCAGGCGAACTGCTGGCCCAGGGCGACCGGGTAGAGATTGCGGGCTGGGAGTTCGAGGTGCTCAAGCTCGAAGGCCGCCGCATCGACGAGGTGCGGATCGAGGCCGTCAACGCCCCAACTGAGGACGATGCTCAAACAGCCACGCCTTGAACGCCAGCGCGGCGGGTGACAGGCGCTTGCCGCGCGGGTACACCACGTGCCAGCGGCGAATCAGCGGGAAGCCCTGCACGTCCAGCTGCACCAGCTCGCCCAGCGCCAGTTCCGACACCACCGTGGTGGCCGACAGCACGGCCAGCCCCAGGCCGCCCGCCACCGTCTGCTTGATGGCTTCGTTGCTGCCCACCTCCAGCCGGTTGCGCAACTGCACGCCGTGGCTGCTGAAAAAGCGTTCCGCCGTGAGCCGCGTGCCCGAGCCCGGCTCGCGCATGATGAAGGGCTCGTTGATGAGGCGTTGCGGCGCAATGCGCTTCTTGCCCACCAGCGGGTGGTTGGGCGGCGCCACCAGCACCAGGGGGTTGTCGGCAAAGTCTTCGCAGACCACGTCCATCTGCTCGGGCGGCTGGCCCATGATGTAGAGGTCGTCCTGGTTGCTGGCCAGGCGTTGCAGCAGCATCTCGCGGTTGCCCACCAGCATGGCCACGTCTATGCCCGGGTGTGCGGCGCAAAAGCCGCCCAGCAGCTTGGGCACGGTGTACTTCACCGTGGTCAGTATGGCCAGCTTCAAGCTGCCTTTTTCTACGCCGCTCAAGGCCGCCAGGTCTTGCGACAGGCGTTCCATGCGCGCTTCGATGTCCTGGCAGGCCTCGGCCAGCGTCTGGCCGGCGGCGGTCAGGTAGATCTTCTTGCCCAACTGCTCGAACAGCGGCTGCCCCACCGTTTCCGACAGCTGCTTGACCTGCAGGCTGAGCGTGGGAGGCGACAGGTGCAGTTCCTCTGCCGCGCGGGCAAAGCTGCCCTGGCGTGCCACCGCCAGAAAGATGCGCAACTGGTGCAGGGTGGCATGGCGCAGGTTCATGGTTTACTAAAGTAAAAGATAACGTTCAAAACATTTTACTTTTATTTATTTATTGGCGGGCCAACAATCCACCTCAGTTCAGGCACCAACCCCTTTTCATGAACCCGCCGGACAGAGGAGCAAACATGGCCACCAAAACCTACAGCGCAGGTGTGAAGGAATACCGAAGCACCTACTGGGAACCCCACTACACCGTGAAGGACACCGACCTGCTGGCCGTGTTCAAGATCACGCCGCAACCTGGCGTGGACCGCGAGGAGGTGGCCGCAGCCGTGGCCGCCGAGTCGTCCACCGGCACCTGGACCACGGTGTGGACCGACCTGCTGACCGACCTGGACTACTACAAGGGCCGCGCCTACAAGATCGAGGACGTGCCCGGCGACGACACCTGCTTCTACGCCTTCGTGGCCTACCCCATCGACCTGTTCGAGGAAGGCTCCATGGTCAACGTGCTCACCTCGCTGGTGGGCAACGTGTTCGGCTTCAAGGCGCTGCGCGCCCTGCGTCTGGAAGACGTGCGTTTCCCCATCGCCTACGTCAAGACCTGCGGCGGCCCGCCCCACGGCATCCAGGTCGAGCGCGACATCATGAACAAATACGGCCGCCCCATGCTGGGCTGCACCATCAAGCCCAAGCTGGGCCTGTCGGGCAAGAACTACGGGCGCGCCGTTTATGAATGCCTGCGCGGCGGGCTGGACTTCACCAAGGACGACGAGAACGTCAACAGCCAGCCCTTCATGCGCTGGAAGCAGCGCTTCGACTTTGTGCAGGAGGCCATCGACAAGGCCGAGCGCGAGACCGGCGAGCGCAAGGGCCACTACCTGAACGTGACCGCCCCCACGCCCGAAGAGATGTACAAGCGCGCCGAGTACGCCAAGTCCATCGGCTCGCGCATCATCATGCACGACTACCTGACCGGCGGCCTGTGCGCCAACACCGGCCTGGCCAACTGGTGCCGCGACAACGGCATGCTGCTGCACATCCACCGCGCCATGCACGCCGTGCTCGACCGCAATCCGCACCACGGCATCCACTTCCGCGTGCTCACCAAGGTGCTGCGCCTGTCGGGCGGCGACCACCTGCACTCGGGCACCGTGGTGGGCAAGCTCGAAGGCGACCGCGCCTCCACCCTGGGCTGGATCGACATCATGCGCGACAGCTTCATCAAGGAAGACCGCTCACGCGGCATCTTCTTCGACCAGGACTTTGGCTCCATGCCCGGCGTGATGCCGGTGGCGTCCGGCGGCATTCACGTGTGGCACATGCCCGCGCTGGTCAACATCTTTGGGGACGATTCGGTGCTGCAGTTTGGCGGCGGCACGCTGGGCCACCCCTGGGGCAACGCGGCGGGGGCAGCAGCCAACCGCGTAGCGCTGGAAGCCTGCGTGAAGGCACGCAACGAAGGCGTGGCGGTGGAGAAGGAGGGCAAGACCGTGCTGCTGGAAGCCGCCGAGCATTCGCCCGAACTGCGCATTGCCATGGAGACGTGGAAAGAGATCAAGTTCGAATTTGACACCGTGGACAAACTCGACATCGCCCACCGCTGAGCCCCTTCGCAACCTCAACAGGAACCTGAAATGCAAGACTACCATTCCCGCCTGTCGGACCCGGCCAGCCGCAAGTTCGAGACCTTTTCCTACCTGCCCGCCATGACCACGGACGAAATCCGCAAGCAGGTGGCCTACATCGTGAGCCGTGGCTGGAACCCCGCCATCGAGCACACCGAGCCGCAGTACCTGATGGATTCCTACTGGTACATGTGGAAGCTGCCCATGTTTGGCGAGACGGACATTGACCGCATCCTGGCCGAGGCCGAGGCCTGCCACAAGGCCAACTCCGACAACCATGTGCGCCTGATCGGCTACGACAACTTTGCGCAGTCGCAGGGGGCTTCCATGGTGATCTACCGCGGCAAGACCGTTTGAGGGGAGTGGGGCCATGAGCAAGGTGCTGGACGCCTACCGCGTGACGCAGGAACCGTACTACCGCGCCGTGGCCGACGAGGTGGCGCTGTTCGAGGCCGCCTACTCGGTGCGCATGCCCATGATGCTCAAGGGCCCCACTGGCTGCGGCAAAACGCGCTTTGTGGAGCACATGGCGTGGCGGCTGCAAAAGCCGCTCATCACCGTGGCCTGCAACGAAGACATGACCGCGTCCGACCTGGTGGGCCGCTTCCTGCTGGACGCGCAGGGCACCCGCTGGCAGGACGGCCCGCTGGCCCTGGCTGCGCGGCACGGCGCCATCTGCTACCTGGACGAGGTGGTGGAAGCCCGGCAGGACACCACCGTGGTCATCCACCCGCTGACCGACAGCCGCCGCGTGCTGCCGCTGGAGAAGAAGGGTGAGCTGGTGAAGGCGCACCCGGACTTCCAGATCGTCATCTCGTACAACCCCGGCTACCAGAGCCTGATGAAGGACCTGAAGCAGTCCACCAAGCAGCGCTTTGGCGCGCTGGACTTCCACTACCCCGAGCGCGCGCTGGAGACCGAGATCGTGGCCCACGAAACCGGCGTGGGCGCCGACGTGGCCGACAAGCTGGTGGCCATTGCCGAGCGGGCGCGCAACCTCAAGGGCCACGGGCTGGACGAGGGTATCTCTACCCGCATGCTCATACACGCGGGCAGCCTGATTGCACAGGGCGTGGCCGCGCCTGCCGCCTGCCGCGTGGCGCTGGTGCGCCCCATCACCGACGACCCGGACATGCGCGACGCGCTGGACGCGGCGGTGTCCACCTTCTTCTGAGCCGGGCCAGGGCGCGGGGGCGGGCATGTCCATCCATCTGCACGACCACGAGGCCTGGACGGCCCTGCTGCCGCCAGAGAGTCGCAACTTGCTTGAACGCCAGTGGAGCGACGCGGCCAAGGTGCTGTCTGCCAGGGGGCTGGACAACTACGTGAAGGGCGCCAGCGCGCTGCACGGCCTGGGCCGGGGCGCGGGCCTGGTGGACGCCTGGATAGACGCCGTGCCCCAGGTGGCCCGCGAAGTGGGCGAAGACGTGCTGAGCGAGCTGGCCACCAGCGCGCTGGCGCTGGCCTCCAAAACCTCGGGCGTGGTGATTGAACTGGTGTTGAGCACCGCGCCCACCGCCGCGCGCCGCCTGGCCGACGCGGCGCTGTTTGTGCAGTACCTGCAGTTCTTGAACACGCTGCTGGCGCAGGCCCCGCGCGGGCTGCGCCCCATGTTGAGCCACCTTGACGTGCTGCTGGGGCAACTGACTCTGGGCGGGTTGCGCCGCTGGGCCACCTGGGGCGCACACGCCCACCGCACCCAGTACGACGAACAGATACGCTACTTTGGCCTGGAGTCGAAAGAGTCCCTGGCCATGCTGCAGAAAGAGCGCAAGGGCACCCTGCTGGTGGACGTGCAGCGGCGCATCAACATGTACCTGCGTGCCCTGTGGGGGCGCGACTTTTACATGCGCCCCACGGCGGGCGACTTTGAAACGCGCGAGGGCTACCGCCCCTTCATAGAAGACCACTTCATCCACCTGCCCGACGCTTACGACGCCGTGCCCGGCCGCCAGGGCAGCGTGGCCCCCACCGAGCTGTACCGTGCCGCCGCCGCCCATGCCGCCGCGCACATGGTGTACACCCGCCAGCCCATGCCCGCCGAAGGGCTGAACCCCTGGCAGATGGCCCTGGTGGCCCTGGTGGAAGATGCTCGCGTGGAGGTGCTGGCCTGTGCGCGCTTCCCGGGCCTGCGCGACCTGTGGGCCAGCCTGCACACCGTGGATGCCACCCAGACCTCCACCGCCGGCCATTGGCTGGACCGCCTGGCCCGCGCCCTGCTGGACCCGGCTTGCACCGACGCCCACCCCTGGGTGGCGCAGGGCAGGGCGCTGTGGACCCAGGCGCTGCCGCGCGTGCTGGCCCACCCGCACGACAACGCCGTGTCTTGGGAGCTGGGCGTGACCCTGGCCCACAGCTACCGCGAACTCACCCAAGGCCCCGCCTACCAGCCCCGGGCCGACGTGCCCACCGCCCCCTACCGCGACGACAACCGCTACTTCTGGGCCTTTGACGGCTTTGACGCCGAGCGTGCCATTGCCGCAGGCTACGAGCCGCCCCGGCAGGTGCGCAAGCACGTGAATTTGATGGAGTTCGTCAACGAGCTGGACGTGGAAACCGCCGGTGATGATGCCGAGGAAGTGTGGGTGCTGGGCACCGAACTTTTCCCCTACGAGGACTTGGGCGTTTCGTACAACGACGCCGAAGGCAAACCCCCCGTGGCCCCGCCCGTGCACTACGCCGAGTGGGACCACATGATCCAGCTGGAGCGCCCCGCCTGGGCCACCGTGCAGGAACGCCACCCGCCCCTGGGCGACCCCGCCGCCATAGACGCCATACTGGCCGAGCACAAGCGCCTGACCAGCCGCATGAAATACCTGCTGGACGCCATGCAGCCCCAGGGCGTGCAGCGCCTTCGCAAGCTGGAAGACGGCGACGACCTGGACCTGAATGCCGCCCTGCAAGCCGTGGTGGACCAGCGCATGGGCCGCCAGCCCGACCCGCGCGTGATGATGCGCAGCGTGCGCAAGACGCGAGACATATCGGTGCTGGTGCTGCTGGACCTGTCGCATTCAACGAACGACAAAGTGCAGAGCCCCAACGAGCAAGCCGCCAACCACCAGCACACCGTGCTGGAGCTGACGCGCCAGGCCTGCGCCCTGCTGGCCGACGCGCTGGACAAGGTGGGCGACCCGTTTGCCATCCACGGCTTTTGTTCAGATGGGCGGCACGACGTGAGCTACTGGCGCTTCAAGGACTTTGCCCAGCCCTACGACGCGCTGGCCAAGGCCCGGCTGGCGGGCATGACGGGGCAGCTTTCCACCCGCATGGGCGCAGCCGTGCGCCACGCCACCGCCGCGCTGCGGCAGCAAAAGTCTGCCAAGAAGCTGCTGCTGGTGGTAACCGACGGCGAACCCGCAGACGTGGACGTGCGCGACCCGCAGTACCTGCGCGCCGACACCCGCAAGGCCGTGGAAGAAGCCCAGAGCCAGGGCGTGCAGACCTACTGCATGAGCCTGGACCCGCGCGCCGACCAGTACGTGAGCCGCATTTTTGGCGCGCGCAACTACCTGGTGGTGGACAAGGTGGAGCGGCTGCCGGAGAGACTGCCGGTGTTGTATGCGGGGTTGACGCGGTAGGATGGTGCGTTAGGACATGTTGCGGCTCATCGCGCGGATTACGCGATTGCAGCGGTTGCTGTCGATCCCGAGCGAGACTTCGACGGCAGCATTGGAGCCAGGAGCGGTCGCTCGCTGACTCCAAGAACGGTCGCCTTGGGCGACCCGTTCAGTCACGTAATCGTGGCCTGTCCGCCGCCTTACGACTTGGCCCGCGGCTTCATGCGGAAGCTTATGCCCATGCGATTGATGGCATTCATGGCTGCAATCGTGAGAGTCAGATCAACCAGATCTTTTTCTCCGAACACGGCCAATGCGGCCGAATAAGCCTCATCCGAGGCGTGGGTCTCGTTAACCAGCGTTACTTCCTCGCACCACGCCAACGCAGCGCGCTCCTGTTCAGTGAATAGATATTGGGCCTCGTGCCAGACAGGGATGAGTATCAGCTTTTCAACCGACATGCCTTCAGCCATCAGATCACGCGTGTGAATGTCGATGCAGTGCGCGCAACCGTTGATCTGCGACACACGCAGGAAGACCAGGTGAGTCAGCAAGCTCGGTAGGCCAGTGCTTTTGGTGACGAAATGATGCAGCGTTCCAACAGCCTTGGCACCTTCAGGAGAGGCTTGAAACCATACAGCGCGATTCATAAATCAGACTCCTTCAATGTCAATGATGGGCGGAGGCCGACCCCGACCTCCTGCTCACAAGACGTTTGACACGAAGGCTATGTGACACCAATTAGAGAAAGTTGCGGCGAACATCAGCGCGCTGCGAGCGTTGTTTCGTCCCCTCGGATGGGTTAGATCAGTGAGGATTTAGCTTTGTCAGCAAGTCACTGCGGCGCATGAGGCCTGCCAACTTCTCCGGATTACGCTGTATACGCACGTGGGAGATGCGACCACTGTCGAACTCAAAGGACTGGACGGACTCCAGTTCCCCTTGCAGGTAGCGCAAGAGAGCCCACTCACCGTTCAACAAGGCCAGCTCAAGTCGCATGTTGCCGCCATGCCTCAGGTGGTGCGCGTAATAAAGCTGAGCAATGCGCTGGGCGCCGGTCAAGGGGTAGCGCAAGCTTGGTCCCTTATTGCCAAAGTCGCCTGCCAGGGCTGCCTCTTCGGCCAACAAGGCCCGTATCCCGCTGAAATCACCGTCCATGATGGCCTGTATCAGACGATGCAGAAGTGCGTACTGCTCCTTGGGCGGGGTACGCGAACGCTGCTGCTCTGAGCCGCGCGCCGCCGTCACCCGTTGCTTTGCACGGTGCACGATCTGACGCGACGCCGCCTCGCTCTTGCCTATGGCGGCGGCAATGTGCTCATAATCGATGCCAAAAACCTCCCGGAGCAAGAATGCAGCGCGTGCCTCTGGCGTCAGGCAATCGAGCAGAACCATGAAGGCGATGGAAACGTCATCGGCGATTTCGTGGATTTGCTCCGGGGAGGCTGGCCCGTCGCCGACCAGTGGCTCGGGAAGCCAGAGGCCCGGATAGGCTTCTCGTCGAAGCTTGGCAGCACGTAAGCGGTCAATTGCCATACGGGTGGTGACCGTGACAAGCCAAGCCTCTGGAACGAGCACCGCCCCAGGCTGATTCTCGGCTTCATCATGCCAACGCAGCCATACATCCTGCACCAAGTCTTCAGCTTCTTCGACGGAGCCAAGCATTCGATAGCCGAGGGCCATCAGCTTGGGGCGCGAGCGCGAAAAGGCTTGTTCAGACGATGGAGTCAAGGTCACCTCTAAGATATCCCAGCTACCAGCAAGCCGGCCAGGCAACGCAGCGATGGACCGGGTGGACGAGCTCAGCTGAGTACGAAATGATCGGCTCGATCCTAACGGAAACGAAGTCTTGCAAACGTTGAGCGACTGCTTTGGGCGCTGAGCCGCCATCTGGTTGTCTCCGCTATAAGTCGGCAACCACCTGAACCAGTCCTCATCTGGTCCACTGCCCGTGACGTTTTGATTAAACACATGCGGATGAGCGTTTCGCACCATCCGGCATGCAAAACACATAATTTCTACTTATATTTTTGCCAGGCAACCTCTTCGTGACTCTGCGGGCAAGCCGAATAATTCCCCTCGTTCGCACAACTTACAGGAGACACACATGCTGGCAACCCGACGACTTTTCACATTGCTGCTGACTGCGGCGGCCACCATCCCAACTCTGGCACAGGCGCAAACCTTCCCTTCGCGTCCCGTCAAGATGGTGGTTGCGTTTGCCGCCGGGGGGCCTACGGATCTGCTGGCACGAATCGTCGCAACCGGGATGTCCAAAGCACTCGGCCAGCAGGTGATTGTGGAGAACCGTGCCGGCGGCGGGGGCATGATCGGCACCAAAGAAGTGGCCAAAGCACCGGCTGACGGGCACACGCTGTTGTTCGCAGGGGACGCGGCCTTGACTGTGCAACCGCAACTGTCATCCAGCGCGGGCTACGATGCGCGCAAGGACTTCACCCCCTTGCGACTGGTGGCCTCACAGTCCAACGTTCTCGTGGTGAACGCCTCCAGGGGCATCCCCGACGTCAAGACGTTGCTCGAACGCGCCAGGCTCAAACCCGGCTCGCTCAGTTTTGGCTCGGCGGGAAACGGCTCCCCTTCTCATCTGATTGGGACGTTGTTTGAAGCCCAGGCAGGCATAGATCTGATCCATGTGCCATACAAAGGCGCAGCCCCGGCCATAACGGATCTGATAGGTGGCCAGATCGACATGCTGTTCGTTGGTGCGCCTGTGGCCCTGCAACATGCTGCGCGCAAGGAGCTGACCCTGCTGGCCGTCACGGGCGACAAGCGATTGTCGGCCTTGGCCAACGTACCAACCTTCGGCGAAACGGGTGTGCGCAATTTGGGCAGTGAAACCGCTGTCTGGTGGTCTGTGATGGCACCGGCTGGATTGCCAACCACTGTGGCAACGGCCCTGGATGAAGCGCTTCGCTCCACTTTGAGTGATGCGGAGGTTCAAAAGAATCTGGTCGCTCAAGGGGTAGATGTGCTCAACCTTCCAGCAAAGACCACAGAGCAGTGGATTGCGCGCGACCTGGCCAAGTGGGCTGAACTCATCCGCGCGAAAAAGGTTTCAACCGAGTGAACAACATGGTGAAGAAGCCGAACTTTCTGATCTTCATAACCGACCAGCACCGGGCAGACCATTTGGGGTGCTACGGCAACACACAGGTACGCACACCGAATATTGACTCATTGGCCCAAGCGGGTACGCGGTTCGAACGCAATTACGTGGCCAATCCGGTGTGCATGCCCAACCGCGGCTCAATCATGACCTCGCGCATGCCCACTGTGCATGGCGCGCGGAGCAACGGTGTGCCACTGCCCTTGGAGTCGGTGACCTTTGCTGACTTGCTGGCCGAGTTTGGCTATCACACCGGCTTCATCGGTAAAAGTCATCTGCAGAACATGGAGGACAAGCCGCCTCTGCTGCCACCCGTATCTCAGCCTCCAGGGACAGCCAAATCCCAACAGTATGAAGAGGCTCGCCGGGACCGCAGCGAGGCAGGTGCGTACGAGCAAGAGTTGCGATCGAGCTGGCAAGACCCAGAACACCAGCTGCGTTTGCCGTACTACGGGTTTCAGGATGTGGTTCTTTGCAATCACCATGCCGACGAGTGCTTTGGCGACTGGCTGCGCTGGCTGCAGCGTGAGCACCCGGAACGGGCAACGCGCCTTGGACGCGAGCATGGAGAGCGCGACCCGCGCTATATCGCGCCCCAGGCCTGGAAGACCCAACTGGACGAATTTACCTACCCGACGCACTTCATTGCCGATCAAACGAGCCAGTGGATCAAAAAGCACATGCAAACGCGGCCTGAGCAGCCGTTTGCGGTGATGTGTTCCTTCCCAGATCCACATCACCCGTGGACGCCCCCCGGCCGCTATTGGGACATGTACAAGCCTGAAGACATACCCGTTCCGAAGACACTCGCTTTGGATGGCGAGATTGCACCGCACGTACGTTGGCTGCAGGAGGAGCGGAAGAACGGTCAGGCACGTCTGGACGGCCCCAGGTTGTTTGCGGCGTCTGCCCGCGAAGTCCAGGAGATGATCGCGCTGACCTACGGGATGATCACCAATATTGATGACCGTATCGGGATGGTCATGGATACGTTGCGGGCCTGCGGCGCCGACGAGAGCACGGTGGTCATCTTCACATCAGACCACGGCGATCTGATGGGTGACCATGGCATCGTGCTCAAAGGTCCTTTGCACTACCAAGGCCTGATACGTGTGCCGATGATCTGGCGCGAGCCGCAACGCCCGGACAACCACACACCAGTACGTGCGGATTTGACTTCGTCAATTGACCTGGGTAGCGCGATTCTGAACCGCGCGGGGATTGCTCCACCCAACGGTATGCAGGGAAGACCTTTGTTTTCACCAGAAGGTGTACCCGTTGCGAGCGGACGCGATGCGGTACTGATAGAGGAAAACCAGCAGCGAGCCTACCTGGGTTTTGAACGCCCTGTGAAGGTACGGACCCTCGTGACTGAGCAGCACCGAATGAGCGTCTTTGCCGAAGGTGAATGGGGTGAGCTCTATGACCTGAGCGCGGACCCGCTGGAAACCCACAATCTCTGGAATGACGCACAAGCTCAACCGACCAAGTGGAAGTTGATGCAAAGACTCGTTCAGCTCCTGATGGACCACAGCGACAGCAGCCCCAACCCCAAGCGGATTGCGTGAACTAGGCCCGGGTTGTCCGTTGAATTCGCTGGGGCTTGGAGGCGGGTTCTTCCACGGACTTCAAACTGGACACCACCTCGTCAATCACCTCCCTGTTTTGGCGAAGTGCAGCGGACCGCCAAAACAGGCAGACTTCATACTGAGGCAGGCCTTCGCGAATTTTCAATGGCCGCAAGAGTTCGTGGTGCCGTTCCTGCACCAGAACGGGGTGAGGCACCACGCAAAGCATGTCTGTCTTCGAGACCAGGTCAAGCACCGTGGTGTAGTCGGCACACTGAACCAGAATACGAGGTGGCGACATGCGCCGCACCCGGTGCGCCTCTTCGATGACATTGCCTGCAGTTCCCCCGCGCCCAGAGACCGCCCAACCCGCCCGCTTGATGTCATGCAACGACACTGCCGCCAACAGGGGATGGCCCTTGCGCGCGTAGATGGTTGGCATGCTCATGTGCAAAGTCATTTGTTGCACACCCTCGACTTGATAACGCCTGGGTCTGGGGGCGGCCACCAGATCGATTTCGCCGTTGTGCAATGCGCTTAACAGCTCGATGGCGCTGCCGCTGACAATCTGCATCAGCCCTTCCGGTTCGTGCTGACGCCAGATCCGCTCTATGCGTTCGCCGTACAGCAACGCCGCTGCCGGGGCCATGCCGATGCGCAAGCTTCGGCTCGGTGGCACAAGGTCTGAAGAGCCGGGCCTTGCCAACTTCTCCAGTTGGCCATGCAAATCAGCCGCTTGCTGCGCCATGGCCAGCGCTATCGAAGTAGGCTGCTTTTGCCGCCCCACCTTCTCAAACAACGGGACTTTCCATTCACGCTCCAACGCCTGCATTGCTTGGGTGATGGCTGGCTGCGATACCCCTGCTTCCTTGGCGGCAGGGGCGAATCCACCCTTGGCAATGATGAGCTGCAAATACCAGAGCTGCCGGAAATTCATAAGACTCACTTATGTTTTTACGTGTTGATGCGATTGTGCCCGTCTGGCAGTGCTTGAACAATCTGCCCCGATAGCAAACCCTACTGGAGACAAGAGATGGACAAATGGATATTCAACCGCCGAACCGGACTGGCAACCGCTGCCTTGATGTGGATATTTGGCAGCACATCAGCCCTCGCGCAGGACTTCCCGAGCAAACACATCACAATCGTTGTTCCGTTTCCGGCAGGTGGCCCTAACGACATCCTGGCCAGGACACTGGGTGAGGCGCTGTCTGTGCAATTGAAGCGGCCGGTGATCGTGGAGAACAAAGCTGGCGCCACTGGCAACATTGGAGCTCAAGCGGTTGCCAAAGCCAACGCTGATGGCCACACCCTGCTGCTGACCCTCGACACCAGCATTACCGCCAACCCAGAGCTCTATGGCAACCGCATGGGGTTCGATCCCTCGCGCGACCTGCGCCCTGTTTCCACCGTCGCGCGGTTCAGCCAGATGCTCGTTACCGCACCGGGCAGCCAGATCACCCAGTTCAAGCTGTTTGTGGACAGGGCCAAGCAGGGCTTGAATTACGCGTCTGCCGGCAATGCCAGCCCGGGGCACCTGACGATGGAGGCGCTGCAGTCTTTGATCAACGGTCAGCTCAACCATGTCAGCTATCGCGGAAACGCTCCGGCCGTGATCGACCTGCTGGGCGGCCAGGTGGATGCAGGCTTCATGGCCACCCCATCGGTCGCCCAACACGTGTCTACCGGCAAACTGGTTGCACTCGCCGTGTCAGGCAGCAAACGCACACCGCTGGCACCGAACGTGCCGACCATCGCTGAACTGGGTTATCCAGCGGCAACCACCGAGTTCGCCTACGTCTTGCTGGCCCCGGCGGGAACGCCTGACGTGGTGGTGCAACTTTTGAACACCGAAGTGCGAAAAGCAGTGAGCGCATCAGCCCTGCGGGAAAAACTCAAGACTTTGGATATTGAACCCGTGGGCAGCACTGCTCAGGCAGCTGCTGAGGAGCTGGCTACCGGCCGGCTGCGCTGGAGCAAGGTCATCAAGGAGCGAGGGATCAAAGCAGAGTGATCTGCTTCGCATCAAGCCTGTTTCCGGGGGGAACAAGGCCCCCAACAGAGTAACAGCTCATGGCATATCAACCGACGTTCGGAGCTAGCCATTGTCTAGCTGCATTCAGTCTTAGGCTGACATTGTCTTAACGATCGACCGGAATGCTTGAGCACTTGTGCAGCCCTGTCGGCGAGGCTGCCGATGCAATATGCGGGGTTGACGCTGCAGGCAGCTGGCCGCATGGCAAACGGGTGCAGCTGGTCTATAGTGGCTTACGCCATAGATCACGGTAACCCGACACGGCCACCATGCCTACCCAGCCAACCATCAAAGGCTTGAAGGCGCTAACTGCTCTGCTGCTGGCGGGCCTTTTGGGCTTGGTGTTCGCCCCACAAGCCCACGCCAGCGAGCCGCCCCAAGGCATTGTTTACAACTGCGAACCCGCAGCCCGCGCCACCTTGCCCCAGGCCATGGCGGGCTACCTGCGCGAGCTGGGCTTGGACCGCGACTGGATCGTGCAGACCGAAAGGCCGGACGGCACGCTGAGCTTCACGCTGGACCGCGCGGACACCAATACCCTGAACCTGGCGCAGGACAAGACCTACCGCATTGCCCTGGAACGCCTGAAGCTGCCCGATGCCAAGGGCAAGCAGCGGGTGGTGCGCACCGTGTCCAAGCGGGAAATTCTGCTGGCGCTGGCGCACCCTGGCAGAGCGTTGCGCCTGAGCGGCGCGGCCTGCAATGTGCAGGCGCTGCGCGAGCACGTGGCCCTGCGCCAGAACATAGTGGCTTGGGCCGAGGAGCTGCACTGGGTGTGGCCCGACGGCGGCGACGCCTGTTGGAACCCCAAGAAGTGGCGCGACGGCACCCCCACCGTGCCGCTGGACGACGCGCTGCTGGACGCCTTTACCCAGCAGGCGAAGTACGCCATAGGCTGCTACACCGCCAGCAAACTCACCTACGCGCATGGCGTGCTGGACTACTACGCCCGCGTGCTCAAAGACCCGGCCAAGGCCGCGCTGGTGCGCCAGCGCCTGCTGCACGACGGCGACCCGCTGGTGGGCGTGGAGCCCCCCGCCGTGTGGGACTTTGAAAAAGACTTCGACCCCGCCACGCGCCAGCAGCCCGGCAAGCTGCTGCGGCTGGTGCGCGGCGTGCCACCCCGCCACTTTGTGCCCGGCGACTGGGCCTACCTGCTCAACACCGACCCCGTGACTTACGAAAAAACCGGCTACGAAGGCTCCAACGCCATCTACCTGGGCCGGGGGCGGTTTGACGACTATTACGACGACCACAACCATTCCTACACCTTCGATGAAAAGCTGGACGAGGTGTACCAGTGGCGCAACGGGGTATTCAGCCGGTCGCGCGACGCCGCGCTGGTGCGGCCGCTGAGCACCGAAGATTACGAAAGGCTCAGCCGCACGCCAGCGCAGGGCGGGCTGCAGCTGGACTTGCGGCTGGAGCCGTATTTGTTTGGGTTTGAGGGGTTGCCCCCTCTGCCGGGCGGTGCGCCCAAATGAAAAAGGCCGCCGGCACCCAGATGCCGACGGCCCATTGTGTGGCGTTGATCAGTGATCAGTGACCCGAGGCCGCCGACGCGCCAATACCCGTCTCGGAGCGGATCTGTTGAGCCAGGAAACCGGCTTTGTCTACGTTGGCACGCTCGCTGTTGTCCAGGATGGAGAACAGCCAGATGCCGACAAACCCGATAGCCATGGAGAACAGCGCTGGCGAGGTGTAGGGGAACGGGGCGCTGCCCTTGGCGTTGCCCAGCACGGCTTCCCACACCGAGGCAGACAACACCGTCAAGGCGACCGAGGAGATCAGGCCAAGGAAGCCGCCGATCACCGCGCCCCGTGTGGTGCAGCCCTTCCAGAGCACGCTCATGAAGAGCACCGGGAAGTTGGCCGAGGCCGCAATGGCAAACGCCAGCGACACCATGAACGCGATGTTCTGCTTCTCGAAGGCAATGCCCAGCGTGACGGCAATGATGCCCAGCGCCACGGTGGTGATGCGGGAGACCTTCAGTTCGCTCGCGCTGTCGGCTTTGCCCTTCTTAAGCACGGTGGAGTAGATGTCGTGCGACACCGCCGACGCGCCAGACAGGGTCAAGCCCGCCACCACAGCCAGAATGGTTGCAAACGCGACGGCTGAAATGAAGCCCAGGAACACGTTGCCGCCCACTGCGTTGGCGAGGTGGATGGCCGCCATGTTGCCGCCACCGATCAGGCCGCCCTTGGCGTCCAGATACTGCGGGTTGGTCAGCACGAAGGTGATGGCGCCGAAGCCGATGATGAACGTCAGGATGTAGAAGTAGCCGATCCAGGTGGTGGCCCACAGCACGGACTTGCGCGCCTCTTTGGCGTTAGGCACGGTGAAGAAACGCATGAGGATGTGGGGCAGGCCAGCCGTACCGAACATCAGGGCCATGCCGAAGCTGATCGCACTGATAGGGTCCTTCACGAAGCTGCCCGGGCCCATGATGGAGAAGCCGGTTGCCGATGCTTCCTCGGGCGTTTTGCCTGCGGCGGCGGCCAACCCGGTCTTCACGTCCACTGCCTTGGAGAACATGGCATCAAGGCTGAAGCCGAAGTTCCACAGCACCATGAGCGCCATGAAGGATGCGCCGCCCAGCAACAGACAGGCCTTGATGATTTGCACCCAGGTGGTGGCGGTCATGCCGCCAAACAGCACGTAAACCATCATCAGCGCGCCGACGATCACCACAGCCACGTAGTACTCCAGCCCGAACAGCAGCTTGATGAGCTGGCCTGCGCCGACCATCTGTGCGATGAGGTAGAACGCCACAACCACCAGCGTGCCGGACGCGGCAAAAACGCGAATGGGCGTCTGGTTGAAGCGGAAGGCCGCCACGTCAGCAAAGGTGAACTTGCCCAGGTTGCGCAGCCGCTCGGCCATGAGGAAGGTGACCACGGGCCAGCCCACCAGGAAGCCGATGGAGTAGATGAGGCCGTCAAAGCCGCTGACCATCACTGCGGCAGAAATACCCAGGAAAGAGGCGGCCGACATGTAGTCGCCCGCAATGGCCAGGCCGTTCTGGAAGCCGGTAATGCCACCGCCGCCGGTGTAGAAATCGGCTGCGGAGCGGGTTTTCGCGGCAGCCCATTTGGTGATGAACATGGTGCCGGCGACGAAAAGGCCGAACATGATGATCGCCGTCCAGTTGGTGGCCTGTTTTTCGGCTTGGCCAAGGTCGGCACCCGCTGCGATTGCACCCGTGGAGGCCAGCAACAGGGCCCAGGTCAGGAGTTTGGATTTCATTTGTACGCCGCCTCAACGATTTTTTTGTTCAGTTCGTCAAATTCGCTGTTGGCGCGGCGAACGTAAATGCCGGTAATGACGATGGTGAAAATGATCACGCCAAGGCCCAGAGGCATGCCGATGGTCATGACGCCATCTCCCAGGCGCTGGGACAGGAAGTCCTTCTTGAAGGCCACCAGCAGGATGAAGCCGTAGTACACGAGCATCATCATGCCCGTGAGCCACCAGCCGAAACTGGTGCGTTTGGCTTTCAATTCCTGGTATCTGGGGTCGCTGGCTATTTTGTGTATGAGGTCCGTTTTCATCGAGTTCGAGTGTTATGGCACTTCGGATTGGGTTGGCGTTTGGTGGTACCCCCACGGCCTCTGTGAACCCCAACGAAGTCGAAAACGATGGTAGGACAGGCGATTGACAATAGTCTTACTTAATGGTTTTGATCAATATTTTTAATTGTCAAAAGTGATTTTCCGGGGAACTTTTTAGAAACAACAAAGGCCCCGAAGGGCCTTTGATTGAGAGTGCGGCGTTACCCGTTAGGGAGCCGCATTTTGCGCAGTGGCTGGGTGTCAGTAGCTGCGGCGCTGTTCGCGGTAACCGCCGCCGCCATTGCCGTAGCCGGAGCCAGAACTGGCTTCCTTGGGGCGCGAGATGTTGACCACGATCGAACGGCCGTCAACGGACATGCCGTTCAAGCCTTTGATGGCAGCCTGGGCTTCGTCGGCCGTGGCCATTTCAACGAACCCGAAGCCTTTGGAGCGGCCGGAGTCGCGGTCCATCATGACCTTGGCGGAGGACACGCTGCCAAACTCCGAAAAGTTGTGACGCAGCGCGCTGTCGTCGATGGAATAAGGCAGGTTGCCGACGTAGATTTTGTTGCTCATGACAGAGCCTTTCAGAGAGCTTGTGCCACATGTTTGATGGGTGGCACGGATCGGAGGCGGGCGGATGCCCGCCAGAGAGAATGTGTTGCTCCGGGATGGAGTCAACACATGGCAGGGCGTGGTTGGAAGGTTTCCAGCCAGTCTTGCGTCAGGGTCACCAGCTTGGTCGCTTCCTTGGAGGCGAAGGGCATGGCTGGTGTGGTGAACACGGTGGTGGGTAGCAGCGCAGACGGTCTTTTGGACAGCGTCGATTCAGGGGTTGGATTCATCAAGGGTCGCAGGCTCATCCGTAGAGAGCACCTGCGCAGAGCCGGGGAGGGAATGAAGTTGTCTGAGGCTCGGCAGAACAACTTTTTGGACTGAGCCAGGAACCCGGCGCTTGAGTGGCGGGGCTGGTGGCTCTGTGGCGATTATATTCTTTGAAGAAATAATTGCAAGCTTTTTTATTTTTCCTGGTTTTATAGTGAGGTGCGGCCTGCTGCGCGCCACTTCACGTGCTTTAGCACCGACACTAGGGGGATGAACCTGCCCACACGCGCTCCGTCTCCCAAGCCCTTGGTGGACCCGCTGTTTCTGGCCACCGTGTGCGTGGCCACTTTTGACGGCACCCGTGGCCTGACCAACGCCAGCGGCTTTTACTTTGAACGCGAGGGCAGGCTGTATCTGGTGACCAGCCGCCACGTGCTGATCGACGAGACCAGCCAGCACCACCCAGACCGCATAGAGATTACGCTGCACCTGGACGAGCAGGACCTGACGCGGTGCACGGGGTTTTCCATACCGCTGTTTCACAAGGGCACCGCCGTGTGGCGGCAGGGGCGCGATGGTGGGGGCGACATTGACGTGGCGGTGATTGCACTGGAACGCAGCGCCTTGCCCGCAGGCACCATCGTCCATGCCTTCACGCCAGCGCATTTGCCGCAGTACTGCGACGAGGTGCCGGTGGACACGCCACTGTGCATTGCGGGTTTTCCGCTGGGTTTTGGCGACACGGTGCACCAGTTGCCCGTGCTCAGGCATGCGGCCATTGCGTCGCCATTTGGCGTGCGCTTTCAGGGGCGGGGGTTCTTTCTGACGGACGCCCGAACGCACCGGGGCACCAGCGGCGCGCCGGTGGTGATGAGAAAACCCGCAGGCACTGGAGCGCCGGACCGCATGCCCTGGTGGCTGCTGGGCGTGCATTCGGCACGCATGGACATGGGCAACCGCGACCGGGTGCAGGACGAGTCGCTGGGCCTGAACTGCGCCTGGTACGCCGACATTCTGCTGACGCTGACGCGTTGAGGGCCGCTGCCCGTTACCCCTGTGGCAACTTCAGCAGCCTGCCGTACTTTTCGGCCAGGTAGCTTTCTGCCCGCTCCAGCATGAAGTAGCGGAAAGCCTCTGCCGCTGGTGACAGCAGCTTGGACAGCGTGTGCACCACGTTCCACGCGCGCACCACGGGGGCGCCTTCCACGTCCAGCGTGGCAATCAGGCGGTGTTCCAGCTCCAGCCCTATGGTGTGCAGCGACAGGAAGCTGATGCCCATGCCCGCCATCACGGCTTGCTTGATGGTTTCGTTGCTGGACATTTCCATCACCACACGTGGCTCCATGCGCGACTGTTCCAGGAACACCTCCATGGCGGCGCGGGTGCCCGAACCGCGTTCGCGCAAGATGAAACCGTAGGGCCGCATGGCCTCCACGGTGGGGTGGCCTACCTTCAGCAGGGGGTGGTCGGTGGGCGCCACGAACACGTGGGGGTGTGCGGCAAAGGGCTCGGCGCGGGTGGCCAGTTCGGTGGGGGGGCGGCCCATGATGGCAATGTCCACCTCGTTGCCGTGCAGCATCTTCACCAGCTGTTCGCGGTTGCCCACGGCCAGGCGTATTTCCACGCCCTCGTGCTCTTGCTGGAATTCGGCCAGCAGCCGGGGCAGAAAGTACTTGGCTGTGCTCACCATGCCTATGGTCAGGCGGCCCACTTCAATGCGTTTGAGCCGTGCGGCGGTGTCTTCGGCGTCCTTCAGCGTGGCCAGCATCTTGCGGGCGTGCACCAGCATGTATTCGCCAGCGGTGGTCAGGCTGATCTGGCGGCCGCTGCGTTCGAACAGGGGCAGGCCCACATGGCCTTCCAGCTCCTTGACCTGCATGGTCACGGCCGGGGGGGTGAGGTGCAGCACCTCGGCGGCGCGCGCAAAGCTCAGGTGGCGAGCCACCTCGTTGAACACACGCAGCTGGCGGAAGGTGGCGTTCTTCATTAAGTAATTGCTTAATCGAAACTGAAGTTATTGTGAATTTACCTTATTTAAGGCTTTTCTTATAGTTGTCCAGCAAGACGGCCCCCGGCCGCCCCTGGAGACGACACCATGTTGGCAGCACTGATTTTTGACGTGGACGGCACGCTGGCCGATACCGAGCTGGCGCACCTGGCCGCGTTCAACCACGCGTTCGCTGCCCAGGGCATGGGCTGGGCCTGGGACGTGCCGCATTACACCGAGTTGCTGGAGGTGTCTGGCGGCAAGGAGCGCATCCTGCACCACTGGCAGCAGGTGCAGCCGGGCCTGAAGGACATAGGCAGTGGCAGTGCGCTGCAGGCCGAGGTGGACCGCCTGCATGCCATCAAGACGGCGGCTTACGAAGAGGCTGTGCGCGACGGCGCGGTGCAACTGCGCCCCGGCGTGTTGGACCTGTTGGCAGCTGCCAGTGACGCCGGGCTGCGCCTGGCCATTGCCACCACCACGTCGCCCGTGAACATTGCGGCGTTGCTGCGCGCCGCCATAGGGCCGGACTGGATGCGTTACTTCACCGTGGTGGAAGACGCCTCCACCGCGCCGCGCAAGAAGCCGCACCCGCAGGTTTACCAGCAGACACTGCAGCGCCTGGGCCTGCCAGCCAGCGCCTGCGTGGCGTTCGAGGACTCGGCCAACGGCCTGCGCGCCGCCACGGGGGCGGGGCTGGCCACGGTCATCACGCCCAACGGCTTTACCGCCCACCACAACTTCGACGGCGCACTGCGAGTGCTGCCCAGCCTGCACGGCGTGACCTTGGCCGACCTGCGCCAGTGGCTGGCCGAGCGGGGCTGACGCGCCGCGAAACGATTTTCAGCATCTCCAAGGACCTTCCCCATGCCTCTGTCGCAACGCTCCACCCTCACGCAGTTCCTCATTGAGGAACGCCGCCGCTTCCCCGAAGCCAGCGGCGACTTCAACGCGCTCATTCTTGACGTGGCGCTGGCCTGCAAGGCCATTGCCCGCTCGGTGGCCTTTGGCGCCCTGGGCGACGTGCTGGGCAACCATGGCGGGGGCGAAAGCGTCAACGTGCAGGGCGAAACGCAGAAGAAACTCGACGTGATTAGCAACGAGATGTTCATGCGCGCCAACGAATGGGGCAGCCACCTGGCAGGCATGGCCAGCGAGGAGATGGACGAGCCCTACAACATTCCCTCACGCTTTCCGCGTGGCAAGTACCTGTTGGTGTTCGACCCGCTGGACGGCTCCAGCAACATCGACGTGAACGTGTCGGTGGGCAGCATCTTCTCCATCCTGCGTGCGCCGCAGGAGGTGATAGACAGCGGGCGCGACGTAACGGCCGAGGACTTCTTGCAGCCCGGCGTGAAGCAGATGGCCGCCGGTTACGCGCTGTACGGCCCCACCACCATGCTGGTGCTGACGGTGGGCACGGGTGTGCACGGCTTCACGCTCGACCCCAACCTGGGCGAATTCAAGCTCACGCACCACAACATACAGATCCCGCCCGATACGCAGGAATTCGCCATCAACGCGTCGAACAGCCGCTTCTGGGAAGCGCCCGTGAAGCGCTACGTGGACGAGTGCCTGGCTGGCCGTTCGGGCCCGCGCGGCAAGGACTTCAACATGCGCTGGATCGCGTCGATGGTGGCGGAGGCGCATCGCATTCTCATGCGTGGCGGGGTGTTCCTGTACCCGCGTGACACGAAAGACCTGAGCAAGCCCGGCCGCCTGCGCCTGCTCTACGAAGCCAACCCCATTGCCATGGTGATGGAACAGGCTGGCGGCCGCGCCAGCACCGGGCGCGAACCCATGCTGGGCGTGCAACCCAAGGGGCTGCACCAGCGCATCGGGCTGGTGTTTGGCTCCCGCAACGAGGTGGAGCGCATCGAGCGCTACCACGCCGAACCCGTGGCCGTGAAGGACGATGCCCCGCTCTTTGCCGAACGCAGCCTGTTCCGCGACTGCGCGGTCTGAACCCCTTTCAAAACTCCGGAGACCGCCATGTCCGAACGCCATCCCATCATCGCCATCACCGGCTCGTCCGGCGCGGGCACCTCCACGGTGACGCGCACGTTCCAGAACATCTTCCGCCGTGAAGAGGTTAAGGCCGCCGTCATCGAAGGTGACAGCTTCCACCGCTTCGACCGCAAGGCCATGAAGGCGCGCATGGCCGACGAAGAGGCCCAGGGCAACCGCCACTTCAGCCATTTCGGGGCCGAAGGCAACCTGTTCGAAGACATTGAAGCCCTGTTCCGCCAGTACGCCACCGACGGCACCGGCAAGTGCCGCAAGTACCTGCACAACGCCGAAGAGGCCGCGCCCTACGGCCAGGAGCCCGGCACCTTCACCCCGTGGCAAGACATTCCCACGGGCACAGACATGCTCTTCTACGAAGGTCTGCACGGCGCGGTCAAGACCGACACGGTCAACATCGCGCAGTACCCCGACCTGCTCATCGGCGTGGTGCCCTCCATCAACCTGGAGTGGATACAGAAGCTCATTCGCGACAAGACCCAGCGCGGCTACAGCCAGGAAGCGGTGGTGGACACCATCCTGCGCCGCATGCCCGACTACGTGAACTACATCGTGCCGCAGTTCGGGCTGACGCACGTGAACTTCCAGCGCGTGCCGGTGGTGGACACCAGCAACCCTTTCATCTCGCGCGACATTCCCAGCGCCGACGAGAGCATGGTGGTCATCCGCTTTGCCAAGCCCAAGGGCATCGACTTCCAGTACCTGCTCAACATGATCAACGGCTCGTGGATGAGCCGTGCCAACACCATCGTGGTGCCCGGCGGCAAGATGGAACTGGCCATGCAGCTCATCTTCACCCCCTTCATCTGGCGCATGATGGACCGCAAGAAGCGCGCCATGGGCCTGGCCTGAACGCTCAGGGAAAGACGCACAACAATGAACATGAACGACACCCCCGCCACCCAGGCACCCGCGCCCGAACTGGCGCGCCGCATGGCCAACGCCATACGCATGCTGGCCGTGGACGCCGTGGAACAAGCCAAGAGCGGCCACCCCGGCGCCCCCATGGGCATGGCAGAGATCGCCGAGGTGCTTTGGCACCGCCACCTTCGCCACAACCCCGCCAACCCGCACTGGCCCGACCGCGACCGCTTTGTGCTGAGCAACGGCCATGGCTCCATGCTGCTGTATGCCCTGCTGCACCTGACGGGCTACAACCTGCCCATGGACGAGCTGCGGCGCTTTCGCCAACTGCACAGCAAGACGGCAGGCCACCCCGAGGTGTGCGTGACTCCGGGCGTGGAAACCACCACCGGCCCGCTGGGGCAGGGCGTGGCCAACGCGGTGGGCATGGCCCTGGCCGAAAAGCAGCTGGCCGCCGAATTCAACCGGCCCGGCCACACCATCGTGGACCACTTCACCTACGTGTTCCTGGGTGACGGCTGCATGATGGAAGGCATCAGCCACGAGGTGTGTTCGCTGGCGGGCACGCTGCGCCTGAGCAAGCTGGTGGCTTTCTACGACGACAACGGCATCTCCATCGACGGGCACGTGCAGGGCTGGTTTGCCGACGACACGCCCAAGCGCTTCGAGGCCTACGGCTGGCACGTGATACGCAATGTGGACGGGCACGACACCGCCGCTGTGGACGCCGCCCTGCGCGCCGCCCGCGAGCAGGCTGTGCGTCCCGATGGCAAGCCCACGTTGATCTGCTGCAAGACGGTGATTGGCCAGGGTTCGCCCCACAAGGCAGGCACGCACGACGTGCACGGCGCCGCGCTAGGCGCTGCCGAGGTGCAGGCCACCCGCGAGGCCCTGGGCTGGACCGCTGCCCCCTTCGAGGTGCCCGCCGACGTGGCCGCAGCGTGGGACGCACGCGACCGTGGCGAAGGCCTGGAAGCCGCATGGCGCCAGCGCTTTGAAAGCTACCGCGCGGCCTACCCGGCAGAGGCGGCGGAGTTCGAGCGCCGCATGCGTGGCGAACTGCTGCCAGCCTTCCGCCAGCGCCTGCCCGAAATCCTGATGACCATTGCCGCCAGCGGCCAGCCCGTGGCCACCCGCAAGGCCAGCCAGAACGCGCTGGACGCGCTGGCCACGCTGGTGCCCGAATTCTTCGGCGGCAGCGCCGACCTGACCGGCTCCAACCTCACCAACTTCAAGGGCTGCACCCTGGCCGGGCGCGACCGCTGGGGCAACCACTTGAGTTATGGCGTGCGTGAATTCGGCATGGCCGCCATCATGAACGGCGTGGCCCTGCACGGCGGCTACATACCCTACGGCGGCACCTTCCTCACCTTCAGCGACTACTCGCGCAACGCCATCCGCATGGCCGCGCTGATGAAGCAGCGCGTCATCCACGTGTTCACGCACGACTCCATCGGCCTGGGTGAAGACGGCCCCACCCACCAGAGCGTGGAGCACGTGCCCAGCCTGCGCATCATTCCCCAACTGGACGTGTGGCGCCCCGCCGATGGGCTGGAGACGGCAGTGGCCTGGGCCAGCGCCATCGAGCGCAGCGACGGCCCCAGCGCGCTGTGCCTGTCGCGCCAGAACCTGCCGCGCGTGTCGGCGGCCATCACGGCGGGCACCATCCGCCGGGGCGGCTACGTGCTGTCAGACGTGGAGGCGCCGCAGGCGGTGATCATCGGCACCGGGTCCGAAACCTCGCTGGCGCTGGAGGCACAACGCCTGCTGGCCGGGCAGGGCGTGCGGGTGCGCGTGGTATCCATGCCCTGCACCAACGTGTTCGACCGCCAGCCCCAGGCCTACCAGGACACGGTGTTGCCGCCGCACCTGCCCACCGTGGCGGTGGAGGCTGCGCACCCCGACTTCTGGCGCAAGTACGTGGGCCGCAGCGGCGCCGTGGTGGGCATCGCCACCTTTGGCGAATCAGCACCGGCGCCGGTTTTGTACGAACATTTCGGCATCACGGCCCGGCAGGTGGCTGAAGCCGTGCAACGTTTGCTCACCACCACCGTCTGAACGAAAGCGGCGCATGACCCCAGCCCAGTACCCCTACGACCTCGTTCTTTTTGACCTGGACGGCACGCTGATAGAAACAGCCCCCGAGATTGCCGATGCGGTGAACGACACGCTCACCCAGTTCGGCCTGGCCCCGGTGGAGCAGGAGCGCGTGGACCGCTGGATCGGCCACGGCACACGCGAACTGCTGATCCAGGCGCTGGCCTTCCGTGGTGACACATCCCCCGAGGTGGTGCGCCACGCCGAGAGCTTTCGCCTGGTGGAGGCCGAGTTCGGCAAGCACTACCAGCGCCGCTGCGGTACGCGCAGCCACCTCTACCCCCATGTGCGCGAAACCCTGCACGCCCTGCGCGAGCGCGGCGTGAAGCTGGCCGTGGTGACCAACAAGGAAGGCCGCTACACCCAGACCGTGCTGGACGCGCACGCCCTGGCCCCGTTGTTCGATCGCGTCATCAGCGGCGACACGCTCACCGTGAAAAAGCCCAACCCCCTGGCCATTTCCGACTGCCTGCTGCGCTACGGCGTGGCCGCGCACCGGGCGCTGTTCGTGGGTGATTCGTCCATAGACGTGGCCACCGCGCGCAACGCTGGCGTGGCCGTGTGGGCCTTGCCCTATGGCTACAACATGGGCGAGCCCATCGAGGCCTGCGCGCCCGATCGCGTCATTCCCGACTTTCGCGCCCTGTTGCCGCAGGCCGTGACCAACGATTCTTTGAAACTGGAGACAAACACATGACCATCAAAGTAGGCATCAACGGATTCGGCCGCATCGGCCGCATGGTGTT
>JAYSGB010000003.1:14759-180136 GCA_041913045.1 Burkholderiaceae bacterium | reverse complement strand
CAGACACAGCCACCCCGGAAAATCGCCCCCACAGGGCCAGGCCTGCCGCAGCCACCAAGAGCGTTGGAGCGCAACCGGTTGTGTGCCAACAATGTCTCTGCCAAGGCGTGTGCGCCCAGGGGTTGGTGCGCCTTGCGAGGTGCCGAGAAGCGCAGATGCCGTGGCTGCGCGCTTTAGCGCGCTTCGTAACTGACTTGCGGCAGATGTCCGACCGGAGCGTTTCGCTAGAAACGTGTAGGGAGTTTCTGCCGCGTGGCCACGGCATCGAGCATCGCAGGGGAGCCGGTGCGCAGCACCGGTCGCCTCGTTGAAGCACCAGCCCCTGGGCGCACACGCCTTGAGCCGCCAGTACCTAGGCAACACACGCCCAAGCCACACAAACGCATGAAGCAGCGCACGCACCCCCGCCAACACCCGAACGAAAGCACGTAAACTCAGACCCTGCGCTGTCGCCCCGCCGCACGAGGGAGGGTGACGTTCCTCACAAGAGAAAGAACCCCCATCATGTTCGGTGTGGCCGACTACGGCGCCTTCGTCGCCGCCATCATCCTTTTCCTTGCCATCCCCGGCCCGGGCAACCTGGCCCTCGTCACCTCCACCAGCAAGGGCAAGGTGGCCGGTGGCTTGGCCGCCACCCTGGGCGTCATCGCGGGCGACCAGGTGCTCATGTGGATGGCCGTCGCTGGCGTGGCTACATTGCTCGCCGCCTACCCCGCTGCCTTCAACGCCGTGCAATGGCTGGGCGCTGCCTACCTGGCCTGGCTGGGTTTCAAGCTGCTCACCGCCAAGCCCGGTGACGCCCCGGTGCTCCAAATCAAGCCGCGCCAATACTTCCGCCAGGCCTTCACCATCACCCTGCTCAACCCCAAGGCCATCGTCTTCTACATGGCCTTCTTCCCGCTGTTCGTCGATCCGGCCCGCCACCAGGGCCTGCTCACCTTCGGCGTGATGGCCGCCACCATCGCCGCGCTCACCTTCCTGTACGGGCTGGTCGTCGTGCTGCTTACCCACCACTTGGCCGAACGTCTGCGCGCCAACCCGCGCGTCACCGGCTGGCTGAACAAGCTCGCGGGCATCTTCCTCATCGGCTTTGGCGTCAAGCTGGCCTTGTCCAAATAACCACAACCTTCTGCGCACATGGCCAAGATCTTCTGCATCGCCAACCAGAAAGGCGGCGTCGGCAAAACCACCACCACGGTCAACCTGGCGGCCGGGCTGGCCAAGGTGGGCCAGCGCGTGCTGATGATCGACCTTGACCCCCAGGGCAACGCCACCATGGGTTCGGGCATCAACAAGCGCGACCTCAAGCTCAGCGTCTACGACGTGTTGCTGGGGTCGGCCAGCGTGGCCGAGGCGGCGGTGCGGTCCGAGAGCTGCGGCTACCACGTGCTGGGTGCCAACCGCGAGCTGGCCGGTGCCGAGGTGGAACTGGTGGAGCTGGAGCAGCGCGAAAAGCGCCTGAAGCAGGGCCTGGCCGACGTGGACGCCGATTACGACTTCGTCCTCATCGACTGCCCGCCATCGCTGTCCATGCTCACCCTCAACGGGTTGTGCGCGGCCAATGGCGTGATAGTGCCCATGCAGTGTGAGTACTTTGCGCTGGAAGGGCTGGCCGATCTGGTCAACACCATCAAGCAAGTGCACGCCAACCTGAACCGCGACCTCAAGGTGATTGGCCTGCTGCGCGTGATGTTCGACCCCCGCATCACCCTGCAGCAGCAGGTGAGCGACCAGTTGAAGGAGCGCTTTGGCGACAAGGTGTTCGACACCGTGATTCCGCGCAACGTGCGGTTGGCCGAGGCGCCCAGCTACGGCCTGCCCGGCGTGGTGTTCGACCCGGCGGCGCGCGGCAGCAAGGCCTTCGTGGACTTTGCCAAGGAAATGGTCGAACGCATCCAGCGCTTGTGACCCGGCCATGAAAGCACAGGCATTGACACTGCCCGGCTGGCAAAGCAGCGGGCCCGAACACTGGCAGAGCCGCTGGGAAGCTCTGCACGGCTTTCAGCGTGTGGAGCAGCACGACTGGATGACCCCGCGCCGGGGCGACTGGCTGGCGCGGCTGGACGAGGTGGTGGTGGACAGCCCCGCCCCAGTGGTGCTGGTGGCGCACAGCCTGGGCTGCATCCTTACTGCTGCCTGGGCGAGTTTTTCGCGCCACACCCACCGCGTGCGTGGGGCCCTGCTGGTGGCGCCAGGCGACGTGGAAGATCCCGACCTGGCACCCATGCTGCCGGGTTGGACACCCATCGTGCGCCAACCGCTGCCGTTTCCCAGCATCTTGCTGGGCAGCCGCAACGACCCCTATTGCCGCTTCGAGCGGGCCGAAGGTTTGGCCCGCGACTGGGGCAGCCGTTTCATCGACATGGGTGAGCGCGGGCACATCAACGCCGAATCGGGCCTGGGCGACTGGCCCGAAGGGTTATCGTTGATTCAACCTTGGCTGGATATTCATACAGCCTGAAGCCGCTCACCACGGACACACAGGAAACCTCACACATGGTCACCAAAAAACCCAAAGGACTCGGTCGCGGCCTGGAAGCGCTGCTGGGCCCGCGTCTGGACGACGCCACCAGCCTGGACAGCCTGACGGCGGATGTGCCGTCCACCCTGGCGCTGACCGACCTGGTGCCCGGCACCTACCAGCCGCGCACGCGCATGGACGAGGGCGCGCTGTACGAGCTGGCCGAAAGCATCAAGGCCCAGGGCATCATGCAGCCCATTCTGGTGCGGCGCCTGGACGACGCCGAGGGCGAGCGCCGCCTGGCTGCCTTGCAAGCCCAGCAGGGGCTGCCAACCACCCCGCGCGGTGCGCGCCCGGTGTACGAGATCATTGCCGGGGAGCGGCGCTTCCGCGCCTCCCGCCTGGCGGGGCTGGAGAGCGTGCCTGTGCTGGTGCGCGACGTGCCCAACGAGTCTGCCGCCGCCATGGCGCTGATCGAAAACATCCAGCGCGAAGACCTCAACCCCCTGGAAGAAGCCCAGGGTTTGCAACGTCTGGTGCGTGAGTTTGGGCTCACTCACGAACAGGCAGCGCAGGCTGTGGGGCGTTCGCGCAGCGCCGCCAGCAACCTGCTGCGCCTGCTCAACCTGGCCGAGCCGGTGCAGACCATGCTCATGGCTGGCGACATCGACATGGGCCACGCGCGGGCCCTGCTGTCGCTGGACAAGGCGGCGCAGATCACCGCAGCCAACCAGATCAGCGCCAAGGCCATGTCGGTGCGCGAGGCCGAGAACCTGGTGAAGAAACTGGGTGCGGAGTTTGCACTTACTCCGCAAAAGCCGAAGAAGGAAAAGTCGCGCGACATCCGCCGGGTGGAGGAGGAGCTGTCTGACCTGCTGACCGCCGAGGTGGAGGTGCGCGTGAAAAAACGCGTTAAGCGCCACGGCCGCGTCGAGGAGATGGGCGAGCTGGCCATCCAGTTCGGTTCGCTGGACGAACTCAACGGCCTGATCGACCGGCTGCGCAGCCTGGCCGGTTGAGCCGGGCCTTCCGCCCATGACGGGGTACCTCCAGCGCGTGACCTGGCCCCTGCCCGCCTTGCTGGTGTGGCTGGCGGCCTGGGGTTGGTTCACGCTGATGCAGCGCCTGGGGTTGGCGCCTGCGTTGGCAGGCACGCTCGCCACGGCGCTGGGTGTGCTGGGCAGCCTGTGGGGCGGCACGCTTTCGCGGCGGCTCATCATCGCGTTGGGCTTTCCACTGTCGTGGGTGTTTGACGCTGGCCTGGGCGCGGTGCCTGCCTGGGTGTGGCTGTTGCCCGCAGGTCTGTTCCTGCTGCTGTACCCGCCCATGGCGTGGCGGGACGCGCCCATCTTCCCCACGCCCGAGGACGCCTTCGACGGCCTGCGTGAGGTGGTGCCGCTGCTGCCTGCGGCATCTGTGCTGGACGCGGGCTGCGGCCTGGGCCATGGCTTGCAGGCGCTGGAGCGCGCCTATCCCGATGCGCGCCTGGTGGGCATAGAACGCAGTTGGCCCCTGCGCCTGGCCTGTGGTTGGCGCTGCCCCACGGCCGCCGTGCGGCAGGGCGATTTCTGGCAGGAGGATTGGTCAGCCTACGAACTGGTGTACCTGTTCCAGCGGCCAGAGACCATGCCCCGCGCCGCCGACAAGGCTGCCGCCGAGATGCGCCCGGGCACCTGGTTGGCCAGCCTGGAATTTGCCGTGCCGCAGTGGCAGCCCACGCACCGCTGGGACTGCCCTGACGGCCGTCCCCTTTGGCTTTACCAGATGCCCGTCAAGGCTCAGGCCTGATCCGGCGCGGTCTCTGGGGCTGGCGGCGGCGGGCCAGCCACCCCCGTGACGCGTTTGATCACCATGCCAGCAGGTTCGGGTTTACCAAAAAGGTAGCCCTGCATCAACACCCCTGGGTGCCTGTTGAAGAAGGCGGCGTGCTCGGGCGCCTCCACGCCCTCGGCAACCACACGCAACTGCAAGTGGCGGGCCACGGAAAGAATGGCCTCCACCAGGGCTGCGTCGCTCGCGTCCTGTGGGGCGTCCTGCACGAAGCTGCGGTCGATCTTCAGCTCGTGTATCGGCAGATCCTTCAGGTAAGACAGCGACGAGTAACCCGTGCCGAAGTCGTCGATCGAGAAGCGCACGCCGTGCTGGTTGAGTGCCTTCATGCGCTCGATCACGTCGTCGATCTCCTCCATCACCACCCCTTCGGTGATCTCCAGGATCAGGTCTTCGGCCTGAGCACCGGTGCTGGCCAGCAACGTCAGCAACTCGCTCACAAAGTTGCCCTGGTGGAACTGCTGCGGGCTGATGTTCACCGCGATCGGCAGGCGCCGCCCTTCGCGGTGCAGCAGACCCAGCCATTGGCAAACCTCGCGCAGCACCCACTGGCCGAGCTGGTCGATCAGGCCGCTTTCTTCTGCCACGGGAATGAAGAGCGCAGGCGCCACCAGTCCTTTTTCAGGGTGCTGCCATCGCACCAGTGCTTCGGCGCTCACGACCTTGCTGTGGGCATCCACCTGTGGTTGCAGGAACAGGCGCAACTCCCCGGCGGCCATGCCGCGCCGCAGGTCTTGCTCAATGGCGAAACGTTGGCCCACCGCCTGACCCATGGTGGCGTTGAAGAAGGCCGTCTGGCCGCCTCCGCCGCGTTTGGCGCGGTTGAGCGCCGTGTCGGCCCGCCGCAGCACTTCGCTCGGGGTGTCGCTGTAGTGGTGCGGCAGCAGGGTGATGCCGATGCTGGCCGTCACGTTCACGTTGTTGCCGTCTGGCAGCGTGAAGGGCAGCTGCAGCGATTCGTGCAGCACATCAGCCAGCCGCAGTGCTTCGCTGGACATGCCTTGCTCGTCTGCCTCCACGCCGTGCATCAGCAGCGCGAATTCGTCGCCCCCCAGGTGCGCCAGCATGTGCCCGGGCCGCACCAGCCCGGAAAGACGCTGTGCCAGCCTTTGCAGCAGCCGGTCGCCTGCAGCGTGGCTCAGCGCGTCGTTGAGCGTTTTGAAGCGGTCCACGTTCAGCAGCAGCAGCGCGCTCAGCCGTTGGCCGCGCCGGTCCGCGCCGAGGGTGTCGGTCAGCTCGTTGAGCAGGTGGCGCCGGTTGGGCAGGCCCGTCAGCAGGTCAAACCACGAAAGCTGGTGTGCCATGTCTTCGGCATGGCGCTGCGCGGTGATGTCCAGCTGCACCGCCAGGTAATGCGACACCTCACCCGACACACCCCTCACCGGGGCAATGGTGATGTTCTGCACGTACTCCCGACCGCTCTTGTGGCGGTTGATGAGTTCACCGCTCCATGGTTGCCCGGCCTGCAGGCTGTTCCACATGGCTTTGTAGACGTCAGGCGGCGTCTTGCCCGACTGCAGCACACGCGGGTCCTGGCCGATGACCTCTTCTCTGCTGTAGCCCGTGATGCGTTCAAACGCGGGGTTCACATACTCGATACGGTTGTTCAGCCCCGTGATGACGACGCCCGCAGGGCTCTGCTCGGTCGCCTGTGAAAGCTGCGTGATCTTTGCCTCCGCCTCCTTGCGGGCGGAGATGTCGCGCGTCACACCTTGGAGTTGCACCGGTACGCCGTTGTCGTCATCGATGATGGTGGAGGCGATTTCGGTGTGGATGCGGCGCCCATCCTTGTGAAGCTGGACGAGTTCGTTCGTTTCGGTTCGGGCGGATTCGTCGCCTGCTGCCAGTGCTGCCAGACGCCGGGCCAGGATGCCCTCAGCCACCGACACCATGTCTGGGGGCAGCATGTCGGCAAAGCTTTGCTGGCAGACCTCGTCTGGCGTGTAGCCCCGCAGTTTTTCCACCGACGGGCTGACGTAGATGTGGCGACGGCTTTTCAGGTCGATAAGCCAGACAACGTCGCTGCCGTTTTCGGCGAGCAGCCGGTAGCGTGCCTCGCTTTCGGCCAGGCGCTGGCGCGTGGCCTGCAACTGGTCGATGTGGCGGACCGAGCGCTGCAACCGCAGTCGCTGCACGTACAGGTAAACGGCCACTGCCATGGCAAAGAAGGCCAGCACGCCTATGAGTGCCGTGCGCAGGCTGGTGGTGACCGCATCGCTCATCAATTCGTCACGGTCCTGCTTGGCCAGCACCCACCAATCCGTCATGCCCACGCGCTGGGCCACTGCCAGTACGGGCGCACCAGCGTAGTCGATACCTTCGATGACGTCGCCCTCAAGCGTGGAACCACGCACGGCCCGTGCCGCAGGCAAGTCGCTGGACAAGGGGAAGCGCTCGCGCATTACGGCATTGGGCAGCTTGCGCATGGGGCTCAGTGGCACCAGTTCATCGCCAACCTGCTGGTACAGGATAGATTCCGCGCTGCGGTGCGGCATGGGCCAGGTTTGCAGCGCCGGGTGGAAGTGTGGGGGCGGGTCCACGTGCAGCACCACCACCGCAGGGTGAGCTGTGTCCAGCGCAAAGGGTGCGAGGAACGCGAGCCGCACCACGCCATCGGCGTCCAGCCACGGCCCCACACGCGACGGCAGGCCCGACTCGAGCGCCTCTTGAATGCCTTTGCGAAGCTCGGGCGGCATGGCCGAATTGGGCCGGGTGGGATACCAGGCTTCGTGACCATCCAGATCGATCACCGCCGCGCGGCTGAAGTGAACGGTGGACACGAACAGGCGCAGCCGCTGCTGCAACTCGAGCATGTGTTCTGCAGTACGTGCGTTGTGCCAACGCAGCCAGTGCTCCCTAAGGTCGGGGCTGTTCTGTACCAGCAGGGTGTTGCCCATGCGCTCCTGGTGCCAGTCCCACAACTGTTGTGCCTTGGCGTCGGCCACGGCTCGCAGTTGCGCCCCGGCGGCTTGCTTTTCAGCGTCGAACTTGCCCGCAATGCTCAACCAGGCCAGGCCCGACACTGTCAAACCCAGAAGCACAATGGCCAGCCAGGGAATGTTGCGGCGGTCCTTGTCGGCTTCTGAAGAGCTGTTCCAGGAAGTTTCCTCAGTGTTGTTTCTGGGGAACAGCAGCACGTAGAGCAAGATGGACGTGACCGCCACGAACAGCCAGCCCTTGACCGTGCTGACCAGCATGCGCTGGGCAGGATCCTCTACCAGCCAGTCCACTGCCTTGTCAGACAGCAATATCCACAACGCTGAGAAGCAGGCGTAGAGCAGCACCACGGACAGCGCCTCGCGTCCACGCTCCGTGCGGAAGGAGGGGAGGCGCTTATCGGATCGTCGCATGTAGTAGGGCGTGTGCGCAGCAGGGTCAGTCGGCAAAGATCTTGCCGGGATTCATGATGTTGTCCGGGTCCAGCGCCTGCTTGATGGTACGCATCATGGCGATGGTGCCGTCGCCCGCCTCGGTGCGCAAAAAGCCCATCTTGTGCAGGCCCACGCCGTGCTCGCCAGTGCAGGTGCCTTCCAGCGCCAGGGCGCGGCTCACCAGCTTGTGGTTCAGTTCCTCGGCCACGCGGCGCTCGTCCTCGCTGTCGGGGTCGATCAGGTAGCCGAAGTGGAAGTTGCCGTCGCCCACGTGGCCCACCAGAAAGTAGGGAATGCCGCTGGCGTCGGCTTCGGCCACGGAGTCGAGCAGGCAGTCGGCCAGGCGGCTGATGGGCACGCAGGTGTCGGTAGATATGGCGCGGCAACCCGGCTTGCTTTGAATAGCGGCAAAGTAGGCGTTGTGGCGTGCCGTCCACAGGCGGGTGCGTTCCTCGGGTGTGGTGGCCCACTGGAAAGACTGGCCGCCGTGTTCGCTGGCAATCTCCTGCACCAGCTCGGCCTGTTCCTGCACGCTGGCGGGCGAGCCGTGGAACTCCATCAGCAGCATGGGTTCTTCGCGCAGGCCCAGCTTGGCGTAGGCGTTGACCATGGCCACGGTCTTGCCATCCAGCAACTCGCAGCGGGCAATGGGAATGCCCATCTGGATGATCTGGATGGTGGTGCGAACGGCGGCCTCGATGCTCGGGAACGAGCAGATGGCCGCCGAGATGGCTTCGGGCAGCGGGTAGAGCTTGAGCGTGACCTCGGTGATGACACCCAGCGTGCCTTCGGAGCCCACGAAAAGGCGCGTGAGGTCGTAGCCTGCGCTGCTCTTCTTGGCGCGGTTGCCGGTACGGATGACCTTGCCCTGCGCGGTGACTACCTGCAGCGCCAGTACGTTTTCGCGCATGGTGCCGTAGCGCACGGCGTTGGTGCCGCTGGCACGGGTGGCCGTCATGCCGCCAATGGAAGCGTCGGCACCGGGGTCGATGGGGAAGAATAGCCCCTGGTCCTTCACGGCCTCGTTCACGGCCTTGCGCGTGACGCCGGGCTGCACGGTCACGGTCAGGTCTTCGGCGTTGACCGACAGCACCCGGTTCATGCGGCTCACGTCAATGCTGATGCCGCCCTGCACAGCCAGCAGGTGCCCTTCCAGCGACGAGCCCACGCCAAAGGGAATGACCGGCACCTTGTACTGCGCCGCCAGCGCCACGGCGTCGGCCACGTCTTGCGTGGATTCGGCGAACACCACGGCAGCCGGGGGCGGCACGGTGGTGAAGGCCGATTCGTCGCGCCCGTGCTGCTCGCGCACCGCCATTGCCGTGGAGCAGTTGGCGCCGAAGCGCTGACGCAAAGCCTCGATGAAGGCTTCAGGCACGTTGCGCTGGTGGATTTCGGGCAGCAAGTGGGGGGACAAAGGTGCGTTCATGTGTGATGCACGGGGGCTGTATGAGAATAAGGGCCATTATCTTCAACCGCAGAGGGATGCAAAGACCCCATGGGCAACAGACTCACACAAATTGCTACCCGCACGGGCGATGCGGGCACCACCGGCCTGGGCAACAACCAGCGCGTCAGCAAAAACAGCCTGCGTGTGCACGCCATGGGTGACGTGGACGAACTCAACTCCCACATAGGCCTGCTGCTGTGCGAGGAACTGCCCGCCGATGTGCGCGAACTGCTGGTGGAGATACAGCACCAGCTCTTCAACCTGGGGGGCGAACTGAGCATTCCGGGCTTTGAACTGCTGAAGCCCGAAGCCGTGCTGGCGCTGGACGAGGCCCTGGCCACGCACAACGAACGCCTGCCGCGCCTGCAGGAGTTCATTCTGCCCGCAGGCACCCGGGCCGCCGCCCAGGCCCACGTGTGCCGCACCGTGGCGCGCCGCGCCGAACGCGCGGTGGTGGCGCTGGGCAACGAAGAGGCCATTCACGAAGCACCGCGCCAGTACCTCAACCGCCTGAGCGATTTGATGTTCGTGCTGGCGCGCGTGCTCAACCGCATGAACGGTGGCGACGACATCTATTGGAAAAGCGAACGCATGAAGCAGCAGGGCGATGATGCGGAGAAGGGCGATGCCTGAACGCCTTTGGGATGGTCAGGGCAACCTACCCTGGCCTGTGGGGCCGGGCGTGACCCTGGTGTGCGGCGGCGACGGTGTGGGCAAGACCACGCTGCTGCGCCGCCTGGCCGACTGGCACCGGCGCGCGGGCAGCGGCCTGCTGTACTGGGAAGACCCAACCCGTGACGGCGAGGACCGCACCACGCCGCGCCAGCACTTTGCACAGGTGGCAGAACGCTACCCGGCCTTTGACGCGGCTCTGCTGGACGACCTGGTGCAAGGCTTTGCGCTGGAAGAACACCTGGACAAGGGCATGTACATGCTCTCCACCGGCTCGCGCCGCAAGGTGTGGCTGGCGGCGGGTTTTGCCTCGGGGGCGGAGCTGATGCTGATTGACCAGCCCTTTGCCGCGCTGGACATTCCATCGCAGCGGCTGCTGACGGAGTTGCTGCAGGAGGGTGCCGGACACCCTACGCGGGCCTGGTGGGTGGCGGACTACGAGGCGCCAGCTGGGGTGGCGTTGGCGCGGGTGATTGATTTGGGGGATGTGGCTGGGTGGTGAGGGGTGGTCACCAGCCCTGCTGAGACCAGTGTGAATTGCCTTTTGTGGCGCCGTGGCAAATGCCCGTGTGCGGCAATGGATGTACCGAGATGGACAAACTTTCATTCATGCGGGCATATTGCCGGATAGTCGAGCGTGGCAGCTTTGCGAAGGCCGCAGACGACCTTCAGGTATCGCCCGCGCTGTTGAGTCGCGACCTGAAGCAGCTCGAAGACAACCTGGGCTGCGTCCTGCTTGCTCGCACCACCCGCAGCATGTCCCTGACCGAGCATGGCCGCGTCTACTACGAAGAAGCTCGGCGCATCCTGGCTGATGTCGAACGGGCCGAAGATACGGTGCGCCATGCGGCGGGCCAGATCAGTGGGCGGTTGAGCGTCAATGCACCGCATTCGTTTGGTGTCACTGTACTGGCTTCGCTGTTGCCAGGGTTTCTTGAGCGGTATCCAGAAGTCGAGCTGACCCTGAATTTCGATGATCGCGTCGTGGACATGATCGAGGGCGGATACGACCTGACGATCCGCATCCGGGCTGCCTTGCCCAATTCGGGCCTGATTGCACGCGAAATCGTGCGGATGGGGCAAGCCCTTTTCGCGTCACCTGCTCACTTGGCTGAACACGGTACGCCGCAGGCACCGGATGACCTTGCGTCCCACCCGGTGATTGGCTACCTGCATGCGGACGATGCGACGGCGTGGACGCTGCAAGGCCCTGAGGGCGTGTTGACGGTGCCGCACCAAGCGCGTTTGCAGGTCGGCAGCAGCCTGGTTCTGCGGGATTTGTTGATCTCCGGTCAAGGCATTGGTGCCCTGCCTGACTTTCTTTCAGGCCCTGCTGAGCGCGACGGGTGTCTGGTCCGCGTGTTGCCACAGCACGCATTGCCAAACCGTTACCTCTATGCAATCACAGCCTCCCGGCGCAGCGCGGACGCGAAGACGTTGGCTTTCATCGGCTACCTGCAGACAGCTTTGGCGGGCGAGCACCACGATTCTTGAGCCTGCGTAAACAGTGAATGCATGGTGGGCCGCTTTTTCTCGGCGGCCTCATCTTGCATCCTTGGTGTCCTTCCTCTTCCAAACAAGACACGACAGGACATCATGACCCGCATTCTCGTTCTCTACTACTCCAGTTATGGCCACGTGCGCTCGCTCGCCGAGGCCGAAGCCGAAGGCGCGCGCAGCGTTCCCGGCGTTCAGGTCGATCTTCGGCGCGTGCCCGAGACGGTGCCATTGCCAGTGCGCGAGCGCGCAGGTTTTCTGCCCGACGACACGCAAGAGATAGCTATTGAGGACCTGCCGCAATACGACGCCATCATCCTCGGCACACCGACCCACTTTGGCACCATGGCCGGAGCAGTCAAGCAGTTCATCGACCAGGCCGGAGGGCTTTGGGCACGTAACGCTCTGGCAGGCAAAGTCGGCTCCGTATTCACATCGACCGGCAGCCAGCACGGTGGGCACGAGATGACGGTGTTGTCCACGCACGTCCCTCTGCTGCACTTCGGCATGGTCATCGTCGGCATGCCCTACACGTTCAAAGGCCAGACACGCCAAGACGAGATCGTTGGCGGCTCTCCCTACGGCGCGGGCTCGATTGCCGGGGTCGATGGTTCGCGCCGCCCCACTGCCACCGACTTGGCTGGCGCCCGGTTTCAGGGTCAGCATGTGGCAAGGGTTGCCGCTGCGCTTGTAGCACAGAAGCGAGTCGGCTATGAGCTTGCGTTGGAGACGATGCCATGAAACGTTCAGCCGATCTGTTGCTGACGGCACTGGCGCCCGCCGTGTGGGGCAGTACCTACTATGTCACCACCGAGTGGTTGCCCGAGGGGCACCCGATGACGCTGGCCATGCTGCGTGCCCTGCCCGCAGGCTTGCTGTTGCTGGCTATCGTGCAGCAGTTGCCGCTGCGTGAGCGTTTCGCAAAGGTTCTGGTGCTGGGCACGCTGAACTTCGCCGTCTTCTGGACGTTGCTGTTTGTCGCTGCCCAACGTTTGCCGGGAGGTGTTGCCGCGACACTGGGTTCCGCACAGGCGCTGCTCGTCCTGCTGCTGGCCCGGGGTCTGCTGGGCACGCCGGTTCGGGCGGCATCGGTAGTTGCGGCGTTGATGGGGGGCTTGGGCGTAGCCTTGCTGGTGCTGGGACCAGCCGCGTCGCTTGATCCACTCGGGCTTGCAGCAGGCGTTGGTAGCGCCTTGGCAATGGCCGCAGGCACGGTGCTGAGCCGCAAGTGGCAAGCCGGGGTTGCGCCGCTGACGTTCACTGCCTGGCAGCTGACCGCCGGTGGACTGGTGTTGTCGCCCCTGGCGCTGCTGTCTGAGCCACCACTGCCGAGTCTTGAAGCAGGCCATCTTTGGGCGCTTGTCTACCTGGGGCTGATGGGGGCTGCGTTGACCTACTTTCTTTGGTTTCGAGGTTTGGCGCGCCTGGGGCACGCGACCGTTTCACTGTTGGCGCTGCTAAGCCCGGTGACGGCAGTCGGCATTGGATGGTTCGTGCTGGATCAAAGCCTCACGGTATCCCAGTGTTTAGGGGTGCTCGTGGTGCTGTGTTCCGTGGCGTGGGGGCAGCAGGTCGCCTCCCGGCCTGAAATACCTGCTGTCCACACGGAGACCGCCAAGAAAGCTGTGTAGGCATTTCGCTGACAAGCCACACCTGCCGCGCCGACACGCCGAACAGCTGCTTTCCGACTCCAGAAAAACTGGCGGGATTTCACAATCCTTTTCAACGCATCGACATTTCTGGAGTGTGAGCATGACCACCGCAACCGCCGCCGACACCGCACGCACCGCCCCTTCTGCCCAGGCCGAGCAACTGCTCGCCGAGATCCGCGAAGCCAACCTCACCTACCTGATGCTGGCGCAGCAACTTATTCGCCAGGACAAGGCCGAGGCCGTGTTCCGCCTCGGCATCAGCGAGGCGTCTGCCGAGCTGATCGCGGCGTTGTCGCCCGCTCAGGTGCTCAAGCTCAGTTCCACCAACACGCTGCTGTGCAGCTTCCGCGCCGACGACGAGATGGTGTGGAGCCTTCTGACCAGCAACCACGCCCCCAGCCGCGCAGGGAGCGAGGCCACCCAGCGCCTGCACGCGGGCATTCTGATGGCAGGCCGCCTGGCCGCCGTCTGACTGCGCCCCATGTGCACTGGCGTGGGGCAGGGCATTGCCTTGATCATTGAGCGGGTGTGAGCACGATCGACTCCACCCGGTTGCGCCCGCTGCCCTTGGCGTTGTAGAGCGCTTCATCAGCCCGCGCCACCACGGCTTTGCCTGCGGTGTCGCTGGGGTGCGAGACGCTGTGGCCCACACTCACCGTGACGCGGCCCACCTCGGCAAACGGGGTGTCCTCCACGGTCTTGCGGATCTTCTCTGCCACGAGCAGCCCTTCGGCCTGTTCGTGGGATTCGGGCAGCAGCACCACGAATTCCTCACCGCCGTAGCGCGCCACAAAGTCGGTGGAGCGGGTGCAGCCTTGCAGTACCTGGGCGAGCTGCCGCAGCACGTCGTCGCCCGCCTGGTGGCCATAGGTGTCGTTGATGCGCTTGAAGTGGTCGGCGTCGATGACCAGCAGGGTGAAGCAGCGGCCTGTGCGCTTCATGGTCAGCAGCAATTCGTGCAGCTTTTCCTCGAAGCGGCGGCGGTTGTACACGCCGGTGAGGCCGTCCACCGTGGCGCGCCGTTCCAGTTCGCGGTTGGCTTCGGTCAGGGCCTCGGTGCGCTCAGCCACCTTGCGCTCCAGCGTCGCGTTCATGGCTTCGAGTTCGCGCTCGTGGTTCAGCATGGACTGTGTCATGCGGCGCAGGGTGCCGCTCAGGCGGTCCACCTCCAGAACGGCCAGCCCTGCGGGGAACTCCGGGGTGCCCTGGCGCTGGTCTATGCGCTCGGCAGCTTCCGCCAGCAGCTCAATAGGGCGGCTGATGCGCGCTGCCATGCGGTACGCCAGCCACGCAAACACCAGGGCCGCCAGAACGCCCAGCATCAGCAGCCTGTTGCGCAGGTCCCGAATGGGTTGCACAGCGGCGTCCAGCGGCTGGCGCAGCACAATCCGCCAGCCCAGGTCGGTGCTGCGTATGGGCAGCACGGTGGCCACGCTGGTCAGATAGTCTTCACCGTCCTGCCACTTGACCACCTGGTGGTGCGCACCGGGGTCGATGGCAGGCAACCGTGCGTCGCCCGCCAGGTGTTGCGGGTAGAGCACGATGCCTTCCTGATTGACGATGAGCAGCTCGACGTGCCGCTGCAAGCGCTGCCGGTCCACCGAGTCCTGCACGGTGTCGGTCACCCAGTCCCAGTGAGCGTGCGCACCCACCACGCCTCGCAGGCGGTCTTGTGCGTCATAGATGGGGGCCGCGAAATCTATGAAGCGCAGCAGATCGCCATCGGTGCTGCCGGGCATCAGCTTGGCGAGCAGCACGGCGTCGTGCACGTCGCCCACGAAAACCCCGCCTTTAGCGTTCTGGAACCAAGGGCGTTGGGCGACGTTTTGCCCCAATAGCATGTTGCCGGTGGCCTGCAGCACCTTGCCTTCGGCGTCCACCACGCCCAGCCAGGCGTATTCCGTGTGTGCCTCCTTGCGGCGTTCCAGCGAGCGGCGCACTTCGGTGGAGCCCAGGTCGCCCTGTGTGAAATGCGGGGCCTGGCTGAGCAGCAGGATTTCCAGTTCGCGTTCGCCCAGCTGGATGTGCAGCATGTCCGCAGCCGACTTGGCCGTGGCGTACAGTGCCTCGCCGCCAGTGGTGGCGATCTCTTGTGTGGCGATACGGCCCACGTAGATGCCCGCACTCAGCAAGGTGACGAGCGAAAGACCGCCAAACCAGATGGTGAGCTGGCTGCGGAACCCACGTGGGGCGAGCGTAAACGGTGTGCCGTTTGACATGCTGCAAGTTCCACGGCGAGCGCCGGTGCGCTTCTGCGAATGCCACGGTGCCGCGCGGCCCGTGACGCTTGAAGGATTATTGTGCCTGACCTTGTTGTCAAGGCGGTAACGGATTGTTTTCAAGCCCCAGGCAGCGTGAGCACTGCACGCAGGCCGCCCAGGGGCGACGTGCTCAGCGCAAGTTCACCTTGGTAGAGCCGCGCCACCTCGCGGGCAATGTCCAGCCCCAGGCCCGAACCGGGCACGCGTTCGTCCGCTCGAAAGCCGCGCTGGAACACGGCGTCGCGCTGGGTCTGGTCCAGGCCGGGGCCGTCGTCGTCGATGGTGATGGCGAGCTTGTCTTCGGCCAGCGCGGCTTCCACGCGCACTTGCGAACGCGCCCATTTGCAGGCGTTGTCCAGCAGGTTGCCGGTCATTTCCTGCAGGTCCTGGGCTTCCCCGGCAAAGGCCAGTGCCGGGTCGGCGCAGACCAGCTGGATGGTTGGGGCAGGTCGGTCTTCGCGCAGGGCATGGACCTTGCCCATGACGCGCGCCAGCCCTTCCAGCACCGGCCGCACGGGTGTGCGCAGGCCGGGCACTCCAGCGCTGGCTGCGCGCGCGCGGCCCAGGTGCCAGTCCACTTGCTGGCGGATGGTGTCCACCTGTTCCTGCAGCTTGCGGCCCAGCGCGGCGGGTTCGGTGTTTTCGCGGCCCTGGGCCAGGCCCGACAGCACGGCCAGCGGCGTCTTGATGGCGTGGGCCAGGTTGCCCGCCATCTGCCGGGCGCGTTGCACCACTTGCTGGTTCTGTTCCAGCACGCGGTTGAAGTCCTGCACCAGCGGGTCCACCTCGGCAGGAAAGTTGCCCTGAAGGCGCTGTTCGTCGCCCCGGCGCACGGCCTGCGCCGACGCCTGTAACTGCCGCAAAGGCATCAGCCCCAAGCTCACCTGGGCCCAGGCGGCCGCGAGCAGCGCGGCACCCAGCACGGCCAGGTACAGCGCCAGTTGCCCTGTGAAGCTGTCCACCGCTGCCTCCAGGTCGCGGGTGTTGGCGGCCACCAGCATGCGCCATGCGGGCGCTTGGCCGCCAGCGGGCAGGGCGGGGTTCTGGAAATGCACGGTGCGCTCCAGCACGCGCACGGGCTGGCCGCCGGGCCCGCTGGACAGGTGGCGGTGCACGTCGCCATCGCCGGGCTGGTCTGGCGGCACCTGCAAGGCCGCGTCCCACAGCGAGCGCGAGCGCAGCAGCGCCGCCGGGCTGTTTACGGGCTCGATCTGCCAGTACAGGCCGGAATAGGGGGCCTGCCAGCGCGGGTCGCTCAGCGGGGTCTTGAGCGTGGGTTGGCCTTGCGCGTCGTGCTCAAAGGCGGCGGTGAGCTGGTCCAGCTGGTGCAGCAGTTGCGCGTCGAACTGGCGCGTCACGTGTTGGCGGAAGAGTCCCGCCAGAAAGAACCCCGTCAACAGCAGTGCCACGGTGATGGCCACACAGGTGGCGGCCAGCAACCGCCAGCGCAGGTGGCGCAGCCAGCCCATCATGCTCAGGCCCCTGTGGGTTGCGCGCTGAGCCGGTAGCCCAGGCCGCGCACGGTTTCGATCATGCCGGGCGGCAGCTTCTTGCGCAGCCGTGCCACAAAGACCTCGATGGTGTTGGAGTCGCGGTCCAGGTCTTGGGCGTACATGTGCTCGGTGAGTTCGCTGCGCGAAACCAGCTCGTCCGGGTGATGCATCAGGTAAGCCAGCAGCCGGAACTCGTGCGATGTCAGGTGCACGGGTTGGCCATCCAGCAGCACACGGGCGCTGCGCGTGTCCAGTGTCAGCGGGCCGCACTGCAGCAGGGGCGAAGCCAGCCCCTGTGCCCGGCGGATGAGCGCACGCACGCGGGCCAGCAGCTCTTCGGTGTGGAAGGGTTTGGTGAGGTAGTCGTCGGCCCCGGCGTCGATACCCGCAACCTTCTCGTGCCACTGGTCGCGCGCGGTGAGCACCAGCACCGGCGACGCCACACCCTCGCTGCGCCAGCGCTTGAGCACGCTCAGGCCGTCCAGCACGGGCAGGCCCAGGTCCAGCACGATGGCGTCGTAGTTCTGTACCCCGCCCATGAACCAGGCTTCGCGCCCATCAGCGGCGTGGTCCACGGCGTAGCCCGCGTCGGCCAGCACCTGGCGCAACTGGGCCGCCAGCGTGGGTTCGTCTTCCACCAGCAGCACCCGCATCAGCGCTTCTCCTCGCGTTGGCGCAGCACGGTGCCGTCGCGGGCGTCCACCTCAAGCTTCATCAGGCCGCCATTGGGCTGCAGCAGTTTGAGTTCGTAGATCCAGCGGCCTTGCTCGCGCTCCAGTTCCACCTCCAGCACGTTGCCGGGGTATTGGCGGCCCACCCGCTCCAGGATGGTCGACAGCGGCATCACTTCGCCTGCGGCCAGCGCAGCACGCGCGCGGTCGTGGTCACCGCTTGCCTGGGCTGGCGCGCACACCAGCCCCGTGGCGGCAAGCAGTGTGGCCAGAACAAGCCTTGAACGCATGAAGAGGCTCCTGTGGGGGGTATGCGTGGATTGTGCGCCCACCAAGCTGAACGGCGGATGAATGCTTTCTTCAGCCTGCGTACAGGAGGTGCGGCGCACGATCAATGCGTCTTCCCGGTTTTCAAACCATTGTCACAGGAGTCGAGGATGTCTTATCTGTCACGCACATTCGCTGCTTTGGCGGCAGCCTTCGGGCTGCTGGCCGCCTTCAGCACACAGGCAGCCGACACCAGCGCTGCCGATCAGCTCGCGCGCTGGTCGGCCCAGGCAGCCACCCCCGCCAACGCCGAAAGCGGGCGCGTGTTCTTCACGGCGCGCCATGGTGCAGAGTGGTCGTGTGCCTCCTGCCACGGCAACCCGCCCACCACCCAGGGCAAGCACGCCAGCACGGGCAAAACCATTGCGCCGCTGGCACCCGCCTTCAACCCCAAGGCTTTTACAGACACAGCGCGCGTGGACAAGTGGTTCCGCCGCAACTGCAACGACGTGCTGGCCCGCGAATGCAGCGCACAGGAAAAGGCCGACGTGCTGGCCTACCTCACCAGCTTGCGCCCGTGACGTGCCTGCCCAAAGGAGCATTGACCATGTTGACTGACCTTCTTCGCCCGGCAGGCGCGCTGGCCTTGGCTTTTGGCTTGAGCCTGGCGGTACCCGCACAGGCAGACGGCGGCCCCATGCTGCCGCGCGACATGCCTGCCGCCTACACCCAGGAATGTGCCAGCTGCCACGTGGCCTACCCGCCAGGCATGCTGCCCGCCCGTTCGTGGCAGCGGGTGATGAGCGGCCTGGACCGCCACTATGGCACCGACGCCTCGCTGGACGAAGCCACCGTGCGCCAGCTCGCGGGCTGGCTGCAGCAGCATGCGGGCACCTACAAGCGCGTGGCCGAGGCGCCGCCGCAAGACCGCATCACCCGCTCGGCCTGGTTCGAGCGCAAGCACCGCGCGCTGGACGACGCGGTGTGGAAGCACGCCAGCGTCAAGAGCGCAGCCAACTGCGCCGCCTGCCATGGCGGCGCCGAGCAAGGTCGTTTTGACGACGACAACCTGCGCTTCCCGAAGGGCCTGGACGCGCGCTACCGCCGTGCCTTCCAAGGCGACTGACCCACCTACCAAGGAACGACCATGACTTCCACCGCCTCCGTCAGCAGCGCCGCCACGGCGCGGCCACAACCCACGCGGCGTGTGACCGACGCGCCCACCCGCATGTTCCACTGGCTGTTTGCCCTGTGCTTCGCCGGTGCCTACCTCACCGCCGACGGCGAGCGCCTGCGCCTGGTGCACGTGGTGCTGGGGTACAGCATGGCCGGGCTGCTGGGCTTTCGCGTGCTGTACGGCCTGTTCGGCCCGCGCCAGGCCAGCCTCAAGGCCCTGTGGGCCAAGGCCTCCAACGCACCGCTGTGGCTGCGTTCCGTGTGGGCGGGCCTGACCGGTGGCGGCACCATCAACTGGCGCCAGGGCCAGAACATCGCCATGGGCGCGGCCATCGTTGCCCTGTTGTTGGCGGTGCTCCCCCTCACGCTGTCGGGTTACGCCACCTACAACGAATGGGGTGGCGAGTGGCTGGAAGACCTGCACGAAGTCGTGGGCGAATCCATGCTGTGGCTGGTGCTGGCGCACCTGGGGCTGTTGCTGCTGATCAGCGTTCTGCGCCGCAAGAACCAGGCGCTGTCCATGTTGACCGGCCGCGTGGACGGCGCTGGCCCCGACTTGGTGAAAAACAACCGAAGCTGGCTGGCCGCGCTGCTGCTGGTGGCAGTACTGGGTTACTGGGGCTGGGAATGGCAGCAGGCGCCAAAGGCCTCGTCCAGTTCCGTCACCGCGCCCTGGGCGGATCAGCGCGGGCATGACGATGATGATGACTGAAGGCGGTGGTGCGGTATCCTGCGCGTTCAGGATACCCCCATGCCACAAGACCAAGGTGATTCCTCGGGGCTGACCGCTGGCGAGGCTGCGCGCCGTCTGCTGGACCAGGGCCCCAACGAGCTCGGCCTGAGCCAGCGCCGCACGCTGCGCGACATCGCGTGGGAGGTGCTGCGCGAACCCATGTTCCTGCTGCTGCTGGGCGCAGGTGCCATCTACCTGGTAATGGGCGACGCGCACGAGGCGCTGGTGCTGCTGGGTTTTGTGGTGCTCATCATGGGCGTGACGGTGCTGCAGGAGCGCCGTACCGACCGTGCGCTGGACGCCCTGCGCGACCTGTCCAGCCCACGCGCGCTGGTGCTGCGCGACGGCGTGCCCACCCGCGTGGCAGGGCGCGAAGTGGTGGCGGGCGATGTGCTGCTGCTGGCCGAGGGCGACCGCGTGCCCGCCGACGGCTTGCTGCTGCAGGCGCACGAACTGGCTGCCGACGAATCCCTGCTCACTGGCGAATCTCTCCCGGTGCCCAAGAACCCGGGGGATGCAGTGTTCGCGGGCACCCTGGCGGTGGGCGGGCAAGGCATGGTGCAGGTCACGGCCACGGGCGGGCGCACCGAGCTGGGCCGCATCGGGCGTTCGCTGGACACGGTGGCGCTGGAACCTTCGCCCCTGCGTGACGAGGTGGCGCGCCTCACGCGCCGGCTGGTTGTGTTTGGCCTGGTTGTTTGTGCGGTGTTGGTGGCGGTGTTCTGGCTGCTGCGCGGCACGCCGCTACAGGCGCTGCTGGCGGGCATCACGCTGGCCATGAGTGTGCTGCCGCAAGAGTTCTCGGTCATCATGATCGTCTTCTTTGCGCTGGGTGCGCGCCGCATGGCCGCGCGGCAGGTGCTCACACGGCGGCTCAACGCCATAGAGACGCTGGGGCAGACCACGGTGCTGTGCGTGGACAAGACCGGCACCCTGACGCAGAACCGCATGGCCGTGGCAGCGCTGTGCGCCAATGGCCACGCGCTGGACGTGCGCCAGCTGCCCCCGGGCGGCCTGCCCGAGCACTACCACGAGCTGCTGGAATACGCCGTGCTGGCCAGCGAGGTGGACCCGCACGACCCGATGGAGCAGGCCTTCCATCGCTTCGCGGGCACACACCTGGCCGACACCGAGCACCTGCACCCCGAATGGTCGCTGGTGCGTGAGTACGAGCTGTCACCCGTGCTGCTGGCCATGTCGCACCTGTGGCACGACGGCAGCGCCCCGCACCACGTGGTGGCCGCCAAGGGTGCGCCAGAAGCCATTGCAGACCTCTGCCACCTTGACCCCGAACGCCGCCGGGCCGTTGCCGATGAGGCCGCGCGCCTGGCCGAGCAGGGTTTGCGCGTGCTGGGCGTGGCCAAGGCGCGCCATCTGGCAGAACAGGCCTGGCCCGGCATCCAGCACGACTTCGAATTTGAGTGGCTGGGTCTGGTAGGCCTCGCCGACCCGCTGCGCCCCCAGGTGCCCGAGTCGGTGCAGCAGTGCCAACGCGCGGGCATCCGCGTGGTGATGATGACCGGTGACCACCCGCAGACCGCCCGGCGCATTGCCGAGCAGGCGGGCATTGACGCCAGCGACGTGCTGACAGGTGACGACCTGGAGCGACTGGCGCCTGAGGAGCTGTCACACAGGCTGGGTACGGTGAGCGTGTTCGCTCGCGTGGCGCCTGCGCAGAAGTTGCTCCTCGTGCAGGCACTCAAGGCTCGTGGCGAGGTGGTGGCCATGACGGGCGACGGCGTCAACGACGCCCCGGCGCTCAAGGCGGCGCACATCGGCGTGGCCATGGGGCAGCGCGGCACCGACGTGGCCCGCGAAGCCGCCGCGCTGGTGCTGCTCGACGACGACTTCGCCTCCATCGTGGACGCCATCCGCCTGGGGCGGCGCATCTACGCCAATTTGCGGCAGGCCATGCGTTACACGCTGGCCGTGCACGTGCCCATCATCCTGTTGTCCCTGATGCCGCTGTTGCTGGGTCTGCCCCTGTTGCTGCTGCCTGTGCACATCGCGTTCCTGGAATTGGTGATCGACCCCTCCTGCTCGGTGGTGTTCGAGGCCCAGGAAGGCGCACCCGGCCTGATGGAACAACCGCCCCGGCGCGCCAGCCAGCCGCTGCTGGTGGTGCCGGACATGGGCGCCGCGCTGTGGCAGGGCGCAGTGATCGCCCTGGGCGTGATGGCGGTGTACCTGCTGGCGCTGCACCTGGGCACCCCCGGCGGGCAGGCGCGCGCGCAGGCCTTCGTGGCCCTGGTGGCGGCCAATGCCGCGCTCATTGCCTTGACGCGGGCCATGGCCCAGGGCTGGCGGCAAGGGTGGCTGCACTGGCCACCGGTGCAGCGTTGGGTGTTGGGCGTCACTTTCCTGGCGTTGGCGGGTGTGGGCCTGTGGCCACCCTTGGCCGGGCTGTTTGGCTTTGCCTCCCTTGGGCTGGCCCAGTGGGCGGCGGCGTTGGCGGCTGGCGTGTTGTCGGTGGTTTTGCTGCAGGGCTTGTCAGCTTTCAGCCGAACTTGAGGAAGAGCTTGCTGTAGGGCGCCTTGAGCTTGCCCAGTGCTGCGCGGGCGGCACTGGCGTCCTGGCGCAGCAGGGCGTCTTTCAACTGCGCCACGGATTGCTGCACACCGCCCAGCAGTTCCTTGAATTCGGCCTGGTCGCGCAGTTGTGCCGGTGCTTTTGCCTGCAACTGGCTGGCCAAGTGCTCCATCGCCCCGGTCTGGGCCATGGCCGCCATGCGGCCCTCTGGCCGCTCCAATGTGGCCGGGTCCAAGCCCAGCACGTGTTCCATCACCTCGTGGTAGGCGTTCATGTGGTCGCTGTACACCACCACCTGGTTGCGTTCGCGCAGCTGAGCCAGGATGTCGCGCACAGCCTCCAGTGAATCGTGCGCGGCCGCCAGCTGGCCGGCCTGCACCTCGGCAGCTGCCTTGTCGTACACGGCTGTCACTTCGGCCAACGAGCGGGAAAAAGCGGGGTCGCGGTCATAAGGGGCGGGTGCCGCCGTGAACTGGCGCGCCACCTGTGCCCAAGCCTGGCTAGCCTGCTGCACCGCCTGCCACGATCCCTGCGCGTCGCCCGAGTTGGTGCGGAACAGCGCTGTGCGGTAAGGTACGTAAGCCGTCTGCATTGCATCAGTGAACGGATCGGCGGCCCAGGCGGGGGCGGCGAGCGCCACACAGGCAGATGCCATGCCAAGGGCTTGCAGCAAGCGGAATGCGCGGTTTTTCATGTCTTGCCTTTGACGAAGGTGAACAATCCATGGTTGGCCAGGGCCACGCCCCAGCAGATCAGGGCCGTCCACCAGGTGTGGCTGGGGTAGTGGGCCCCGCGCAGGGTCTGGGTCAGGCCCAGCAGCAGGCCCAGGAAGAATACCCCTGCCAGCATACGCAATCCCCGTTGGCGTTGCAAGGCATCGTGGCTGGCCAGCCAGGGCAGGGGCAGCGCCAGAAAGGCCATCGCCGCCGACGCATGCCCCCCGGGAAAGCAGTTGCCGCCGCCACCGTCCGCCAAGCCCCAGGACCAGTGCGACACATAGCTGGCCACGCCACCAAAGTCCTGCAGGTCCCAGGGGCAGCTCGTCAGGCTGTGGCGTTTGATGGCGTTTACCGCCGCCAACGCCAGCCCGGTGCCGGTGGCGATCTCGGCCCGCTGCCAGCGGCTCAGCTGGCGCATCGGCCCCAGGGGCAGCAACACCATTGCTACCAACACCAAAAAGGCCAAGGTGGCCAGTTGGCGGGCCACGTCGTGCAGCACACGCTCCAGCAGCCACTGGTGGCGCAATGCAAAACCGCTGCCGTCGGCCAGCCAGTGCATCACCGTGCGGTCCAGGCCGCTGGCGTCCCAGGCCAGCGTGGCGCCCAGCAGGGCGAACGATGCCAGCCACAGCCGACGCAGCAGAGGGTGAGGGTAAGGCAGGGCCAGGGTCGTCATGCCCGCGATTGAACACATGCCGGGTTAAGCCAGCCTTAAAGATGCGCTGGCATGCTGCCGGGCTCGGTTGAACTGAGACAATCCCCAAGAAGTACCCAGACCAAAGCGCCCGCGCAAGCCGGGCCAGGAGGAAACCCCCACCATGCGTGTGCTGATCGTGGAAGACGACGCGGGTATCGCCAACGGCCTGGCGGCCACGCTCAAGGCTGCTGGCTACGCCGTGGACGTGTGCGTCACGCTGGGCCAGGCCAGCGCCGCCCTGCAGGTCGAAACCTTCGACCTGGTGCTGCTCGACCTCAACCTGCCAGACGGTGACGGCATCGACTGGCTGCGTCGCCTGCGCGCCAGCGGCCAGCCCATGCCCGTGCTCATCATGACCGCCCGCGACGCCCTGCCGGACCGCGTGGCGGGGCTGGATCAGGGCGCCGACGACTACATCGTCAAACCCTTCGAGCCCGAGGAGTTGCTGGCCCGCATGCGGGTGGCGCTGCGCCGCAGCGAGGGTCGTGCTTCCCCCGTGCTGCACCATGGCGACCTGGAGGTGGACCCGGCGGGCCGCACCGTGCGCCGCGCGGGCCAGCCCGTGACGCTGCGCGCCAAGGAATTTGCCTTGCTGATGGTGCTGCTGCGCGCCAGCGGCCAGGTGGTGACGCGCCAGCGCCTGGAAGAGGCGCTCTACGGCTTCGACGAAGCGCTGGAAAGCAACGCCCTGGAAGTGCACATGCACCACCTGCGGCGCAAGCTGGGTGAAGGCCTGGTCAAGACCGTGCGCGGCGTGGGCTACTACGTACCCCGGCCCGGCGCGGAGGGCGCCTGATGCAAGTCCCACGCCCTGCCAACGCTCCACGCTTGCTCAGGCGTTACCTGTGGGGTTGGACGTTATTGGCGCTGCTGGCCATCTGGGTCGTGCTGGCCGGAGTGTCGTACTACACCGGCGTGCACGAGGCCGAGGAAATCACCGACGGCCAGCTCGTCTCCACCGCCGAACTGCTGTTGCGCCAGGCTGGGCTGGGCGAGCTTGACCCCATAGACCAGCCTCCGCGCCCGTCACGCCGCAATCCTTTTGCTGACGGATACTCCCCCGAGCTGCGCGTCGTGGCCTGGGAGGGTGGGAGCCTGGCTTGGGACACCCACGACATGGCTCAGAGTCTTCCGCCGACCTTGGTTGCCGGGCATCACACACTGGTGTTGACCCTCAAGGGGGAGGTGCGCACCTGGCGCCTGTTCGTGGCCGATGCGGCGGGGCCCGGCAACTTGCCGCGCCGTGTGGCGGTGATGGTGGACACCCACCGGCACGCTGCCCTGGGGCGCGACATCGCCGAACACATCGTGCGGCCCGCCCTGGTGCTGCTGCCCCTGGTGGCGCTGCTGCTGGGCTGGGCCATCCGGCGCGGTCTGCGCCCGCTCAACGAGCTGTCCAGCGCCATCGACACGCTGGACATCGATTCCGGTCAGACGCTGCCCGCGCACCAGTCCTTTCGCGAGCTGGCCAGCACGGTCAGCGCCATCAATGCCCTGGTGGAACGCCTGCAGGCCCAGTGGCAGCGCGAGCGGCGCTTCACGTCTGACGTGGCCCACGAACTGCGCACACCCCTGGCGGCCATGGTCTTGCAGGCCCACCTGGCCCGCGAAGGCGAAGCGCCGGACGTGCGCGTGGCCGCCCTGCGCCAAGTCGAACAAGACGCGATGCGCGCTGGCCGCATTCTTTCCCAGCTGCTGGACCTGGCTCGAGTACAAGGGCTGGACGCCGGGGTCGAGCAGCCCGTGGACCTGTGCGCTCTGGCGCGCCAGGTGACCAGCGAGCATGTGCCCCAGGCGCACGAACTGGGGCAGGAGCTGTGGCTGGAAGCCCCCGAGTCTGTCTTGACCGTGCCCGGGCGGGCGGCCATGCTCGAACTGGCGCTGCGCAATCTGGTGGACAACGCCTTGCGCCACACCCCGGCGGGCACACAGATCGAGGTGCGCGTTGCGCGGGGTGAGGGCGGTGCGGTGGAGCTGTCCGTCAGCGACGACGGTGCCCGCCACGGCCCGCAGAGCAGCGCCCGCCCCGGCATGGGCGTGGGCCTGACGCTGGTGCAACGCATTGCCGACGCGCACGGCATCCAGTTGCGCCAGGGCCAGGGCACGTCGCCCTTCACCACCTGCTACGCCCTGGTCTGGCCAGCAACCCCGGCGCAGCGTTAATCCTGCGATAAGGCTGGCCCAGAAGAATCGCGGCAGTTCGCTGCCCATTCTTCACACATGCCCACTGCTTCCACCGCGCCAGCCGCCGCCCGCAACCCTTGGCACCCCACCGCCTTGCTGGGCGTGCTTGCCCTGTGGCTGGCCACCCTGGGCAACTTGCCGCTGTGGATGGCGCTGTGGGCCTTGCCCGAAAGCCATGGCTGGCACGCCGCACTCACCCTTTCCGCCTGGGCGCTTGTGCTGCTGGGCGTCACGCTCACCTTCTTGTCGCTGTGGGTGTGGCCGCGCTGGCTCAAGCCTGCGGGGCTGGTGCTGCTGCTCACCGCAGCGGGCGCCAGCTACTTCATGCGCAGCTACGGCGTGGTGATCGACCCGACCATGCTGGCCAACGCGCTCAACACCGACGCCCGCGAGGTGCGCGACCTGCTCAGCGGCACCATGGCCGTGGCCCTGCTGGCGGGCGTGGTGCTGCCGGGCTGGTGGTGGTGGCGCCAGCCGGTGCGTGCCGTGCCGGTGCGCCGCCTGTTGCCGCGCCAACTGGGTGTGGGCGTGCTGGCCTTGCTGGCGGCCGTCGTGCTGCTGTGGCTGTCATTCCAGGACCTGGCCTCCCTCATGCGCAACCACAAGCCCTTGCGCTACATGATCAACCCGTTCAACACGGTCTATGCCGTCACGCGCAACGCCGTGGGCCGCGCGGCGCATGCGCAGCAACCCCTGCTGCCTCTGGGTGAAGACGCCACGCTCCCCGCCGCCGCAGCGGACACTGCCGACAACGCTCCCCTCATCGTGCTGGTGGTGGGCGAAACCGCCCGTGCCGCCAACTTCGGCCTGGGCGGCTATGCGCGCGACACCACCCCCCGCCTGGCCCGCCTCCGCGACGAAGGTGAACTGGCCTATTTCTCCAACGTCAGCTCCTGCGGCACCAACACGCAAACCTCGGTGCCCTGTATCTTCTCGGGCCAAGGGCGCGCTCGGTACGACGCCGACACCCGCCAGGAAAACCTGCTCGACGTGCTGCAACGCGCAGGCCTGGCCGTGCTCTGGCTGGACAACCAGTCTGGCTGCAAGGGCGTGTGCGACCGCGTGCCCCATGCCGAAACGCGCACGCTCAACGTGCCCGGCTTGTGTGAAGACGGCGAGTGCTTCGACGAAGTGATGCTGCGCGAACTGCCCGGCCAGCTCGAAAAGCTCGACCCCGCACGGCGTGCGCGCGGCACCGTCGTCGTGCTGCACCAGATGGGCAGCCACGGCCCGGCCTATTACAAGCGCACCCCAGCCAACTTCAAGCCTTTCGGGCCCGAATGCACCAGCTCCACCCTGCAGGAATGCCCCCCGCAGCAGATTGTTGACGCCTACGACAACACCATCCGCTACACCGACCACTTCCTGGCCGAAACCATCACCTGGCTGCGCGAACAAAAGCGCCCCACGGCGCTGTACTACGTGTCCGACCACGGCGAGTCGCTCGGTGAAAAAGGCCTGTACCTGCACGGCATGCCCTACAGCATGGCCCCCCAGGAGCAAACCCATGTTCCCATGGTGATGTGGTTCTCGCCCGCATGGCAGAGCCGCCACGGCCCCACGCTCAAATGCGCGAATGCTGCCGCCAAACAGCCCTGGTCGCACGACAACCTCTTCCACACCGTGCTGGGCATGGCAGGCGTGCGCACGGCGGTGCACGACGCCGCGCAGGACCTCCTGTCCACCTGCTCGCCAGGGCAGGGCAAGCAGCTCTGAGCCCTGTCACCCAGGCGGCACAGACCCAGGAAAACCCTGTTGCGGGCGGGGGCCCGGGCGCATAAGGTTCGATTGATATTTGTCAATCCAGCCTTGAGAAGCACCCCATGCCCCTGGAACTCTACGTGATCGGAATCGCTGGTCTGGCCCTCTTCGGCGTGTTCCTGTACCGCCAAGTCGGCCTGCAAGGCCCGCTGCAGCCCGAACAGGCCGTGCGCAGCGAATCTGCCCAGTCCCACCGCTCCTGACCCATCCTTTCCGCCGGGGTTGCCCCCAGTGCCAGCGCATGAGCGTTGACGCCACGGTGGTCATTCGCGCAGTCGCGTCGCGCCTTGTGGCACATTCGCCGCATGTCCATTCACAGCGCGCCCATGAACAGACTGCAAGCCGAACAGCGTCGGCTGTTTCTTCTTCCTGATCCCATCAATGACCTGACCAGCCCCGACGGCTTGGTGCGTGCCTTGGTGCTGGAGCTGGTCCAGCCCGCCGAATGGGACAAGCTGACAGCCCTGTGGCAAGGCGTGCAGGGTGATCTGGGTTTGCCCGCACCGGCCATTGCCGTGTCTGGGGTGGACGGCTACCAACTTTGGTTTTCCCTGCTGGAACCCGTTCCGCTGGCCGACGCACACGCCTTCCTCGAAGGCCTGCGCCAGCGCTACCTGGCAGACGTGCCCGCGCGGCGTGTGCGGATTCTGCCGCTGGCGCCGCAAGCGGGCGCCAGCCCGGTGCACGCCCGACTGGTTCCCGCCGAACAAGAGGTTTCGGGCCACTGGTCCGCCTTTGTGGCGCCGGAGCTGCTCACCATGTTTGCCGACGACGCGTGGCTGGACTTCACGCCCAACGCCGAAGCGCAGGCCGACCTGCTGTCGCGCGTGCAGTGCATCAAGCCGGGGGACTTCCAGCGCGTGCTGACCGAACTGGCGCAGCCCCTTGAGCCAGCCGCAGCACCGGCGCCTGCCAGCGCCGCGCCCAACCCGCACACGCCCGAGCAAGACCCCAGGCGCTTTCTGCTGGCGGTCATGAACGACGAATCGGTGGAACTGCGCTGGCGGATCGAGGCGGCCAAGGCGTTGTTGGGGTGAGAGGGTTCTAAATTACGCTGCCGAGCCGCCACGCAGCCACCAGACCACGCTCGGCGAAAGTGCGAGCAATACCAGTCCGATGGAAAGGTAGTTACCCGTCCGCGGATCAAAATCTTCCCATATGCGCGACCACTTGAGACGCATGACCAGCCTGCCGATCGCCACATCGAACGCGGCCATGAACCCGGACAGGCTCAGCCCCAAGAGCAGGTGTTCGCCGATCCCTGCCACCCCGATGCTGGGGACGAAGAAATAGCAAAGTCCGAATGCGAGCAGGGTTCCGCTGACCACGCTGAGTTTGATTGCCAGCGCCTTGCCAACCACGGGTGCAAGGAGGATGGTTCGAGCGATTCCATGGAGCGTTTCGGCACTTGCCAGCAGTATGCAAAGCGATGCCAAGCGGAGGAAATCGATGGACTCCATGGCGCTACGGTACACGCTGCAACTGACGGCCCCGCCATCCAGACAAAAAAAATCCCGACCCTAAAGGGGCCGGGATGGAAGCCTTTTTGCTGTCACACACAAAGGCACCCGCTCAGGGAGGAAAAGCGGGGAGCTGTCAAAGACAGCCCAGTGAAAGTATAGAGGAGTCGGCATAAAAAACAAGATATTTGACCAAAAAAATCTTTAATTGATATTAATGAAAATTTCTTTGGATCAAGCATCACGGCCAGTGATCAAGCACCGCAACGCCCCAACTGGCCAGACGGCTGCGCAGCCGCAACACAGCACGGTCCTTGCTCAGCAGGGTGGCTCGTTGTTGCACGGCCAAATCAATGAACACCTGGTCGTCGGGGTCGTCGCAACGCAGCACGTGGCGTGGTGGCACGTCCACCGTGTTGGCGAAACGCCGGATGTGCGCCAGTGCGTCAGATTGGCTGCGCTCATTCTGCTGCAGGCGCTTGGCCACCATGGGGTAGGTCAGCACGCGCGCCAGTTCGTCCAGCATGGGCTCGCAGGCCAGCCATTGGCATTGGCCCGCTTCCAGCACTTCGCGCAGCGCGGCGGCGCGCGGGTCGTCGAACACCCACAGGTCCAGCACCCAGTTGGTGTCGATGACGAGCCGGGTCATTCGTTGGCGGCAGCGCTGGGTGTGCGGGTGGAGCCTGCGATCAGGTCGAAGCGGAACAGCCGACATTCGATGGGGCCGTTCCACAGCGGCACGCGGCGCGATTCCTTGAAGCGCATCTTGCCGGGCAGCTTCAGGTCGGGGGTGAGCAGCCAGGCGCTCCAGCCTGCGTAGTGCTTTTTCCAGTGTGCGGCGAGCTGGGCGAAGAAGTCGGTGTTTTCACCGCCTTCGGCAAACTGGGCCGTTTCGCGGCCCACGGTGCGTGTCATGGGGCGGCCGGTCTGTGCGCGTTGTTCGGCGCGTTGGCCCGCCACGCCAGCGGCGGCAATGCGCTCGCCGTAGGGTGGGTTGAGCAGCATCACGCCGGGCGTGGCGCTGGGCGGCATGCGTTGCAAGGCGTCGCCGCCACGCAGTTCCATGGCATGCATCACGCCTGCGCGTTCGGCGTTGCGGCGGGCAAAGTCCACCATGCGGAAGGCCACGTCGCTGCCGAAGATGAAGGGCGCGCTGCCAGCGGGCAGCTTCTTCTCGGCGGCCTGGGCCTCTTGCTTGAGCACCTGCCACACGTGCGCCTGGTAGGGCATGAGTTTTTCAAAGGCAAAGCGGCGCAGCCGTCCAGGTGCGATGTTCAGCGCGATCTGTGCCGCCTCGATGGGCACGGTGCCGCTGCCGCAGCAGGGGTCGTACAGCGGCACGGGTTGGCCCTTGTCGTCCCAGCCAGTCCAGCCGGTGGCGGCAATCATGGCGGCGGCCAGCGTTTCCTTCAGCGGGGCGTCGCCTTTGTCCTCGCGCCAGCCGCGCTTGAACAGGGGCTCGCCCGAGGTGTCCACGTACACCGTCACGTCGTCCTTGGTCAGGTGGGCAAACACGCGCACGTCGGGCCGCGCAGTGTCCACGCTGGGGCGCGCGCCGCGCTTGTCGCGCAGGCGGTCGCAGATGGCGTCTTTCACGCGCAGCGCGGCAAAGTTCAGGCTCTTCAGCGGGCTGTGCTGCGCGGTGATCTCGACCTTGATGGTTTCTTTCGGTGTGAACCAGATCTCCCAGGCCACGCCTTGGGCGGCGGTGTAGATGTCCTGCTCGCTGCGGTAGGGTTGGCGTGCCAGACGCACCAGCACGCGCTGGGCCAGGCGGCTGTGCAGGTTGAGCTTGAGGGCGTCGCGCCAGCTGGCGTTCACCTCCACGCCGCCACGCGAGCGGTGCATGGCGGTGTCCGGCAGGCCAGTGACGCGCTGCACCTCAGCGGCCAGAAAGTCTTCCACGCCAGCGGCGCAGGGCAGGAAAAGGGTCAGTGCATTCATGGGTCAAATATCGGTCAGATGGCTTTGCGCAGGTTGGCTGGCGCAATGCGCAGCGATTCGCGGTACTTGGCCACGGTGCGCCGGGCGCACTCGATGCCTTGTTCCTTGAGCATGTCGGAAATCTGGTTGTCGCTCAACGGTTTCTTGGGGTTCTCGCTGGCCACGAACTGTTTGATGAGAGCGCGCACGGCGGTGCTGGAGGCGTTGCCGCCCGTTTCGGTGCCCAGCGCCGAGCCGAAGAAATACTTCAGCTCGTAGGTGCCAAAGGGCGTGGCCATGTACTTGGCGGTGGTCACGCGGCTGATGGTGGATTCGTGCAGGCCCAGCTCGTCGGCAATCTCGCGCAGCACCAGCGGGCGCATGGCCAGTTCGCCGTGCATGAAGAAGTTGCGCTGGCGCTCCACGATGGCGCTGGCCACGCGCAGGATGGTGTCAAAGCGCTGCTGGATGTTCTTGATGAACCAGCGGGCCTCCTGTAGCCGCTGCTGCATGCCTTGGGCGTTATCACCGCGCTGGCCGCGCATGGCATTGGCGTAGATGTCCTGCACGCGCAGGCGCGGCATCACGTCGGGGTTGAGCTGCACCTTGAAGCCCCGGCCAGCGGCGGTCACGATCACGTCGGGCACCACCACGTTGCGCTGCACGTCGGCAAAGCGGCGTCCGGGCTTGGGTTCCAGCCGGGCGATCAGTGCCAGTGCCGCGCGTACCAGCTCGTCGCTGCAGCCGCACAAGGCGCTCAGCTTCTTGACGTCGCGCTTGGCCATCAACTCCAGCGGCTGCTCGCAGATGCACAGCGCCGCACGGGCCTCGGGGGTGTTGCGCAGCTCCAGGATCTGCAGCTTCAGGCATTCGGCCAGATCGCGCGCGCCCACACCGGCGGGTTCCATGTTGTGCAGCCAGTGCAGCGCAGTCTGCAGCAGTTGGCGCAACTCTTCCAACCGGGCCAGGCGTTCGTCGCCGTGCAGCGTGCGGCGGCGCGCCTGTTCTTCCTGGGTGAGTATGGCCTCGGCCAGTTCGGTCAGGGGCTCGATCAGGTAGCCGTCCTCGTCGAGCGACTCGATGAGGAAGTACAGCGTGGCGCGCTCGTCGTCGTTCAGGCGCAGCGCCAGGGCCTGTTCGTGCAGGTGCGCGGGCAGGGTGATGTGTTCGCTGGCCAGGTCGGCGGCGCTGACTTCGTCCTCATCGTCGCGCGCGCCGTTGCGAGGCGGGGCGTCGCCCCCCCATTCGCTGTCGTCGGGCGTGAACTCCACGCTGCCGTCGCCTTCCCAGTTTTGTTCCAGGGGGGCGGCTTCTTCCAGTGCTTCGCTGCTGCTGGGGGTGTCGCTGGTAGCGTCTGTGCTGCCTGCCGTGGCGCCGTCGGCGCTGGCCCACTCGCTCACCTGGTCGCCCAGGCTGGTGCTGGCATCGGCCCGCGCCAAGCCAAACTCCTCGCGTTCCGCCGTTTCGGTGTCACGTTCCAGGAAGGGGTTCTCGTCGAGCATCTGCTCGACTTCCTGTGCCATCTCCAGCGTGCTGAGTTGCAGCAGGCGGATGGACTGCTGCAGCTGCGGCGTGAGCGCCAGATGCTGCGAGACGCGTAACGACAGGCCCTGCTTCATGCCGGCCTTACATGCGGAAGTGTTCGCCGAGGTAAACGCGGCGCACGTCCGCGTTTTCCACGATCTCGGCCGGGGTGCCCTGGGCCAGCACGTGGCCGTCGCTGATGATGAAGGCGCGGTCGCAGATACCCAGCGTCTCGCGCACGTTGTGGTCGGTGATCAGCACGCCGATGCCGCGTGCCTTGAGGAAACCGATGATGCGCTGGATTTCGATCACCGCAATGGGGTCGATACCGGCAAACGGTTCGTCCAGCAGTATGAAGCGCGGGTTGGTGGCCAGGGCTCGGGCAATTTCCACGCGGCGGCGCTCACCGCCCGACAGTGCCGGGGCAGGCGAGTGGCGCAGGTGTTCCACGTGCAGGTCTTCCAGCAATTTGTCGAGCCGCGAAACGATTTCGGGTTCGCTCAAGGCGCGGCCTTTGTCATCTGTCTGGAGTTCCAGCACAGCACGCACGTTCTGTTCAACGGTGAGCTTGCGGAAGATAGATGCTTCCTGCGGCAGGTAGCCCAGCCCCATGCGGGCGCGGCGGTGTATGGGCAGGTCTTCGATGGACTGGCCGTCCAGCGTGATGCGGCCATCGTCGGCCCGAACCAGGCCCACGATCATGTAGAAGGACGTGGTCTTGCCCGCGCCGTTGGGGCCGAGCAGGCCCACCACCTCGCCGCTGCGCACTTCCAGCGAAACGTCCTTCACCACCAGGCGTTTGCCATAGCTTTTGCGCAGCCCGCTCGCTTGCAGCCGGCTGTCGGTCGTGTGGGGTGCCGTCACGGGCGGGTCTCCAGCCGTGTGCTGGGTTGCAGGGGGCGGGTGTTGGGGGCTGGCGCGGCGGGCGGTGTTGCCGTGGCTGAATTCGGCGTGAGCACGGCGCGAACGCGGCCCGACGGGTTGTCGGGCGTGCGGCTGGGGCTGCCGCCGTCCACGCTGAAGGTCTCGGACTTGTTGTCGTAAACAATCACGCCGCCGCTGGTCTGGTCGTTGAGCGTGGCGCCCTTGTAGCGGCGCATCACGGCCTGGCCGGTGAACTTCACCGTGTCGGTCTGGCCGTCGTAGTCGATGCGCTGGGCTTCACCTTCGATGAATTCCTGCAGGCCTTCGCGCTTCTGGCGGAAGAAGGCCAGCTTGTCCTTGCTGGCGAGCACCGTGCCGAACTGGTTGCCCTGAGCGTCCTGACGCACTTCCACGCTCTGGCCCCGGATGACGATGGTGCCTTTGGTGATGACGACATTGCCGGTGAACACACTGGTCTGGCGGGCGTCGTCATGGCGCAGCGCGTCGGCCTCGATGTTCATGGGCTGCAGGCGGTCGGCGCGCTCGGCGTGGGCGGGCTGCCAGGCAATGGCCGCCAGGGCCAGCAGCGCGCCACCGAGCAGCGGAGGGGTTCGCAGGGGGCGGTTTGAGGGCATGGTGGCTAAAGGCACGAAACTTGCATTTAAGGGATGCAAGGATTGTAGCCACCCCCTGCGGGGTTTGTAACGGGCCGCTCAGCCCTTGCGGCTTTCGGCGATCAGCGCATTGGCAATCTGCACGGTGCGCGCGGCCTGGCCCGGCACGTAGAAGCGCCCGGCAATGCCCAGGGCGGGGGTGCCTTCCACTTCGTAAGCTTCCTGCAACTGGGTGGCACGCTTGACCTTGCCGCTGACGCCGAAGGAGTTGAAGGTCTGCGTGAACTGGGCCTTGTCCACGCCTTGCTTTGCTACCCAGTCGGCAATGTTGTCGAGCTTGGTGAGCCGTTCGCCGCCTTCATGGATGGCCTTGAACACCTTGTCGTGCAGGGCGTCGAGCTTGCCCATGGCTTCCAGCGCGTAATAAAAGCGTTGCAGCGGCTCAAAGGCGGCGTTGAAACCCACGGGCGTGCGTTTGACGACGACGTTGGACGGCAGGGTCTTCATCCAGTCCTTCATCACCGGCTCGAAGCGGTAGCAGTGCACGCAGGAGTACGAGAAGAATTCCAGCACCTCGATCTGGCCAGCCGCTGCATCCACTGGCACCGGGCGGGCTAGGCGGCGGTAGTCGCTGCCGTCCTTGAAGCCGCCGATCTGGGCCCATGCCATGCCGCTCCAGCCTGCGGCGGCCAGGGCACCTGCGCCTGCCAGGGCACGGGAGAATTCACGTCTTTGCATCTTGTTACGCTCCATCGGTAAGAAAAAGGCCGCATGTGCGGCCAAGCCTTTGGCAGATTGGGGTCGTGCTGGCGCGGGAAAGTTCCTGCACCGCGTGACTTAGCGCTGAATCCGCACCAGGGTGTTGTCCACGCTCTGGCCGGTCAGCCGCTCCTGCATGACCTCTGCATCCACCTTCTTTTCAAACGGGCCCAGGCGCACGCGGAACACGGGCTTGCCTGCCTGCTCACGTTCGGTGACCTTGGCGTCAAACCCGAGCATGGCCAAGCGGGCGCGTTGGGCTTCGGCTTCGTCGGGGCCGCGGAAGGCGCCCGCCTGCACGTAATAGACGAAGGGGTCGGCGGCCTCGACCGTGGGCACCTGGCCGGGGCCCTGGGTGTTGCGGGACTGGATGAGTTCGCCGAGCGGGTCGCCTTTGGCGGGTTGCTGAGCGGGTGCGTTGGCCGTGGGGGCGGCTGGCGAAGCAGGGGCCGGGGCGGGCTGGGCCTCGGCCGGGGCCGCTGCAGCAGGCTGCTTGCCGCCCAGACCGGTGTTGGGGTTCCAGTCGCGGTTGCGCTCTTTCTCGATGGCTTCCTGGTCTGGCTTGCGCTGGACTTCACGGTCCACCAGCGGAATGGGAACCTTGGTGATGTACACCGCGACGGCCAGGGCCACGCCCAGGCCGACGATCAGCCCGACGATGAACCCGATGAGCGTTCCACCTGTTTGTTTCTTCATGTGCATTTACATCTTCTGCGGTGCGCTCACGCCGAGCACCGCCAGGCCATTGTGCAACACCTGCGCGGTGGCGGCCACCAGGGCCAGGCGGGCGCGCTTGACGGCCTCGTCGTCCACCAGAATGCGTTCGGCGTCGTAGTAGCTGTGGTACGCGGCAGCCAGTTCGCGCAGGTAGAAGGTCACGTCGTGCGGGGCGAAGTCCTGCGCGGCGGCGGTGAGCATCTCGGGGTACTTGGCCAGTTGCAGCATCAGGGCTTGGGCCTGCGGGCCTTCCAGCGCGCCCAGATCGGCGTCTTTCAGGCTTGTCACGTCGCCACCCCAGGACGCCAGCACCGAGCAGATGCGCGCATGGGCGTACTGCACGTAGAACACCGGGTTGTCGTTGTTCTGCTGGATGGCCAGGTCCACGTCGAAGGTGTATTCGGTGTCGGGCTTGCGGCTGAGCAGGAAGAAGCGCACCGCGTCCTTGCTGGTCCACTCGATCAGGTCGCGCAGCGTGACGTAGCTGCCGGCGCGCTTGGAAATCTTGACTTCCTCGCCGCCACGCATCACGCGCACCATGGTGTGCAGCACGTAGTCGGGGTAGCCCTGGGGAATGCCCACGCCCGCGGCTTGCAGGCCTGCGCGCACGCGGGCAATGGTGCCGTGGTGGTCGGTGCCCTGGATGTTGATGACCTTGGTGAAGCCACGCTCCCACTTGGTGATGTGGTAGGCCACGTCGGGCACGAAGTAGGTGTAGCCGCCGTCGCTCTTGCGCATGACGCGGTCTTTGTCGTCACCGTAGTCGGTGGACTTGAGCCACAGCGCGCCGTCCTGCTCGTAGGTCTTGCCCGCGTCCACCAGCTTCTTCACGGTCTGCTCCACGCGGCCGCTGGTGTACAGGCTGGACTCCAGGTAGTACTGGTCGAACTTCACCTGGAAGGCTTGCAGGTCCAGGTCCTGCTCGTGACGCAGGTAGGCCACGGCGAACTGGCGGATGCCGTCCAGGTCGTTCGCGTCGCCGCTGGCGGTGAATTCGCGGTCATCGGCCTTCACGGTCTTCCTGGCCAGGAAGTCGTTGGCGATGTCCTGGATGTAGTCGCCGTTGTAGGCGGCGTTGGGCCATTCGGCGTCACCGGGCTTGAAGCCCTTGGCGCGCAACTGGGTGGAGTTGGCCAGGGTTTCGATCTGCACGCCCGCGTCGTTGTAATAGAACTCGCGGTGCACGTTCCAGCCCTGGGTCTCGAACAGGTTGCAGATGGCGTCGCCCAGCGCGGCCTGGCGGCCATGGCCCACGTGCAGCGGGCCAGTGGGGTTGGCCGAGACGAATTCGACCAGCACACGCTGGCCGTTGTCTTGCTGTTGGCCGAAGGCAGTGCCAGCGGCCAGCACCTCGCGCACCACTTCCTGCTTGGCGGCGGGCTTGAGCTTGATGTTGATGAAGCCGGGGCCGGCGATTTCAATGGCATCCACCCAGCGCTGGTAGGCGTGTTGCGCCTTCAGTGCCTCAACCAGGGCCTGTGCCACCTGGCGCGGGTTCTGCTTGAGCGGTTTGGCCAGTTGCATGGCGGCGGTGCAGGCGTAGTCGCCATGGGCAGCCACCTTGGGGCTTTCGAAAACGGGGGCGGGCGCGGTGTCGCCGGCGAGCGCGCGCAAGGCGTCGCCCAGCCCGGCCAACAGGTCTTGTTTGATTTGCAGCATGGACGGGATTTTAGGCGGGGTGGCTGTCTGCCGTTGTTTGCCGCAAAACACCAGCCGCCTGCTTCACCGCGGCCGTAAGCCGCTGAGCCGATAACGGTTCACGCGCCCAGTGCTGCCAGTACAGCGCCACGTCCACGGTGGCGCCGGGCAGCACTTCCGCCAGTTCCGGGCGGCCAAGGCGGCGCGCCAGGTGGTGTTCAGGCACCATGCCCCAGCCCAGGCCGAGCTCAATGGCCGTCTCGAAGGCATCGACGGCAGGTGCGTAATGTCGCGGGTAGTTGGCCTGGCGCAGGTCAAAGTGTTGTTCCAGGAATGCGTCCTGCAGCGCGTCCTTGCGGTTGAAGATGATGGCGGGTTGCGCCAGCAGCTTGTGGGGTGAGACGCGGCCTTGCGGTGTGAGGCACTTCTGCGCTACTACGGGTGCGGCCACGCAACGGTAGCGCATCACCCCCAAGGGTTCAGCCACGCAGCCGCGCATGGCCTGCGACAGGGTGGTCACGCAGCCCATCACCTCGCCGCTTTTCAGCGCATCATGGGTGTGGTCCTGGTCGTCGATGACGATGTCGAGCAGCAGCCTGTGGCGCTGCAGGGTGGCCGCCACGCCGGGTACGAACCAGCTGGCGACGGAGTCGGCGTTGATGGCCACGCCGAGGGTCTGCCAGGCCTTGCCACGCCCGCCACCTGAGGCCCCGGCAGGGCCTTGCAGGCCAGCCAGCAGATCGGCTTCCATCATCTGCACCTGCTTTGCGTGGGTGAGCAGCGCCTGCCCGGCCGGGGTGGCGTGCACCTGTTTGCCGCGCACCAGCAGGCGCTGGCCCAACTGGTCTTCCAGCGCCTTCACGCGTAGCGAGACGGCGGCCAGCGTCAGGTGCAGCGACTGGGCCGCCGCGCGAAAGCTGCCTTGCTCGACAACGGCGTTGAGGGCTTCGAGTTGGCGGGGGTCGAGCATGGTGCTGTCAGCAGGATGGGATTAGGCGTGTATCAACACAGACACGCCAAGTTTGTTGTAGGTGCATGAGGCCGGAGCAAGCATTTGAATGGCTATATCGATGAAGTAAATAATATTTAACCAAAATGAATTTACGTTGATACAGTTTAACTCTTAGGGCAAAAAGGGCACACTCCGCTCCATCACACATTCAAGCCGTGGGCCATGCGCCCCGGTCTGTGCCGGAGATTCCCATGACTGCCTTCGTTCCCGCCCTGTCCCTCCCCGCCTTCATGTCGCCCACCTTCACGGCGGGCATGGCCTTGAGCCTGTCGCTCATCATGGCCATTGGCCCGCAAAACGCCCACGTGCTGCGCATGGGCCTGCAGCGCCAGCACCTGTGGCTCACCGTGGCGGTGTGTGTGCTGGCCGACGTGGCCCTCATCGCCCTGGGCGTGCTGGGGCTGGCGCAGCTCGGGGGGCTTTCCGACAAGCTGCAGGGCGCCCTCATCGGCGCCGGGGTGCTGTTCCTGCTGGTGTACGGCACCCAGGCCGCGCGCCGCTGCTGGCGCCCGGCGGCGCCCGCCATTCAGGCCGACGCTGACGCCAGCGCCGCCAAGCCCAGCCTCACCCGCCGCCAGGCCGTGCTCACCGCCCTGGCCTTCTCGTGGCTCAACCCCCATGCGTGGCTGGACACGGCGGTGCTCATTGGCACCGCGTCGCTGGCCTACGGCGTGCCGGGCAACAAGGTGTTTGGCGCAGGTGCGGTCATGGGCTCCATGGTGTGGTTCCTCACATTGGGTGTGGCCGTGTTCTGGCTGGGCCGCCGCCTGGGTTCGCTGTCCATCTGGCGCTTCATCGACGGGGCCGTTGCCCTGATGATGTGGGGTACCGCTGCCGCCCTGGTGTGGGGCCTGTTCTGAGGAGATGCACGCCATGAGCCATGCCACCCCCCTGCGCCCCGCCGACGCGCCCGTCACCATCTTCGGCCCGGACTTCCCCTTTGCCTACGACGACTGGCTGGCTTCGCCCGCTGGCCTGGGCCAGTTGCCCACCAACCGGCTGGGCACCGAGGTCGCCATCGTCGGCGGCGGCATGGCGGGCATGGTGGCCGCCTTAGAGCTGATGAAGCTGGGCCTCAAGCCCGTGGTTTACGAGGCCTCCCGCATGGGCGGGCGCTTGCGCTCGCAAGCCTTCGAGGGCGGACGTGGCGTGGTGGCTGAACTCGGCGGCATGCGCTTCCCGCGCTCGTCCACCGCCTTCTTCCATTACGTCCACCAGCTGGGCCTGCAGACGCAGCCCTTCCCCAACCCGCTCACCCCGGCGGCGGGCAGCACCGTCATCGACCTGGAAGGCCAGACCCACTACGCACGCACCCTGGACGACCTGCCACCGCTGTTCCGCGAGGTGGCCGAAGCCTGGGCAGAAGCCCTGGAAACCGGTGCAGGCTTTGGTGATTTGCAACAGGCCCTGCGCCAGCGCGACGTGCCGCGCCTCAAGGCCCTGTGGGACCAACTCGTGCCTCTGTGGGACGACCGCACCTTCTACGATTTCGTGGCCCAGTCGCCCGCGTTCGCGCGGCTGTCCTTCCGCCACCGCGAGGTGTTCGGCCAGGTGGGCTTTGGCACTGGCGGCTGGGACTCGGACTTCCCCAACACCATGCTGGAGATCCTGCGCGTGGTGCTCACCGGCTGCGACGAGGACCAGCACCTCATCGTGGGCGGCGCGCAGCAGGTGCCGCTGGGTCTGTGGGACCTGGCGCCAGAGCAGCTGAAGCATTGGCCTGCGGGCACCACCCTGTCGGCCTTGCACCAGGGCGGGCCGCGCCCCGGCGTGCGCGCCATCGCCCGCGCGGCTGATGGCCGCCTGGCCATCACCGACGCCTGGGGCACCACACGCCATTACGAGGCGGCTCTGGTCACCTGCCAGAGCTGGCTGCTCACCACGCAGATCGACTGCGACGAGGCCCTGTTCTCGCAGAAGATGTGGATGGCCCTGGACCGCACGCGATACATGCAGTCGTCCAAGACCTTCGTGATGGTGGACCGCCCCTTCTGGAAAGACGTGGACCCCGCCACCGGCCGCGACCGCATGAGCATGACCCTCACCGACCGGCTCACGCGCGGCACCTACCTGTTCGACAACGGCCCCGACCAGCCCGGCGTCATCTGCCTGAGCTACGCGTGGATGAGCGACGCGCTCAAGATGTTGCCGCAGTCCCCCGAAAAGCGCGTGCAGCTCGCCCTGGCCGCGCTCAAGAAGATCTACCCCGACGTGGACATCGCCAGCCACATCATCGGCGACCCCATCACCGTGTCGTGGGAGGCCGACCCCCACTTCCTCGGTGCCTTCAAGGGTGCGCTGCCGGGCCACTACCGCTACAACCACCGCATGTATGGCCACTTCATGCAAGACGGCCTGCCTGCCGCCGAGCGCGGTATCTTCCTGGCCGGGGACGACATTTCCTTCACGCCCGCCTGGGTGGAAGGCGCGGTGCAGACCTCGCTCAATGCCGTGTGGGGCATAGTGCGCCACCTGGGGGGCGGCAGCGCCCCGGGCAACCCCGGCCCGGGCGACCTGTACCCGCAGATCGGGCCGGTGGCCTTGCCGGATTGATCCGCCTCAAGGCTTTTCCGGTTGCCAGAAACGTTCCATGGAGATGTAGGTGAAAGAAGCGGACCAGCCCACCAGCAACAACCCGTTGAGTGCCTCGACACCCGCCATCAGCCGGATGGGGCCTATGGGAGTGATGTCGCCGAAGCCCAGAGAGGTGTACGTTTTCGCAGAGAAGTACAGGTAGGACCAGATTGTGATGTCGCTGCTGCCAGCCAGTGTGCCTGCCCCCAACCACGTCACCAGCGCGTACAGCGCCACACCGTACAGGGTGATTTCGGCCGCGTGGGAGACGAACGCCACCAGCATCACCACGAGCAGCTTGGCCCGTTTGGGCACGTTCAATGCAGGAAGGCCTGCGTTGAGGCTGCGCAGCACCTCATAGTGCATCACGGTGGTTGCAATGACGAGGAGGCAGCAGGCAGCAATGACCAAGGGCATGGGGAAATGTTACAACCCTGGCAGCAAGCGTACCGAGATTGAAAACCTTGGTGAACAGGAGCAAGGCGGCATGAAGAGTCCGTTGACCGTTGCACTCTGGCAAGCGCCATACGCAGATGTACCCTCTGCCGAAGCTGAGGCGCAGGTAACGGCGCACGCGCTGGAACGGGTCGACGCCGCAGCCGCCCAAGCCCGTGCCGCAGGCGCCGACCTGTTGATCACACCCGAGATGGCGCTCACCGGCTACCACCGCGAGCCCGAATGGCTGCGCGCCGTGGCCCAGCCTGCCAATGGGGCTTGGGCCAGCGCCGTGGGCGCCATCGCCCGCCGCCATGGCCTGGCACTGGTCTATGGTTACCCCGAGGCAGCCCCTGACGGGCAGCGCCCCTACAACGCTGCCCAGGCTGTGGGGCCGGATGGCACCCCCTTGGCCAATTACCGCAAGACCCACCTGTTCGGCGCGGTGGACGAAGCCCGCTTCACTCCCGGCCCGCAGCCGTCCGCCACCTTCGTGTACCGGGGCTGGCGCCTGGGGCTGCTCATCTGCTACGACGTGGAGTTCCCCGAGGCCGTGCGCCTGCTGGCGCTGCAAGGGGCTGATGCGGTGCTGGTGCCCACCGCCAACATGCCCGCCTTTGACGAGGTGCAGCAACTGCTGGTGCCCGCGCGGGCGTGCGAAAACCAGCTCTACGTGGCCTACGCCAACGCCTGCGGTGTGGAGGCTGGCCTGGCCTATGGCGGCCTGAGCACCGTGGCCGGGCCAAGCGGCAAGGTGCTGGCGCAGGCAGGGCGGGATGCCGCCCTGCTGGTGGTCACGCTGCCGCCGCTGCCCCAAGACGGTGAAGGGCAACTGCCCGGGCGGCGGCCAGAACTGTACGCAGGTTTGACAGCGGTTTCACGCCGCTGAGTACTCCAGCCGGAACACCCGCACCACGTTCGCCAGCTTCTGCGCGGCACTCTGCTGCAGTTGCGAGGCGGCGGCAGCCTGCTCCACCAGCGCGGCATTCTGGCGCGTCACCTGGTCCATCTGTGCAATCGCCCCGTTCACCTGTTCGATGCCACGGCTTTGTGCCTGGCTGGCCAGCGTGATTTCGCCCACCAGTTCCGTCACGCGCTTCACGCTGGTCACCAGATCCCCCATGGTCTTGCCGGTGCGCTCCACCAGTTGGCTGCCCGAATCCACCTTCTGCACCGAATCGTCAATCAGGTCTTTGATCTCTTTGGCCGCCACCGACGAGCGCTGCGCCAGGCTGCGCACCTCGGCCGCCACCACGGCGAAGCCGCGCCCCTGCTCGCCCGCCCGCGCGGCTTCCACGGCCGCGTTCAGCGCCAGGATGTTGGTCTGGAAGGCAATGCCTTCGATCACGCCGATGATGTCCACGATCTTCCTGGACGACTCGTTGATCGAGCCCATCGTCTCCACCACCTGCGCCACCATGGCGCCGCCTTGTTCCGCCACTTCAGAAGCGGCTACCGCCATCGCGTTGGCCTGCTGAGCGCTGTCTGCGTTCTGTTTCACCGTGGCGGTCAGCGCGTCCATGGCCGAGGCGGTCTGTTCAATCGATCGAGCCTGCACGTCGGTGCGCCCGGCCAGGTCCTGGTTGCCTGCGGCAATCTGCGTGGCCGCGGTGGTGATGGCGTCGGAGCCCGAACGCACCTCTCCCACGATGCCCGCCAGGCTGTCACGCATGTCGCGCAGCGCCGCCAGCAGGCTGCTTCGGTCATGGTTGCGGGCATTCACTGCCACCGCCAAATGCCCCTGTGCAATGTGTTTGGCCACGTCAGCGGCATACGCGGGCTCACCCCCCAGCTGGGCGGTCAGGCCGCGAATGATGCCCACCGCTATCACCGCACCCAGCACCGTGGCCAGCAGGCACACCGTCACCATGAACCAGCTGGACTTGACGTACGACGCCGCCACCGTCTCGCTGTCGGCCTTGCTCAGTTCCGAGTTCACACTCAGCAGCGCGTTGATCGCGTCCAGCCATTGCGTCTGCAGCGGCATCACGTCAGACACCAGGTATTGCCGCGCCTCGTCCGGGTTGCCTGCCGGGCCCAGCAGTTCCGCCGCCTTCTTGAAGACAGCCTGCGACTTGTCTTCCAGCTTCACCATGTCGGCAAAGATGGCGTGCTTGTCCTTGGCGTCGGGTTGCGATTCCAGGACTTTCTGCAGCGTGCCCTTGGCGGTGGCGTAGTCCTTGGCAAACGTCTGAAAGGCCTCCATGTCCTTGGTGTAAGACGTCGGGTCTGCCTTGAGGTGCATGTCGCGCAACAGCACGCAGCGGCCCAATACGCTGTCGAACATCACGCTCAGCTCATCCGACTCGGCGTTGTTGTAGAGCACGATCTTTTCCACCAGCTGGTTGATCTGCGACATGCGCTGGATGGCAAAACACGTGAGCACTGCCAGAAGCAGCAGCACTATGGCAAAACCCGTGAACAAGCGTCTGGACACCGACATGCGCTTGAAACCCATGGACAACCCTTTTTAAATGGTTCGGGGGAGAAACAGTTGTCGGGCAAGCTTAGCTGTCAGAGCGTCCGGTCAATGAGGGTGGATCACTGCCACACGGCAGTGGTCAGGGAAAACGCTGTGTGGGCGCGGGGGGGGCGTATATGGCCAGGCGAGGGTGAACTGCGGTTTCAGGATGGCATTCATCACGCTCGTGGTGGAAAGATCCGCCAGGTTGCCAGCACCAATACACCAAACACGGTGTAGGCCAAGGTGAACACCCACAGCGGTGCCTCGAAATAGATGGCTTGTTGCAACCAGTGCTGCACGAAGCTGCCGCTGTAGCCTGCCCCGCCAGCCTGCGCCCGCAGCCAGGATTCCAGCGTGGTGAGCGGGCACAGCACACCCAGCCAAGCTTGCGCCGCCACCACCACTACCGCCACCAGGTGCATGAGCCGCCAGCGCCGCCGGTTCACCCAGCGCCAACCCAGCCCATTGCCCACCAGCACCGCCAGCAGACCGCCCACCACGAACACCACCACACCGAAGTGCAGGGCGAGCACGGCGTCGGCGAGCAGCTGGTAGGGCATGCGTTGTGGTCAGGCTGTTCGCCCGTGCCACTCCTGGAAGGTCTCGGCCAGCAGGCGGGCGCCAAACACCCCCACCACTGCCGACGAAGCCCTGTTGAGCGTGCCAAAGTGGCGCAGGTAGGCTGACTGCACGGCGCCGTGCGACAAAGCCAGCGCCAGACCGGTGTGCCAGATGATTGAATTGGCATACACCAGCCCCACCGCGCTAGCCGCGTGCAGTACTGACGGTGCTGCGGGCAATGCTGTGGCAAACACGCTGCCATAAAACAGCGCGATTTTCGGGTTGAGCGCGCTGGTGACGAAACCAACCCGGAAGGCCGCCGCTCCACTCATGTGCGCCGTTGTTGGCGAAGTTGGTGTCGTTCCAGACCGCCAAAGCTTCACCGCCAGTTGCAGCAAGTAAAGTCCACCTGCCACCTGTGCGGACTGCCGCAGCAGCGGGTGTGCCGAAAAAACTGCGCCAACGCCCAATACCGCCAGCGTCGCCCAGGCCAGGGTCCCGGTCGTCATGCCGGCGACGGCCGCCATCGCCGCAGCACGGCTCTGGCCAGCGGCCAACTTGCCCAGCAACACAAAGTTGAAGCCTGGCACCAGCAGCACCGCCCAGTGCAGTAGGGCAATCGTTACAAGTGAAGCGGTCATCCGTGTCTCCAGTGCCCCTGTCTGGTGGGCGTGTCAACCTTCAAGCCTGCGGGTATGGCTCACCGCTCTTATGGAAGAATTTCCACTGCCCATCCACCTGTTGCGCCACCAGATCCTCGTCCGGGTAGCTGGCCGCATCGCCGGGTGTGCGGTCGCCCACCTCCAGGTAGATCACCTCTTCGGCCGACTCGTTGACCAGCCGGTGGGCATTGCCCGTCCCGGCCTTGAAGCCCGCGCACATGCCCGCCTGCAGCTGCGTGGGGCCCTCGTCCGTGTAGAGCGTGGGGCTGCCCGCCACCACATAGATGAATTCGTCTTGCAGCGTGTGTGCATGGCGCAGGGCCGATACCGCGCCCGGCGGCAGCACGGTCAGGTTGACGCCAAAGTTGGTGAGCCCGAACAGGTCGCCCAGCGGGCGCTTGACCCGCCCAGCCATCATCGACCGGAAGGGCTCGGGGTAGTTCGACGGCTTGGTGCGGGGAGTAGCCTCCAGGGCGGTGATGGCGGTGGGGTTTGAGGGCATGGTGTCTCGCCGGTGAGCGTTGTCAGCAAGGGGTTGGGCACATTTAACACATGGCATCTTGCCCGGCAAACCGGTGCACGGCAACACTCAGCCCCGCCGCGACCAGAAATCCGGCTGCCCGTAGTGGCTCTTCAGAAAGTCGATCCACAGCCGCACACGCAGTGCCAGGTGCTTGCGCTGCGGAAACACCGCATAAATGCCGTTGGGCGGCGCGGCAAATTCGTCCAGCACGGTTTGCAGGCGGCCTTCGGCAATGTCGCTTTCCACTTCCCAGATGCTGCGCCAGGCAATGCCATAGCCGGCCAGGCACCACTCGTGCAACACCTGCCCGTCGGAACAGTCCAGCGGGCCGCCGGGGCGCAGGTGGATCAGTTCACCGCCTTTGCCGTCTTCACCCGGCGGCAGCTGGAAGGCCCAGCCGCGCGTCTGCGACGCGTCGGACGACAGCGTGAGGCAGTCGAACCGGGCCAGGTCGTGCGGGTGCTTGGGTTGGCCATGCAGGCGCAGGTAGCGCGGCGTGGCCACGCACAGGCGGCGGTTGTCGGCCAGGCGGATGCTGACCAGCGACGAATCGGGCAAATCACCCACGCGCACGGCGCAGTCGTAGCCCTCGGCCGCCAGGTCGATGACGCGGTCGCTCAGGTTGAGCGAGATGGTCACCTCGGGGTGCAGCTCGCGAAAGTGCGGCACCAGCGGCGCCACGTGCCGCCGCCCGAACCCGGCAGGCGCGGTGATGCGCAGGTGCCCGCGTGCACGCACGCCCCCGGCGCTGACGCTGGCCTCGGCATTGGCCAGTTCGGCCAGCAGGCGCTGACAGTCCTCCAAGAAGGCGCTGCCTTCGTGGGTGAGGGTGATGCGCCGCGTGGTGCGCACCAGCAGCTTCACGCCCAGGTGCGCCTCCAGCGCGTCCAGCCGCCGCCCCACGATGGCGGGGGCTACACCCTCGGCACGGGCGGCGGCGGTCAGGCTGCCGCGCGTGGCTACGGTCACGAAGGTTTCCATCGCCTTGAGTTTGTCCATGGGGTTTGGTTGCGGTGATTTAGGTGGTTAAGAGGATGGTTTTGCAGGTCAACTGTTATTGATTATGTATAAAAAAGTCACTGCTGAGTACTTCTGGCGTTGCTCAATCGCTCGCCGTGGTTGACGTACAGTGTTCCTCATGCAAAGTGAGGCGCAGCCCCGCTTTCCCCGGATGTCTGTCTTTCTTGGAGGTTCTCTCATGACCGCTCGCACCCAAGTCGGCCGCCTGCAGGTGGCTACCGTTCTGCACCAGTTCGTTGAAACCCAGGTGCTGCCCGGCACCGGTATCGACAGTGCCAAGTTCTGGGCCGGTTTCGACGCCATCGTGGCCGACCTGGCCCCCAAGAACATTGCCTTGCTGGCCGAGCGCGACCGCATCCAGGTGGAACTGGACAAGTGGCACACCGCCAACCCCGGCCCCATCCAGAACATGGCTGCCTACCGCCAGTTCCTGGAAACCATTGGCTACCTGGTGCCCCAGCCTGCTGGCACCAAGGCCACCACCACCAACGTTGACGCTGAGCTGGCCACCCAGGCTGGCCCGCAGCTGGTGGTGCCCATCCTGAACGCACGCTACGCTCTCAACGCTGCCAACGCGCGTTGGGGCAGCCTGTATGACGCACTCTACGGCACCGACGCCATCTCCGAGGCCGATGGCTGCGCCAAGGGTCCGGGCTACAACGAGAAGCGCGGCGCCAAGGTCATTGAGTTCGCCCGTAACTTCCTGGACCAGGCCGTGCCCCTGGCCGGCGGCTCCCACAAGGACGCCACGGGCTACGCCATCGTGGGCGGCGCCCTGCAGGTGAACCTGAAGAACGGCGGCAGCACCGGCCTGAAGGACCCGGCCCAGCTGGTGGGCTATCAGGGTGACGCAGGCGCACCCAAGTCGGTGCTGCTGGCTCACAACGGCATCCACCTCGACATCATCATCAACCGCAACACCCCTATCGGCCAGACCGACGCCGCTGGCGTGGCCGACGTGGTGCTGGAATCCGCCCTCTCCACCATCCTTGACCTGGAAGACTCCGTGGCCGCCGTGGATGCCGAGGACAAGGTCCTGGGCTACAGCAACTGGCTGGGCATCCTCAAGGGCACGTTGACCGAATCTTTCGAGAAGGGCGGCAAGACGCTGACGCGCGGCCTCAACCCCGACCGCCTCTACACCGCCCCCAACGGCGGCGAGGTGCGCCTGCATGGCCGCAGCCTGATGTTCGTGCGCAACGTCGGCCACCTGATGACCAACCCGGCCATCCTCTACACCGCCGCCGACGGCTCGGTGAAAGAGATCCCCGAGGGCATCATGGACGCGGTGGTCACCACCACCATCGCGTTGCATGACCTGCAGGGCCATGGCGCCAACGGTATCCGCAACAGCCGCACCGGCAGCGTCTACATCGTCAAGCCCAAGATGCACGGCCCCAAAGAAGTGGCCTTTGCCGCCGAACTGTTCGGCCGAGTGGAGCAACTGCTGGACCTGCCCGACAGCACCGTCAAGCTGGGCATCATGGACGAGGAGCGCCGCACCTCCGTCAACCTCCAGGCCTGCATTGCCGCCGCCGCCAGCCGTGTGGCCTTCATCAACACCGGTTTCCTGGACCGCACTGGCGACGAAATGCACACCGCCATGCTGGCCGGCCCTATGGTGCGCAAGGGCGACATGAAGAGCAGCGCCTGGATCCAGAGCTACGAGCGCAACAACGTGCTGGTGGGCCTGAAGTGTGGCCTGCGTGGCCGTGCGCAGATCGGCAAGGGCATGTGGGCCATGCCCGACCTGATGGCCGCCATGCTGGAGCAGAAGATCGGCCACCCCAAGGCCGGTGCCAACACCGCCTGGGTGCCCAGCCCCACCGCCGCAACGTTGCATGCGCTGCACTACCACCAGGTGCTGGTGTCCGACATCCAGAAAGAGCTGGAAAAGATTGACGCCGATGCCGAGCGCGACAACCTGCTCACCGGCCTGCTGACCGTGCCCGTGACCGCCACCCCCAACTGGAGCGAGACCGAAAAGCAACAGGAACTGGACAACAACATCCAGGGCATTCTGGGTTACGTGGTGCGCTGGGTGGACCAGGGCGTGGGCTGCTCCAAGGTGCCCGACATCAACGACGTGGGCCTGATGGAAGACCGCGCCACGCTGCGCATCAGCAGCCAGCATGTGGCCAACTGGCTGCACCACGGTGTGGTGACGGAGCAGCAGGTGCGTGACACCTTTGCCCGCATGGCCGCCAAGGTGGATGGGCAGAACGCGGGCGACCCGGCCTACAAGAGCCTGGTGGCCAATCCGCAGGGCGCCGCATACCAGGCCGCGCTGGACCTGGTGTTCAAGGGCAAGGAACAGCCCAGCGGCTACACCGAGCCTCTGCTGCACGCCTGGCGTTTGAAGGTCAAGGCCGGGCAGGCCTGACCGGTACAGCACAAGCTGCCCCTTTCTTGCAGGGCCGCCGATGCCGCGCCATGATGACGCGGATGAAGCGCACCACCGTCCTCTTCGGCGCGTTCGACCGTCACAACTTCGGCGACCTGCTTTTTCCGCATGTGCTGGATGAGCTGCTGCCCGGTGAAAACATCGTCTGCGCCGGGCTGGCCGAACGCGACATGCGCCCCTGGGGCGGCCACCGGGTGCGGGCCTGGCATGCGCTGCGCGACGAGCTGAAGGGCGCCGAAGTGCGCCTGTTGCACGCGGGCGGCGAATTGCTCACCTGCAGCGCCTGGCAGGCGGCGGTGATGTTGCTGCTCCCGCAGGACGCGCAGGCCCACATCGCTTATCTGACCCAACACCCGCAAGAGCAGGCCGCCTGGGTGCGGCGCATGACCGGCAGCAGCGCACGCGCACCTTACGTGATGGCCAGCCGCCGTTGGCCCGAACTGGCGAGCGTGGCCTTCCACGCCGTGGGTGGCGTGAACCTGCCTGCCTTGTCCGCCCCCATGCGGGACGAGGTGCTAGCCAGCCTGCAGTCTGCCAACAACGTGAGCGTGCGCGACCAGACCACGCAAGCCCACCTACGTGCTGCTGGCCTGTCGGCAGAGCTCGTGCCAGACGCCGCCGTGCGCGTGGCGGAGTTGTTCGGCACCACCATCAGCCAGCATGCCACGCAAGGCGAGGTGCTGCGCCTGCGTGAAGCCCTGCCCAGGGGTTACCTGGCGGTGCAGTTCAGCGCTGCCTTCGGCGACGATGCCACCGTTGCCACTCTCGCCGCTCAGTTGGACGAACTGGCCGCCAGCTCCGGCCTGGGCATAGTGCTGTTCCGCGCGGGTGCCGCTCCTTGGCACGACGACCTGGCCCTGCTGCAGCGCGTGGCCGCACGCATGGTTTCGCCGCATGTGCGTGTGATGGAGTCCTTGCACCTGTGGGACATCGCCGCGCTCATCGCCTCCAGCCGGGGGTATTGCGGCAGCAGCCTGCACGGGCGCATTGTGGCCATGGCCCATGCTTTGCCCTGCGTGGGGCTGGCGTTTGAGCATGCGGGTATAGGTGCCAAGCAGTGGGCCTTCGCCCAAACGTGGGCGCCACAAGAGCAGCCCGGTGTGGTCTGCGTGGCAGATCTTGCAGCGGCAATGCAGCTGGCGCTTGCCTTGCCATCCTCACGACTGGCAGATGTCGCAAACCGCTTGGCGGCAGCGCACCGGCAAGGTTGGCTCACATCACCTTGGACAGCGTGAACATCACCGTGGAACCCAGCGATTGCCGCAGCGCATCGCGGGGAATCAACGGGTGTTCACCGCTTTTCGCTGGGGCGCCAGCCGCGCCAATGTCCACCAGCGGCATCAAGGGGTGGGCGCTGGCAATTTCCTGGTGCAGGGTTGCCACGTCTGCTGGTGGATGCACCATGTCCTGGATCAGCAGGTGCACGTCGCGCCCGCGCATGGCGTCAAGTGCCTGCGCGCCGCTGGCCACGCCGTCCACCGCCACGCCAAGCTTGCGCACAATGTCCACGGCCTCCAGGCGCGTGTCGGCGTCGGCCGAGCACACCACCACATAGGCCCCGGTGATGCTGCGGAAGACCGACTCCGGGTTCAGCCCCGCAGCAGGGGCGTTGCTGGCGGGTTCAGCGCTGCCCAGGCCAAGCGTGCGCTTGAAGCAGGCCGTCAGCTCCACGCCGTCGTCGGCCACGTTGCGTTCCACGTCAATGCCGCCATCGGTCGCGGCAATCTGGCGCAGCAGCAACCAGTGGATGTTGTCTTCAAAGACCGCGCTTTGCACGGGTTCGTGTTCGGTGTAGGTCTTCATCCACAGGCGCGCGCGCGCCGGGTCGCCGTCGGCCTCCAGCCGCAGGTCTATGCGGTGGCCAAAGTGCGTGCTCCATTCCAGCATGGCGCTCGTCAGGCTGAAGCCCAGCGTAGGGTCGATCAGCACGTCCACCGGCTTGAACTTTCGCCGAACCGCAATGCCCTGGATCGCCAGTTCATTGCGCCGCTCCTGCAGAACCGACTCAATCAGGTACGCCAGGTCGATCTTCTCGTGCGACTGGCGCACCCGGCCGCTCTGGAAGCGCACGATCTGCTGAGCATTGATGCCGCAATGCTTGAGCCGCTCGGCGGGCATGGCCAGCACCTTGTATTCGGCCGGGCTGAGCCGCCCGCGCTTGACCAGCAGGTCCAGCCCGCGCAGCAGCAGGCTCACCGACTCGATGGACTGGTCGGTGACGGCTGACACCAGCTCTGGCCAGTGCTCGGCCATGCGCCACTGGTCGGGCGCAGTGCTTTCCGGCGGGCGGGGCCCGGCGGGGGCTTGCTGGTCGCTGGGAGGCATGAAATGGACTCCGTGTGTAAGCCGTGCCGAAAAGGCGCCTCTCGGGTCGTTGGCGCCCACTGCCAGGGGGAGTACCCGTGGCGCGCCTGAGTGTACTGTGCCCGCAGCCCATGGGCAAACCGTGCACTGCAGCCAATTTGCCACAATACCGGTATGAACGCCAACACCGCCCCCTATCCCCTGGCGCGCCCGCGCCGCCTGCGCCGCGACGTGTTCACGCGCAACCTGGTGCGTGAGAACCACCTCACGGTGCACGACCTCATCTACCCCGTGTTCGTGCTGGAAGGCAGCAACCGCCGCGAGCCCGTGGCCTCCATGCCCGGTGTCGAACGCCTGAGCCTGGACCTGCTGCTGCCCGTGGCGCAGGAGTGCGTGGATCTGGGCATCCCGGTTATGGCGCTGTTTCCCGTCATCGACCAGTCCCTCAAGACGCCCGATGGCCGCGAAGCCTTCAACCCCGATGGCCTCATTCCCCGAGTGGTGGCCGAACTCAAGGCCAAGGTGCCCAACCTGGGCGTGATGACGGACGTGGCGCTCGACCCTTACACCAGCCACGGGCAGGACGGCCTGCTAGACGACCACAACTACATCCTCAACGACCCCACGGTCGAGGTGTTGGTGAAACAGGCCCTGTGTCAGGCCGCTGCTGGCGTGGACATCGTTGCCCCCAGCGACATGATGGACGGGCGCATCGGCGCCATCCGCCAGGCCCTGGAAGCCCATGGCCACGTGCACACCCGCATCATGGCCTACAGCGCCAAGTACGCCAGTGCCTTCTACGGCCCCTTCCGCGACGCGGTAGGCAGCGCCGCCAACCTGGGCAAGGCCGACAAGAAGGTCTACCAGATGGACCCCGGGAACACCGACGAGGCCCTGCGTGAAGTGGCACTGGACCTGGCCGAGGGCGCCGACATGGTGATGGTCAAGCCCGGCATGCCCTACCTGGACGTGGTGCGCCGTGTGAAGGACGAGTTCAAGGTGCCCACCTTCGCCTACCAGGTGAGCGGTGAATACGCCATGCTCAAGGCCGCCGCGCAAAATGGCTGGCTCGACCACGACGCGGTGATGATGGAGTCCCTGCTGGGCTTCAAGCGCGCTGGTGCCGACGGCATCCTCACCTACTTCGCGCGCGAAGCCGCACGCCTGCTGCGCCAGGGCTGAGCCACCCATTCCCATGCGCATCTTCACCGTCCAGGGCCACCAGTTCCGCGAATGCGATGCATTGCCGCAGACCTTGCCTGGGCAGGGCTTTGTGTGGGTGGCGCTGGAGCGCACGGAAGTGGAGGCCCGTCTGGCCGAGGTTCAGGCAGGGCTGCAGAAAATGTGCGGCGCTACGCTCGTGGACTTGCACGTGTCCGATCTGCTCAACCCGCACCTGCCATCGCACTTCGACTACACGGCGCAGTACGACATCATGGTGTTCAGGCGTCTGGCCCGCCAGGCCCCGGAGTCGCCCGAGAAGCTGCCAACAGGTCTTGGTGCCCGCCGCAAAAGTGGCCCACCCGTGCTGCGCCGACTGGACACCGCTCCCGTGGGCTTTGCCGTGTTCGACCAGGTGTTGCTCAGTGTCCATCCCCAAGGCTGCCCGGTGTTGGACGCCTATGCCACGCGGCTGCTCACCCTGTCTGCCGCAGAAGCCCGCGAGCCGGGCCGCAGCGCGCCCGTGCGCATGGTGCCTTCTGGCCCGGCCGATCTCATGCTGCGCCTGGTCGGGCAGATGGTGGACTCTTTCCTGGAGTTGCGCCGCGAACTCACCCGCCAGCTCGACCATTGGCAACAGGAATTGCTGAGCCCGCGAACCCGTTTCAGCAACTGGGGCAGCCTGCTCGACGCCCGCATTGCCCTGCACCAGTTGGACGAAATCTGCGAAGACCAGCGCGTGGCCGTGCTGGACTGGATAGCCACCCTGAACGACTGGCCCGAGGCAGAAAACCCCGCTGCCCGGCGCGAGCAAGAGCTGCTCAAGGTGCGCAGCCGAGACGTGCTGGAACACATTGAACGCGTGGTGCACCACGTGCGCCGCCTGGAGCAGAGTGCCGAAACGGCGGTGCAGATTCACTTTTCCGCGCAAAGCCACCGCACCAACGACATCATGCGCACGCTCACCGTGCTCACGGCGGTGTTCCTGCCGCTCAACCTTATCGCGGGCATCTTCGGAATGAACTTCGAGTTCATCCCGCTGCTGCACAGCCAGCGCGGTTTCTGGCTGGCCATCATCGGCATGCTGATCATCGCCGTGGTGCTGAGCGGCTACTTCTGGCGCAAGCGTTACCTGGACAACGGCCGCTGACGCTCCGCATGGCAGGCCCGACAATACGTACATGAAGCATCTCCAACCGACCGAGGCCTGGGCCTGGCTGCAGGCCCACGCAGACAAGGCGCCCGAGCAGGCGCCGCTGTTCCTCGACGTGCGCATGGAAATCGAGTCGCTCTACGTGGGCCGCCCGCCCGGCGTGGTGCACATCGCCTGGTACGACTACCCCGACCTCACGCCCGACCCCGAGCGTTTCGCCCGCCTGGTCGAAGAGGAGGCGGGCAGCAAGACCCGCCCCGTGTTGCTGATCTGCCGCAGCGGCAAACGCACGCTGGACGCGGGCAAGGCGCTGGAAGCCGCAGGGTTCACCGACGTGTCGCACGTTGTCCATGGCTTCGAGGGTGAACTCAACGAGCACTTCCACCGCTCCACCATCAATGGCTGGCGCTTTTCGGGCCTGCCCTGGGAGCAGATGTGATCGATTCGGCCGGTGCTACCGTCGCACCCGCGGCGGTAGCCAGCGCGTGCCGCGAGGTGCTGAGTGAAGTCTTCGGGTACGACCATTTCCGGGGGCACCAGCAGGCCATCGTCGAACATGTCGGCACGGGTGGCGACGCCCTGGTACTCATGCCCACGGGCGGCGGCAAGTCCCTGTGCTACCAGATCCCGGCCATCGTGCGTCACCGCGCGGGGCAGGGCGTGGCCATTGTTGTCTCGCCGCTCATCGCGCTCATGCACGACCAGGTGGGTGCCTTGCTGGAAGCAGGCGTCGAGGCCGCCTTCCTCAACTCCAGCCTTGACAGCGAGCAGGCCGCCGACGTGGAGCGCCGCCTCTTCCGGGGCGAACTCACGCTGCTCTACGCCGCGCCCGAGCGCCTGACCACGCCGCGCTTCATGGCGCAACTGCAGTCGCTGCACGAGCGCGGGCGGCTCAGCCTGTTCGCCATCGACGAGGCCCATTGCGTGAGCCAGTGGGGCCACGACTTCCGGCCCGAATACCGGGGCCTGGCCACACTGCACGAGCGCTTTCCCAGCGTGCCGCGCATCGCGCTCACCGCCACGGCCGACGCCCTCACCCGTGCCGACATCGTTCACCACCTGCACCTGGAAGAGGCGCGCCATTTCGTCAGCAGCTTCGACCGGCCCAACATCCGTTACGCCATCGTCGAGAAGAAAGACAGCCTGCAGCAGTTGCTGCGCTTCATCGAGCGCGAGCACAGCGGCTCCCAGGGGCACGACGCGGGCGTGGTGTACTGCCAGTCGCGCCGCAAGGTAGAAGACGTGGCCGCGCAACTGGCCGAAGCCGGGCTCAACGCCTTGCCCTACCACGCCGGGCTGGACGCCACCACCCGCCAGCGCCATCAGGACCGTTTCCTGCGCGAGGAGGGCATCATCATGGTGGCCACCATCGCTTTCGGCATGGGCATCGACAAGCCCGACGTGCGCTTCGTGGTCCATCTGGACATGCCCAAGAACATCGAGGGCTACTACCAGGAGACCGGCCGCGCCGGGCGCGATGGCGAACCCGCCAACGCCTGGATGGCCTACGGCCTGCAGGACGTGGTCAACCAGCGCCGCATGATCGACGAAAGCCCGGCCGCTGAAGAGTTCAAGCAGGTGCTGCGCGACAAGCTCGATGCCCTGCTGGCGCTGGCCGAAGCCACCGACTGCCGCCGCGTGCGCCTGCTCAATTACTTCGGCGAAGCGTCACACAGTTGCGGCAACTGCGACAACTGCTTGAGCCCTCCCCAGACCTGGGACGCCACCGAAGCCGCCCGCAAGATGCTCTCGTGCATCTACCGCGTGCAGCAGGCCAGCGGCACGGCCTTTGGCGCGGGGCACCTCATCGACATCCTGCGTGGCAAACGCACCGAGAAGGTCGAGCAGCACGGGCATGAAAAGCTGAGCACCTTCGGCATCGGCGCCGACCTGGGCGAAAGCGAATGGCGCGGCCTGCTGCGCCAGCTCATCGCGCGTGGCGCGGTTTGGGTCGATGCCAACCACTTCAACACCCTGCGCTTGGGCGATGCAGCCCGCCCACTGCTCAAGGGCGAGGGTGAAGTTCGCCTGCGCGTGGCCACGGCCGCGAAGTCCGGCGGGCGCAGCCGTGCCGATCGCCAACGCGTGGTGGCCGCCGAAGCCAGCCTCACTCTGGCTGCACGCGAAACGCTGGCCGCTCTCAAGGCCTGGCGGGCCGAAGTGGCGCGTGAGCACAACCTTCCCGCCTACGTCATATTCCACGACGCCACGCTGCGTGCCATTGCCGAATCCCAGCCCCAGCGCCCGGCCGACCTGCATGGCATTCCCGGCCTGGGCCAGAAGAAGCTGGAAGCCTACGGCGCAGAAGTGTTACGGGTGGTAAACAGCAGCGCGAATTTCAGCACGGCTTAATGTTCGGTGTTTCCAATCGGTCCTGTGCATGCACCAAACCCCAAAGCACATCCACCGAAAGGAAAACGAATGAAACGCCAAATCGCTGCTCTGCTGATCGCCCTGGGCGCCACCGCCGCCATGGCTGGCCCCACCTGCAACGTGCCCAAAGAGTCCTGGATGAAAGAAGCCGACTTCAAGGCCAAGCTGGAAAAAGACGGCTACCAGATCAAGACGTTCAAGGTCAGCAAGGGCCAGTGCTACGAGATCTATGGCCTGGACAAGACCGGCAAGAAAGTCGAAATCTATTTCGACCCCGCCACCGCCGCCATCCTGGAACAGAAGTGATCTGAAGGACGCTGGCCATGACCCCCATTCCACTCCAGCCATCGCGGTCACGCACCAAGGTGTGGGACCCCTTCGTTCGCCTGTTCCACTGGACGTTGGTGAGTTGCGTGCTGCTCAACCAGTTCGTTCTGGAAGAGGGCGAAGGGCCGCACCAATGGGCGGGCTACGTCGCCTGCGCACTGGTGGCGGTGCGGGTGGTGTGGGGGTTCATCGGTACGCGTCACGCACGCTTCTCTGATTTCTTCCCCACACCCAGCCGGGTGCTTGCGCACCTGTCGGCCCTGCGGCGCGGGGAACACCCGGTGTATCTCGGGCACAACCCCTTGGGCGCGCTCATGATGCTCGCGTTGATGTCGCTGATCCTGGCGCTGGGCTTCACCGGCTGGCTCCAAGGAACCGATGCCTACTGGGGCGAAGAATGGCTGCAGGAACTGCACGAGGTGTTGGCCAATGCGCTGCTGCTGGCGGCTGGCCTGCACGCAACTGCAGCCATCGTCATGGGGCGGCTTGAGCGCGTGCGCCTGGTGCGCGCCATGGTCACGGGCTACAAGGAACCATACTGATCGGCCTCGGCGGCACATGGCCATGAACGCCTTCAACCGCAAGACGGCAACGCGCATTGCGGCGGTCAGTCTGTTGCTGGCGGCCGTGGCCAGTCCGCTGGCCTGGTTCGTTGCGCGCGAGAACGCCGAGCAGGGCACCGTGGCCTTGGCCATCGAAGAATCCCAGCGGCTCATCCGCCACTTCGACGCCATGGCCCAGACCAGCCCAGAGGCGGCGCAGCATGCCGCCAACGCGGCTCAGGCCATCACGGGTGGTCTGTTCGACATCGCCGAGATTTACGACAGTGCGGGCCGCAAGCTGGCCGAGCACACCACGCCCGACGGGCACGCACTCGAAAAGCTGCTGCCATCCCATGGCCGGCCCGCATACGCCGAGGCATCGTACGAAAGCGTTCGCACGTCGGATGGCCACTGGGCCCTGCGGGTTTTCGTGCCCTTGCGGCCGGGGGGCACGTCTGCAGCGTCGCAAGTCACCGGCTACTTCGAAGGCGTGCGCATCGTGCCGCCCTGGCAGCGGGCCCAAATCTGGTCTGACGCCCTCACGGCCGCCATGCTGGCGGGTCTGGCCGCGCTGCTGTGCGGGTTGGCCATCTACCCGGTGGTGGTCCACTTGTCGGCGGACAACGAGCGCAAGGCGCGCGAGGTATTGGACTCGCATGTGTCGATGATGGAAGCACTGGGCCGCGCCATCGCGCGGCGAGACTCCGACACCGGCGCTCACAACTACCGAGTGGCCTGGATCGCTTCACGCATTGCCGAGCGGCTGGGCCTGGCGGGCCGCGAAATGCAGGCCCTCATCGCGGGCAGTTTCCTACACGACATCGGCAAGATCGGCGTGCCTGACGCCATCCTGCTCAAACCCGGGAAGCTTGATGCTGCGGAGATCGCCATCATGCGCACCCACGTGGAACAAGGGGAGCGCATTGTCGGCGGCATCGGCTGGCTGGAAGATGCCAGCGCCGTCGTTTCAGGCCACCACGAAAAGTGGGACGGTTCCGGCTACCCGCGCGGACTGCGCGGGGCGGAAATTCCCCTGTCTGCACGCATCTTTGCGGTGGCAGATGTGTTTGATGCGCTGTGTTCCCGCCGCCCTTACAAAGAGCCCATGGATCTGGAGGTCGCAGTTGCACTCATGCAGCGAGACACCTCCAGTCACTCCGATCCATGTGTGATGCATGCTTTCTCGGATATGGCGGGCGAGCTTCACGCTCACCTGGCCGGATGCGACGAGGAGGCTTGCCGCGAACTACTGGAAGAGAGCGTACGCCGCCATTTCGGCTTATCTTGACCATTCAATTACTGATAAAAATAATAACCATTTTGAGGCCCTAAGCGTAGAATGCCCTGCGTAAATCCAGGGGCGTTTCAACATTTATCGGCAATCATGGTCACGCGGCGGCTTCCTCCCTCGGCTTCGCTGCTTGCCTTTGCGGCGGCGTGGGCGTGGCCAGGCTGGACGCAAACCGTTGAACGCACCGACCCCGAGGCCGGTACGCTGGCACCTGTCGTCGTGACAGGCAACAAAGCCACCCTGGCCACCGCGCAAGACATCAAGTACCAGTCTTCGGTCATTCTCGACGCCATCGTCGCTGACGATGTACTCAAGCTTCCCGACCACAGCGTCGGCGACTCCTTGCAGCGGGTCACCGGCATCCAGATCACTTGCGAAAGAGGCGAGAGCAGTGGTGTCACCATTCGCGGTCTCAGCCAGATGGAGACCGCACTCAATGGCCGCGATGTTGATTTCCACGCAAATGTGACCCACCCTAGCTCTGCCGGGTCACTTCTTCGTGGAAATCAACACTCCTTCGTTCGTCTGCAGAGGTGATGGCGCCGTTCCGCCGTGTGCAATGGGCGCTGGCGCTGATCACCGCGCTGGGCCTGCTGATGTTCGGCATGGCAGGCTGGGCGGCCTTGCGGCGGGTGACGCGCCCACTGCGGCAGCTGGAGGCAGCAGCCGAGGTGTTGAAAGAGGGGCGTTTCGACGTGCAGATCGATGCGGGAGCTTACCGCGACGAGGTGGGCCGCCTGGCGCAGGGGTTCGACACCATGCGCCTGAGCCTGGCCAGGCAGCGACGCGAGATTCTGCAGCTGGCTTACGAAGACACGCTGACGGGCCTGCCCAACCGGCGCAGCTTCATCGATTGGGTCCAGCGTGTGACTGCAGATGTGTGCGACAGTGCCGCCGTGGTGGTGCTCAGCCTGGACCGGTTCAAGCACGTCAACGAGGTGTTGGGTTTCGCACAGGGGGATGCCTTGTTGCGCGCGGTGGCACACCGGCTGGCGGGCGAACTGTTCGACGGCGGGCACCGTGTGGCGCGTATCGGCGGAGACGAATTCGCCGTGCTCATGCAGCTCGGCGATGCGCAGCAGGCGCAGGAACTGGCGCAACGGTTGCTGGATGCCTTTGCCACGTCCTTCACACTGGACGGACAGACCGTGGATCTGGGGGTGAGTATTGGCTTGGCCTGTTGGCCTGCGGATGGCGACGACGCCGAGACCCTGGTGGCCCGCGCCCAGGTGGCCATGCATACCGCCAAACGGCGCACCTGTGGCGCATTGCCTTATTCGCCCGAGCTGGATGCTTCCAGCGCGCAGACGCTGTCGTTGCTGAGCGACTTGCGCCGTGCACTGGCGCAGAACGAGCTTCGCTTGTACCTGCAGCCCAAGTGTGCCGTGGCTGATGGCAGCCTGGTCGGGGCGGAAGCCCTGTTGCGTTGGCAGCACCCTGAGCGTGGGTTGGCGCCGCCGGGCGATTTCATCCCTTTTGCTGAGCAGACGGGTTTCATCCGCGAGCTGACTTGGTGGGTGATGGAGCAGGTCACGGCGCATTGGGCGGCGCTTCAGAGCTGAGGCAGGCAGCGCGTGGTGGCGGTGAATCTGTCCACCCGGGACCTGATGGACGCCGAGTTTCCAACCCGGCTGCGTGAACTGACGCAGCGCCACGCTGTTCCCGCGCATGGCCTGTGCCTCGAGATCACTGAGAGCGCGATCATGGACGACCCGCAGCGCGCGCAGCACACGCTGCAGGCGTTGTCGGACGCGGGGTTCAAGTTGTCGATTGATGACTTTGGCACGGGCTACTCGTCGCTGGCCTACCTCAAGCGCCTGCCGGTGGACGAACTCAAGATCGACAAGTCTTTCGTGATGGGCATGACCACCGACCGCAACGACGCCAAGATCGTCCGTCCCACCGTGGAACTGGCGCACAACCTGGGCTTGTCGGTGGTGGCGGAAGGGGTGGAGGACGAGGCCGTGCTGGCCGCTCTGCGCCAGTTGCACTGCGATGTGGGACAGGGCTATTTGTGGAGCAAGCCCGTGTCTGTGCAGCTGTTCCTGCAATGGGCGCAGGCGCGGGTGGATGCTACAGAAAACCTACAGGCCGCTGCCCTTGCACCCCTGGCTTGACGCGGTGTTCCGCTTCCAGCTGTTCCACGAAGGCCTCGGGGCTCAGTGTCTCCTGCAGGATTTCGCACTGGCGTTTCACGGCTGCAAAGTCGCCCAGGCAGAGTTGGTCGAGCCGGTGCAGGCGGCGCAGCACGTCGGCGGGTAAGGGGGCGTCGGCGCGGCCCAGCGTTTCGCTCGAAAGCAGGGCTTCGCGCTGTTCCGGTCGCAAGGGCTTGAAGGCGATTTTGAAGGTGAAGCGGCGCAGCGCGGCAGCGTCAAGCCGGTCCATCAGGTTGGTGGTGCATACGAAGATGCCCCGGTAGCGCTCCATGCCTTGCAGCATTTCGTTGACTTCCGAGACCTCGTGGTGGCGCTGGGCGTCGCGCCGGTCGAGCAGGAAGCTGTCCGCCTCGTCCAGCAACAGTACGGCGTGTTCGGCTTCAGCCTCGGCGAACATGGCGGCCATGTTCTGTTCCGTTTCGCCCACGTACTTGCTCATCAGGTCACTGGCCTGGCGGATCATCAGCGGGCGCTCCAGTGCGTCGGCCAGGTGTTCGGCCAGGGCTGTCTTGCCGGTGCCAGGCGGGCCGTGGAAGCACAGCGTTCCGTGGCCACGTGAGCGCAGCGCTTCGAGCATGCGCGGCAGGTCGTGGCGAGACTCGATGTTGAGCCACTGCGGACCATAGGACAGCGGTGACAGCCGTGTTTGCGGGTGGTTGCGGCGGCCCAGGGCGTGGTCCGCCTGCCGGAGCTGGCGTTCCATCAGGGTGTCGTAGCTGTCGCCTGTGCCGCCTTGCGCTGGTGCTACCAGCCGAGCAAAACGCAGGGCCGTGCTGATCTGTGCGGGTGTCAGGCCTTGGCGCTGGGTGAGGCGCGCCACCATGCCGTCGGACACGGGCGCACCGTCCAGGGCTTTGCGCACCAGCTGTTCGCGGGCGCCCGGCGGGGGGCTTTTGAGTTCCAGGTGGTAGGCAAAGCGGCGGCGGAAGGCCGGGTCGATCTGCTCGATGCGGTTGGTGATCCACAGCGTGGGCACGGGGTTGTTTTCCAGCACCTGGTTCACCCAAGCCTTGCCGCTGATGCTTTGGTTGTGGTTGCCCAGAGGGCTGCGAGGCTGGATACCGAAAGGCTCGGACGGTGCGTGGGGGAACACGTCCTCCACCTCGTCGAACAGCAGTGCCGAGCCTGCCGTGCCCTTGAGGAACACCTGCGCGATCTGCAACGAGCGGTAGCGGTCGCGTCCGCTGAGCGAGTGGCCGTCGCGGTCGGCGTATTCCACCTCGAAAAGCTCCAGACCGGCGGCCTGGGTGACCACGCGCGCCAACTCTGTTTTGCCGGTGCCGGGCGGGCCGTAGATGAGCACGTTCACGCCAGGCTCGCGCCGGGCCACGGCTTCGTGCAGCAGGTCGCGCAGCACCTGGGCGTCTTCCTGCACAAAGTCGAAGTCGCTCAAGGTGAGCGAAGACCGCACCGCCGGGCGGGTGAACACGGCCATCAGTTCGTTGCGGTCGCGGTACTCGCGCATCAGCACAGGGGGCAGGCGCTCGCTCACCTTCATCAGGTCGGCCAGGTCGGTGATGTTGTGTTCCGACAGCAGGTTTTCCACCAGCCCAATGCGCTCCAGCCGCGAGCCCGCACGCAATGCCTCGCCCAGTTCGGCGGCGTCCACACCGGCCACGTCAGCCAGCGCTGCATAGGCCTCGGGGGCGTTGTTCACCTTGAATTCGACCAGCAGGTTGCGCAGGTCGCGTTGGTAGCGCGCCAGCGTGCCGTAGAGCAGCAGGGCGCGTTCGGCGCGGTTGAGCTGCAGCAAGCCGGCGAGGGCGTCGATATTCTTTTCCACCAGGGTGTGTTGCTGGTCCAGCGCGCGGGCCAGCCAGTCTCCGGTGGCGGCCAGCACGGCCAGCACGTCCTTGGGGGACTCCTTGGCGTATTCGTCCAGGTGGAAGAACAGCGTGCCTTCTTCGTAAGGGCCCAGCCATACGCCGTAACGGTCGAGAAAGCTGGTGTGGCTCAAGCGTGCCTGGCCGTCCCACAGTTCGTTGTCGCGGCAGCGCTGCTCCAGGAAACCGCGCAGACGGCGCAGCACCGTCATGGGCCAGACCAAGTGGCGCCCGGCCAGCGATAGCAAGGTGTTGAGGTCGCGCCGCAGGTTGAAGCGCGGACCTTGGCGTGCGGCCAGGGTCAGCACGAAGTGCGAGCACATCAAGTCGAGCAATGGAGCATCGCGCACACCGGGCGGCACCAGCAGTTGGCTGGGGGCATAGCTCGGCCTACGTCCGTCACGCGCGTCGGCGCGTTCGGGCGCGGGAACCGCCAGGGGTTCGCGTAGCAGTTGCCCCTGGGACTTCGACGGACTCGATCGCCTGACCATCCGTTGATGCCTCCTGTGAGAGCCCTGGCCCGCGGGTGCAGGCCAGCCATGTGGGGCGAACCATAACCCAGCTTGTCGCAAGTGTGAAGAGGTGTCCGGCAGGCGGCGTCGCTATTGCCAACTGGCTGGCGCTAGCCACAATGTCGGAATGATCACATTGCATGACATCGAACAGGCCGCGCTGCGCCTGCAAGGGCAGGTTCTGCGCACACCGTGCGTGGAATCGCGCACGCTGTCGCAGATCACCGGCGCGCAGGTGTTCCTGAAGTTCGAGAACCTGCAATACACCGCTTCTTTCAAGGAACGGGGGGCATGCAACAAACTCAGCCAGTTGACACCTGAGGAGCGTGCGCGTGGTGTGGTTGCCATGTCTGCGGGCAACCACGCGCAAGGTGTGGCCTACCACGCGCAGCGGTTGGGCTTGCGCGCGGTGATAGTGATGCCACGCTTCACGCCCGGCGTGAAGGTGGAGCGCACGCAAGGTTTTGGTGCCGAGGTGCTGCTGGTGGGCGACACTTTGGAGGAGGCGCGCGCCCACGCCTACGAACTGGCCGGGCGCGAGGGGCTGACCTTTGTGCACCCCTACGACGACCCCGCCATCGTGGCGGGGCAGGGCACCATTGGGCTGGAGATGCTGCAAGAGCAGCCGGACTTGGAAACGCTGGTGATTGCCACCGGCGGTGGTGGTCTGATCGGCGGCATCAGCGTGGCGGCGCAGGCGATCAAGCCGGGCATCGAGGTGGTGGGGGTGCAGGCCTTGCGCTTTCCGGCCATGGTCAACGCCGTGACTGGGAGCCACTGGCCGCAGGGGCGCAACACCATTGCCGAGGGGATTGCGGTGGGCACCCCAGGCACCTTGCCGCTGGAGATCGTGCGCCAACACGTGGCCGACTGGCTGTTGGTAGACGAGGGCGAGATCGAGCAGGCCATCGTGATGCTGCTGGAGATCGAAAAGACGCTGGTCGAAGGCGCGGGTGCGGTGGGCCTGGCGGCGCTGTTGCACCAGCCCGAGCGCTTCAGGGGCAAGAAGGTGGGGCTGGTGCTGTGTGGGGGCAACATCGACCCGTTGTTGCTGGCTTCCATCATCGAGCGCGGCATGGTGCGTGCGGGCAGGCTGACGCGCATCAAGGTGAGTGCGCGCGACGTGCCGGGCAACCTGGCGCGCGTGGCCACGCTGGTGAGCGAAGCGGGCGCCAACATCAGCGAGGTGCACCACCAGCGCGCCTTCACCCTGCTGGCGGCCCAGAACGTGGAACTGGAACTGGTGCTGCAGACGCGCGGCCCCGCGCATGTGCAGCAGGTTTTGCGGGTGTTGCGGGCCGATGGTTTCGATGCCGACGCGGTTTGATTAAAATCAAGGGCAATTTCCGAATTCGATGAACCCTCCAGGAGCAGATTCCATGTCTCACGCCCCTCAGACCGAGCAGCACGACGCCGATCCCGCAGAAGCCATCGTGGGTTACATCCCCTGGGTGCTGCCCCTGGCTGGCGGCATCCTGATGTTCCTGCTGGCCTTCATCGCCGTGACGATGGCCTGAGTCTTCAGCGCTCAGCAGCCGACAAGCCGGCACCCCAGGGTGGCCGGCTTTTTCTTTGGGCGGGCCCCGGTGGGCTGGGCTTCGCCTATGCTTGCGGCATGGCTATCGCTGCTCTCGACCGACCGAATCTTTCCGTGCCCGCCTGGCCGCGCCGTCGGGCGTTGCTGGCCGCGCTGGGGTGGGGAGTGTCTGCCGCCCTGGCCCAGGCCCAGCCAGTGGCCACCGTGGCCGCAGCGTCTGACCTGAAGTTCGCGCTGGAAGAGGTGGCCGCACTCTTTGAGCAGGAAAGCGGTCACAAGCTTCGTTTGGTCTTCGGTTCCTCGGGAAACTTCTACGCCCAGATCCTGCAGGGAGCGCCGTTCCATCTCTTCATGTCGGCCGACGAAGGTTTTGTCTTCAAGCTGGCGGATGCGGGCAAGACCCAGGACCGGGGGCGGCTGTACGCCTACGGTCGCATCGGCATCCTGGTGCCCAAGGGCTCGCCGTTGAAGGCCGACGGTGAACTGCGCGACTTGGCCGCCGCCTTGAAGGATGGGCGGCTGCAGAAGTTCGCCATTGCCAACCCCGAGCATGCTCCCTACGGTGCGCGCGCCAAGGAGGCGTTGGAGCACGCGGGCCTGTGGCAGGCCATCGCGCCCCGGCTGGTGCTTGGCGAGAACATTTCGCAGGCGGCGCAGTTCGCCACGTCCGGCTCCACCCAAGGGGGCATCGTGGCGTATTCGCTGGTTCTGGCGCCGCAGGTGGCCCGCCTGGGTGACTTTGCCCTGATTCCGCAGGCGTGGCACCAGCCGCTGGCGCAGCGTATGGTGCTGATGCGCAACGCACCGCCTGCCGCGCAGGCGTTCTACACCTACCTGGGCACCCCGGGGGCGCAAGCCGTGATGGCGCGCTACGGCTTTGCCATGCCCAAGCCCTGAGCCAGGGACAATCGCCACATGGACTGGAGTGCCCTGCTGTTGTCGGTCGAACTGGCCGCCGTGACCCTGGCGGTGCTGCTGCCTGCCGGGCTGTGGCTGGGGCGGTGGCTGGCCTGGTCGGGCGTGCGCGGCAAGGCCTGGATCGAGGCGGTGGTGGTGCTGCCCCTGGTGCTGCCGCCCACGGTGCTGGGCTACTACCTGCTGGTGGCCTGGGGCGGCGCGTCGCCGCTGGGGGCTTGGCTGGAACAGGCGCTGGGTCTGAAGCTGACCTTCACCTTCACCGGGCTGGTGGTGGCGTCGGTGCTGTTCAACGTGCCCTTCATGGTGCAACCCATCCAGCGCGCGTTCGAAGCCATCCCGCGCAACCTCATCGAGGCGGCCACCGTGAGCGGCTTGGGGCCGTGGCAGACCTTCTGGCGCGTGGAACTGCCCCTGGCCTGGCCGGGCGTGTTGTCGGCCATGGTGCTCACCTTCGTGCACACGCTGGGTGAGTTCGGTGTGGTGCTGATGGTGGGCGGCAGCATTCCCGGCGAAACGCGCACCATCGCCATTGCCATCTACGACCGGGTGCAGGCTTTCGATCTGGCTGCCGCAGACCGCATGGCCCTGCTGTTGCTGGTGTTGTCTCTGGGGGCGGTGGCGGCATCCTTCTTTGCCTCGGCGCGGCTGGCGGTGCGGCGATGACGGCGGCCAACCCTTTCCCCGCCCTGCAGGTCAGCGTCCAGCAGACCCATCCCATGCCGCTGGGGGGGACGTTTTCATGCCAAGCCGGGGAGATGCTGGCGCTGGTGGGGCCGTCCGGCGCGGGCAAGACGTCCATGCTGCGCGTGCTGGCCGGGCTGATGCGCCCGCAGCAGGGCCGGGTGCAGGTAGGTGGCGAGTTGTGGTGCGACACCGAAGCCAGCCTGTGGCAGCCGCCGCACCGCAGGCACGTGGGCATGGTGTTCCAGAACTACGCGCTGATGCCTCACCTGTCTGCCCTGGAGAACGTGGCCCTGCCCCTGCTGCACCTGCCGCGTGGAGAGCGCTTGGCGCGGGCCGCCCGCTGGCTGGACCACGTGGGCTTGCTGCCCGAGCAACAGCAACGCCGCCCGGCGGCGCTTTCCGGCGGGCAGCAGCAACGCGTGGCCGTGGCCCGGGCGCTGGCGCGCGAACCGGCGCTGCTGCTGCTGGACGAGCCGTTCTCCGCCGTAGACCAGATGAGCCGCCAGGGTCTGTACCGTTTGCTGGCGCAGCTGCGCGAAGAGCTGACCATTCCCATCGTGCTGGTGACACACGACCTGCACGAAGCCCGCCTGCTGGCCGACACGCTGGTCGTCATGGATGGCGGCCAGGTGCTGCAGCAAGGGGCGCCCGCCACGCTCTACCGCTCACCGCGCAATGCCCGGGTGGCCGATTTGGTGGGCATACAGAACCGCTTCCATGGGCGCTGGCTGGGCCCGGCAGACGAGCCCGGCATGGGCTGGCTGGAGTGGCTGGCGACCCCGGCCACGCCCGGTGCGCCTGTGGGTGCCAGCCTGCGGCTGAAGGTGCGAGACAAGAAACGGCTGGACGTGGGGCAGGCTGTGACCTGGGTGATACAGGGCGACGGGCTGCATGTGCGCACAGACGCCCCCCTGCCGCTGGACCAGCCCTGCCCCCAGGGTGACCGGCTGCTTTGCGTCAGGCTGGCGGAATGGCGTCACCTAGGTGACATATCGCTGGCTACCCTGGCGCTGGAGGCGCTTCCCGGCGTGAACCTGCAACTCACCCTTTCAGGCCCCGTGCGCCAGCAGCTTTCCCTCGGGCAGCGCCTGGGTGTGGAGGTGGATTGCGACTGGGTGCACGTGATGCCAACCCGCACGGCCTGACATTTGCTCATAGGGTTATGCGGATTTTGCATGTAACCCTCTGGTAACTCTGCCCCTGCTTTTTTAAAATACGCCACCCTGGCCGACACGCGGCTGGGTTCGGGCCTACCGGCCCCGGACCCCAACGCCGCGCTGCTTTCTACCCCCAGCAGTCCTTCACGGGCGCCGAACCAGCCAACCCCAGCAGTCCCTTGGCAGAGAAAGGGATATGGAGAGAAATTTGCCCGCGCGAAGTCTCTCCACATCCACTTTCTCAACTTTCGGAGCTGACCCCATGAACTCACCCGTGATGCAGGGCTTGACCATCAACGCCCCCGCTTACGTGAAGAACGCCAGGCTGATTGCCTGGGTGGCAGAAATGGCCGCGCTGTGCAAGCCCGCTGCCATCCACTGGTGCGACGGCACCGACGAGGAATACAACCGCCTGTGCGACCAGATGGTCCAGGCTGGCACCCTCAAGCGCCTCAACCCCGCCAAGCGCCCCAACTCCTACCTCGCCTGGTCCGACCCGTCCGACGTGGCACGCGTGGAAGACCGCACCTTCATCTGCTCGGAAAAGCAGGATGACGCCGGCCCCACCAACAACTGGATGGCCCCGGCCGAGATGCGCGCCACCCTCAACCCGTTGTTCGACGGTTGCATGGCGGGCCGCACCATGTACGTGATCCCTTTCAGCATGGGGCCGTTGGGCTCGCACATCGCCCAGATCGGCGTGGAGCTGAGCGACAGCCCCTACGTGGTCACGAACATGAAGATCATGACGCGCATGGGCAAGGCCGTGTACGACGTGCTGGGCGTGGACGGCGACTTCGTGCCCTGCGTGCACACCGTGGGCGCCCCGCTGCAGCCCGGTCAGCAGGACGTGGCCTGGCCCTGCAACCCCGCCACCAAGTACATCGTTCACTACCCCGAAACGCGCGAGATCTGGTCCTACGGCTCCGGCTACGGCGGCAACGCCCTGCTGGGCAAGAAGTGCCTGGCGCTGCGCATCGCCTCCACCATGGGGCGTGACCAGGGCTGGTTGGCCGAGCACATGCTCATCCTGGGCGTGACCAACCCCGAGGGCAAGAAGTACCACGTGGCCGCCGCCTTCCCCAGCGCCTGCGGCAAGACCAACTTCGCCATGCTGATCCCGCCCAAGGGCTTCGAGGGCTGGAAGGTCACCACCATCGGTGACGACATCGCCTGGATCAAGCCGCACGCCGATGGCCGCCTCTACGCCATCAACCCCGAAGCCGGCTACTTCGGCGTGGCCCCCGGCACCAACACCATGACCAACCCGAACTGCATGGCCAGTCTGGACCGCGACGTGATCTTCACCAACGTGGCCCTGACCGACGACGGCGACGTGTGGTGGGAAGGCATGGGTGAAGCGCCTGCCCACGCCATCGACTGGCAGGGCAAGGACTGGACGCCCGAAGACGGTAAGGCTGGCCGCAAGGCAGCGCACCCCAACGCCCGCTTCACCGTGGCTGCCACCAACAACCCCGCGCTGGACGACCAGTGGGACAACCCCGCTGGCGTGGCCATCGACGCCTTCATTTTCGGCGGCCGCCGCTCCACCACCGTGCCGCTGGTGACCGAGGCCCGCACTTGGATGGAAGGCGTGTACATGGCCGCCACCATGGGTTCGGAAACCACCGCCGCCGCCTTTGGCGCGCAAGGCGTGGTGCGTCGCGACCCGTTCGCCATGCTGCCCTTCTGCGGCTACAACATGAGCGACTACTTCCAGCACTGGCTCGACATGGAGCACAAGCTGGAAGAATCCGGCCACACCCTGCCCAAGATCTTCTGCGTCAACTGGTTCCGCAAGGGCGAAGACGGCAAGTTCGTCTGGCCCGGCTACGGCGACAACATGCGCGTGCTCAAGTGGATGCTCGACCGCATCGAGGGCAAGACCCAGGGGCACGACAACGTGTTCGGCATCAGCCCCAACTACGACGAGATCGAGTGGAGCGGCCTGGACTTCAGCCGCGAGCAGTTCGCCACCATCACCGACATGAACCCCACTGACTGGGAGCAGGAACTCAAGCTGCACGAGGAGCTGTTCCAGACCCTGGCCTACCACCTGCCGCAAGAGCTCGTGGAGACCAAGGCACGCATGGAGCAGCGTCTGGCTGCGAAGTGATGAGCCACGCCGCCTGCGCGGGCGGTGAAAGCAAAAAGCCACCGGGAGACCGGTGGCTTTTTGCTTGAGAGCGTTTGTTTGAGCCGAGCAACGCAAAAAAAAACCGCCCACGAGGGGCGGCTGACGTATCGTCTGCCGTAAGCAGATCAGACGTAATACACGTTGCGATAGCGGCGCAGCCAGGTGTAGGCGTGCTCGATGTCGTGATCTACGTTCGCGCTGCGTGCGGCGTCGGCGTCGTAGGCAGGGGCCTGTGCATCGAGGGTTTCGGCGGCAGCGGCAGCTGCAGCGATCTCTGCACGGTCACGGGCTGCTTGCAGATCGGCCATCACGCGGGCGTCGGCCTGGGCCAGAGCCAGGTAGCGGGCTTCGGCGCGGGCTTCGGCACGGCGGCGGGCCCAGGTGTCCAGGCCAGCCATCACGCGTTGCGACATGCGGCGGGCGGTACCTGCCAGCAGCAGCGTGCCAGCAAACACCACGGCCCACATGGCGACCCAGGCGGCCATCAGGTGGCCGTCGGCCCAGGTGCCGATGAGTTGGTCGGCCACCACGGCCAGGGCTGCCACGGCAGCGGCCAGCAGCAGGGCTGCCAGCGGACGGGAAGATTCGGTACGGCGCGCCTTGGGGGCAGCGCTTGCTGCGCGGTTCAGGCCACCTGCGGGAAGGGATGCGATCGTGCTCATGTGTAACCTCCGTATGTGTTGCGGTGCAACATCGATGGGGTGAATATTAGGGTAAACCCCAGATGTTTGCCAATTTATTTTTATGATGACTTATATTCACATCCGTTATGAATGAGCTCAACTTCCGTACGCTGGATTTGAACTTGCTGCGTGTGTTTGACGAGGTGATGGCCGAGCGCAACCTGACGCGGGCCGCTCACAACCTTGCAACCACGCAGCCCGCCGTGAGCAACGCGCTGCGGCGCCTGCGCGAACTGGTGGGCGACGACCTGGTGCGCCGCTCGGGCTACGGGGTGGAGCCCACTCCACTGGCGCTGACGCTGTGGCCCACCGTGCGCGACGCCCTGCGGCAGTTGCGCGAATCGCTGGCGCCCGGCGGGTTTGAGCCCGGGCAGGCGCAGAACCACTTTGTGCTGGCTATGGCAGACGCCACCGCCGCCAAGATCATCCCGGGACTGGTGGACATTCTGGACCGCGAGGCGCCTGGTGTAACGCTGCGGGTGTTGCCTCTGACGACACGCGACCCGCGAGCCTTGCTGGATCAGGGTGACGTGGACCTGGCGATTGGACACTTTCCGGGGGTGCTGGCGGAACTCAGCGCCACGCATCTGCAGGAAAGCGCGCCACGCTACATGTCGCGGCGGCTGTACGACGGCGAATATGTGGTCGTGATGCGAAAGGACCACCCCTTGGCAGCAAAACCGCTGACGCTGGACGAATATTGCTCGGCGCGTCATTTGCTGGTCAGCTTTTCAGGAAGGCCCTTTGGATTTGTGGATGAGGCCCTGGCGGCCATGTCGCGCCGCCGCCGCGTGGTGTTGACCGTCAACCAGTTTTTCACGGCAGGCCAGGTGGTGGCCAGGTCAGATCTTTTGACGGTTCTGCCTCGCCACTTCCTGGGAAGCACCGGACGTGAAACCGAACTGGTTTGTCGACCCATTCCGCTGCACGTGCCCACCGTGCATGTGGATATGCTTTGGCACCGCCAGCAACAAGGTCTGAGCGCGCAGCAGTGGCTGCGCGATGCCGTTTGGCGCACGGTGCAGGACGGCAGGGCGGTGCCCGAGGCTTTGCTGGCAGGCGGGAACCAGGCATGAAGATCCAACTGTTGAGCGACCTGCACCTGGAGTCCAACCCAGGTTTTGTGGCAGAACCGGCACCAGACGCGGACCTGCTGGTGTTGGCCGGGGACATTGGCTCATACCAGTTGCGCCGCGACGGCAGCAGCATGGCAGAGCCCGATTGGGGCCTGCAGCGGTTTTCGCCCTTGCCGCAGTACGCGGGCTGGCCCGTGCCCGTTTTGTTTGTGCCGGGCAACCACGAATACGATGCCCTGGATTTCGACCAAGCCCACGCCGGGCTGCGTGCCACCTGTGAACGTCTGGGCCTGATCTGGCTGGAGCGTGAGATGCTGGTGCTTGATGGCGTGCGCTTCATTGGCACCACGTTGTGGAGCGACTACGACGCACTGGCCGACACCGTGCCAGCCAAACCCCCCAAAACTTCCCGGCCCGAACAGGTGGCAGACCCGCTGGCGCAGCGCCTGCGCCAGCGCCACAAGGCCTACCGTGCGGCCAACTTCTATCTGGAGAAGATGGCCACGCTGCGGCATGGGCGCCTGTTCGACGCCGAAGCCATGCGGGAGGAGGCACTGCTCTGCCAGGACTGGTTGCAGGCGGCGCTGGCACAGCCTTACGAGGGCCCGACCGTAGTCGTGACTCACTTCGCACCCAGCCTGCGCAGTGCCGACCCACGCTACGGGCTCACGCCCGGTACGGCTGGTTTCTGCAACGCCATAGACCCCTGGCTGGCGCATGCCGATTTGTGGCTGCATGGCCACCTGCACTGCCCGCACGACTACCATGTGGGGCGTTGCCGGGTGGTGGCCAACCCGCTGGGCTACGCCGAGAAGAACGAGCAGGCAGCATTCCTGCCCCAGGGCTGCGTGGTTGTGTGAACCTAAGAGTCAGCCTTGCACGAGCGCGCGCGACGCGGCATTGCGCAAGGCTTGGCTCAGCGTGTCCAGCACTTCGGACGCCAGGTTCCAGCAGTGCCAATAGAGCTTGACCTGTTGTGTGTGGCGTGGCGCCACGTTGACGAGGTCCCCGCGCTTGAGCGGCTCTTGCACCAACAGCTCGGGCACCACAGCGACGCCCCAGCCACCCAGCGCTGCCCGAACCTGGCCTTCCGATGAGGGAACATAGAGCTGCTTGAGCATGACCTGAGGCAGGCCGAACGCACCGGCCACGAAATCGCGTTGCAGATCGTCCTTACGGTTGAAGGCGATGAACGGCACCTTGTGGAAGTTGTGTCGCGTCAACGAGCCGCCAAGGGAATGGTCGGCATATTCGGGTTGGGCCACCGCCACGTAGCGCATGGAGCCCAGCGGCTCCATCTTGCAACCGCGCAGAGCCTGGCCCAGCGACGTGACGCAACCCAGCACCTGGCCCTCGCGCAACCATTCGTGGGTGAAGTCCTGGTCGTCGTGGATGATTTCCACCGGCAGACCGCTGTGCGCCAGCGGCGTGAGCGCCTGCAGCGCCCAGGTGGCGATGCTGTCGGCGTTGATGGCGATGGAGATGCGGTCCTCGTCGCGCTGGCCGTGCGTGGAGTTGGGCGCCAGCTCGCGCAGGTCGCGCTCCAGGTCGGCCCGCAGCAAGCGCATCATCTTGGCGTGCTTGAGCATCAACTGCCCGGCGGACGTGGCCTTGAGCGGGCGGCTGCGCACGATCAGCACCGTACCCACTTGGGCCTCCAGCGAACGCAGGCGCTGCGACACGGCGGACTGGGTGATTGACAGGCGCTGAGCGGCACGTTCGAAACCGCCTTCTTCAATGATCGCGGCCAGGCATTCCAGTGCATCGGGGTCGAATGTGCTCATGTTGTCTCCATCAGTTTGTCTGATGATATCCGTTTTGGTTTAATTTCACTTCATTTTCACCGCGCCCTTTTGCATACTCGGCGACAGTTTTCTGTTCATCCAAAGGGGCACAGCATGCGAGTCGCAGTTCTTGGCGCAGGCATCATCGGTACGAGCACGGCGTGGCACCTGCTGCAGCGCGGATACGAGGTCACGTTGATCGACCGCCAGCCCGACGCGGCGCTGGAGACCAGCTTTGGCAACGCGGCGCAGATTTCGGTGAGCTACTGCGAGCCCTGGGCCAACCGTGAGGCGCCGCTGAAGGCGCTGAAGTGGATGTTCGACAAGCAGGCGCCGCTGCTGTTTCGCCCGCAGCTGGACTGGGCACAGTGGAGCTGGGGCCTGAAGTTCCTGGCCCAGTGCAACGACGCTGCCTTTGAGCGCAACGTGGCGCAACTGGTGGCGCTGGGCGCCTACAGCCACGAGGCCCTTAAGGCCATGGTGGCGCAGACGGGTATTGAATACCAGCGCATGCAGCGAGGCATTGCTCACTTCTATTCCGACCAGAAATCGTTCGACGGCGCCGCCGAGGCCGCCGAGGTGATGCGCCGCCACGGCGTGCAGCGCCGTGTGGTGAGCCGCGAGGAACTGCTGCGCATTGAGCCCGCGTTGGCGGGTTATGGCCAAAGCATTGTTGGCGGCACCTACACCAGTACAGACGAGCACGGCGACGCGCGTGTCTTCACGCAGAAGTTGGCGGCGCTGTGTGGCGAGGCGGGTGCGCGCCTGTGGTTCAACCACGACATTGAACGCATTGAGGTGGCTGGCGGCGAGACCCGTGCGGTGCAGGTGCGCGACCGGGTCAGCGGCCAGGTCAAGACGGTGCAGGCCGACGCCTATGTGGTGGCCTGCGGTTCCTACACCACGCTACTGCTCAAGTCCGTGGGTGTGAACGTGCCCATCTACCCCGGCAAGGGCTACAGCGCCACGCTGCCGCTGTTGCGGCCCGAGCTGGCGCCGACGGTGAGCATGATCGACGACCAGCGCAAGATTGCTTTGTCGCGCCTGGGCGACAAGCTGCGGGTGGCGGGCACCATTGAGCTGGGCGGTTTTGACTTGGCATTGGACACGCCGGTGGCGCGTGCGCGTTGCGAGCTGTTGGTCAAGCGCATCGAGCAGGTCTTCCCAGGGGTGATGGACACGCGCCTGCCGGAAGAGGGGGGTGACCCGCAGTTCTGGTGCGGTCTGCGTCCGGCCACGCCTACGAACATTCCGATGATCGGCCGCACGCCCGTGGGCAAGCTGTGGATCAACGCGGGCCACGGCACGCTGGGCTGGACGCATGGCGCAGGTTCTGGCCTGGCCATGGCGGAGCTGATCCACGGTGAGCGCCCGGCGATGAATTTCCGCTTCTGCGGTGAAGATGCCTTGCCTGCGCGGCGGGCTGCGGCTCCGGTGGGGGCGCTGGCCTGAGGGTCACTTGTTCGCCTAGAGGCTCTGGCGGCTCAAGGCGTGTGCGCCCAGGCCCTGGCGCTTCAACGAGGCGGCCGGTGCTGTGCACCGGCTCCCCTGCGATGCTCTATGCCGTGGCTACGCGGCAGAAACTCCCTACACGTTTCTCGCGAAACGCTCCGGTCGGACATCTGCCGCAAGTCAGTTACGAAGCGCGCTAAAGCGCGCAGCCACGGCATCTGCGCTTCTCGGCACCTCGTAAGGCGCGCCAGCCCCTGGGCGCACACGCCTTGGCAGAAGCATTCTTGGCACACAACCGGTTGCATCCCAACACGCTTGGTGGCTGCGGCAGGCCTGGCCCTGTGGGGGCGATTTCTGTGGCGGCTGTGGCCACCTGTCTGGGGCCGGGCGCGCGTTAGCGCGCTTCGTAACTGACTTGCGGCGGGTGTTCGAGGGGAGAGAGCGTTAGCGAACGGACCGAGTTTCCGCCGCACCGGCCCCAGACAGGTGGACGCAGCGGAGTCGGCGCCAAGGGCGCCGACCGTCACAGCATGAGCCCCTGCAGGGCCAGGCCTGCCGTAGCCGAGAGGTGCCCCAAAGCCTGCCGTAGCCCGCGAAGCTCTGCCGGATCAACGGCCACCCAAACACAAATAGGCCCGCAGCAGCGCTCTAGGCGGCTTTGGCAGACAATCGTAGGGTTATGCCGTCCCAGAACAACCAAGCCGCATCGCCCGCCAAAGACTATTTCCCCGCGCCCGAAGCGCCCAACGCCCAGAGCCTGCGGGCCGCGCTTGGACGGTTCGCCACGGGGGTGACCATTGTCACGGCCAAGGCGCCCAACGGCCGCTTGGTGGGTTTGACGGCGAATTCTTTCAACTCAGTCTCCCTGACCCCCCCGCTTGTGTTGTGGAGCCTGTCGCGTTCGGCGGCCTCCATGGCTACCTTTGCCGAGGGGTCGCACTACGCCATCAACGTACTGGGCGCACACCAGCGCGAACTGGCCGAGCGTTTTGCTGCCAAGGGCGTAGACCGCTGGCAAGGCGTTAGCTACAAAGAGGGTGCAAGCGGCGCCCCGCTGCTGGAAGGCACTGTGGCGGTGTTCGAATGCTTCAACCGCAGCCGTTACGACGAAGGCGACCACGTGATCTTCGTGGGTGAGGTGGAACGCTGCGCGCACCGCACGCACGTGCCGCCGCTGCTCTACCACGGTGGGCGTTTCTACACCGAACATCCGTTGTGAGCCTCAACCTGAACTCGCGGAAAACCCATCTCGACGGCCTCGCCATCACCTTGCTGGTGGTGTGTTGCGCCTTCTGGGGCTTCCAGCAGATCCTGATCAAGTCCACGGTGGGCGAGGTGCCGCCTCTGTGGCAGGCGACGCTGCGCTTTTGGGGTGCGACGGTGCTGCTTTGGCTGTGGTGCCAACGGCGCGGGGTGGCTTTGTTTGCGCGGGACGGCACCTTCTGGCCCGGCTTGCTGGCGGGTCTGCTGTTCGCGGGAGAGTTCACGGGCATTTACCTGGGCCTGATGCACACAACGGCCTCCCGGCTCACGGTGTTCCTCTACACCTCGCCCTTCGTGGTGGCGTTGCTGTTGCCGCGTTTCGTGCCTAGCGAAAAACTGCGTGCGGTGCAATGGGCTGGGTTGTGCGTGGCTTTTGCGTCGGTAGCGGTAGCGTTCAGCGAAGGGCTGAGCAACGGTAAACCTTCGCAGCTGCTGGGCGATGCCATCGCCCTGGCGGCGGGTATCTTGTGGGGTCTGACGACCTTGGTCATCCGCACCACGCGGCTGGCCACGGCCAGCGCCGAGAAGACGCTTTTCTACCAGGTGGCCGTCACGGCGGCGGTGGCGCCGCTGCTTTCGCTGGCGCTGGGTGAACCCTGGGGCCTGAGCTATTCCGGGCACGCCTGGGGGTCGATCTTCCTGCAGACGGTGGTGGGCGCTTTCGCCAGTTACCTCACCTGGATGTGGATGCTGCGCCACTACCCGGCTACGCAGATGTCGTCCTTCGTGTTCTTGACGCCTGTGTTCGCCTTGCTGTTTGGCGTGGGGCTGCTGGGCGAACCCTTGACGTTGAAACTGGTGTTGGCGCTGGTGGGTGTGGCGGTGGGTATTCTGCTGGTGAGCCGCCGCCAGCCGCGCAACTGACAGATCAGGCCAGGTCCACGGCCTCGAAGGCGGGGTGGAGTTCGTCCACCCAATGCTCCACCTCGGTTTCGTCGATTTGCAGGTGCCGCAGGCATGGCTCACCGTGCAGGCGCCAGTCGGCGGGTTCCGCCACGCCTTCGTGCTGCTGGACCAGGTATTCCGCGATCAACCCCATGGCCACGAGGTGGCGCACGGCATCGGGAAAGCGCCCGTCTTGCAAGGCCGAGAAATCGTGGTGCAGTCTGATGGCCACCGCTACCTCGGCAGGCAGGTGCCAGGTGCGGGCCACGATGGCGCCCACCACGGCGTGGTCGGTGCGGTGGTTGGCGTTCTCCGTCTGGGTGAAGGTGCGGTCTTTGCGGGCCAGCGCTTCGGTGATGGTGCTGCCGTAGCCTTTGACGCCGCGCAGCATCACCGGTATGCCCACATGACAGAACAGGCCGAAGCTGTAGGCCAGTCCAGGGTTCATGCCGTAGAGCTGGTGCCCGATGTGCTCGCAGGCGATGGCCCGGCGGGTGGAGCTTTCCCAGAAATGCCCCAGCAGCGGTGACTGCACCTGCAAGGCGTAGCGGGTGAGGAAGCCGGTGAGCAGCTGGACGGCGGGGCGTACGCCCAGCACGGTGAGTGCTTGCCCCACGGTGTGCACGGGCTGGGCCAGAGCGTAGAGCGGGCTGTTGGCCTGGCGCATCAGTGCGGCGGCCATGGCCACGTCGGCGCTGGCAATGCGGTCCAGCGAGGCAACATCCGGCTCGCCGTGAGCAATGGCTCCCTGCAGTTGGCGGAGCAGTTCTGGGCAGGGCGGGATGATGATGTCGCGCACTGGGCCAGACTTGCGGGCACGGTCGAGTTCGTCCTGAATGTGCTGGGTCACGGCGGGGGCTGGATGTTGGGCGGGGAGGAGACGTCAGGCGTCATGATGGGGATTGTGCCTGTTACGGGAATGCAGGCGTGATGCACCACCTGGGCGCGCAGCGCACCTTTTGCGTACTTTTCAAACAGGTTTTGTATTCAATTATGTGAAAAGTTTGCGTACAAAATTGGCACGGGGATTGCATGAGGGTGTGCATGAGCCATGCCACTACCTCTCCGCCGCTGGAACTGATCGCGCTGACCAAGCGTTACGCCAACGGTGCCACCGCCGTTGACCGTATTGATTTGAGGATACCGGCAGGCAGTTATTGCTGCCTGCTGGGGCCCTCCGGGTGCGGCAAAAGCTCCACGCTGCGCATGATCGCCGGGCATGAGGTGGTGACAGAAGGCGACATTCTGCTGGGCGGGCGCAACATCACCGACTTGCCTGCCGCCGAACGCGGCACGGCCATGATGTTCCAGAGCTACGCGCTGTTTCCGCACCTGAGCGCGCTGGACAACGTGGCCTTCAGCCTGAAGATGCGCGGTGTGGGCACGGCAGAGCGCCGGGCGCAGGCGCAGGCCCTGCTGGAGCGCGTGGCCATGGGGCACCTGGCGCAGCGCAAGCCGGGCGAACTGTCGGGTGGGCAGCAGCAGCGCGTGGCGCTGGCGCGTGCGCTCATCATGCGGCCGCAGGTGCTGTTGCTGGACGAACCCCTGTCCGCGCTCGACCCCTTCCTGCGCGTGCAGATGCGCGCCGAGCTGCGCAGCTGGCAGCGCGAACTGGGGCTGACCTTCATTCACGTGACCCACTCGCAGGAAGAGGCCATGGCCCTGGCCGACCAGATGGTGGTAATGAACCATGGCCGCATCGAACAGGCGGCCAGCCCGCGCGAGGTGTTCAACCAGCCAGCCACCGAATTTGTGGCCAGCTTCATGGGCGGGCACAACGTGTTCGACAGCCCGGACGGGCGTGTGGCCGTTCGTGCCGACCGCCTGGCGGTGCACCTGGATCAGGCCGAAGCGCAGTGGGGGCCGCACGCCCATGGGCAGGTGCGCGACATCGAATACCAAGGCACCTACGTGCTGCTGGGCGTGGAGCCCGCGCAGGGCGGCCGCAGCATCCAGGTCAGCTTGTCAGAGGCCGATTTCCAGCGCGTACCAGTGGCCGTGGGGCAGCCGGTGTGGCTGTCGTGGCAAGCCGAACAGGCCCACCCGCTCAAGCCCGCGCAGCCCTGACCCCTTTTTTCAACCGCCGCCTGACGGTCTCAGGTCTTTCATCCCACAAGGAGTGCACGTCCATGTCGAACACCGTTGACAACACCAGCGCCGAACCTCAGCGCCGCCAATTGCTCAAGGGCGCGGCGGCCATCCTGGCCACCGGCATGTTCCCGGCCATCCACGCACAGGAAAAGGTGACGCTGCGCTACCTGGGCACCGCGGTCAACCAGGACAAGGCCATTGCCGAGAAGTTCGAGGCCGACACAGGCATCAAGATCCAGTACGTGGCCGTGACCACCGACGAGGTCACCAAGCGCGCCATCACCGCGCCCAACAGTTTCGACCTGATCGACACCGAGTACTTCTCGCTCAAGAAGATCATTCCCACCGGCAACCTGCAGGGTATCGACACCAAGCGCATCAAGAACGCCGACAAGATCACCTCGCTCTTCACCAAGGGCGAAGTCGGCGGCAAGAAGGTGGGTGACCAGGGCACGGCACCCAAGAAGGTGATGTACCTGGACAAGCCCGGCAGCAAGGCGTTTTCCGCCGCGCCCACGCAGTTCATGACGCTGATCCCCACCGTGTACAACGCCGACACGCTGGGTATCCGCCCCGACTTGATCAAGCGCCCCATCAGCTCGTGGGCTGAGTTGCTCAACCCCGAATTCAAGGGCAAGGCCGCCATCCTCAACATCCCGTCCATCGGCATCATGGACGCGGCCATGGTGGTGGAGGCCATGGGCCTGTACAAGTACCCCGACAAGGGCAACATGACCAAGGCCGAGATCGACCTGACGATCAAGACGCTGATCGAGGCGAAGAAGTCGGGCCAGTTCCGCGCGCTGTGGAAGGACTTCAACGAGAGCGTGAACCTGATGGCATCGGGCGAGGTGGTGATCCAGTCGATGTGGAGCCCTGCGGTGACGGCGGTGCGCACCAAGGGCCTGGACTGCGTGTTCCAGCCGCTGAAGGAAGGCTACCGTGCCTGGGCGGCGGGCTTCGGCATTCCGAAGACGCTGTCGGGCAAGAAGGCCGATGCGGCCTACGAGTTCATCAACTGGTTCCTGGACGGCTGGGCCGGTGCCTACCTGAACCGCCAGGGCTACTACAGCGCTGTGCTGGATACCGCCAAGGCCAAGATGGAGCCCTATGAGTGGGCCTACTGGATGGAGGGCAAGGCCGCCACCAAGGACATCAAGAGCCCGCACGGCGACCTGCTGGCCAAGGCGGGCAGTGTGCGCGACGGCGGCAGCTACGAGCAGCGCATGGGCGGCATTGCCTGCTGGAACGCGATCATGGACGAGAACGAGTACATGGTTCGCAAGTGGAACGAGTTCGTGGCAGCGTGATGGAGACCCCCTGCGCCGCTTCGCGTCTTCCCCCTGAAGGGGGACGCTCCCAGTGGCCCGGCAAAGCCGGTTCCACGGGAGCCCTGGGTGGACGCCGATCTGGCCGGGGGGCGCACCCCTGGTTGCAGGCGCTGCCGTTCTCGGCGGTGTTCGTGGTGTTTTTTCTTGTGCCCCTGGGGCTGGTCCTGATGGTCAGCTTCTGGGACTTCAACGAATACGAGTTGCTGCCGGCGTTCACCTGGCGCAACTACGTGTCGATGTGGGAGGGGTGTGGCCGCCTGACGGAGCATGGTGATTTCTGCGTCACGCTGTCCACCTACCTGTCCACGCTGAAGTTCACGCTGCTGGCCTGGGGGTTGACGCTGGTGCTGGGTTTTGCGCTGGCGTATTTCCTGGCATTTCACGTGCGCAGCGCGGGCATGCAGACGCTGCTGTTTGTGTTGTGCACGGTGCCGTTCTGGACGTCCAACGTCATCCGCATGATTTCGTGGGTGCCGCTGCTGGGGCGCAATGGGTTGGTGAACCAGGCGCTGCAGGGCGTACACCTGACCGAGGCGCCGCTGGACTGGCTGCTGTTCTCGGACTTTTCGGTGCTGCTGGCCTACGTGCACCTGTACACCATGTTCATGATCGTGCCCATCTTCAACTCGATGATGCGCATCGACCGTTCGTTGCTTGAGGCCGCACGGGACGCGGGTGCCAGCGCCTGGCAGACGCTGTGGAACGTGGTGGTGCCGCTGTCGCGCACGGGCATCCTCATCGGCTCGATCTTCATCGTCACCATCGTGATGGGGGATTTTGTGACGGTGGGCGTGATGGGCGGGCAGCAGATTGCGTCCATCGGCAAGATGATTCAGGTGCAGACCTCGTACCTGCAGTTTCCGCTGGCGGCGGCGAATGCGGTGGTGCTGTTGCTGACGGTGCTGATGATCATCTGGGGCTTGACCCGGGTGGTCGATATTCGCAAGGAGCTGTGAGGGTGCTTTCTTGTTGTCACGCTGTTTGGGCGGGCTGCGGCAGGCCTGGCCCTGCGGGGGCTCGTCCAGGGTGGTCGGCTTTGCCGACTGCGCTGTGTCTGGCGGCCTGGGGCCGCCTCGCGTCAAGCGCCGGGCCCTGGGCTGGCCCGTCTTGGCTCGCCAACCAACTGCAAGCACCCCGACAACAATCGAAGTGGAACGGATAACTGACATGCCCAGAGTTCGCGAACCCCGCGCCCCCGGCTTCTGGCCGCTGGCCATCCTGTTCGGCCTGTTCGTGCTGTTCCTGTACGGGCCCATGCTCACCATCTTCGTGCTCAGCTTCCAGGGCCCCGAAGGCGGGCTCACCTTCCCCATGCGCGGCACCTCGCTGCACTGGTACCGCCAACTCGCCGAAGGGCTGGGCGTGGTGGACATCGGTGCAGCGTTCAAACGCTCGCTGGCGCTGGGTGGCACGGTCATGGTGCTCACGGTGGTGCTGTCGCTGCTGGCGGCGCTCGCCTTTCGCAAGCAACTGCGTGGCGGTAACGCGGTGTTCTACGTCACCGTGGCCAGCCTGATCATGCCGTCCATCGTGGTGTCGCTGGGCATCGGCCTGCAATTCCGCCTCATCGACACAGCCCTGCGCAGCGTGTTCGAGCATTGGGAAATGACCGAGTACCTGGAATCCTTCAACACCAGTCTGGGCCTGTTCAGTTCGGCCTTGGGTGCACACCTCACCTGGACGCTGCCCTTCGGCCTGCTCATCATGTTCGCCGTGTTCAACCGCTTCAACCCGGCTTACGAGGAAGCCGCGCGCGACCTCGGTGCCACGCCATGGCAGACCTTCTGGCATGTGGTGATGCCGCTGATCGCGCCTTCGGCGATTGGTGTGGGCATGTTCGGCTTCACCCTGAGCTGGGACGAGATCGCGCGCACCTCGCAGGCCATCGGTGACGTCAACACCCTGCCGCTGGAGCTGCAGGGCCTGACCACCACGGTCACCACGCCCGCCATCTACGCACTGGGCACGCTGACCACGGTGGTGTCCTTCGCCGTCATGGGATTGGCGATACTCGCCACATGGGCACTCAGAAAACGTCAAAGAAGCCAGGCTTGAGCATGGAGGCAGAAACCCCCACCGCTGCCGCGACGGACGCGCAGATGTACGAACGCATCGTCTCGGCGGTGCTGGACCACCGCTTGCTGCCCGGCACCAAGCTGGTGGAAGACCGGCTGGCCGAGGCCTTTGGCGTGTCACGCACGCGCATCCGGCCCGTGCTGGTGCGGCTGGCCAACGAGAGTCTGGTCACCATGATCCCCAACCGGGGGGCTTTCATCGCGCAACCCACGCCGCAGGAGGCCCAGGAAGTGTTCGAGGCGCGCCGCCTGATCGAACCCACGCTGGTGGAGCGCTTCCTGGAGCGCGCCAGCGATGCCGACATTGCCAGCCTGCGCGAGCTGATCGACGCCGAGGAAGCCGCACGCGCCCAGGGCGAGCAGCAGCGCGCCATCCGCCTGTCGGGCGAGTTCCACCTGCGCATTGCCGAGGTGTCGGGGCACGCCACGCTGGGGCGCATTCTGCGCGAACTGGTATCGCGCACCTCGCTCATCCTCATGACCTACGGCCCGGCGGGCAATGTGCAGCGCCAGCACGCTGCCACCTGCGGCTGCGACGAGCACCGTGCGCTCATCCAGGCCATGCGCTTGCGCGCCACGCCTGAGGCCACGCGGCTGATGCGCGAACACCTGTTGCGCATCGAAGCCGGGCTGGTGTTCCCCGACAGCACACCCGGCACGGGCGACCTGGCTGACATCCTGCGTCTGTGAGCACAGCATGACGCGACGCCTTCTCATCATCAACCCCAACACGTCGGCGGACATCACCGGCGCGGTGGCCAGCCTGGTGGCACAGGCCAGCCCGCCAGACGTGGCCGTGCAGGCGGTGACCGCGCGCTTCGGCGCCCCCTACATTGCCAGCGAGGCCAGCTACGCCGTGGCCGCGCACGCCACTTTGGATGCCTGGCGCCACGCCACACAGGGGCAGGCTGACGGGGCGGTTGGAGGGCCGCACGGCATTGTCATCGGCTGCTTTGGCGACCCGGGGCTGCATGCCCTGCGTGAACTGGCCGGTTGCCCGGTGACCAGCCTGGCCGAAGCGGCGGTGGCCGAGGCCGCGCGCCATGGCCGCTGCGCCATCGTCACCGGCGGGCATGCCTGGAAGCCCATGCTGCAGCGTCTGCTGCCCGCGCTGGCCTGGGGCGAACAGGTGCAGGACATTGAAACCGTGGAACTCAGCGGCGCGCAACTGCGTGCCGACCCTGTTGCTGCGCAAGATCTGCTGGTGGCGGCCTGCCAGCGGGTGTTGGCGCGCCAGCCGGTGGAGGCCATCATCATCGGTGGAGCTGGGCTGGCGGGCATGGCGGCAGCCATGCAGGCGCGCGTGCCCGTGCCGCTGATCGACAGCGTGGCCGCTGCTGCCCGCTGGGTGTGGCAGGCCGAGCCGTCGGCAAGCCAGGGCAGCCCAGCATGGCTGGACTGGGTGGCCGCAGCCTGATTCAACCGTTCTGGCTGTCGGCGTGCCGCTGCTGGTGCGCGTTGGCAAAGGCCACGTACCACCCCAGGCAGCCGGGGTTGGCCATGGCGTCGCGGTTCACCACCTTGTCCAGCGGCTGGCCCAGCAGCAGTTTCTTGATCGGCAGCTCCTGCTTCTTGCCGCTCAGGGTGCGCGGTATTTCGGTCACTTGCACGATCTCGTCGGGCACGAAGCGCGGCGACAGCGCACTGCGAATAGCCCCGGCAATGCGCTCGCGCAAGGCGTCGTCCAGCGTCACGCCCGGGCGCAGCACCACGAACAAGGGCATGTAACTATCGCGGCCCAGGTATTCCAGGTCCACCACCATGGCGTCCAGCACCTCGGGCAGGGCCTCCACGGCGGCGTAGATTTCGCTGGTGCCCATGCGCAGGCCGTGGCGGTTGATGGTGGCGTCAGACCGGCCGTAGATGACGCAGCCACCATCCACGCCCACCTTCAGCCAGTCGCCATGGCGCCAGACGCCGGGGTACATGTCGAAATAGCTGGAGAGGTAGCGCTGTTTGCCTTCGTCGTTCCAGAAGTACAGCGGCATGGATGGTATAGGCTGCGTGCACACCAGTTCGCCCACCTCGCCGATGAGGGGATTGCCATCTTCGCCCCAGGCTTCCACGGCGCAGCCCAGCTGGCGGCACTGCATCTGGCCCGGCACCTCGGGCAGTTCGCGGTTGCCGCCGATGAAGGCCCCGCAGAAGTCGGTGCCGCCCGAGATGTTGCACCACCACACAGTGCCCCCACGCTCCGCCGCTGCGCGGGTCGCTGCCCCCCGAGGGGGCTGATTCGCCTTGGGGCGGCCCTGCGGCGAATCGACCTCGTCCCCACCTGTTGCCTCCAAACTGGCGAACTGCGCGCTGCCCCAGCGCTGCACTTCCTCGGCCAAGGGCGAGCCGGTGCTGCCCAGCGCGCGTATGCGGTGCAGGTCAAAGCCATCGGCTTGCAGGGCTGGCAGGTCCACGCCTGCCTTCATGCAGTTGGCGTAGTAAGCAGCGCCAGCGCCAAAGAAGGTGACCTTGTGCCGCCCGGCAAAGCGCCACAGCACGTTCCAGTCAGGCTGTTCCTTGCTGCCGCCGGGGTTGCCGTCGTACAGCACGATGGTGGCGCCTGCGGCCAGACCGGTCACCTGAACGTTCCACATCACCCAGCCCGTGGAGCTGTACCAGTGGAAGCGCTCACCCAGGCTGTTGGCAGCAAAGCTGGCCCCCACGTCGTTGTGCAGCACCAGGGCCGACAGCAGGGTGAGCAGGATGCCGCCGTGCCCATGCACGATGGGCTTGGGCAGGCCGGTGGTGCCGCTGGAATACACCACCCACAGCGGGTGATCGAACGGCACCCATTCCGGCTCGAAGGCGGCGGTGGCGGCGTTGTCGCGGTCGGTCAGGGTCTCGAATTCAGCAGCGCCGGGCACGCGCTCGGCAGCGTAGGGGGTGCGCAGGGTCACCACATGCTGCAGGCTGGGCAGGCCATCGCTCAGTTCGGCCACGGTAGCCGAGCGGTCCATGGGGCGGCCCCCGTAGTGCACGCCATCGGCTGCAATCAGCACCACGGGTTCGATCTGGCTGAAGCGGTCGAGCACGGCGGCGGTGCCCATGTCGGGCGCGCACAAGCTCCATACGGCACCGATGCTGGCGCACGCCAGCATGGCCACGGCCGTTTCGGGCACGTTGGGCAGGTAGGCCGCCACGCGGTCGCCGCGCTGTACGCCCATGTCCTTCAACGCCAGCGCCAGGGACGCCACCTGGCGGCGCAGATCGGGCCACTTCAGCACGCGCACGCGGCCGCGCTCGTCCTCGCTGATGATGGCGGGGTGTCCGGCGGCGTGGGCCGCGTCGCCATGGCGCAGCACCTGCCGGGTGTAGTTCACCTGTGCGCCAGGGAACCAATGGAATTCGGGCATGGGCCCACCCGTCAGCACAGCGCTGTGCGGTGTGGGCGATTGCAGTTCAAAGTAGTCCCAGATGCTCTGCCAGAAGCCGCTCAGGTCGGTGGTGGACCAGCGCCACAGGTCTTGGTAGCTGTTGAAATCCAACCCACGTTGCTCGCGCAGCCAGTTCTGGTACAGGCGCATCTGGGGTACGTAGGGCGGCGCGGGGTTGGCGCTGGCGGTGTGCATCTTTGTGTCTCCTGAAGGCGGAGCATAGGCCAATCACAAATTTGGTTTCTATCGCCTGGGCGTCAGGGGCGCAACCCCGTGGCTTGCCTGCACACCTTTGGTGCGGGCAGAATCTCGCCACTTTCCAAATTTCGAGGAGTGAGATTCACCATGTTTCAATGGACAGAAAAATCCGACGCGGCCCTGCAGGCGGGCGGCGTCATCGGCCCGGACGAACGGCTGCCCTGGCCGCAGACCACCGTCATGGGCGTGCAGCACCTCATCGCCATGTTCGGCGCCACGGTGCTCGCGCCCATCCTCATGGGGTTCGACCCCAACGTCGCCATCCTCATGAGCGGCATCGGCACGCTCATCTTCTTCGTCATGACCGGCGGCAAGGTGCCCAGCTATCTGGGTTCCAGCTTTGCCTTCATTGGTGTGGTGATCGCGGCCAGCGGCTACGCAGGGCAGGGGCCCAACGGCAACATCGGCGTGGCGCTGGGCGGCATCATTGCCTGCGGCGCTGTGTACTTCGCCATCGGGGCCATCGTGCAGGCGGTGGGCACGGGCTGGATCGAGCGCTTCATGCCCCCCGTGGTCACCGGCTCGGTGGTGGCGGTCATCGGTCTCAACCTGGCGGGAATCCCCATCAAGAACATGGCGCCCACGGGTTTTGACGCGTGGATGCAGGGCGTCACCTTCGTGTGCGTGGCGCTGGTGGCGGTGTTCACCAGCGGCATGGTGCAGCGCCTGCTCATCCTCATGGGTCTCATCATTGCCAGCGTCATCTACGCGGTGCTCACCAACGGCATGGGTCTGGGTAAACCCATGGACCTGAGCGGCATTGCCAACGCGGCGTGGATCGGCATGCCCAACTTCAGCGCCCCGGTGTTCAGTGCCAATGCCATGTTGCTGATCGCGCCCGTGGCCATCATCCTGGTGGCCGAGAACCTGGGTCACATCAAGGCCGTGACCGCCATGACCGGCAAGAACCTGGACCAGTACATGGGCCGTGCCTTCATGGGCGACGGCGTGGCCACCATGGTTGCGGGCAGCGCCGGGGGCACGGGTGTCACCACCTACGCCGAAAACATCGGCGTCATGGCCGCCACCAAGATCTACTCCACCGCCATCTTCGTGGTGGCTGGTGCCATGGCTGTCGTGCTGGGTTTCAGCCCCAAGTTTGGTGCCGTCATCCAGGCCATTCCGCTGGCCGTCATGGGCGGCGTGTCCATCGTGGTGTTCGGGCTCATTGCCATCGCGGGCGCCAAGATCTGGGTCGACAACCGCGTGGACTTCTCCAACAACAAGAACCTGCTGGTGGCCGCCATCACCCTGGTGCTGGGCACGGGCGACTACACCCTCAGGTTCGGTGAATTCGCGCTGGGCGGCATCGGGACGGCCACTTTCGGCGCCATCCTCCTGCACGCCCTGCTCAACCGCAAGGGTTGATCAGTCGCGCGTCACGCCAAGGCCTGCTTGCCCGCCGGGGCGGCAGGCCTTTTTTGTATCTTCCGGCTTCGTCAGGGTAAACCCGCTGCGCCGCAGTAACCGGCTATTACCCCTTGTGCCACCCGCCCACCAACAATCAAAGCCCGATCCACGCTATCCAAGGAGACTCCGATGGGCAAGAGGCTGTTGATGATCTGCGGTGACTATTGCGAAGACTACGAAACCATGGTGCCCTTCCAGGCACTGCAGGCCGTTGGCCACACGGTGCACGCCGTTGCTCCCGACAAGAAAGCTGGCGACTGGATCCACACGGCCATCCACGACTTCGAGGGCGCCCAGACCTACAGCGAAAAGCCCGGTCACCGCTTCACGCTCAACGCCAACTTTGCCGACGTGAAGCCCGAGAACTACGACGCGCTGGTGATCCCCGGCGGGCGCGGCCCCGAGTACCTGCGCATGCACGCCAGCGTGGTGGCCATGGTCAAACACTTCACCGGCAGTGGCAAACCGGTGGCGGCCATCTGCCACGGTGCCCAGCTGCTCGCCGCCACAGGCGACATCAAAGGCCGCACCATCTCGGCTTATCCGGCCTGCCAGGTGGAGGTGGAGCTTGCGGGCGCCACCTACGCGCCCATCGCGGTAGACCAGGCGGTCACCGACGGGCCTTTCGTCACCGCGCCAGCGTGGCCAGCACACCCTGCGTGGATTGCGCAGTTCCTGGAGGTGCTGGGCACCCGCATCAGCCACTGATGCCAAAAAACGCCCGGGCGGCGCACAATGCGCGCTGGATCACCGCGCAGGAGTGTCGTCATGTGTGAAATCTTCATCAGTGCCGATCCCGACAGCTACGCCAGCCGCACCCGTTCGGTGCGGCTGCATGGCGTGGTCACCAGCATCCGGCTGGAGAACCTCTACTGGGATGTGCTGGCCGAAATCGGCGAGCGCGACGGCATGACCGTGGTGCAACTGATCGAGAAGCTCTACGACGAACTGGTTGCCGCACGTGGCGAAGTGGGCAACTTCGCGTCCTTCCTGCGGGTGAGCGCCCTGCGGTACATGGCCTTGCAGGCCCATGATCGCATCCCCATGGACAAGGCCGTGCCCATCCGCTCGCTTGACGCCCGCGCCGTCCTGCAGGCGCTGCCGTCACATTGGGCACTGACCCCTTCGGGGGCCCGGCACCACGGAGATGCCGGACCACCCGCCGATCAGTCGATCTTCACGTACTCGTAGTCCACCGGCTGCTGGTTGATGCCCATGCGGGGCGGGGCGATCCAGCTGGCGTATTCGCCGGGCTGGTGACAAGGCTGCATCAGCGAGTTGATGAAGGCCATGTCGGCGTCGTTGGGCAGCCACTCGCCCTGGCCGGCTTGCCACTCGGCTTCGGTGAGCAGGCGGCCGTCGGGGCTGATGCGGTGGCCCGCGAACTCGCCGATGCGGCGGTTGAAGCCCTTGTGCGGCTGGGTGATGCGGAAGTCGATGCCCGCCTTCTCGATCACCTTGTTCCAGCGGTCTATGCCGCCCTGGCAGTCGGCGATGTAGTCGTCCAGCAGGCGGCTGTTGATGGCGCGCAGCGCGGGCACGTCTTCCTTCACCAGCTTGCCGTCCACCACGCGCTCCACGGCGTAGGTGTCGTTCTGCAGCTCGTGGTCGTCCTTCAGGTTGGCTTCGTTGAAGCGGCCCTTCAGTCCGGCGCTGAAGGCGTCGGCGGCGTTGGACGAAATCTCGGAGCCGAACAGGTCGCGCGTCACGCTCATGTGGAAGTTGGCCTTGCGCTGCAGCAGCGGCAGGTCCACCACGCCCAGCTTGCGGATGGCTTCCACGTCATACGGGTCTTTGATGCCCGCCTTGACCATGGCGTTGCAGGTGGCCTCGATGGTGCGGCCCACGCCGGTCTCGCCCACAAACAGGTGGTGCGCCTCTTCCGTCAGCATGAAGCGGCAGCTGCGGCTCAGCGGGTCGAAGCCGCTTTCGGCCAGCGCGGCGAGTTGCATCTTGCCGTCGCGGTCGGTGAAGTAGGTGAACATGAAGAAGCTCAGCCAGTCGGGCGTGCGCTCGTTGAAGGCGCCCAGGATGCGCGGGTTGTCTTGCTGGCCGCTGCGGCGTTCCAGCAGGGCTTGGGCTTCCTCGCGGCCGTCCTTGCCAAAGTACTTGACGAGCAAGTACACCATGGCCCACAGGTGGCGGCCTTCTTCCACGTTCACCTGGAACAGGTTGCGCATGTCGTACAGGCTGGGCGCGGTCTTGCCCAGGTAGCGCTGCTGTTCAACGGAGGCGGGTTCCGTGTCGGCCTGGATCACGATGAGGCGGCGCAGCAGCGAACGGTATTCACCGGGCACCTCTTGCCATGCGGGCTCGCCCTTGTGGCGGCCACAGGGAATGGTACGGCCTTCCACCTTGGGCGCCAGCAGAATGCCCCAGCGGTACTCGGGCATCTTCACGTAACCAAACTTGGCCCAGCCCGCGGGGTCCACGCCCACGGCGGTGCGCAGGTACACGTCGGCTTCCTGAAAGCCGTCGGGCCCCATGTCCTTCCACCAGTCCAGGTAGCCGGGGTGCCAGCTTTCCAGCGCGCGCAGCAGCGTGCGGTCCGACGACAAATCCACGTTGTTGGGAATGGCGTCGTCGTAGCTCACTTCAACAAAACGGTCGCTGTTGACCGACTCGGGGGCTTCGATCAGGGTGTCTTCCTGGCTCATGCGGGTCTCCTGGGTGGATGAATATGCACTTTAGTGCTTTTGCTATTGAAGCGATGTGCAGTATCGTGCCTAGATTGGGTGTGGGATTTGAGCCAGATCAAACCGCGTGCAGATGACGGGCGGACTTTGCATGGCCCCAACAGCGGCGTAAACTGGTGCACATTCAGGAGCTTTTCCCGGTGAACATCCTTTCCATCGCCCAGTCGGGCATGCAGTCTGCGCAGCTTCGGCTGGACAGTTCTGCCCACAACGTGGCCAACCTGCCTACCCAGGGTTTTCGCCGCCAGGAGGCGGTGGCCGAGGCCCAGCCCGAGGGCGGTGTTGGCACACGCTTGCAAAAAGCGCAGCAACCCGGCGTGAACCTGGAAGAGGAAGTGGTGGAGCAGATGTCGGCCAGCTTTGCCTACAAGGCCAACTTGCAGGTGTTGCGCGTGGCCGATCGCACCATGGGTGCCTTGTTGAACGAAAAAGCCTGAACCCGAAAAAGAAACGCCGGCATGTAGCCGGCGCTGAAGAATTCTGCATCTCTGGGGACGCTGGATATTCTGTTGTTCGAGTTTGGGTTGTCTCCTCGGTCCTCTCGCGTGTGGTCGGCAGGGTGTACCCCCAACCAGCGAGTGCTTGCATTCTAGGCACATGCACCAAGCCTGGGCATAGGGACTAACCCGGTGTTTTCGTGATTCATGCCGTCAGACATCTGACAGGCCTACACGCCCGACAAGATCCAGCGGGCTGCCTTCTCGGCCATCATCAAGGTGGGGCTGTTGGTGTTGCCGCTGGTGATGGTGGGCATGGCGCCCGCATCCACCACGCGCAGCCCGGCGATGCGCCCACCCCGCCCGTCACGCACGCGCAGGTGGCTGTCCAGCACGGCGTTGGGGTCGCCGTCGGCTCCCATGGCGGTGGTGCCCACGGGGTGGAAGATGGTGGTGGCGATGTCGCCCGCCAGCCGGGCCAGTTCCTCGTCGCTCTGGTATTGCAGCCCGGGCTTGAATTCCTCAGGCTGGTACTTGGCCAGGGCCGGTTGCGCCACGATGCGCCGGGTCAGCCGCAGGCTGTCGGCCGCCACCTTTCGGTCTTCAGGGGTGCTCAGGTAGTTGGGTGCAATCGCGGGGGCATCTTGAAAGTTGGCGCTGCGTATGCGCACGGTGCCCCGGCTGGTGGGGTTGAGGTTGCAAACGCTGGCCGTGAAGGCCGGGAAGCTGTGCAGCGGTTCGCCAAAGGCGTCCAGGCTCAGGGGTTGCACGTGGTATTCCACGTTGGGGTCGCGCATTTCAGGTGAGCTGCGGGTAAATGCCCCCAACTGGCTGGGCGCCATGCTCATGGGGCCGCTGCGGCGCAGGGCGTATTCCAGCCCGATCTTGGCCTTGCCCCACAGGCTGTTGGCCAGGGTGTTGAGCGTTTTCACGCCGCGAACCTTGAACACCGCGCGAATCTGCAGGTGGTCTTGCAGATTGCCGCCCACGCCGGGCACGTCTGCCTGCACGGCAATGCCGTGCTGTTGCAGCAGGTCTGCCGGGCCGATGCCCGACAGCTGCAGTATCTGTGGCGAGCCAACGGCGCCTGCGCTCAAGATTACCTCGCGCGTGGCGCGCACGGTGTGCAGTTGGCCGTCGCGCACCACTTCGGCGCCGGTGCAGCGCAGGCTTCCGTCGGCGGAGGTTTCCAGCAGCAGGCGTTTCACCTGCGCGCCGGTCCACACGGTCAGGTTGGTGCGGTGGCGCACGGGGCGCAAGAAGGCCTTGGACGCGTTCCAGCGCCAACCCGCCTTCTGGTTCACTTCAAAATAACCCACGCCTTCGTTGTTGCCGCTGTTGAAGTCGCTGGTGGCGGGAATGCCTGCTTGTTCTGCGGCTGCGGCAAAGGCGTCCAGAATGTCCCAGCGCAGGCGCTGCTTCTCCACCCGCCATTCGCCCGTGCTGCCCAGCTCCCGGTTGCCATGCAGCAGGGCAAACGCCGGGTCGCTCTGCCCTTGGTGCTCGGCGTCCAGCCGGTAGTGGTTTTCGTGGGCCTTGAAGTCGCGCAGGCAGCGCTCCCAGTTCCAGTCGGCGTCGCCTGTCAGGCGGGCCCAATGCTCGTAGTCGCGGGCCTGGCCGCGCATGTAGATCATGCCGTTGATGCTGCTGCACCCGCCCAGCGTCTTGCCTCGCGGGTAGCGCAGGCGGCGGCCATTCAGGCCTGGGTCGGGTTCGGTCTGGTAGAGCCAGTCGGTGCGCGGGTTGCCTATGCAGTACAGGTAACCCACGGGAATGTGGATCCAGTGGTAGTTGTCTGGCGGGCCCGCCTCCAGCAGCAGTACGCGGCGGGCCGGGTCGGCGCTCAGGCGGTTGGCCAGCAGGCAGCCAGCGGTGCCAGCACCCACAACGATGTGGTCAAAAGTCAGTGCGGTGTCCAAGCGGTCTCCTCGGCGGGTGGGCTTTTGTCTAAGAATGTTCTATGCCAGTCGGCGACTTTATCTCTGGCCCTAGCCTGTGACTACTCAGAAATTCTTGCATTTGAAATAAGCAAAGTTAATATCGAACGATGGATATTCCTGCACTGCGCGTCTTCGCCACCGTGGCCCGAGAGGGCAGCCTTTCGCGCGCGGCCGAGCGCCTGCACTTGACGCAACCGGCCGTCAGCCTGCAGGTGAAAGCCTTGCAGGAGCGACTGAACCTTCGCCAGTTCGAGCGCACGCCGCGTGGCATGCGGCTCACGCCAGACGGTGCGGCTCTGTTGCCGCTGGCCGACCGCGTGCTGGAAGCGCAACGCGAGTTCGTGGGTGCGGCCAAGCGCCTGCACACCCAGGTGCGCGGCACCTTGTCCATCGGCACCATTCTCGACCCCGAATTCACCCGCCTGGGCGCCTTCTTGCGGCAACTGGTAGAGTCTGCCCCGCAGGTGGAAACGGTGCTGCGCCAGGGCATGAGCGGCGAGGTGCTGGCGCGCGTGGAAGCGGGCGAACTGGATGTGGGCTACTACCTGGGTGACCCGAACGAGGGCCGGGTTGCCCAGGCGTTTCGCGTGCGCGCGCTCACCCCGTTCACCTACCGCGTACTGGCGCCAGCGGGTTGGGGCCCGCAGGTGCACGGGCAAGACTGGCGAGCGCTTGCCAGCCTGCCGTGGATAGAAACGCCCGCTGCCTCGGCCCACCACCGCTTGTTGCACAAGGTGCTGGCGCCGCAAGGGCTGCGCGTGCGCCGCGTGGCGCAGGTGGACCAAGAGGCCTCCATGCTGGACCTGGTGCGCTCAGGCGTGGGGCTGAGCCTGGTACGCGACTCGGTGGCCATCCGCGAGGCGCAGGCGCGCGGCCTCGTCATCGCTGACCGGGTGCAACTGGACTGCGTGCTCAGCTTCATCTGCCTGGCAGGGCGGGAACAGGAGCCCGCCATTCAGGCGGCGTGGGCGGCGTTGGAGGGGGTGTGGGGGTGACCCCAAAATAAACGGATGGGCGGCTGTTGCCGTATCGTTTTTTGATACGGAAGGCCTGCAGCATTGGGGCAAACCATTCAACGGAACGCCCATGCTGTCACACCAACTCCTTGCTGCCACGCCGCTTGCCGGTGAGGCCGAGTCGCCACAAATGCTACTTTGCTGTAGCATGGGCCGAACAGCAGTGGGGAGGGTGTGGGGGTGAGGTTTTGTGCACGGATCAATTGCAAGATTGCAAACATGGGGTGCTTACGCCCACCTCAACGATGCATGGGGGCAGACGCATGATCTCGGACCCATCCAGTTTGGACTGGGCTCACTCTTCCTCAGATGGCAGCGGGAAAGATCCGCATTTGCTGAATGAACATCTTCGTTCTGTAGGCAATCTGGCTGCAGACTTCGCTCCTGCCCACCTCAAAGCCATCGCTCAACTTGCAGGCCTGTGGCATGACTTGGGCAAGCGCAGGCTCGGTTTTCAGGCTTACATCCGCCAGGCGGGCATTGTCGATGCGCATATCGAGCGTGTCGCGGACCGAGACAAAACACATTCGGCGGCTGGAGCGCTGTGGGCTGTCCAACACCTTGAACAACAACATGGCGCACAAGGGAAAATTCTGGGTCGGATACTGCAATACGTGATTGCTGGCCATCACGCTGGTCTCGATAACTGGGAAGGCGGCCAAGGACTGGGTCTTTCAGCCCGCTTGGCGAGTGAAGATGCTCGGCGTGAGTTGTCAGAAGCCCTTGCGCGCCCGCAGGCCGACGACATTCTCAAAGCCACTCTGGCGGGCATCGACCTCAACAGCGTGGGTATCTGCAATGAGCACCAGAAGCTCAACCCTGGCCGCTTTGCCTTGTGGGTCAGGATGGTGTTTTCATCGCTGGTGGATGCTGACTTTCTGGACACCGAGGCCTACATGGACGGCCGCAGGGCAGAGGCGCGCCGAGGCGAATGCGATCTTCGGCCGTTCCGGGATGAGCTGAATGCCTATCTCGCTGCCTTTGGGGAACCGAAGACGGCGGTCAACCGCATCCGAGCCGAAGTGCTGGCGCAGTGCCACTCCAAAGCCAGCCAGCCTCCAGGGGTCTTCAGCCTCACGGTCCCCACCGGGGGCGGCAAGACTCTGTCGAGCCTCGCTTTCGCTTTGGAGCATGCGGTCAAGCACGGCAAGCAGCGCATCGTCTATGCCATCCCATACACCAGCATCATCGAACAGACCGCTGACGTATTTCGCGAAGTGTTCAAAGCGTTGGGTGAAGACGCCGTGATCGAGCACCACAGCAATGCGGAGTCCAATCCAGAAGAAGAGACCACGCGTTCCCGACTGGCCTGCGAGAACTGGGACGCTCCGCTGATCGTCACCACCAATGTGCAGTTGTTCGAGAGTCTGTTTGCGCGAAAGACCTCGCGGTGTCGCAAGCTGCACAGTCTGGTCAACAGCGTGATCGTGCTGGACGAAGCGCAGTTGCTGCCGGTGGAGTTTTTGCAGCCCGTGGTGGATGTGCTGCGCTACCTCGTTCAGGACTTTGGCGCAACTGTGCTTCTGTGCACCGCCACCCAGCCTGCCCTCAACACACCGCCCAGCGTCGATCCGCAGAGGGGTCTGAGGCGTGCCCTCGGTCCGGTGACAGAGATCATTGATGACGTGCCGGCCTTGTACCGCGCGCTGGAGCGAGTGCGTGTGCACCTGCCTCCAAGTCTGGAAACCCCGCGCAGTTGGCCAGAACTCGCGGACGAAATCGCCGAACACTATGCCGCGCTCACCATCGTCAGCCGACGCGCCGATGCGGCCGAGCTGTTCCGCTTGATCAAGGCGCGCGCCGATAGCGCGCGGTGTTGGCACCTATCTGCGCTTATGTGTGCACAACACCGCAGCGACACGATCGCCGAGATCAAGGACGCTCTGAAGGCGCGCCGGGAGGCACTGGCCGCAGGGCAAAGCCCGGCCCCCATTCATGTGGTGTCAACCCAATTGGTTGAAGCTGGGGTCGATTTGGACTTCCCAGTGGTCTATCGAGCTTTGGCTGGGTTGGACTCCATCGCTCAGGCGGCGGGGCGGTGCAACCGCGAAGGCAAGTTGCCCGAGCCGGGGGCTGTGCATGTGTTCGTTCCTCCGACGAAGGCCCCGCCGGGTTTGCTGACTTTGGCTCGTGACACGTGCAAGGCGGTATGGCGCGGTTTGCCCGCAGACCCTTTTGCGCTGCCCCTGATTGACCTGTACTTCAAACGCCTGCACCACGATGCACCGTCCACGGACAAAGCACGGATTTGCGATCTGCTCAAGCTGGAGCCTGACCTGAAGGCGATGAGTCTGCCCGTTCAGTTTCGGGCTGCAGCCGATGCGTTCAAGCTGATTGACGAGAAAGACAGCGCCACGGTGCTGGTTCGCTACAGCAGTCCCAACGCCCGCGACGATGTGGACGCACTGATCGGCATGCTGGAGCGCGATGGCCCGGCCCGTTGGTTGATGCGCAAGTTGCAACGCTACGGCGTCACGATCTACCAGCACCAGGTGCGGCGGCTTGTGGACATGGGCGACATCGTGGAGGTGGCGAGCTGCCCGGGCTTGTATGTGCAGCGCGAAGGATGGGAGGGGTTTTACGACCCGGTGATGGGCGCGAAGGTGGACTCGGCACCAGGTGACCCCGCAAATTATGTCAGTTCGTAAACGGTTGACGCGAAGGGAGTTTGAATGAAGCCATTTTGCTTGGAGGTTCGGGGCGACTACGCCTGCTTCACCCGGCCAGAGATGAAGGTCGAGCGGGTGTCTTACGACCTGATCACGCCGTCCGCAGCGCGGGCGGTGTTCGAGGCCATTCTGTGGAAGCCCGCCATCCGATGGCGAATCACTCGGATCGAAGTGCTCCAACCGGTGCGCTGGACCAGTGTGCGGCGCAATGAAGTGGGTGCAGTGGCCTCTTCTCGCAATGCGCTCACCGCCATGAACGAAGGCCATGGTGAGCTGGCGCTCTACATTGAAGAAGAGCGCCAGCAACGCGCCAGTCTGCTTTTGCGCGATGTGGCCTATCGGCTGCACGCTGAAATGGAGATGGTGGGGGACGATGCTCGCGCCAACCCCAACAAGTACATCGCGATGTTCAATCGCCGCGCTGAGGCGGGGCAGTGCGTGAATCAGCCCTATCTGGGCTGCCGTGAGTTTGCTGCCGCGTTTCGGGCTGTTGATCTGGTGGCAGATGGCCAGGGTGGCTGGCGCGTTGGACCGGACGAGCCGAGCGCGTTGGACGACTGGTCACCCGATCTGGGCTGGATGCTCTACGACATGGATTTCGCCGCCGGATATACACCCCAGCCACGCTTTTTCCGTGCTCAGGTGCAAAGGGGTGTTCTTGATCTGAGTCGTGTGGAGGTACGGGGATGATCCTGCAAGCCCTCTACGACTACTACTTGCGTCGCCAAGCTGACGTGGATCCTGCTCGTCGGTTGCCAGCGTTTGGGCTGGAGCAGAAGGAAATTGGCTTCATTCTCGAAGTGGACGAAAGTGGCCAGCTTCACGCAATCATTGACGCGCGCCAGATGTCTGGGAAAAAGAAGATCGGTACGAGCTACCTGGTGCCCATGGGCGTCAAGAAGACCTCGGGCATCGCCGCCAACCTGCTGTGGGACAACGCCGAGTACGTTCTTGCGCTTCCTGACGTGAAGAAAATGGATTTGGCTCGCTCCAAAGGCGGTGCCGATGAGTACCTGGCCCGTCTTGTTGAAATGCAGCAGGCATTTCGGGAGCGCATTTCGACACTTCCAGTGCTCGCTCATGGCGATGCCGGGTTGCGTGGTGTGTTGGCCTTTCTCGACGCGAACCCGGCCGAGCAGGTGGCGCGGTTTGCTGCCCATGCCGAGATTGCTGCGTCGAACCCTGTCTTGACGTTCCGACTGGTCGATGACACGGCACTGGTGTGTCAAAGACCGGGCGTTGCGCCTCACTTGGTCGTTGGTGCGACAGGGGATGAAACAACTGAAGACGGTGACGGTTTGAAGGCCACGTGCCTGATCACGGGTGATACCTTGCCGGTGGAGCGGCTGCACACCGCGATCAAGGGGGTGTGGGGAGCCCAGACATCCGGTGCCAACATCGTTTCGTTCAATCTGGAGGCGTTCAACTCGTACGGCAAGAGCCAGGGTGCGAACGCGCCCGTCAGTCAGGCGGCAGCTTTTGCCTACACCACTGCTCTGAATGCCTTGCTGGCGCGGGACTCCAGTCAGCGGGTGCAGATTGGCGATGCCTCTACTGTTTTCTGGGCACAGAAAGCTGATCCCCTCGAAGGTGAGTTGGCTGCCTTGCTCGGCGGAGGAGACAACCCTGACGCACACACCCAACAAGTCAAAGCGCTGTTTGATTCCGTTCACAGTGGTGGCTTCACAGGTGCGCGAGGGGACAACGCGTTTTATGTATTGGGCTTGGCTCCGAATGCGGCGCGCATCTCTGTGCGGTTTTGGCATGCGGCCCCTCTGCACATCATCGCAGGGCGCATCGCGGCATGGTTCGATGATCTTTCGCTGGTACGTGGTCCGAACGATCCGGAGTTTCCGAGCCTCTTTCGCCTGCTTACCGCCGTGGCCCTGCAAGGCAAGGCCGACAACATTCCACCCAGTTTGGGTGGCGATCTGATTCGCAGCATCTTCACCGGCTCGCCGTATCCCACGACCTGGCTCAACGCTGCAGTCCAACGCTGCCGCGCAGAACAGCAGATCACATACATGCGAGCGGCGGCCATCAAGGCTTACCTCAACCGGTCCCTCACCACGTCTGATTCACAACCCAGGGAGATTCAACCCATGCTTGATATCGAGAGTCCGTCCACGGCGTACCGCTTGGGTCGCCTGTTTGCCACGCTGGAGAAGATCCAGGAAGAAGCCAGTCCTGGTCTGAATGCAACGATTCGGGAGCGTTACTACGGCGCTGCATCCAGCACGCCTGTGGCCGTATTCACCACGTTGATGCGGTTGAAGAATCACCACCTAGCCAAGATGCAGAGCAAGGGGCGGGCGGTGAACTTTGAAAAGCTGCTGGCAGAAATCATGTCGGGTATTTCGGATTTTCCCGTGCACATGAACCTGCCGGATCAGGGCCGTTTTGCCATCGGCTACTACCACCAACGACAAGACTTTTTTACCAAGCGTGAAACGGCTGACGCCGAAAGCACTGCTCTGGACGAAACCGCTCACTGAAACTACCCCAGGAGGAAACTGAGATGAACTTGACCAATCGCTACGACTTCGTGCTACTGTTTGACGTGAAGGACGGGAACCCCAATGGGGACCCGGATGCGGGCAATCTGCCGCGCCTCGATGCTGAAACCGGCCACGGCCTGATTACCGACGTGGCGCTCAAGCGCAAGGTGCGTAACTTCGTCGCGCTGACCCAGGATCAGACCGAAAAGGCGCCGGAAGCCGGAGAGAAGCGTTTCGAGATCTACGTCCGGGAGAAGGCCATCCTGAACCTTCAACACCAGCGCGCCTACTCGGCGCTCAAGCTGGATGCGCCAGCGGATGAGGTCGCAGAAGCCGCTGAGGGTGAAGACAAGAAGGCCAAGAAAGGCGGCAAGGAAAAACGCAAAGGAAGCGCCAGTGATGTGGACCTGGCCCGCAAGTGGATGTGCCAGAACTTCTTCGACGTTCGCACGTTTGGTGCGGTGATGTCCACAGGAACCAATGCCGGGCAGGTCCGGGGCCCTGTGCAACTGACCTTTGCACGGTCTATCGACCCCATCGTGGCGCTGGAGCATTCCATTACCCGAATGGCCGTGGCCACCGAGGCAGAGGCCGAGAAACAGCAGGGCGACAACCGCACCATGGGCCGCAAGCACACCGTGCCTTACGGTCTGTACGTCGCCCACGGTTTTGTCTCGTCCTTCTTGGCTAAGCAAACTGGATTCGGCGAGGACGATCTGGAGTTGCTTTGGCAGGCACTGGGAAACATGTTTGAGCACGACCGCTCTGCAGCTCGCGGCGAAATGTCGACCCGTGGGCTCTACATCTTCAAGCACGACAGCGAGCTGGGCAACGCACATGCCCACAAACTGTTTGAGCGCATCAGGGCTAAAAAGACAGTGGATATTCCGCGCAACTTCTCGGACTACGCTGTTGAGGTGGACGAGTCGGATTTGCCCGCTGGGGTGACCTTGCTCCGCAAAGTGTGAGCGAAGAAGAGTCCATCCCCCTGTCCGCCTTGCAGCACTGGGCTTATTGCCCGCGCCAGTGCGGCCTGATCCATCTGGATCAGGCCTTTGACGACAACCTTCACACTTTGCGCGGCAACGCTGTGCATGCACGGGTCGATCAACCGGGCGTAGAGACCGCCAAGGGAGTGCGTGTGGAGCGTGCCTTGCCGCTATGGTACGACGAACTGGGGTTGGTGGGCAAGGCGGATGTGGTGGAGTTCCTGCCCGATGGCACGCCTTATCCCGTCGAATACAAGCATGGGAGCCGCCACAAGGCCAAGGACATAGCTGCTTGTGATGACCTGCAACTTGCCGCGCAAGCCATGTGCCTCGAATCCATGACCGGACGCCCTGTGCACGAGGGGGCGTTGTACTACGCCAGTTCCAAGCGAAGGCGTGTGGTGATCATCACTCCGGAGTTGCGGCAAGCTGTGCTGTCCGTTGTTGGGCAGGTAAGGCAGATGCTGCGGGATCAGCGGTTGCCAGAGCCTTTGGAGGCGGCGTTGGCCGCGCAGCGATGCAAGGGTTGCTCGTTGCGCGAACGTTGCATGCCTGAACTGACAGGTTCTGGAGGTGTGAACGAGTTACGTGCACGCCTGTTTGACGTGGAGGATTGATTTCCATGCAGTTGCTCAACACCCTTTACGTGAACACGCCGGAGAGTTACCTGCGGTTGGACAACGATACTCTCAGGGTGCTTGTGGGTGATGAAACGCGGTTGCGGGTACCCCTGCATCATTTGCAAGCGGTGGTGTGCTTTGGGCGGGTGGGCTTGTCTGTGCCCCTGATGCATCGTCTGGCTGACGAGTGTGTTGCACTGGTACTGATGGACGACAACGGGCGCTTCAAGGCCAGATTGGAAGGGGCTACGTCTGGGAATGTCTTGTTGCGGCGCGCACAGCACAACCAGTTGCAAGACTTGTCCTTTTGCCTGGAGCTTGCCCGCGCGTGCGTGGCAGGCAAGGTTCGGAACTCAAGGCATGTGCTGCTGCGTGGCGCGCGCGAAGCCAAGGCGGTGGATGACGCTGCGGCGCTGACCAGAGGGGCGCAGGATTTGGCTGCGACCTTGAGAGCGTTGCCGCAAGCGGCAGACCTGGACGCGTTACGTGGCTTGGAGGGAGAGGCTGCGCGTCAGTACTTTGACCGCCTCCCTCATTTGGTTAGGCCCGAATTACGCGATCACTTTGCTATGGATGGTCGCAGTCGTCGGCCACCACGTGATCGTTTCAATGCGCTCTTGTCGTTTCTATATGCAATGTGGATGAACGACTGCCGCAGTGCCTTGGAGGCCGTTGGGCTTGATCCGCAGGTGGGTTACTTGCACGCGCTTCGCCCTGGACGTGCCGCATTGGCCTTGGACTTGATGGAGGAGTTCCGCCCCTTGGCGGATAGATTGGCTTTGACGCTGGTCAACCGTGGCCAGATTCGACCTGAAGATTTCTCGGTACGCGAGGGAGGAGGGGTCTCGTTGACGCCAGACGGGCGCAAGGCAGTGGTGGTGGCGTACCAAGAACGTAAACAGGAAGCATTGCAGCATCCGTTGTTTTCGCAGAGCATGCCACTGGGGTTGGTTCCCCTGGTCCAGGCCAGATTGATGGCTCGCAGCGTGCGCAAGGAAGTTGAGGCTGATGGTGCTACGGCGGGTTATCTGCCGTTTTTGGTCAGATGACCAGAATACTGCGGGGAAAGCGATGCTGGTAATTGTTTGCTACGACGTCAACACAGAAACCAGAGAAGGGCGGCGGCGCCTGCGTCGTGTTGCCAAGGTTTGTGAAAGCACAGGTCAACGCGTGCAGAAATCTGTGTTTGAGTGTCAGGTCGATCTTGCAGGCCTAGAGACCTTGGAGCGGCGTTTGTTGCAAGAAGTGGATCAGGCTCAGGATTGCCTGAGGCTGTATCGCATTCCCGGCACCAAAGGGGCCGAGGTCAAAGAGTATGGACACTTCAAGGCAACCGACTTTGAAGGCCCACTGGTGCTGTGAGCACTAATTTTCTCGCTACGAGTTAGTATTGCTATAGCGCGAACCCTGAGTGGCGGACAAATGCCTGGAGGGTTCGCGCATTCCATAACCTGTTGATTTTTAACTACTTGTCCGTAGCTATGTTGCGCTACCTTTGTCGATGCCGACCTCATGCAAGGTGGTTCGCGCAAAACATGGTTTTTGTGCAAGTGGTTCAAGTTGTTGACGGGGTGGAGCATCACCCGCCCGCGAGGGCGGGTGTGGATTGAAACAAGCCATGCCATGTGCGATCCCCTCAGCCCAGAGCGCATCACCCGCCCGCGAGGGCGGGTGTGGATTGAAACTTGAAGCCGCACCATCGCAAATGGGTCCAACCCGCCGCATCACCCGCCCGCGAGGGCGGGTGTGGATTGAAACTGGCTGGTGCCGAGGGGCTGTCGCGCAGAGCGGGCATCACCCGCCCGCGAGGGCGGGTGTGGATTGAAACAGATACAGAAGCGCTCTGGGTTGAACGCTGGCATGGCATCACCCGCCCGCGAGGGCGGGTGTGGATTGAAACCCCACCTTTGAGGCGGTCGCGGGCGTCCTTGAAGCGCATCACCCGCCCGCGAGGGCGGGTGTGGATTGAAACTTTTTCTACGAGGACGAGCGCGGCAAACGCGTCAAGGCATCACCCGCCCGCGAGGGCGGGTGTGGATTGAAACGCCGCACAGGCCTGGCGCTCCTCCGGTGAAATCGGCATCACCCGCCCGCGAGGGCGGGTGTGGATTGAAACATGATCAAAGCTCCAGGGTTTGAGACTTCAAAAGAGCATCACCCGCCCGCGAGGGCGGGTGTGGATTGAAACCTTGTTGAGAACGCCTTGTTCGCCAAGATGCGCAAAGCATCACCCGCCCGCGAGGGCGGGTGTGGATTGAAACAACCTGAGCACGCAAATGGTTACCAACCTCGGTCAAGCATCACCCGCCCGCGAGGGCGGGTGTGGATTGAAACTGTTGGTCGTGGTGACGTTGTTGTTGGCCAAGTGGGCATCACCCGCCCGCGAGGGCGGGTGTGGATTGAAACAGCGGCACGGTGACCGTGGTCTTGCCCATGGCCGGCATCACCCGCCCGCGAGGGCGGGTGTGGATTGAAACGCGCCCAAGCAGAAGTTCGAGGCTCCGCAGCTTGGCATCACCCGCCCGCGAGGGCGGGTGTGGATTGAAACTTGCGAGCGCCCGTCAGGATGGTGGCCGGAGACACGGCATCACCCGCCCGCGAGGGCGGGTGTGGATTGAAACTTCCGAGTGGGCGATGAAGGCTTTGTCAAACGCTTGCATCACCCGCCCGCGAGGGCGGGTGTGGATTGAAACATCGCCAATAGCATGGACGAAGCAAAGCAGATGGCGCATCACCCGCCCGCGAGGGCGGGTGTGGATTGAAACCTCAACGATGTGGCCGGAGTGCGCTTCGTAGGCCAGCATCACCCGCCCGCGAGGGCGGGTGTGGATTGAAACTGCATCGAACAGGTCAAGCGGCTTGGCGGGCGTGAGCATCACCCGCCCGCGAGGGCGGGTGTGGATTGAAACATGTTCGAGGTGCGGCCGGATGTGTTTACCGGCGCATCACCCGCCCGCGAGGGCGGGTGTGGATTGAAACCCGGTCACAGAGTGCATCCAGCGCATCAGCCCGGAGGCATCACCCGCCCGCGAGGGCGGGTGTGGATTGAAACATACACAAGCCTCGCGTTACTCTTATTCAGTTTTGCATCACCCGCCCGCGAGGGCGGGTGTGGATTGAAACACCGGCTCGACGGCCTACCACTGCGGTTTCGTGGATGCATCACCCGCCCGCGAGGGCGGGTGTGGATTGAAACCTGAAGGAGTGTGTGAGATGGGGCAACCGATCATGCATCACCCGCCCGCGAGGGCGGGTGTGGATTGAAACCAGCGCGATCCACGAGGCCGACTTGCTGATCTCGCCGCATCACCCGCCCGCGAGGGCGGGTGTGGATTGAAACACCCACCGGTACACGTCGCGGCCCTGCACCTTGGGCATCACCCGCCCGCGAGGGCGGGTGTGGATTGAAACATGGCGGTGATAAACGCTGCCTGCTCTGGCCGGATGCATCACCCGCCCGCGAGGGCGGGTGTGGATTGAAACCAGTTCTTGGCTGCCCCAGACGCTGACCGCCTCGGGGCATCACCCGCCCGCGAGGGCGGGTGTGGATTGAAACATGGATGTGTAGGCGTATTGGCTGATAACAGGCCGCATCACCCGCCCGCGAGGGCGGGTGTGGATTGAAACACTGCGGGGCGCGCCTCATCCAGGTCATACAGCGGCATCACCCGCCCGCGAGGGCGGGTGTGGATTGAAACAGCGGCAGCCAGAACATCGGCCCCCGCGCCCATCGCATCACCCGCCCGCGAGGGCGGGTGTGGATTGAAACTGTCAACATCTAGAGCGGGTGCCTGGCGGATTTTGCATCACCCGCCCGCGAGGGCGGGTGTGGATTGAAACAGGGAAAAGTGGCGCGCCGAAGTCACCGTCAACGGCATCACCCGCCCGCGAGGGCGGGTGTGGATTGAAACTCTCAAGGGAAAACCATTCGTTGCGCCGAAAGACGGCATCACCCGCCCGCGAGGGCGGGTGTGGATTGAAACGAAAGCAGCCTCCAGCATTGCCCGCGCATCGGCTTGCATCACCCGCCCGCGAGGGCGGGTGTGGATTGAAACATTCCGACCAGAGGCCTGACATGAGCACGAAACTCACGCATCACCCGCCCGCGAGGGCGGGTGTGGATTGAAACAGCTTGGCATCTTCGCGGGCGTCGGTCCAGTAGGTGCATCACCCGCCCGCGAGGGCGGGTGTGGATTGAAACCTGGCGCCTGGCTCGTCTGGGCTGTCGTTTTCCAGCATCACCCGCCCGCGAGGGCGGGTGTGGATTGAAACGTTTCCTGGGCATATAACGTCGGCACTGGCGCGGCCGCATCACCCGCCCGCGAGGGCGGGTGTGGATTGAAACCTGTAGTGGTTGTTTCTGCGGGGCAGGCGGTAAGGGCATCACCCGCCCGCGAGGGCGGGTGTGGATTGAAACGCGACCGGTCTTGAAGGGCGGCCCATTTTACTTTTGCATCACCCGCCCGCGAGGGCGGGTGTGGATTGAAACAGGCCGAGGCTTTGCCTCGTGGGGGTTGGCGCATTCGCATCACCCGCCCGCGAGGGCGGGTGTGGATTGAAACTCAGCAGCCTTTTTGGCAAACTGATCCATTTCATGCATCACCCGCCCGCGAGGGCGGGTGTGGATTGAAACCGCCGCCACGCAGAGCAGCGTAAGCGCGCGGCGAACCCATCTTGAAAGGTAGGTCGTAATCGAGGATCGTCCCCACGAAGGAGATCGTTGAGACGATGGAACGAGTGTCAATGGATGGGCGCCCGAGGCGGCGCGAGTACAGCAGGGAGTCAAGGAGGCGGTGCTGCAGCAAACGCGGCAAAGCGGTGCATCGGTTGCTGGTGTGGCGCACCCACAAGGCCAGCCGGATTGAGGAACTGCTACCGCACCGTTGGCGAGTGGGAACCGACACAGGGCCTTGGTGTGGCTAGTCAATGATCGATCAGATCACCGTGTCGGCTGGAACATGATGATACCCATTGCGAGCAAGGCCACAGCGACACCTGCAAGATCCCAAACGGTCGGGCGCACTTGATCCACTGCCCAAAGCCAGCCGAGCGCCACACAAACGTAAACGCCACCGTAGGCTGCATAGACACGACCGGCTGCAGTTTCGTGCAATGTCAGCGTATCCGTCCGGCCAACCCATCTTGACCAGCTGGGCCGGTCGTAGCAGTTGATCAGGCTGTGGCGCTTTGGGGCTGCCACCGATGCGGCAGCAGCTCACCGATTCGGCTGTTGGGCCAGGTAGGCAGCTTATCCATCAGATCCTTGAGATAGGCATACGGATCATGGCCGTTGAGCTTGGCCGAATGGATCAGGCTCATGATGGCGGCGGCTCGCTGCCCAGCCCGCAGGCTGCCCGCAAATAACCAGTTCTTGCGGCCCAGCGCAATCGGGCGCATCTGGTTCTCGACCCAGTTGTTGTCGATCGGTATCCGCCCATCCTCCAGGAACCGGGTGAGTGCGGGCCAGCGCCGCAGGCTGTAATCCATCGCCTTGGCTGTGGCCGACCCACTGGGCACCTTCCCACGGTGTTCTGTGAGCCAGAGGTGTAGGCGATCGACCGCTGGGCGGCTCTGCTGCTGCCGTATGCGTAACCGCTCGTTTGCATCTATCCCCTGAGCCTGTCGCTCGATCTCATAGATCTGTCCGATCAGGGCGAGCGCCTGCTCGGCGATCTGGCTCTTGTTGGCCGCGTGCAGCTCAAAGAACTTGCGCCTCGCATGCGCCCAGCAGCCTGCCTCCTGGATCTGCCCACCCATGAGCTGCTTGTAACCGGCAAAGTCATCGACCAGCAGGGTACCCGCCCAGCCCTCAAGGAAGGACGCGGCATGGCGCCCGGCCCGGGTCTCGCAGAAGTCATAGACCACCGCCCTGGTCTGCTCGTGCCTACCCGGCGTGTAAGCCCACAGATAAGCCCGCTGGGTCTTGCCATCCCTCTGAGCGGCGGGCTTGAGCATCTGCATCGGCGTCTCGTCGGCGTGCAGGACGGCATGGGCAAGCACCTCGGCGCGCAGGGCGCTGGCCAGCGGCTGGAGTTGTACGCCACAGCTGCCCACCCACTGCGCCAAGGTGGAGCGCGGAATCGGTACTCCGGCGCGGGCATAGATGGCCTCCTGGCGGTGCAGGGGTAAGTGATCAGCGTACTTGGCTACCAGCACACGGGAGAGTAAGCCTGTGGTGGCCAGCCCCTTGTCGATGATGTGCGCATCCACCGGGGCCTGCCTGAGCGTCTGGCAGCAGGCGCAGGCCCACTTGCCCCGCACGAAGCGGTGGACCGTGAAGGCACCCGGTGTGTAGTCGAGCTTCTCGGCCACATCCTCACCGATGCGCTTCATTGGCTGGCCGCAGCACTCGGTGGAGGCCGGCTCGTGGCGCAGTTCCTGGCGGGGCAGCTCCGGGGGCAGAGGTTGGCGCTTGGGCTGCTGGCGGGCTGCCTGCTCAGCTGCAGGTTGGCCTGCGTCGCCCATCTGTTCGATCTCGAGCGCCACCGCCTGCAGATCCTCGTCGAGGGCGTCCTCAAGGAGGCCGCGCTGCTCAGCGCTGAGCGCCTCGCTCCTGGCCGCGAACTTCATGCGCTTGAGCATGGCGTTCTCGAACGTGAGCTTGTCGAGCAGCGCCTGCTTGTGGCGCAGCTCGGCGGACTGCTGCTGGAGCTGGCCCATCAGGCCCAGCACCAGTTGGCGCGTGCTCTCGTCCATGCCTTGCAGATCCACCGCTTCGTTCATGGCAGTGATCATGACCGGTGCCAGTAGTTGTGCCCATTGGCACATTCACGAATTGAACCGAGATAGTTACCCGTTCAAGATCACAGCACAGTGATGACGCCGGCCTGCCCGAGGCGCTGCCAGGGTAGGCCTGTGACCAGGGCTTGTAGCTGCTCCTGGCTCAGTGGCAGGCGGGCTGAGTTGGGTTCTCCCCAGACGAATCGGCCCTGATGGAGCCGGCGGGCAGCCAGCCAGACGCCAAAGCCATCGTGGATCAGCACCTTCATGCGGTTGGCTCTGGCGTTGGCAAACAGGTAGGCGTGATGGGGGTGGGCGGCGCCGAAGACTTGTACGACACGGGCCAGAGCGGTCTCTGTACCCGCTCGCATGTCCAGGGGCTCACAGGACATCCACACCGCATCAATACGGATCACCGCAGCACCTCGCGCAGCAGGGCTGCGCAGTGTTCCAGCGGGCACTGGAGACTCACAATGAGATCCCCGCGGCGCAGTTGCAACTCGACCGGTCTCGGGGCGGGGGCTGCAGGCTGATCCGCGCTGCTTGTGGGCGTGCTCGCCATGACCGGATTGAGCAGGTCTAGCGGCACCGGCGTGAACCGGGGCTGCACCGTCTGAGCAACCTGGCTGCCCGGCATTACACCCTGCGATCGGTACGCAGCGCCAGCCTCCCTAATCCAGCGGTGGACCATGTTGGAGTGCAGGCCATGGGCCAGAGCAACACCGCCCACGCTCGCTCCGGGTTGGCGGCACTTGGCCAGTACCTCGGCCTTGAAGTCTTTGCTGTACTCACGGCGGCGAGGCCGTCCTACGTTTGAAATCTGTTCCATCGTCTCCACGATCCTCCAATCATGGGGACGATGCCCGCTTCTCAACTCACATTCAAGATGGGTTCACCGGACGGATACGAGAAAATCAACGCATCACCCGCCCGCGAGGGCGGGTGTGGATTGAAACTCGTCTCCTCAAGCTCTGCGGCCATGTCGTTGAGGCATCACCCGCCCGCGAGGGCGGGTGTGGATTGAAACATCATGGTCAGAACTCCCCAGGGGCAACTTGGAAGCATCACCCGCCCGTGAGGGCGGGTGTGGATTGAAACGTGAACGAGACGCTGGGCGAGACCTGGGAGGTGCGCATCACCCGCCCGCGAGGGCGGGTGTAGATTCGCATTGAATGTGTAGTGAATGCACCTCATGAGAAGAAGCTGTTTCGGCATTTCACACCTCCCACTACATTACCCCCATGCCCACCACACTGGATGCTCACATCAACGCTCTGGTCGCCCCCATCTCTCAGGCTGTGGCGGGCGTGGTGTTCCATAGCGTGGAGGTGGCCGGCACCAGCGTGCCGTTGATTGTGGGCTGGTTGATATTGGCCGGGCTGGTATTCACGCTGTACTTCCGTGCCATCCAATGGCGGGGGTTTCGCCATGCGTTGCACCTCACGCGGGGCGACTACACCGACCCTACCACCCGTCACCCTGGCGAGACGTCGCACTTTCAGGCACTCACCATGGCGCTGTCTGGTACGGTGGGCCCGGGCAACATTGCAGGTGTGGCGGTGGCCGTGAGCTTGGGCGGGCCGGGCGCCACGTTCTGGATGATCGTCGCTGGGCTGCTGGGCATGGCCACCAAGTTCACCGAATGCGTGCTGGGCGTGAAGTACCGGCGCCAGCATGCCGATGGAACCGTTTCAGGTGGCCCTATGCACTACCTGTCCAGGGGCTTGGCGGACCTTGGCATGGCACGCACCGGGCGCGTACTGGCCTGGGTGTTTGCCGTGTGCTGCGTGGGCGGTGCGCTGGGTGGTGGCAACATGTTCCAGGCCAACCAGGCGTTTGACCAGTTGCTGGGCATCAGTGGCGGGGCGAGCGGCCCGTTGGCTGGTAAGGGCTGGCTGTTTGGCGTGCTGCTGGCGGCTGTGCTGGCCTGGGTGGTGGTGGGCGGCGCGCAGGGCATTGCCCGCACCACGTCGCGGCTGGTGCCGTTCATGGCAGGGATCTATCTGCTTGCTGGGGTAGCCGTGTTGGTGGTGCACGCCGACCGCATTCCCTGGGGCATTTGGCAAATAGTTTCCGGCGCCTTTTCGCCGGAAGGCGTGTTGGGCGGCGCCGTGGGCGCGCTCATCCAGGGGTTCAAGCGCGCGGCCTTTTCCAACGAGGCGGGTATTGGCTCGGCAGCCATTGCGCACTCCACCGTGCGCACGCATGAACCCGTTACCGAAGGCTACGTGGCCTTGCTGGAGCCTTTCATCGACACGGTGATCATCTGCACCATGACGGCGCTGGTCATTGTCATCAGCGGCAGCCTTTCCTTGGGGTTGACGGGGGTGCAACTCACTTCGGTTGCTTTTGGCAGCGTGATCGGCTGGTTTCCCTATGTGCTGGCGCTGGCGGTGGTGTTGTTTGCGTTTTCCACGTTGGTCACCTGGTTCTATTACGGCTTGAAGGGCTGGACTTACCTGCTGGGGCGGTCGCACCGGGCAGTCAATGTGTATCGCGGGGTGTTCCTGGGCTGTGTCGTGCTGGGCGCGAGCGCCGAGTTGGGGGCCGTCATCGACTTTTCCGATGCCATGGTCTTCATCATGGCCATACCCAACGTGCTTGGGCTTTACCTGCTGGCGCCAGTCGTCAAGCGTGAACTGGTGGCCTACGAGGCCAAGCGCCACAGCGGCGAGGTGCGCAGTTTTCGCCAGACAAGCGGCGCTCAACCCCGATAGAAAAACACGGCACTCATCACCAGGCCAGTCACCACCACCAGCGCCCGCACCCATGCCACAGGCAGTTTCTTCGACCAATGTGCGCCCGCATATCCCCCCGCCGTGGCGGCCACCATCATCAGCAGGGCCGGGCCCCAGGCAATGGCGCCAGCCAGCGCGAAGGTCACTACCGACAACAGCGACAGCACCAGTGAATTCAAATTCTTGAGTGCGTTGGTGGTGTGCAGGTGGCGTTCGCCGGTTACGGTGTAGAGCGCCATCAGCAAAATGCCTAGCCCGCCATTGAAGTAACCGCCGTAGATGGCCACGCCCAGCAGGCCCGCGCCGCGCCAGCGTTCGAAGGGGTGGGTGGCGTCGTCCGCAGAACGGCTGGCTCGCCGGGCCAACCAGGGCCCAGCCACGAACAATGCCGTGGCAAACAAAAGCAGCCAGGGCACCAGGCCATTGAACACCTGGGCAGGGGTCACCAGCAGCAAAAGGGCCCCGGCCACGCCGCCCACCGCTGCCAGCAGGGTTTCGTTGCGCAGGCGCTGGCGGGGCAGGCGTTGCAGTTCTGCCTTGAAGCCCAAAGTGCTGCCCAGGTAGCCTGGGCTTACCGCGAGTGCACTGGTGGCGTTGGCCACGATGGGCGGCACCCCGGTGAACACCAGTGCGGGAAAGGTCAGAAAGCTGCCGCCGCCAGCAATGGCGTTGAGCGCGCCAGCCGCGAAGGCCGAGACCGCCAGCAGCGCTGCGGTGTAAATACTGTCCATCGGGTTCAAATGTCTAGTTGAAGGCGCACGTCGTCGCGCACCATTTGTTCGTAATGCGCCACGGGTACGGGCGGGCTGAACAGGTAGCCTTGCAACTGGTCGCAACCCAGTGCCCGCAGAAAGGCCATCTGCTCGCGGCTTTCCACACCTTCGGCCACGATCTCCTGGCGAAGTTGCTGGCCCATGGTGACGATCGCGCGCGCAATCGCGCAGTCATTGCTCTGCGCCGGAATGCCCACCACGAAGGATCGGTCGATCTTGAGTGTGGTGATGGGGAATTTCTTCAGGTAGGCCAGGCTGGAATAGCCCGTGCCAAAGTCGTCCAGCGCAATGCCCAGCCCCATGGCGGCCAGTTCGTTCATGATGGGCACCACATCGTCGGTGCCGCGCACCATGAGGCTCTCGGTGATTTCCAGTTTCAGCTGCTGGGGCTGCACACCGTGTTCGCTCAGCAGTTTGTCTATGCGTATGGGCAGTTGCTTGTCGAACTGGCGTGCCGACAGGTTCACCGCCAGGGGTGGCATCTGCAGGCCGCGTTCACGCCAGTCCCGTATCTGGCGACAGGTTTCGTGCAGCGCCCATTCGCCCAGTTCCAGGATGAGGTTGGTTTCCTCGGCCACGGGCACAAAGTTGCCCGGTGTCATGAGGCCATGGCGTGGGTGCTGCCAGCGCATCAGTACCTCGGCCCCAACAATGCGGCCGTTGCGCAGGCTGACCTTGGGCTGGTGGTAAAGCAGGAGTTCGCCATGGACCAGGGCGTGCCGCAGTTCGTTTTCGACGCGGAAGCGCTCATTGGCCTTCTGGTTCATTTCCTCGCTGAAGTAGGTGGGTTCGCCGTTGGACTGTTCCAGGCCCCGGGTGTTGGCCACTTCGGCGCAGCGCAACAGGGCTGCGGGCTCGTCCCCGTTGTCCGGGAAAACGGCAATGCCGATGCTGGCCACGCAGTGCACGTCGTGCCCCGCCGCCGATATGGCCGGGCGCAGTTGTGCCAGCAGCTTTTGCGCCACCAGGCCAGCGTGTTCGCGCTTGCGCAGGCTGGGCAGCACCACGCCCAGCTTGTCGTGCCCCAAACGGGAAAGTATGTCTTGCTCGCGCAGCGCGCTCTGCAGGCGGCTGGCCGCCTGGCTCACCAATTCGTCGCCGGTTTCGTGGCCCAGGGTGTCATACACCTCGCCCAGGCGTTGCAACTGCACTACCAGCACACCCACCACCTCCCGGCTGCGCCGGGCCTGGTTCAGGTTCTGTTCCAGCAACTGGTTCAGCAACAGCCGGTTGGGCAGGCCAGTGATGCTGTCAAAGTTCGCCAGGCGCTGCAGGCGTGCTTCAGTTTCCTTGTGGGCGCTGATGTCGGAAAAGATCGAGAAAGCGTGCGTGACTTCGCCCTTGTCGTCGCGCACGGTGCTGATGCATACCGATTGCGGAAAAATTTCCCCGTTCTTGCGTCTGCCCAGGATTTCGCCAAGCCACAGACCGGCGCCTTTCATGGCGGCACGCACCTCTGCGCGAAAGTCCAAGCCATGCTTGCCCGAACGCAAGATGTCTGGCGTCTGGCCAATGGCTTCTTCGGAGGTGTAGCCGGTGATGCGCGTGAAAGCCGGGTTGACCATCACGATATGGTCGCTGGCGTCAGTCACCATCACGCCCTGGTGGCTGCCTTCAATGATGCTGACGTACAGACGCAGTTTTTCGTCGGCGCTGGGTTCGGCGGGCAGGGGGGCGTATGTGGCTGCAAGGCTCTGCGGTTCACCGTCCGCATCGCGTTGCAATTGCACCGTCAACCTGGCCGCTACGCGTTCACCCTGTTTGTTGCGTCTGCAAACGTTAAGCGCAATTGAGTCCTGGCCCGGGGTCCATGGGGCGAGTTCGGCCAGATCGCCGTCTTCGCCATCGGCCAGGAAAAGCATGTGGCGTCCAATGGTCTCCTCGGCGTCGAAGCCAAAAAGTCGGGTGGCAGCTTCGTTCCAGCCGGTAACGTACCCAGCCAGATCCAGGGTGACGGTGGGCGCCTCAGCGGTTGCCGCCATGGCCGTCGTCTCCCTCAGCAACGCTGAGCATCCAAGCACAGGCCTGCGGTAGCAGTTCGTTGCAGGCCGACGCCTGAACGCCAAGCGGCGCCAGGGCCTCTTCCAGCGCAGCCGCGTCGGGCGCCTCCACCGCCTGCCACGCTCGCAGCAGCTCGCCCAACTCCCCTGTCTGTTCTACCAGGGCCTGCCGTAACTCGTCCGTCAGGTTCAGGGGCTGTATGACCTGGGCCAGTGGCTGGCCGAACAGCACGCCCAGCATGGAGAACATGCCCGCCATGAAGGCTTGGTCCTGCTGAGAACGATCGAGGCCTGCCTCATGGGCCAGCAGTTCCATGCCTCGGGCCCGAAGCGTCACGTGGGCCATGAGCATGGCACTGCGCGGGTCGTCGTCGCGCGCAGCAAAGAGCAGCAGGTTCACCCAGCGCCGCAGCTGCTGGCGCCCCAGGATCAATATGGCCTGCGCAAAGCTGGTGACAACGCGCCCCGTGCTCATGCCTGCGGAGTTCACCAAACGCAGAAGCTGGTAAGACAGCGTGGCATCGTGGCGGAAGACCTCTTCGATCTCGTGGGTCTCGGCCTCGGCCGCCACAAGCTGCACCAGCCGCATGGCGTGGGTGCGCGAAGCCGCCTGGGCCGAAGACGGCTTGCCGGGCGGCTGCAAGTACCAGTCCCCGCCAGCCCATTCCTTGCCGGGGGGTAAGCTGAAAGCCGACGCGCATTCGGCTACGGTAGCCGGGTCGACCGCCTGCATGCCCGACTGGGCAAGAGCCTCTTGAACGTTCTCGGGCCAGCGGGCCACGGAAGCTGCATCCCACAGACAAGGCAGCTGGCGCGCCAGATCGCGCACGCTGTCCTGCCCCAGCCAGGCTGGCAGGGCTTGTGGTTCAGACGTGCTCCACATCAGTGCGCCCAGCTTGCCCTGGCGATTGGCCAGCAGCCGGACGTGAACCTGCGTGGCAGGCGTTGCTTGGGTCATGCGTGGGTTTCCTCCGCTCCACTTGGGGTGCAAGCAACTATCGTACAGCCTAGCGGGGGCGGCCTGCCTACAATCGCCCGCATATCCACGCTGCTGCCCATGACCGCTCAACGACCGAACGCCCCGTCCTCCCCCCCGCCCCGTGGCGGTGGCCAGCCTTCGGGCATGCCGCTGTACGTGGATCTGGACGGCACGGTGGTTCGTTCGGACACCTTGCACGAGTCGATGCTGCTGCTGTTGCGCTTGAGCCCGTGGTTCTTGTTCCGCATGATCTGGTGGCTGCTGGGTGGCAAGGCGGCATTCAAGCGTCGGGTGGCCGAGCACGTGTGCCCGGCCCCGGACTGCTTGCCCTACCACGGCCCCTTTCTGGCTTGGCTGCGGGCCGAGCACACGGCGGGGCGAACGCTGGTGTTGGCCACGGCCGCCGACGAGCGAATTGCCCACGCCGTGGCAAACCACCTGGGCATTTTTGATGCCGTGCTGGCCAGCAACCAGGCTGGCGGCGGGGTGAACCTGAGCCGCAGCCACAAGCGCGAGGCCATTGAGCAGCACGCGCGTGCCGCAGGTCACCAGCACTACGCCTACGCAGGCAACAGCCGCGACGACCTGCCCGTGTGGGCCGGGGCCAGCGCCGCCGTGGCGGTGGACGCCCCATCAGCCGTGCTGAGCGAGCTGCGCAAACACCACCCGCAGGCCCAGGTTTTCGGGAGTGACCCGGTCACCCTGCGCCATTGGCTCAAGGCCATTCGCTTGAAGCAATGGGCAAAGAACGCGCTGCTGTTCGTGCCCCTGCTGGCCGCCCACCTGTGGGACTTCACCGCCTGGGTGCAGGCCGCTTGGGCCTTCGTGGCCTTCGGCCTGTGCGCCTCGGCCACCTACCTCATCAACGACCTGCTCGACCTGCCCAACGACCGGCGCCACGCCCACAAGCGGCACCGCCCCCTGGCAGCGGCGCGCATTGGCATTGCGCCTGCGGTGCTGGTGGTGGCTGTGCTGCTGCCTGCCGCGCTTGCGTTGGCTTGGTGGGTGGCGCCGTCTTTCCTGGCGGTGCTGGCGCTGTACACCGCGGTCACGCTGGCCTATTCCTTCCACCTCAAACGGGTGGCGCTGCTGGACGTGCTGGTCCTCTCAGGCCTGTACACCTTGCGCCTGGTGGCTGGCGCCATGGCGGCGGGGGTGGAGCCTTCCAACTGGCTGCTGGCCATTTCGCTCTTTTTGTTCCTGGGGCTGGCGCTGGTCAAGCGCTGCGCCGAACTGGAAGAGGTGTTGCTGGATGCCGGGTCCACCCAGGCGCGGGGGCGTGGCTACCACCAGGACGATCTGCCCGGCCTGCGCGCCATGGGTGTGTCCAGCGGGTTTCTAACGGTGATGGTGCTGGCGCTCTATATAGACAGCCAGAACGGCCGCGAACTCTATGCACAGCCCGAATGGCTCTGGGGCGTGGCGCCGCTGCTGCTGTGGTGGATCATGCGCATCTGGCTCAAGACCGGGCGGCGCGAACTGCACGGCGAAGACCCGCTGCAATTCGCCCTGCACGACCGCTTCAGCTGGTGGACGCTGGCGGGCATGGGTGTGCTGGGTGCGCTGGCCACCTGGGGCATCTGACGAACGTGTGAGTGGAGACCTGCACATGACTGGCAAATTCCTTCCCCTGGCGCTCGCGGTGCTGTGCGTCACGCTGTCGGCAGCGGCCCAACTGGCCATGAAGGTTGGTATGGCCCCGCCAGCGGGCAACGGCGTGGGCAACACCTACCTGCACGCGCTCACCAGCCCCTGGGTATGGGCGGGCATGGGCCTGTACGGCCTGAGCGCCGTGGCCTGGCTGTGGGTGCTTTCGCGCCTGGACGTGAGCCTGGCCTACCCGCTCGTCAGCCTGGGCTTCGTGCTCACCATGGCCGCAGGCGTGCTGTGGCTGGGCGAACCCTGGTCGTGGCAGCGCGCGGGTGGCGCCTTGCTGATCGTGGCGGGTGTGCTGCTGATGGCCGCTGACGCATAAAGACAAAATTGCCGCGAAAGCCTTGCGAATGAACCCTTCCTTTGCGCCCATGTCTGGCGGTTTCGAGGCGGCACGGGCCCGCCGCGTGTTCTGGCTCACGTTCTGGGGCGCCCTGGCGCTCAAGGTGGTGCTGGCGGCGGGCTTCCCCATGACGGGGGACGAGGCTTTCTTCTACCAGTGGGGCGTATACCCGGCGCTGGGGTATTCCGACCACCCGCCCATGATCGGCTGGTGGCTGGCTGCCCTGCGGCAGATCAGCGAACACCCGCTGGCCCTGCGCTCGGCCACGTTGCTGGTCACCAGCTTCATCGCCCTGGGGGTGGTGGACCTGGTGCGCCGCTTCCTGCCAACGGATAGAGAGGCCGTGGCCTGGTGGGCGGGAGCGGTGTACCTGGCCATGCCGTGGTCCTGGCTGTTCGTGCTCGTCACCACAGACACCCCGTTGGTGTTCTTCATGGCCGTGTCGGCCTGGTGCTTTCTGCGGGCCGAGGCTTCGGGTGGCCGCGCGGGTTGGTACGCAATGGCGGGCCTGTTCGTGGGCTTGGCGTTCCTGTCCAAATACTTTGCCGCCTTGCTGGGGCTGGCCTATGCGTTCTACGTGCTGGGTTGGCGGCGCGACCGCTGGTGGGCACTGCCCTGGATGTTCCTGTTCGCCGCACCGTCCATCGCGTTGAACCTGTACTTCAACGCTACGCACGGTTGGCCGAACATCATGTTCAACTTCTACAACCGCAACGAAGGCAGCCACTGGCAGTGGCAGACCTTTGCGGTGTATGTGGGCATGGCGTTGTACCTGTTCACCCCTTGGCTGTTGTGGCAGGGGTGGGCCGCGCGTGGGCGTTCGCTGCCCATGGGGCGTGTGGCAGCGGTGCTGTGGCTGTTCCCCATGGCCGTGTTCGCCCTGCTGGCCATGCGCCGCAGCATCGGGCTGCACTGGGTGCTGGGTTTCGTGCCGCTGTTCGTGTTGTGGGCCGCCATGCGCCTGCAGCCGGGGCAGCTGCGCCGCGCCTGGCGCTGGACGTTGGCCTTGTCTGTGCCACACCTGCTGGCCGTGGTGGCCATTGCCTGGGTGCCGCTGGCATGGTGGCAAACCAGCAAGCTGTATGAAAAAGCCGTGTTCCTGCGCGAAACCCCGGCCATCGTCCAGGCGCTGGAAAAGGGCTTGCCCGAAGGCGGGCGCCTGATGGCCTACGCCTACAGCCCAGCGGCCATCCTGTCATATTTCCATGGCAGCTACGTGCCGGTGTACGGCCTGGGCCGCCACCACGCCCGCCAGGACGACCAGCTGGTCGACTTCCGGGAGTGGGAGGGCAAGACGGTGCACGTGTACTTCCGCGACCCGGTGCAGCCCGAGGCGCACCAGGCCTACTTTGAGCGGGTGAGCGTGCGCACCTTTGACGTGAAGGGCGTGACCTACTACGTGCTGCAAGGCGAGGGCTTCCGCTATCAGCCTTACCGCGAGCAGGTGCTGGCCGAGGTGGCGCGCCAGTTCCACGACTACCCTCGCTGGCTCCCGCTGTGGGGAAGCCCGTTCTGCGAGCGCTACGGTTTCAAAGACTGTTCGCCCGGGCGCTGAGACTGGGGCCGTTGGGGCAGCCGTCCCACTGGAACGCCAGGCCGCTTTGCTTCAGGACGACGCCGGAATGATGTTGGCTACCGGCTCCGGGGCCAGCAGGCTACCGTTGCGCAAGCCGCGTACCGTGGCCAGCACGAGCCCGACGACCACCAGCGAAGTGACGGCCAGCATCAGCATGCCCGCTGTCTGCATGGCAGACAGCTTGTGCAGCGCCGCGAGCCGAAGTGTGAGCGCGGTAAAGGCGGCCAAGGGGAACGAGAGCGCCCAGAAAGCGACGCCGAACGGTTGCCCCGCCATGCGTTTGGCCTGGGCACCCACCCACAGCAGGTTGAACAGCGCCACGCCCCAAAAGCCTTGAGCCACCCAGGCCGGGGCCTGGAATTGCAGCATGCCCAAACCAATCACGGCGGGTGGCGCCACGGTAATGAACCAGGTGGGCAACAGGCGTTCCGGCAAGGGGCTGTGGGCCAGCCGCCGCGTGAGCACCAGCACCAGCACCAACGGCCAGAACAGCACACCTATGCCCAATTGGGCTGCAGACCACACTTCGTGCCCCAACCCCACGCCTGCCAGCGGCGCGACGACATTGCCCACCACCGGAATGAACAGCACGGGCGTGACGCCCGGCCACAAAGCCCCGGCCTGTGCCGAAGTGCCCGCATTGGGCATGGGCGCCAGCCAGCGGCCCAGCACCCACAGCGTGGCCCACAACTGCAGCAGGCTGCCCGCCCACCAAATGGTCTGCAGAACCGCGCCTTGCAGCCCCAGCGCATGCCCGCAGGTGGCCAGCAGCAGCAAAGACACCGGCACCGTGGCCACGAAGGCATGGCGTACCGGGTGCTTCAAGTCCTCTTCCAGCGCCTGTGGGTAACGTTGCCAGCGCAGCAGGGAAGCTGCCGCCAGCACCAGAAACACCAGCAGCGCCACACCGCTGAGCACCAGGGCCGCGCCCGTGGCCATCTCTCCCAGCGCTGCTTCCCCTGCGCGCCACGCCAGAGCCAGCCCGCACAACCCCATCACCAGCGAGAACCAACCGGGCATCAAAAACTTCAAGGGGGTGGCAGATGATGTGGCCATGGTCGCGAAGGAGGAGGGGGTCAGCAGGACTTGCAGGGCATTGCGCCCTCAGGCACGCCCAGCTTCCTCAGGATGATAGCCAGCGGGCAGAAGTTGGTGAAACCGAACTGGAACAGGTTCAAGCCCACGAAGGCCGTGAAGGCCAGGAACCACTGGCTCATGAACAGCGGGCTGGCGGGCGCGCCCAGCGCCACCGACACGAACACGAAAAGACCGGCAATCACGCGGATATAACGCTCGACGTTCATGGCAAAACTCCTTTGAGGAAAAACACGGGTTGGGAAAACAAATCCATTCAGGCAGCGGCTGATGCGGGGTGCTTCTTGCGGTACACCGCGTAATACAGCACCGGAATCACCACCAGCGTCAATAGCGTGGACACGGCAATGCCGAAGATCAGCGACACGGCCAGGCCGTTGAAGATCGGGTCGTCCAGGATGAAGAAGGCACCCATCATGGCAGCGATGCCCGTCAGCGCGATGGGCTGCGCACGCACGGCGGCAGACTGCACCACCGCATCGGCAAAGGCCAGGCCGCGCGCGGTTTCCAGCTCGATGAAGTCCACCAACAGGATGGAGTTGCGCACGATGATGCCCGCCAGCGCGATCATGCCGATCATGCTGGTGGCCGTGTACTGCGCTCCCAGCAGCGCGTGGCCCGGCATCACGCCGATGATGGTCAGCGGGATGGGCGCCATGATGATCAGCGGCGTGAGGTAGCTGCCGAACTGCGCCACCACCAGCAGGTAGATCAGGATGAGGCCCACGGCGTAGGCGGCGCCCATGTCGCGGAAGGTCTCGTAGGTGATCTGCCATTCGCCGTCCCACTTGATGGCGTACTGGCGGTAGGGGTCGCTGGGCTGGCGAATCCAGTATTCACCCAGTTCGCCGGTGTTGGGCAGGCTGGCCTTGTCTAGCTGGCCGCGTATGCCGAACAGCCCGTACAGCGGCGAATCGGTCTTGCCTGCCATATCGCCCAGCACGTAGGTCACGGGCAGCAGGTTTTTGGTGAAGTGCGGCTGGTCGATCACGCCGCGTTCCACCGTCACCAGTTCCGACAGGGGCACCATGCGCCCGTTGCCCGCCCGCAAAGGCATGGCCAGCACGCTGTCCAGCCCCACCTGTGCCTCGCGCGGCAGTTGCAGGCGCACCGGCACGGCAAACTTGGCGTGACCGTCGTGCAGGTAGGCCGCGTCGCTGCCCGACAGGGCGGTGTACACCGTTTGCGCGACGGTCTGCACGGGAATGCCCAGGGTTTCGGCACGCGAGCGGTTGACGCGCAGGAACACGCGCGGTGCGTCCTCCTTGAGCGTGGTGTCTATGCCCACGATGTCTGGCGTGTCGCCAAACGCCTGGGCCACGCGCCGGGCCAACTCGGCGCGGCCAGCTTCGTCAGGGCCATAGACCTCGGCAACGATGGGGGACAACACGGGCGGCCCCGGCGGCACTTCCACCACCTTCACGCGGCCGTTGTGGCGCAGGGCGATGTCTTCCAGCCCCGGGCGCAGGCGCTGGGCGATGGCGTGGCTCTTTTCCTTGCGCTGGTGCGCGTCCACGATGTTGACCTGCAGGTCGCCTTGCTCGGCGTCGCTGCGCAGGTAGTACTGCCGCACCAGGCCGTTGAAGGTGATGGGGCTTGCAGTGCCCGCGTAACCTTGCACGTTCGTCACCTCGGGCTGCTGCGCCAGCCAGGCGGTCATGTCCTGCAGCGCGGCGGCGGTGCTCTCCAGCGAACTGCCCGCAGGCATGTCCAGCACGACCTGGAATTCGCTCTTGTTGTCGAACGGCAGCATCTTCAGCACCACGGCCTGCACCACGGTCAGCCCCACCGACAGGAAGAGCGCCGCCACAATGCCGCCCAGCATCAGCCAGCGCTTGCGTGCACTTTGCAAAAAGGGTGTGAGCGTGCGGGTGAACAAACGCTGCAACCCGCCCGTCAGCTTGCTGGGGGCATGGGCGGCGTGGCCGTCAGCTTCCGGCCGCCGGGCCGTCCCAAGGCCGGGAGGCGCCTCCTCGGGGGGTAGCGAAGCGTGGGGGCCTTTGTGCATCAGTTTCAGGGCCAGCCACGGCGTCACCGTGAAGGCAATGGCCAGCGAAATCGCCATGCCCATGCTGGCGTTGATGGGGATGGGGCTCATGTAGGGGCCCATCAGCCCGCTCACGAAGGCCATGGGCAACAGCGCCGCAATCACCGTGAACGTGGCCAGGATGGTGGGGCCGCCCACTTCGTCCACGGCGCGCGGAATGATCACCGACAAGGGCGCATCTGGCGTGAGCTGGCGGTGGCGATGTATGTTTTCAACCACCACGATGGCGTCGTCCACCAGGATGCCGATGGAGAAGATCAGCGCGAACAGCGACACCCGGTTGAGCGTGAAGCCCCAGGCCCAGCTGGCGAACAGCGTAGCCGTGAGCGTCAGGATCACCGCCGCGCCCACGATCACCGCTTCGCGCCTGCCCAGGGCCAGGCCCACCAGCAGAATCACCGAGCCGGTGGCAAACGCCAGTTTCTGGATCAGCTTGTTGGCCTTTTCGGCGGCGGTCTGGCCGTAGTCGCGTGTGATGGTGGCCTGCACGCCGTCGGGGATGACGGTGTTGCGCAGTTCGTCCAGGCGAGCGCGGGCGCCTGCGGCCACGTCCACGGCGTTTTCTCCGGGCTTCTTGGTCACGGTGATGGTCACGGCCGGGTAGCTCTGGCCAGCTTGCACACCATCCACGGCGGCTTCAGCCGCGCCAGGCGTGAACCACACATAGCGCTGCGGCAGCTTGGCGCCAGCTTCCACGCGGGCCACCTCGCGCAGGTAGATGGGGCGCCCATTGCTGGTGCCCACCACGATGTCGGCCACGTCCTGCGGCGTGCGCAGGAATTCGCCGGTTTCCACGGTCAGCATGTCGCTGCGCTGTGCGCCGGTGTCCAGCGTGTTGGCCACGCTGCCCGAGGGCAGTGCCTGGTTGGCCGAGCGGATGGCGTTGTGCAGCGCCTCCACCGGCACACCACGCTCGCGCAGGCGGGCGGGGTCCAGCCACACCTGCACCGCCCGCCCTGGGCCGCCAATCGTCTGCACCTCGCGCGTGCCGGGCACGCGCTTGAGTTCCGTTTCCACCGAATAGGCGATGCGCTCCAGGTCGTGTGCGCTGCTGGCGTCGGGGCTCCAGAGGGTGGCGGCCAGCACCGGCACGTCGTCAATGCCCTTGGGCTTCACGATGGGGGGCAGCACGCCCAGCCCGGCGGGTAGCCAGTCCTGGTTGGCGTTGAGCACGTCGTACAGACGCACCAGCGCCTCGGTGCGCGACACGCCCACCTGGAACTGCACGGTCAGCACCGCCACGCCGGGGCGTGCCACCGAGTAGGTGTGCTCAATGCCCTGGATCTGAGAGAGCACGTGCTCCGCCGGGCCCGCCACCATCTTGGCCACGTCCGCGCTCGACGCCCCGGGGAAGGGGATCAGCACGTTGGCCATGGTCACGTTGATCTGTGGTTCCTCTTCACGCGGCGTCACCAGCACGGCGAACAGGCCCAGCAGCAGCGCCACCAGGGCCAGCAGCGGGGTGATGGCGTTGGCCTGGAAGGCGCGCGCCACGGAGCCGGAGAAGCCAAGCTTCTCGCGCGGGGTGTCTGTCTGCGGTGTTTGCATCACAGTGCCCTTCTTATTTGGCGGCTTGCGCGCCTGTCAGCCCGGCACGCACGGGGTCCAGCGCCACGCGCTCACCTGCTTTCACGCCCGACAGCAGCTCCACCCCTGCCTCGCCATGGCTGGCGCCGACGCGCACCGCGCGCAGCACAAAGCCGGTTTTGCCCTCGGGCGCTGCCACGTACACCGCCGTCAGCTCACCCCGGCGCAGCAGGGCGCTGGCGGGCAGCACCAGCTTGGTCTCGCTGCCCGACACAAAGCGCACCTGCACCTGCTGGCCCGGCACCTGCTGGGCAGCGTGTTCCGGGCTCAGGTCCAGCCGCCATTCAATGGTTTGCGACACCGGGTCGGCGGCGGGCAGCCTCGTGCGCGCCACGGGCGCCACCCACTGGCCGCTGGGCAGTTGCAACTCAATGCGCTGTGCACCCTGGGCCAGCCCCGCGCGGGACGCTGGTACATGGGTCACGGCGCGCAGCGGCTGCGGAGCGTAGACCGTGAGCACAGGCACGCCAGGGGCAGCCAGGTCACCGGCTTCGGCGTGCGTGGCCAGCACGTAGCCGTCGTAAGGCGCGGTCAACCGAGTGAAACCCTGCGCCAATGCAGATTGCGTTGCCCCGGCCCGAGCCTGGGCAGTGCCCGCCTGGGCCGCGCGAAACTGGGCCTCGGCCGTGTCCAGCGCCGCTTGCGAGATGAAGCCCTGCGCCCGCAGGTCGCGTGTGCGCTGCAACTGGGCCTCGGCGTTGCGCAACTGGGCCTCCGCCTGCGCCACGCCCGCCTGCGCCTGGCTCACCCCCGCCTGGGTCACCCGGTCGTCGATCACCGCCAGCACCTGGCCGGCGCGCACGCTGTCGCCAGCTTTCACGTTCAGTTGGGCAATGCGCCCGCTGGCCTGGGCCGACAGCGTGCTCTGCCTGACGGCCTGCAGCGTGCCATCCAGCGTGAGGCCGGTGCCCACCGGGCGCATGGCCACTTCGGCCACGGGAACGCTGGGTGCCTGCGCGGCAGCCAGGGGGACGAAGCCCGCCAGCCCGCAGGACACCGCCAGCGACAGGGCTGCCAGGGCGGCACGGCGGTGTGGCTTCACGCTGCCAGACGGCGAGCGAGCGGCGGTGGAAAGCGGTGAGCGGGCAAGGGCGTACATAGGGCAATCTCCAATTACCCCGCAGTATACCTATATACCCCCAGGAGTACAAGTCCGGGGGTTAACCCAAGAACATGTTCAGTCAGCGTCGTCCACCGCAAAGGGCACACGCTGTGCCACGGCGCACATCAGCTCGTAGCTGATCGTTCCGGCGGCCTGGGCCACTTCGTCTATGGGCAAGACAGCGCCGTGCCGGCTCACGCCCCACAGCACCACTTCGTCGCCCAGGGCGCAGTGCTTGCCTGCCGCCTCCACCGGCCCCAGGTCCACCGCCAGCATGTCCATGCTCACTCGGCCCACCAGCCGCGTGCGAACGCCGTTGACCAGCACCGGGGCGCCGGCTTCGTTGCCCCCGGGGGCATGCCGGGGGTAGCCGTCGGCGTAACCGCAGGCCACGATGCCAATGCGCATGGGGCCCGCTGCCACGTAGGCGGAGCCGTAGCCCACGCTGTCGCCAACCTGCAGGTCCTGAGTGGCAATGAGCTGGCTGGAAAGCGTCATCGTCGGGCGCAGTTCCCAGTGGGCGGCGCTGTGGGCCGGGTGGTCGGGGGCACTGCCGTACACCGCAATGCCGGGGCGCACCCAGTCTGCAGCCAGCGCCTGGGCAGCCTGCTCGCTGCCCAGCTTGACGGACAGCGCATGGCGCAACGTGGCGGCGCTGTTGCACAGGCTGCGTTCGCCCGGCAGGTCGTGCGTTGCATCCACGAACGCCTGCACCTGGTGGGCAATACCATCGCCCCCAAAGCGGGTGCCGTCGGCATCGCTGAAGTGGGTCATCAGCGAAATCTCTTCCACCTGGGGCAGGGCATTCAGCCGCGTCCAGGCCGCGCGGAAGGCGTCAGGCCGGAAGCCCAGGCGGTTCATGCCCGAGTTCATCTTCAGGAACACGCGGTGCGGCTGTTGTGTCTTGTGGCTGCTGAGCCAGTCGATCTGCTCCTCACAATGCACCACATGCCACAGGTTCAAGCGGGAACAAAGCTCCAGGTCGCGGGGCTCGAAGGTGCCTTCGAGCAGCAGGATCGGGCCGCGCCAGTCCAGCGCCCGCAGGCGTTCGGCCTCGGCCAGATCGAGCAGGGCGAAGCCGTCCGCGCCGCGCAGCGCCGGGAAAACGCGCTCCACGCCATGGCCATAGGCATTGGCCTTGACGACGGCCCAGACACGAGCATCGGCGGCGGCGCGGCGTGCGCGCGTCAGGTTGTGGCGCAGGGCGCCCAGGTGGACGGTGGCAAGAATTGGACGCGGCATGGCGGTGTATGTGTACGGTGGCGCAAGGAGATGACAGTGAATCGTGGCTGGGCATGCTATAACCGCGCTTCGTTGGAGACGCGCGGGCCGCTCGCCGGACTGCCACTGTTGCACAAAACCGCCTTCGGTCAGTCGTCACGCATAGAAATTCATACCCATGAAGCGCGGTTTCTACACCATCATGACGGCGCAGTTCTTCAGCTCGCTGGCCGACAACGCATTGTTTGTCGTCGCCGTTGAGTTGCTGCGCAGCCGTTCCGCACCCGAGTGGCAAAGTGCCGCTCTGGTGCCCATGTTCGCGTTGTTCTACGTGGTGCTGGCCCCTTTTGTGGGAGCCTTTGCCGACGCTCGCCCCAAGGGGCAGGTCATGTTCATCAGCAACGCCATCAAGGTGGTGGGCTGTGTGCTCATGCTCACCAGTACCCACCCCCTGATGGCCTATGCCGTGGTCGGCTTGGGGGCTGCTGCCTATTCGCCTGCCAAGTACGGCATCCTCACCGAGCTTCTGCCGCCTTCACAGTTGGTCAAGGCCAATGGCTGGATCGAAGGCCTGACCATCGCATCCATCATTCTTGGGGTCGTGCTGGGCGGCCAGCTTGTGGGGCCGGTACTCTCTTCCAAACTGTTGAGCATCAGTCTGCCGGGCGTCCATCTGGGCATCGACCGCCCCGCGGAAGCTGCCATCCTCGTGCTGGTCGTGGTCTATGGGCTGGCAGCCTGGTTCAATACGCGCATTCCCCGCACTGGAGCGCCAATGCGGCATATGCCCGCCAACCCCTTGGCGTTGCTGCCTGATTTCTGGACTTGCAACAGCCGCCTCTGGCGTGACCGTCTGGGGCAGATATCCCTGGCCACCACTACCCTTTTCTGGGGCGTGAGCGGCAACCTCCGCTACATCGTGCTGGCCTGGGCGGCAGCGGCACTGGGTTACAGCACCACCCAAGCTTCGTCGCTGGTTGGTGTGGTGGCCATCGGCACGGCGGTGGGGGCGGTTGTGGCGTCCATGCGCATGCGCCTGGAGCATGCCACCCGCGTCATACCTCTGGGCATAGGCATGGGGCTGTTGGTCGTGCTCATGAACTTCATCGACAACGTCTGGATGGCTGCGCCCTTCCTCATCCTGCTGGGCGGGCTGGGCGGCTTCCTGGTGGTGCCCATGAATGCATTGCTGCAACACCGTGGCCACAACCTCATGGGCGCAGGGCGCTCCATTGCGGTTCAGAATTTCAACGAGCAGGCCTGCATCCTGGGGCTGGGGGCTGCCTACAGCTTCTCTACGGGCATGGGTTTGTCGGCCTTCGGCGCCATCACGGCCTTTGGTTTGGTGGTGGCGGGCGTCATGTGGCTGATCAAGCGCTGGCAAAGCCACAACGAGCGCGTCCACCCGCACGAACTGGAGCGGCTACTCGAAATCGCCCGCCGCGACGATCTTCACGGCTGAAGGGGGCGGTTCAGTTCAGAGCCAGCGCAGCAGCTGGCTTACCACTGGCGGCAGCGCAACAGCGCTGAACAAGGCGGTCAACCCCATCGCCAGGCCCGCAAATGCGCCCATCTCCTCGCTCACCTGAAAGGCACGTGCAGTGCCTATGCCATGTGCGGCTGTACCCAAGGCAAAACCCCGTACGACAGGGTTGCCAATGCGCATGACGTCAAACAGAAAGCGAGCGGTGGCCGCGCCTATGACGCCCGTGCTCACCACCAGCACCGCGGTGAGCGACGGAAGTCCACCCAGCTTTTCGGCAATGCCCATGGCCACGGGCGTGGTCACCGATTTGGGGGCCAAAGATGCCAGCGTGGCCCGCGATGCCCCCAGTGCGTGGGCGATAAGAACGGCGCTTGCGGTGGCAACCAAGGTGCCCGTGACCAAGCCTGCGAGCAAGGGAAGCCACAGTCGCTTGAGGCGCCCCAGTTGCTCGTACAACGGCACGGCCAGGGCCACCGTGGCAGGCCCCAGCAGAAAGTGCACGAACTGCGCACCGTCGAAATAGGTACCGTAGGGCGTGCCCGTGACCCACAACAGCGTGCCCAGGATGGCGATTGAAATCGCCACCGGGTTGGCCAGCGGGTTGTGGCCGCTCAACTCATGCAGCCGGTAAGCCAGAACATAGACCAGCAGTGTCACCGTGAGGCCAAGCAGAGGCGAGGCGGACAGGTAAACCCAGATCTCACTGAGGGTGGCGGGCGTCATGGGGTGTCTGGCGGCCGTTTGCCGTTGCTGGTCTTGCCCATCAGCCAGACCACCGTGAGCGCGGTGGTGGCCATGCCCAGCCAGGTGCTCAGCAGCAAGGCCACGCCTATGGCCCAGGCCTCTTCGCCCAGCCGCTGCAGGTGCAACATCACCCCCACGCCCGCTGGTACAAACAGCAGGGACAGGTGTTGCAGCAAGCCATTCGCCACCGGCCTCAGAGACGGCAGCCAACTCGGACGTGTAGCCAGCATGGCCAGGAGTGCGCTCATGCCCAGCACCGGGCCGGGCACCGGCAGATCCAGCCACCGCGCCATCACCTCACCCGCCAGTTGCAGGCTCAGCAAGGTGGCAAGTGCGCTCAGCATAGGCGGGCTTCAGTCGGCCCTTGTGCCGCTCAGCGCCGCGTCCAGCACCTCCACCCAGTGTTTGACCGGGGTGTCTGTGCCACTTTGCAAATGGGTGATGCAGCCGATGTTCGCTGACACGATGGTTTCCGGCTCGATTTCTCCCAAGTGACCAAGCTTGCGGTCGCGCAACTGCTTGGACAGTTCTGGATTCAGCACCGAATAGGTGCCCGCCGAGCCGCAGCACAGGTGTGCTTCGTTGCGCGCCACCTGCACGTCGAATCCCAATTCACCCAGGTGTTTTTCCACGCCGCCGCGCAACTGCTGACCATGTTGCAAGGTACACGGTGGATGGAAGGCCAGCCGCCCTCGAGCTGGCGCACTGCTGAGCCTGTCTTTCAGGGCAGGCACCAGTTCCGGCAGCAGTTCGCTCAGGTCCCGCGTCAGCTCGCTCACCCTGGCGGCTTTGCTGGCATAGGCTGGGTCGTGGCGCAGCAGGTGCCCGTATTCCTTCACGGTAACGCCGCAGCCCGATGCGTTCATCACGATGGCTTCCACACCTGTCGAGGCGGCTGGGTCAATCCAAGGCCACCAGGCGTCGATGTTGGCGCGCATCTGCTCCAGGCCGCCCACCTGGTCGTTCAGGTGGAACTTCACGGCGCCGCAGCAGCCCGCCTGGGTGGCCACCACGGTCTGGATGCCTGCAGCGTCCAGCACCCGCGCCGTGGCCGTGTTGATGTTGGGCATCATCGCTGGCTGAACGCAGCCAGCGAGCATCAGCGCCTTGCGGGCATGTTCACGGCTGGGCGTCAGGCCAGCGTCCTGCCGTGGTGGTACCTTGGCCTGCAGGTTGGCTGGCAGCAGGCCGCGAACGGTCTGGCCGAGTTTCATGGCCGGGCCAAACAGTGGGGACGGCAAACCTTCCTTCAGCAGCCAGCGCACGGCACGCTCACCCAAGGGACGCTCCACTTTGGCTTCCACCACCTTGCGGCCAATGTCCACCAGGTGGCCATAGTCCACGCCGCTGGGGCAGGTGGATTCGCAGTTGCGGCAGGTCAGGCAGCGGTCCAGGTGCAACTGGGTCTTGCGGGTTGGCTGTGCGCCCTCCAGTACTTGTTTGATCAGGTAGATACGTCCGCGCGGGCCATCCAACTCGTCGCCAAGCAACTGGTAGGTGGGGCAGGTGGCCGTGCAGAAGCCGCAGTGCACGCACTTGCGCAGGATGGCTTCGGCGGCGGCGCCGTCTGGTGTTCCCTGGAATTCGGGGGCGAGGTGGGTTTGCATTTGGTTTTGCCTCGCGTCAGATGCCGAAGCCCCAGCGGCCGGGGTTGAACACCCCCGCAGGGTCGAACGCCTGCTTCAGGCGCTTTTGAATGGTGAGTTGTGCAGCTTCAGGTGCAGTGAATCGGCTGGTTGCATGAGGGGCGTTGGCCGGAGCACGCCACAGCGTGGCGTGGCCGCCCGCCTGTCGGGCCGCTTGCAACAAGGTGTCGCGCGCATCCAGCGGCGCCCATACCCAACGAAGGCCACCGTGCCATTCCACCAGCGGGCTCCATGGCAAGTTCATCACCGGGGCGGTGGGTGCAACCGACAGGCGCCACAGCCCCAGGTCGTCTGCGGGGGCATTGAAGAAGGGCAGCGTCTGGTCGCGGCACGCCGTCCAGTCGCGTGCCGCTTGCTGCCAGTCCATGCGCTCACCCAGCGCGTCGCCCAGCATGCGGTGGCAGGCGGCTTCCACCGCCGCCACGGCGCCGCGCAGGCGAACGAACAGCAACTCCCTGACCGGTGACTCGGTTTCATCCCGTACCCAGCAACTGGCGTTCAGCGGCAGCGGCTGGGCGCGCCAGAGTGCGAGTTGTTGCAATGCGCGGTCTTGCGGCAGCTCGAAGCACAGCGTGGCCTCTGACGGGGCCACGGGCAGCACTTTCAGTGAAACCTCGGTGATCACGCCCAGCGAACCCAGGCTGCCCGCCAGCAGGCGGCTCACGTCGTAGCCCGCCACGTTCTTCATTACCTGCCCGCCAAAGGTCAGGTGTTCGCCGCGCCCATTGAGGAGTTGCGCGCCCAGGACGAAGTCGCGCGTGGCGCCCACACTGGCCCGCGCTGGTCCACTCAGGCCTGCAGCCACCATGCCGCCCACCGTGCCTTCGGGGCCAAAGCGTGGCGGCTCGAAGGCCAGGCATTGGCCCTTCTCTGCCAGTGCTGTTTCCAGTTCGGCCAAAGAGGTGCCTGCCCTGGCGGTCACCACCAATTCGGTGGGCTCATAGGCAACGATGCCCGCGTACTCGCGGGTGTCGAGTGCATCCAGGTCTGCAGGCAGAGGCTCGCCGTAAAAGGCCTTTGTATTGCCGCCGCGAATCTGCAGGCCACGGCCCTCGCGGCTGGCAGCACGGATGCATTCGGCCCAGCCGGCCAGAGGACTGGGCAGGGGCATGCCAAGCGCCTGCGCAGGCGCGCCAAGAGTAGGGAGGGGAGTGTCCGACATGGCGGCAATGGTAGCCGTCGCACCCCGGCGGTGGCGTGAATTTTTTTAACGCGCCGGTTCAGTCCCAGTAAAAGTTCACGGGCAGGCCCGGGGTGTCCACGCGCATCGAAAACACCGCCCCGCTGTCCGGGTAATGGGCCAGCTCCGCGCTGCTGCGTTTTTGTCGTGCGGTCGTCAGATAAAGAGTACGCAGATCGCTGCCGCCAAAGCACACCATGGTCGGGCACTGCGCGGGGGTAGGGTACTCAGCCACCAACTCCCCTTTGGGGCTCAGGCAGAGTACGCGCGCACCCTCGTACATGGCAACCCAGTACCTACCCGCGCTGTCAACCGCTGCGCCATCCGGGCGTCCGCCGTAATCTTTGCCGAGTGCCTGCTCAAAGGTCCAGTCTGCCGGTTTAGGCGTAAAACGCGCCAGCGGGTTCACAGGCCCCAATTGAGGCGGCCATTGCCCGGGTTGCGACAGGTCGTAGCGGAAGATGTTGTGTCGCGAGGTGTCCGCCCAGTACAGGGTCCGTCCGTCGGGCGACCAGGCCAACCCGTTCGAAACCATCACCCCACTTTCCACCATGTGCAGCTTGGGATGCGCTCCCGACATCTGATGCAGGCAATAAAGTGCGCCATCGGGCCGGTCGCGCGCGTCCACGGCCGTGCCCACCCAGAAGCGCCCCCACACGTCGCACTTGCCGTCGTTGAAGCGTATGCGGGTGCTGTCATACGGCGCATTCGCCACTTTCTGCGGAATGTCGCGCCAGGTGAAGGACTGGTAGATGCCGTCCCGCATGGCGATCAGCAAGGCGCCGCTGCGGCAAGGGGCGATGCTGCCTGGCTCCTGGGGCAAGTCCCAGTATTCCAGATGGTTGCTGGGCACATGAAGGCGCCACAGGCGCTTGAGCGCAATGTCCACCCAGTACAGCCGCTGCTCCTTCGGATGCCAGAACGGCGACTCACCCAATGCACACGGCGCATCGACCACGCGTTGCCAGGGCGTGGAGGTCGGGCTGGCGGCGGTATTCATCTGGGCGTCCTTCTGGTGCGGGCTGCTTTGGCTACACTGGCGAGCATGTTGTGGGTCAAATCATTCCATATCGTATTCGTGGCCAGTTGGTTTGCGGGGCTTTTTTATCTGCCGCGCATTTTCGTCAACCTGGCCATGGTCGATGAAGGAAGTGTCGCAGAACGTCAGCGTCTGCTGTTGATGGCGCGCAAGCTGATGCGCTTCATGACCATGCTGGCTGTTCCGGCCCTGGCCTTGGGGCTGTGGCTTTGGCTCGGCTACGGCATTGGTCGGGGCAGCGGCAACGGCTGGATGCACGCCAAACTTCTCATCGTGGTACTTCTCCTGGGCTACCACCATGCTTGCGGCCGGTTGCTTCGAAAGTTTGAACGTGGCGAGAACCGCCGCAGTCACACTTGGTACCGCTGGTTCAACGAGGCCCCAGTCATCTTGATGATCGTGGCCGTGGTGCTGGTGGTTGTCAAGCCCTTCTGAGCGGGCCTGGTCCTGGCAGCCATGAACCAGGTGCGCAACTCATCGCTGGCTTGGCCGGTGGCTGGCGTTTTCGCTGTCCTCATCGCTTACGCCAGTCTCTACCCTTTCAATGGCTGGCGCAGCCAGGGCATTGAGCCTTGGGCATTCCTGTGGGCGCCCTGGCCCAGGTACTGGACGGGCTTTGACATCGCTTCCAACTTGGTGGGCTATGTTCCCATGGGGTTCCTGCTTGCGCTCGCCGTGGCCAGAACGGGGCTGGGCAGAGGGGCCTGGTGGGCAGGGGTTCTGGGGGCAAGTTTCCTGTCGCTCGGCCTGGAGACGGTACAGAGCTACTTGCCGCTGCGTGTGCCGTCGAACGTTGACTGGCTGCTCAACACGGCAGGCGGGGTTATTGGCGCAACTCTGGCGGTGTTGCTGCTGCGTTGGCATGTGCTGGGTCCCTGGAACCAATTCCGCTCCCAGTGGCTGGTGCCGCAGACGCGCGGCGGGCTGATGTTGCTTCTTCTCTGGCCGATGGCTGCGCTCTACCCGACCTCGGTGCCCTACGGTTTGGGTCAGGTCTGGTTCAGGGCAGAGGCTGCGCTGTTTGACCTCTCGCGGGGGTCGCCTCTGGCCGACTGGCTGCCCGCTGCGTCTCCGTCGCCGCCATTGAGTGGCTTGGCCGAGGCGGCACTGGTCGCCTTGTGCGTCTGGGCCCCCGTCTTGCTGGGCTATGCCATCTTGCGGCGGGTGGGGCATCGGCTGGTGTTCATGCTGGTGTTCGGCGGGGTCTCCATCGGCGTGGGGGTTCTGTCCGCCGTTCTGACCTACGGGCCGCTCAACGCCTGGTCATGGCTCACACCACCGGCAACGCTGGGCCTGGCCGCTGCGTTTGCCATGGCCGTCTTCAGCCTCGCGCTGGGGCACCGCGCGTGCGCAGTGCTCATGTTGCTGGCCTGGAGTTTTGCGCTCGGGTTGCTCAACCGGGCACCCGAGACCGCCTACTTCGCCCAATCGCTTGAAACCTGGGAGCAAGGGCGCTTCATCCGCTTTCATGGCTTGTCGCAGTGGCTGGGTTGGCTTTGGCCCTACGCTGCTCTTGTTGCGGGCGTCCGTCTGGCGCTGCGGCGCCCAGGGGGCGCCACTACAATGGCTGCGCATGAGTGATCAACCTGAATCCAAGCCTGTGTCCTATTTCGAGCGGCACATTTTTTTCTGCCTGAACCAGCGTGCCAATGGCGAAGCCTGCTGCGCCGACCACCGTGCCCAGGAGGCCTTTGACCGCTGCAAGGCCCAGGTCAAGAGCCATGGGTTGGCGGGCCCCGGTAAGGTGCGGGTCAACAAGGCCGGTTGCCTGGACCGCTGCGCTGGCGGGCCGGTGGCCGTGGTTTACCCCGAAGCTGTCTGGTACACCTACGTCGACCAGAACGACATCGATGAAATCGTCACCTCGCACCTGCGGGACGGGGTGCCCGTTGAGCGCCTGCGCTTGGCGCCCGACGTTGGGCGTTGACGGGGATAGGAGTGAACGCACAGACCGAATCTCTTCTGGTGCCCGGGCCGGTCGGCAAGATCGAACTGGCCGTTGACCGACCCGCGCACCCCCGCGCCCAAGGTGGCGTTGCGGTGATTTCGCACCCCCACCCTCTGTTCGGCGGCACCATGCACAACAAGGTGGTGCAAACCTTGGCGCGTGCCTTTGTGCAGGCAGGTTGGGTGACAGTCCGTTACAACTTTCGCGGCGTTGGTCAGACCGAGGGCGTGCACGACCATGGCGTGGGCGAGGCGCAGGACCTGCTTGCCGTCGTGGCTTCGCAGGCGCCCACCGGGCCGCTGGCACTGGCCGGTTTCTCGTTTGGCGCCTTTGTCACTTGCCAAGGCGTTGCCCTGGGGCTTGCCCAGCGCTCGCCCGAAAAGCTGCTGCTCGTCGGCACGGCGGCCAGTCGCTTTCAGGTTGCTCCCTTGCCAGAGGAACTTCACGAGCGTACGCTGGTCATTCATGGCGAGCAGGACGACACTGTTCCCCTGGCAGCCGTGCTTGACTGGGCGCGGCCCCAGGCTCTGCCCGTGACGGTTGTGCCGGGCGTGGAACATTTCTTCCATGGGCGTCTGCCCTTGCTCAAAAGTCTGGCCCTGCGCCACCTGGCCTCGGCCTGATTCCATTTCTGTGGCTGTCTCCGTTGCGAGGCAGCACTCAACACCCAAGGATTTCGTCTTGTCTGCTTTGTCTCACTCCCTGCGCCACTGGTCAGCCGTTGCCATGTTTGCCGGTGCTGCCTGGCTGCCCTTGTCTGCTTCTGCGGCTAACCCCGCGCCGCCCGAAGTCGCCGCCCGAGCCTATTTGCTGCTGGACGTGACCTCCAACCAGATCCTGGCCGCCAAAGATCCCGATGCCCCGGTGGAGCCCGCGTCCCTGACCAAGCTGATGACGGCGTACATCGCCTTCGACGCCCTGAAGGCCAAGAAGATCACCCTTCAGCAGACCTTTGGCGTGAGCGAGCGTGCCTGGAAGATGCCGGGCTCGCGCATGTTCATCGACCCCAAGATGCAGGTACCAGTGGAAGATCTGCTCAAGGGCATGATCGTCCAGTCTGGCAACGATGCCACCGTGGCGCTGGCTGAAGGCGTCGCGGGGTCGGTCGATCGTTTTGTCGAACTCATGAACCAGCAGGCCAAGGCCCTGGGCATGAAGAACACATCCTTCCGCAACCCTGAAGGCCTCACGGCCCCTGGTCACACCACCACGGCGCGTGACCTGTCCATTCTGGCGCAGCGGCTGATGAAAGACTTCCCGGAGTACGTGCCGTACTACGCCATCCAGCGCTACCGCTACCCTGGCACCCCGGCCGCCAACGACACCAACCGCAACCTGCTGCTGTTTCGCGACCCCACGGTAGACGGCCTCAAGACCGGCCACACCGATGCTGCCGGGTATTGCCTGGTGGCCACTGCCCGCCGCCAGTTCCCCGCCTTGGGCGAAGGGCCTGCAGGTCAACGCCGCCTGATCAGCGTCATGCTGGGGGCGGCCAGCGAAAACGCCCGTGCCGCCGAAAGCCAGAAACTCCTGAACTGGGGTTACTCAGCCTACGAGGCGGTCAGGTTGTTCGCGCCCGGTCAGCCAGTGGCCACCCCCCAGGTTTGGAAGGGCAAAGCCTCAGAAGTGAAGCTGGGCCGTCCGGATGGCGTGGTGGTCAGCGTGCCAGCGGGGCAGGCGGCCGGCCTGCGCACCGAAGTTCTGCGCAACGACCCGTTGGTGGCGCCGCTGCAGCAGGGGCAACCCTTGGGTACCCTGCGCGTCAGCACCGCCAGCGGTGAAGTCGTCACCGAAGTGCCCTTGTTCGTTCTGGAGACGGTCGAAGAGGCGGGCATTCTGGGGCGTATCTGGGGCGCTATCCGCCTCTGGATCAAGTGACAGACTTATTTGAGCTATGCCCGCCCACGGCGGGTATTTGCAACAACTCAGCCGCCGTGCTACAGTAGAGGGCTTTTCGGAATTTTCCGAAGGGTTTTCCGTTTTCATTTTCAAACGTTTAGGGACGTTTCAATGCCAACCATCAATCAACTCATTCGCCACGGGCGGACGGTCGAAAAGATCAAGTCCAAAAGCCCCGCGATGGAAAACTGCCCCCAGCGTCGTGGCGTGTGCACCCGCGTGTACACCACGACCCCCAAGAAGCCGAACTCCGCTCTGCGTAAGGTCGCCAAGGTGCGCCTGACCAACGGTTTCGAAGTCATTTCCTACATCGGCGGTGAAGGCCACAACCTGCAGGAACACAGCGTGGTGCTGGTTCGCGGCGGTCGTGTGAAAGACTTGCCCGGTGTGCGTTACCACATCGTCCGCGGTTCGCTGGACCTGCAAGGCGTGAAAGACCGCAAGCAGGCGCGCTCCAAGTACGGTGCAAAGCGCCCCAAGAAGGCCTGATAGGTCGTCTTGTCAACGTAGGCGGCGGTCACGCTGCGTACAAAAATCGGTGCTTGAATGCCCTGCTGGCAGGTGCTCAAGCGTAGTGACCCCCAAACGCACATGGTGTGCGCGGGTCGAGTAAGTGAGAGTTTTGAATGACTCTCGCGGTGCTGCCGGAAGCAGTGCCAACTGAAGCAACAGAGGTGAAAAAATGCCACGTCGTCGCGAAGTCCCTAAACGTGAAATCCTGCCGGATCCCAAGTTCGGCAACATCGAGCTCTCCAAGTTCATGAACGTGATCATGGAAGGCGGCAAGAAAGCTGTCGCCGAGCGCATCATTTACGGTGCACTCGAGCAGATCGAGAAGAAAACCGGCAAAGAGCCGCTGGAAATCTTCACCACCGCCATCAACAACGTCAAGCCGATGGTGGAAGTGAAGTCCCGCCGCGTAGGCGGCGCCAACTACCAGGTGCCCGTCGAAGTGCGTCCTGTCCGCCGCCTGGCCCTGTCCATGCGCTGGATCAAGCAAGCTGCACGCAAGCGCAGCGAAAAGTCCATGGCCCTGCGCCTGGCCAACGAGCTGATCGAAGCCACCGAAGGCCGTGGCGGTGCCATGAAGCGCCGTGACGAAGTTCACCGCATGGCAGAAGCGAACAAGGCCTTCAGCCACTTCCGCTTCTAAGCAGGACGCAAACCAACCCCGCAGGGCCCGCAACACTCTCAAAAGGGGTGGCGGGCTTTGCCCGTATCTTTCGGAGAATTTTCATGGCACGCACCACGCCACTCGAGCGTTACCGCAACATCGGTATCTCGGCGCACATCGACGCCGGCAAAACCACCACCACCGAGCGCATCCTGTTCTACACGGGTGTGAACCACAAGATCGGTGAAGTGCACGACGGCGCCGCCACCATGGACTGGATGGAGCAGGAGCAAGAGCGCGGCATCACCATCACGTCTGCTGCGACCACCTGCTTCTGGAAGGGCATGGACCTGTCCTACCCCGAGCACCGCTTCAACATCATCGACACCCCGGGCCACGTGGACTTCACCATCGAGGTGGAGCGTTCCATGCGCGTGCTCGACGGCGCTTGCATGGTGTACTGCGCCGTGGGCGGTGTGCAGCCCCAGTCTGAAACCGTGTGGCGTCAGGCCAACAAGTACAAGGTGCCCCGTCTGGCGTTCGTCAACAAGATGGACCGCACCGGTGCCAACTTCTTCAAGGTCTACGACCAGATGAAGCTGCGCCTGAAGGCCAACCCCGTGGCTATCGTGATCCCCATCGGCGCTGAAGAGAACTTCAAGGGCGTGGTGGACCTGATCAAGATGAAGGCCATCATTTGGGACGAAGCCTCCCAGGGCATGAAGTTCGAATACCACGACATTCCCGCGGAGCTGCAGGCTCAGGCTCAGGAATGGCGTGAAAAGATGGTCGAGGCCGCCGCCGAGTCCAGCGAAGAGCTGATGAACAAGTACCTCGAAGAAGGTGACTTGACCGAAGACGAGATCAAGGCCGGTATCCGCGCCCGTACCCTGGCCGTGGAAATCCAGCCCATGCTGTGCGGCACCGCCTTCAAGAACAAGGGTGTGCAGCGCATGCTGGACGCAGTGATCGACTTCCTGCCCTCCCCGGTGGACATTCCCCCCGTGGCCGGCACCGACGAAGACGAAGCGCCCGCCAGCCGCAAGGCAGACGATGGCGAGAAACTGTCCGCTCTGGCGTTCAAGCTGATGACCGACCCGTTCGTGGGCCAGTTGACCTTCGTGCGTGTGTACTCTGGTGTGCTCAAGAAGGGTGATACCGTGTACAACCCGGTCAAGGGCAAGAAAGAGCGTATCGGCCGTATCGTGCAGATGCACGCCAACAACCGCCAGGAAGTGGAAGAGATCCGTGCCGGTGACATCGCCGCCTGCGTGGGCCTGAAGGAAGTGACCACGGGCGAAACCCTGTGTGACCCGTCCGCCATCATCACCTTGGAAAAAATGGTGTTCCCCGAGCCTGTGATTGCACAGGCCGTGGAACCCAAGTCCAAGGCCGACCAGGAAAAGATGGGTATCGCTCTGGGCCGTCTGGCTGCAGAAGACCCGTCCTTCCGCGTGCGCACCGACGAAGAATCCGGTCAGACCATCATCGCCGGTATGGGCGAACTGCACCTGGAAATCATCGTTGACCGCATGAAGCGCGAATTCGGCGTGGAAGCCAACGTGGGCAAACCGCAGGTGGCCTACCGCGAAACCATCCGTGGCACCGTGGACGAAGCCGAAGGCAAGTTCGTGCGTCAGTCCGGTGGTAAGGGCCAGTACGGTCACGTGGTGTTCAAGATCGAACCCAACGAAGCTGGCAAAGGCTTCGAGTTCGTCGACGCCATCAAGGGCGGCGTGGTGCCCCGCGAGTACATCCCTGCGGTGGAAAAGGGCGTTATCGAAGCGCTGAACACTGGCGTGCTGGCGGGCTACCCCGTCGTGGACGTCAAGGTCACGCTGCACTTCGGTTCCTACCACGACGTGGACTCTTCCGAGCAGGCCTTCAAGATGGCTGCCATCTTCGGCTTCAAGGAAGGCTGCAAGAAGGCCCAGCCGGTCATCCTCGAACCGATGATGTCCGTGGAAGTGGAAACGCCGGAAGACTACGCCGGTAACGTGATGGGCGATCTGTCCTCCCGCCGTGGCATGGTCCAGGGCATGGAAGACATGGTTGGCGGCGGCAAGGCCATCAAGGCTGAAGTGCCCCTGTCCGAAATGTTCGGCTACTCCACGACCCTGCGCTCCATGTCGCAAGGCCGTGCAACGTACACGATGGAATTCAAGCACTACAGCGAGGCACCTCGCAACGTGCAGGAAACCATCATCGCTTCGCGCTCCAAGTAATCGCCCTGAGGCCGGGCCTTGTGCTCGGCCTGCAGACTTTTCCCGGTCTGCGACCACCCGCCGCTGTGTGCCCGTGCGCAGCGAAGACGCAGGATGGTGCAGACCTTAAACCCCGACACGGGCTTTGTTCTTTACTGAAGGAATTTGCATCATGGCAAAGGAAAAATTCGAGCGGACCAAGCCGCACGTGAACGTGGGCACCATTGGTCACGTTGACCACGGCAAGACCACGCTGACGGCTGCCATCACCACCGTGCTGGCCAAGAAGTTCGGCGGTCAGGCCAAGGCCTACGACCAGATCGACGCAGCGCCCGAAGAGAAGGCCCGCGGCATCACCATCAACACCGCCCACGTGGAATACGAAACGGCCAACCGCCACTACGCCCACGTGGACTGCCCCGGCCACGCCGACTACGTCAAGAACATGATCACCGGTGCCGCCCAGATGGACGGCGCCATTCTGGTGTGCTCCGCCGCTGACGGCCCGATGCCCCAGACCCGCGAACACATCCTGCTGAGCCGTCAGGTGGGCGTGCCCTACATCATCGTCTTCCTGAACAAGGCCGACATGGTGGACGACGCCGAGCTGCTCGAGCTGGTCGAAATGGAAGTGCGCGAGCTGCTGTCCAAGTACGACTTCCCTGGCGACGACACCCCCATCATCAAGGGTTCCGCCAAGCTGGCGCTGGAAGGCGACACGGGCGAGCTGGGCGAGCAGGCCATCATGAAGCTGGCTGACGCGCTGGACACCTACATCCCCACGCCCGAGCGTGCCGTGGACGGTACCTTCCTGATGCCCGTGGAAGACGTGTTCTCCATCTCTGGCCGCGGCACCGTGGTGACCGGTCGTGTGGAGCGTGGTGTGGTCAAGGTCGGTGAAGAAATCGAAATCGTCGGTATCAAGCCCACCCAGAAGACCACCTGCACCGGCGTGGAAATGTTCCGCAAGCTGCTGGACCAGGGCCAGGCTGGCGACAACGTCGGTATCCTGCTGCGCGGCACCAAGCGTGAAGAAGTCGAGCGCGGCCAAGTGCTGTGCAAGCCCGGCTCCATCAAGCCGCACACCCACTTCACCGGTGAGGTGTACGTGCTGAGCAAGGACGAAGGCGGCCGTCACACCCCGTTCTTCAACAACTACCGTCCGCAGTTCTACTTCCGTACGACCGACGTGACCGGCTCCATCGAGCTGCCCGAGGGCAAAGAGATGGTGATGCCTGGTGACAACGTGTCGATCACGGTCAAGCTGATCGCTCCGATCGCCATGGAAGAAGGTCTGCGCTTCGCTATCCGCGAAGGTGGCCGTACCGTGGGCGCCGGCGTGGTTGCCAAGATCATCGACTGATAAGGACGCGCATCATGAACAAGCAGAAGATCCGCATCCGTCTGAAGGCGTTCGATTACAAACTGATCGATGCTTCCGCAGCCGAGATCGTTGACACCGCCAAGCGCACCGGTGCAATCGTCAAGGGCCCCGTGCCCCTGCCGACCCGCATGAAGCGTTTCGACATCCTGCGTTCGCCGCACGTCAACAAGACCAGCCGCGACCAGTTCGAGATCCGCACCCACCAGCGCCTGATGGACATCGTCGATCCCACCGACAAGACGGTTGACGCCCTGATGAAGCTGGACCTGCCGGCTGGCGTGGACGTCGAAATCAAACTGCAGTGATGCGGTGATGCGACAGGTCCGTGGTGCGTGAAGCGCCGCGGACTTGCGCAATTTTTGTTCGCGGAGTAGAATCGCGGACTTTGCAGCACTTCGGTGCTGTTTTTCGCCATGGTCCGGCTTGCGCTAAGCATTTCGGGCTTGGAACCAATCAGCCCCGGCCAATTGAAGTCGGGAACGGAGAAAACAATGAGTCTGAGCAACTCTCTCGGGTTGTTGGGCCGCAAGGTGGGCATGATGCGCCTCTTCACCGAAGACGGGGACGCAGTGCCCGTGACGGTGGTGGACGTGTCCAACAACCGTGTGGCACAAGTCAAAACCCAGGCCAACGATGGCTACGACGCCCTGCAAGTGGCGTTTGGCAAGCGTCGCGCTTCCCGCGTGACCAAGGCCGAAGCCGGTCACCTGGCCAAAGCCGGTGTCGAAGCAGGTGAAATCCTTCAAGAATTCCGCGTGAGCGCTGAACTGGCTGGCAAGTACGCCGCTGGTGCCGTGCTGCCCGTGGCCGAGCTGTTCCAGGCTGGCCAGAAGGTGGACGTGCAAGGCACCTCCATCGGTAAAGGCTTCGCGGGCACCATCAAGCGCCACAACTTCGCGTCCCAGCGTGCGTCCCACGGTAACAGCCGTTCGCACAACGTTCCTGGCTCCATCTCCATGGCGCAGGATCCGGGTCGCGTGTTCCCCGGCAAGAAAATGACCGGCCACATGGGCGACGAGACCGTGACCACCCAGAACCTGGACGTGGTGCGTGTTGACGAAGCTCGTCAACTGCTGTTGATCAAAGGCGCTGTGCCGGGTTCCAAAGGTGGCTTCGTCACCGTGCGTCCCGCTGTCAAGGCCGCCAGCAAAGGAGCTAACTGATGCAAGTTGAACTCCTGAACGACCAGGGGCAGGCCGCTTCCACCGTGGAAGTGCCCGAGACCGTGTTTGGTCGTGACTACAACGAATCGCTGATCCACCAACTGGTGGTGGCTTATCAGGCCAACGCACGCCAGGGCACCCGTGCCCAGAAGGACCGTGAACAGGTCAAGCACAGCACCAAGAAGCCGTTCCGCCAAAAAGGCACCGGCAACGCACGTGCTGGTATGACTTCCTCCCCGCTGTGGCGTGGGGGCGGACGTGTGTTCCCGAACAGCCCGGAAGAGAACTTCAGCCAGAAGCTGAACAAGAAGATGTACCGCGCCGGTATGGCCTCCATCTTCTCCCAGCTCGTGCGTGAAGGCCGTCTGGCCGTCGTGGACTCCATCAAGGTGGACGCGCCCAAGACCAAGCTGCTGGCCGACAAGTTCAAAGCCATGAACCTGAAGTCCGTGCTGGTCATCGCCGACGAGATCGACGAGAACCTGTACCTAGCCTCGCGCAACCTGCCCCACGTGCTGGTGCTGGAGCCGCGCTACGCCGATCCGCTGTCGCTGGTTCACTACAAGAAAGTGATCGTCACCAAGGGTGCCATCGACAAACTCAAGGAGATGTTCGCATGAGCAACGCCCAGTTTGACGAAGGTCGCCTGATGCAGGTGTTGGTTGCTCCCATCGTGTCCGAAAAGGCCACCATGGCAGCCGAGAAGTCCAACGCCGTGCTGTTCAAAGTGTTGCAAGACGCCAGCAAGCCTGAAATCAAGGCCGCTGTCGAGTTGCTGTTCAACGTCAAGGTCCAGGCCGTCAACGTGTTGAACCAGAAGGGCAAAACCAAGCGCTTCGGTAAGACCGTGGGCCGTCGCGATCACGTCCGCAAGGCCTACGTGACGCTGATGCCCGGTCAGGAACTGAGCTTCGGTGGGGAGGCAGTCTAATCATGGCAGTCATCAAGATGAAGCCGACTTCACCTGGCCGTCGTGGCATGGTGAAAGTCACCCGTGAAACCCTGCACAAGGGCTCGGGCTACGCACCCCTGCTGGAATCCAAGTTCCAGAAGGCTGGTCGCAACAACAACGGTCACATCACCGTTCGCCACAAGGGCGGCGGTGCCAAGCACCACTACCGCGTGATCGATTTCCGCCGCGACAAGGACGGTATCCCCGCCAAGGTCGAGCGTCTGGAATACGACCCGAACCGCACTGCGCACATCGCGCTGCTGTGCTACGCCGACGGCGAGCGCCGCTACATCATCGCCCCCCGTGGCGTTGAAGTCGGTGCAACGCTGCTGAGCGGTTCCGAGTCCCCGATCCGCGTGGGCAACACCCTGCCCATTCGCAACATTCCGGTGGGTTCCACCATCCACTGCATCGAGCTGCAGATCGGCAAGGGCGCGCAGATCGCTCGTTCCGCCGGTGCTTCTGCCGTGCTGCTGGCCCGCGAAGGCATCTACGCCCAGGTTCGCATGCGTTCCGGCGAAGTGCGCAAGGTCCACGTGGACTGCCGTGCCACCATCGGTGAAGTTTCCAACCAGGAACACAGCCTGCGCCAGCTGGGCAAGGCCGGTGTCAAGCGTCACATGGGCATTCGCCCGACCGTTCGCGGTGTGGCAATGAACCCGATCGATCACCCGCACGGTGGTGGTGAGGGTCGTACCGGCACGGGTATGCCGCCGGTGGATCCGTGGGGCAACCTGACCAAGGGTTACCGTACCCGCAACAACCGCCGCACGCAGAACATGATCGTGTCGCGTCGCAAGAAGTAAGGGGTTGACGAAATGACTCGTTCTCTCAAAAAAGGTCCCTTCGTTGACCATCACCTGATGGCCAAGGTCGAAAAGGCTGTGGCTACCAAGGACAAGAAGCCGGTCAAGACCTGGTCTCGCCGCTCCATGATCCTGCCCGAGTTCATCGGCTTGACCATTGCCGTGCACAACGGCAAGCAGCACGTGCCCGTGTACGTGACCGACCAGATGGTCGGCCACAAGCTTGGCGAGTTCTCGCTGACGCGCACGTTCAAGGGCCACCCCGGCGACAAGAAAGCCAAGAAGTAAGGACACACCATGGAAACACGCGCAATTGTTCGCGGCGTTCGCCTGTCGGTCGACAAGGGCCGTCTGGTGGCGGACCTGATTCGCGGCAAGAAGGTGGACCAGGCTCTGAACATCCTGACGTTCACGCAGAAAAAAGCTGCTGGCATCGTCAAGAAGGCTCTGGAATCCGCCATCGCCAACGCTGAACACAACGACGGCGCCGACATCGACGAACTGAAGGTCAAGACCATCTACGTCGAGCAAGGCACCACGCTCAAGCGTTTCACCGCTCGCGCCAAGGGCCGCGGCAACCGTATCAGCAAACCCACCTGTCACATCTATGTGACCGTGGGCAACTGAGGCCAAAAGGAAGACTATGGGACAGAAAATCCATCCTACCGGCTTCCGCCTGGCGGTGAGCCGCAACTGGGCCAGCCGCTGGTACGCCAGCAACCGTGATTTCGCCGGCATGCTGGCCGAAGACATCAAGGTTCGCGAGTACCTGAAGGCCAAGCTGAAGAACGCTGCCGTGGCACGCGTCATCATCGAGCGCCCCGCCAAGAACGCTCGCATCACCATCTACTCGGCACGTCCGGGCGTGGTGATCGGCAAGAAGGGTGAGGACATCGAGAAGCTGAAGAAGGACCTGGCTGCTCAACTGGGCGTGCCGGTGGCCGTCAACATCGAAGAAGTGCGCAAGCCTGAAGTCGATGCCAAGCTGATCGCTGACTCGATCACCCAACAGCTGGAAAAGCGCATCATGTTCCGCCGCGCCATGAAGCGCGCGATGCAGAACGCGATGCGTCTGGGCGCCCAAGGCATCAAGATCATGTCTTCGGGTCGTCTGAACGGCATCGAAATCGCCCGTACCGAGTGGTACCGTGAAGGTCGTGTGCCTCTGCACACCCTGCGCGCCGACATCGACTACGGCACGTCCGTGGCCCAGACCACCTACGGCGTCATCGGCGTCAAGGTGTGGGTTTACAAGGGCGACAACCTGGGTCGCGCTGACGCTCCTTCCCTGGACAGCACTCCGCGTCCTGAAGAAGAGCGCCGTCCTCGCGGTCCGCGCCGTGATGGTGCCCGCAACGACCGTCCTGGTCGTGGCGGCCCCCGCCGTGGTGCCACCACCAATGCCGCCCCGGCCGATGGCAGCGACAAGCCGCAGGCCTAAGGAGAACTGAACATGTTGCAACCTGCTCGCCGTAAATACCGTAAAGAGCAAAAAGGCCGCAACACGGGCGTTGCCACCACCGGCAACACCGTGGCCTTTGGCGATTTCGGCCTGAAGTCCACGGACCGTGGTCGTCTGACGGCTCGTCAAATCGAAGCTGCACGTCGCGCGATTTCCCGCCACGTGAAGCGTGGTGGTCGTATCTGGATCCGCGTGTTCCCGGACAAGCCGATCTCCAAGAAACCTGCCGAAGTCCGTATGGGTAACGGTAAGGGTGGTATAGAGTACTACGTCGCCGAGATCCAGCCCGGCAAGGTGCTGTACGAGATCGTGGGTGTTCCCGAGCAACTCGCTCGTGAAGCCTTCCAACTCGCCGCCGCCAAGCTGCCGCTGCGCACGACCTTCGTGACCCGTCTGTTGGGCCAGTAATCAGGAGAACAAGAGATGAAAGCTGCTGAACTGCGCCAAAAAGACGTTGCTGGCCTGCAAGCCGAAGTGAAAGCCCTGCAAAAGGCCCACTTCAACCTGCGTATGCAAAAAGCCACGCAACAGTTGAACAACACCGCCACGTTGCGTCAAACCCGTCGCGCCATTGCCCGTGCCAAGACCATCCTGGCACAAAAGCAAGCCGCCGGCCAATAAGGAGTGAACCATGAGTGAAGCTCAACAATCCCTCAAGCGCACCCTGATTGGTAAGGTCGTCAGCGACAAGCGCGCCAAGACCGTGACGGTGCTGGTCGAGCGTCGTGTGAAGCACGAGCTCTACGACAAGATCGTGATCAAGTCGAGCAAGTACCACGCTCACGACGAAAACGGCGAATACAAACTGGGTGACATCATCGAGATCACCGAGAGCCGTCCTCTGTCGAAGACGAAGAACTGGGTTGCCACCCGTCTGGTCCAAAAGGCCGCACTGGTGTAAGCCTGTTCTGCTGCCCTTCGGCATGCAATAAAAAAACGACCGACAATCTCGGTCGTTTTTTTTCGCCCGTGCGCAATTGTGCGTGGTGGGCAAATTCGGCCTTTACATGGCCACAAACTGGAGCAAAGAGATGATCAAAGTCGGTGACAAACTGCCTGCCGTGACGCTGATGGAATACAGCGAGGTGGAAGGCAATGGATGCAGCATCGGCCCCAACCCGGTGGATGTGGCCAAGGCCACCGCAGGCAAGACCATCGCGTTGTTTGCGCTGCCTGGGGCATTCACACCCACCTGCTCCGCGAAGCACGTGCCGGGCTATGTCGAGCAGTTTGATGCTTTCAAGGCGGCAGGCGTGGACGAAATCTGGTGTGTCAGCGTCAATGACGCATTTGTGATGGGTGCCTGGGCTCGGGATCAGAAGACGGATGGCAAGGTCCGTATGCTGGCCGATGGTAGCGCGGACTTTGCGAAGGCCACGGGGCTGACGCTCGACCTGACCGCTCGGGGCATGGGTCTGCGCAGCAACCGCTATTCCATGCTGGTCAAGGACGGCGTGGTCAAGTCGTTGAACGTCGAAGGCCCGGGCAAGTTCGAGGTCAGCGACGCCGCCACCTTGCTGGCACAGGCTAAGTGACTCTGAGCCTGCGGGTTCTGAACTGAGTCCCACCCACTCGGGTGTGGGCTCAGAGGTCCACTTTCAGATAGTGGGCCCCAGGAAGTGGGTTGTGATAGTAGGGGGCGACCTCCTCGAAGCCCACCTCCTGGTAAAGCTGGCGCGCCGCTTCCATGTCGCTCAGGGTGTCGAGCAGCATGGCGTCGTAGCCGGACTGCTTGGCTTGCAGCAGTATTTGCTCCACCAGCAAGCGCCCCAGGCCGAACCCTCGGAATGCCCGGCGCACAAACAGACGTTTCATCTCGCACGCGTTTGCATAGTCGCTGTCGGGCAATGGACGAAACGCGCAGCAGCCAGCGGCTTCATCGTCGACATAAGCCAGGAAGAGGCCGCCCAGCGGGGGCGAATAGTCGCCTGGCAAGGCTGCCAGTTCCCGGTCGAAGCCTTGAAAGCACAGATCAATGCCAATGTCAGACTGGTATTCCAAGAACAACTCCCGGACCACGGCCACGTCTTCCGGTCCGTTGGCGGCCCGTACGGCGATTCGAGTTTGAGGAGTTTCGTCTTGGGCCAACGCGGGGCCCTCAGTGCTGTCACCCATGCCGTGCACTATACGTCATCAAGTTGTACCCAGGCCGGTCACCCACCAAACCGCCATCACGCACAAGGCGAGCACAAGCACTGCAAGAAGTCTTTCACGCGGGCCGTCTGCAGAGTTTTCGGTGGGATGGTCAAGCAGCTTGTCCCCTCCAATCATGGCTCCTAGCAAATCGCTTCGCTTCACAAATCGGTAGTAAAGCACCGCAAGGATGTGCAGCACGACAAGCGCAATGAGCGCGGGCTTTCCAATGTTCTTGTGGTACCACGTTAGCAGTGCGACGGTATCGCTGGACACCAGGCTGACCAGGGGGCCGAAGAATGCAATTTCGTCGTCGCTGAACAGGCCTGTGCCAACTTGGGCGCTCAACATGAATAACAAGGCAAATACCGACATTGCCCCCAACGGAGAATGCCCGACGGCTTGCGTTTGGTTGCCTTGACTACGGATGTAGCGCAAGACCTGCGCGGGTCCGTAGACAAAATGTGTGAAGCGGGACCAGCGCCCGCCTACAAAGCCCCAAACGAATCTGAAGAGCAGCAGCGCAAAGACGCTGTAGCCCAGCCGCATGTGCCAGATCATCCAGTTGCCGCCAAGGTTGGCCGTGACAACCAATCCCAACACAGCCAGGGCCAAAGTCCAGTGGAAGAGGCGGGTGGGCAGGTCCCAGACGCGGATGCGGTGCATGGTGCTTCCTCTTGAACATCAGATGGGTTGGAGCGGAAGCGTTTCTCCCGGCTCAGAACTCAACAATGATAAAAGCATAGACTGCTATAGCCATTGATCAATGGCTCCGTCCTAAACACTGAGAGGAAAGGTCACCATGAAGGTTCGTTTTGCATTGGTGTTGGCGGCAGGCCTCACTGCCGTATCTGGTGTGGCGCATGCGCAGTTTCAGAAGCCCGAGGATGCGGTGAGATACAGGCAAGGAGCGCTTTACGTCATGAACCAGCATTTCGTGCGAATTGGCGCCATGGCCAACGGACGTGTTCCTTTTGACGCTAAGGCTGTGCAGGAAAACGCGGCCGTGGTGCTGACCATGAGCAAGCTGCCCTGGGCGGCCTTTGGCCCTGAGACGGAAGATCTCAAAAGCAAGGCGAAGCCGGAAATCTGGATGGAAACGGACAAGTTCCGCGGCGCGCAGAACAAGATGATGACGGCTGTGGCTGCCCTGGATTCAGCCGCCCGTACCGGGAACCTGGATGCGGTGAAGAAAACTTTCGGAGAAGCTGCTGCAGCCTGCAAGGCTTGTCACGACGCATACCGTCAATGAACGTGTGCGGCGCTCGCGGCAAACCGAGCGCCGGTCACAGTCTGGTCAGCCTTCTGCAAGGAGTTTTTCAAGCAACTGGTGCAGGGCGGAAAACTCGGGTTCGCCGACATATCGCTTCACGATCTGCCCCTTTTTGTCGACGATGTAGGTGGTTGGCGTGAGTTTGACGTCACCCCAGTCCCTGGCAATCTCTCCAGTGTTGTCAAGGGCGATCTTGAAGGGAAGTTGCCTGCTGCTTGCGAAGTTTGCTACCCAGTCAGGTGGGTCATAGCTCATGGCAACAGCCACGGTCTCCAAGCCCTGATCTTTGTATTTGTTGTGCGTCTGAATGATGCTGGGCATCTCTTTCACGCAGGTGACGCAGGTGGTTGCCCAGAAGTTGACCAGGGTGACCTTGCCTTTGAGGTCTGCAGTGGTCATGGTGCTGCCGTCCAGCAGCACAAACTGAGACTGGGGTGCGGTATCGCGGCTGCCACAAGCTCCCAGCAGCAGCGGGCTCGCCAGCAGCCCGCCCAGGAGTTTGAGGTGGTTGCGACGATCAGAAAAATTCAGGGCTTTCATGGCGGGGGAGGGAATCCGTATGGACACAAAGAAAGACGCAGGCGACAAAGAAAAGTTCAATCGCAGCACCAGTCAACTTTTAGTCGAGCGCAATTTTTTGCGTGCTTCGTCAATGCGTTCTTGCAGATAGGCGCCGTAGAAGTCTGCCAGGTTCATGCCTTCGAGTCGTTCAGCTATCTCGCGGCCCTCGTAATCGAGGAAGAGCACCGTGGGCGCAATGCGGGCACGCCAAGCCCGTGCCTGGTCGTAGGGTGTGGTGGTCTGCCCGCGCAGGTCCTGCAGTGCAGACTTGCGGTCCAGCATGTTGACTTGGACTGCATATACCTCGCCCTTGCGGTACATTGGCACCAGATAGTTGTTACGCACAATATCGCAAAAGGCACAACCCTTTAGCGTCACCATGACGATGAGCGGCTCGCGCCGGGTGCGTGCGGCTTGCGCTGCGGCCAACAACGACGCTGGCAAAGGCAATATCTCGGGCAGGCCGTCAGGATTGATCGTGTTCATGCTGAGGGAATTCGGTCACGTCAGGATGGGGTCGGCGCAAACGCTGTTTTGGGAATCCGGATACCATCCATCACCCATATTGTGCGCGCACCTGCAAAAAACAGGCGGCGCGCTTTTTTCTGACGGCACTGAATAAATGAACTGTAGATCCGTGCCCGCGGCGCTCGGTTGGATGCTGTGCTTGACCGTGGTCCTTGGGGGGTGCAGCCCAGCCTACAACTGGCGCGATGCCCGCCCCGATGGCGTACCCTTGCGCGCGCTCTTGCCCTGCAAGCCGGAGCGTGCTGACCGCGACGTGCCCTTGCTCGGGCCGGGGCAGCCTGATGTACGCTTGCAAATGATGAGTTGTGACGTCGGCGAAACGACGTTTGCGCTGGGTGCTGTACAGCTGCCGCAGGACGGGCATGACACGCAATTGGCACTCAGGCAATGGCGATCAGCCTCCTGGGCCAGCCTGAAGCAGACGCCGAAGAAAGATGATCTGCCCCCTGAAGGCTGGCAGAGCACGCCCTGTGAAATTGCCGGGGCCACCATTTCGGAATGCTGGACCGGCCCAGGCTTGAACCACATGGGGCGGCCGCTGGTGGTGCAGGTCAGGTGGTTGGCCAAAGGGCCATGGCTCGTCCAAGTGGGTGTGTATGGCGAGGCGTTGCCAAAGGCCGCCCAGGACATGTATTTCGAATCGCTGCGGTTCGATTGAACCTATTTGCGTGTTTATTCATGAGTTCAGGCGCCACAGCCACTCCGTCGCATTCGTCGATCAAGCCCTTGAGCACGCGCCTGGCCGTCTGGGTGTTCCTGGCGTTCGCATCGGCCTACTTTCTGTCTGCACTGGTGCGGGCTGTGACGGCCACGCTTGCCCCAACCCTTAGTGCGGAACTGGCGCTTCAAGCCAGAGACCTGGGGCTGCTGGCAGGCGGGTACTTTCTCGGCTTTGCGGCCACGCAGTTGCCGCTGGGGCATTGGCTAGACCGGTATGGGCCGAAGCGGGTCGTGCTGGTCTTTCTGGCATTGGCCGTGTTGGGGTGCTTGGCGTTCGCGCAAGCATCCAGCTTTACCGGCTTGCTGGCCGCGCGTGTATTGACTGGCGCAGGGGTTAGCGCTTGTTTGATGGCTCCACTGACCGGTTACCGGCGCTGGCTGCCGCAGTCCATGCAGTTGCGTGCGAACGCCTGGATGCTGATGACCGGCTCCATGGGCATGGTGGCTTCTACCTTGCCAGTGCAGTGGCTCATGCCGATGGTGGGCTGGCGGGGCCTCTTCTGGTTGCTGGCGGCGGCTTTTGTCGTGACGATGTTGCTGATCACCTGGCTTTCACCCCCTTGGCAGAGCAGCGACTCCGCCCAATTGAGCGCCAAGGGCGGAGACAAGGCCAAAGACCAGGGCGGCTATGGCCAAATATGGCGCCACCCTTACTTCCGCAAGATGAGCCCAGTCGGGTTCTTCAATTACGGCGGCATGGTGGCGGTGCAGACCCTGTGGGCCGGGCCTTGGCTGGTAAAAGTCAGTGGTCTGACGCCTGCGCAAGCGGCGTCGGGGCTGTTCGGGATCAATCTGGCCATGCTGTGCACCTTCTGGTTGTGGGGTGTCGTCACGCCGGGTCTCTCAAGGCGCGGGGTGCGCGTTGAGTCTTTGATTGCCTGGGGCCTGCCGATGAGCTTCCTGGCGTTGGCCTGGAACGTGGCCAATGGCGAGTCAACGTCGTGGATGCATTGGGCCTGGTTCTGTGTGTCGTCCACTTTCCTGGGGCTATCGCAGCCAGCCGTGGCCATGGCATTTCCGGCATCCATGGCGGGCAGGGCGCTGTCAGCCTACAACCTCGTGATTTTTGCAGGCGTATTCGTGATGCAGTGGGCCATCGGCTTGATGATTGACCTGTGGGGAGCTTTTGGCTGGACCGAGGCGCAGGCGTTTCGCGGGGCCATGGGGACATTCCTGATCGTTTGCCTGCTTTCTTACGGCTACTTCCTGTCCGTCAAGGCTCATAATCGCCCATCATGAACGGCATACTCGTCATCGCCCATGCGCCTTTGGCATCGGCACTGCGCCAATGCGTGCTGCACGTCTTCCCAGACGCTGCCGCCAGCGTTGCCGCGCTGGACGTTCCCGCCGAACAAGCTCCGGAGGCCACACTGGCGCAAGCGCGCCAGCTGCTTGGCCAGCTCGGAACCCCTCATACCCTGGTTCTTTCCGACATCTTTGGCGCAACGCCTTGCAACGTGGCCAGCAAGCTGATCGATGGCATCCATACCCGGCTGGTGACGGGTGCCAACCTGCCCATGCTGCTGCGCGCGGTTTCGTACCGCCACGAGTCGCTGGACGCGCTGGTGTCGCGCGCCATGCTTGGCGGAACCCAGGGGGTCATCCCGGTGTCGGTGACGGCGCCGCAGAACCAGTTGCGCAGAAACACCCATGATCAAAACCACCGCGACCATCAGCAATAAGCTGGGCTTGCATGCCCGCGCCTCGGCCAAATTGACAAAGCTTGCTGGCAGTTTTGCCTGCGACGTCTGGATGGCACGCAATGGTCGCCGTATCAATGCCAAAAGCATCATGGGGGTGATGATGCTGGCCGCAGGCCTAGGGTCGGAAGTGGAGATCGAAGCCGACGGCCCTGACGAGCAGCAGGCGATGGACGCGCTGCTGGCGCTCATCAACGACAAGTTTGGAGAAGGCGAGTGACGTTCTCAGTCCATGGTCAGGCGGTTTCACGGGGCATCGCCATCGGGCGTGCCGTGCTGGTCGCGTCCAGCCGCATGGACGTGGCGCACTACTTCATCGGGGAAGACCAGATCCATGGCGAATTGAGCCGCCTGCGCGATGCCCGGGACGCCGTGGTGGCCGAGATCACGCGTGTGCAGCAGACCCTGCTGGAAAGCGCCGACAAGGGTGCGCACCACGAACTGACGGCTCTGCTGGATGTGCACCTGATGCTGCTGCAGGACACGCAGCTTCAGGAAGGCGTGAAGCATTGGGTGCAAGAGCGCCACTACAACGCGGAGTGGGCGCTTACATCCCAACTCGAACAGTTGGCCAAACAGTTCGATGAAATGGAAGACCCCTATCTGCGGGAGCGCAAGGCTGACCTGGAGCAAGTCGTTGAGCGCATGCTCAGGCACATGCGTGGGGTGGCCTCGCCAGTGGGGCGTGCACCTGCAGTGGCCGACGGACCGGGCGAGGACCTCAGGGACGACCCGCTGGTGCTGGTGGCGCACGACCTGTCACCAGCCGACATGCTGCAGTTCAAGCAGAGTGTCTTCGCGGGTTTTGTGACGGACGTTGGTGGCAAGACGTCGCACACAGCCATCGTCGCGCGCAGCATGGACATACCTGCCGTGGTGGGCGCGCGCACGGCGAGTCACCTTGTTCAGCAGGATGACTGGGTCATCATCGACGGCGACACGGGTGTGGTCATTGTCAACCCGTCACCTATCGTGCTGGCCGAATACGGCTTCAAGCAGCGCCAGGGCGAAGTGGAGCGGGAGCGCTTGTCGCGCATCAAGAACACCCCGGCCGTCACCTTGGATGGCGAACGTGTGGAGTTGCTTGCCAACATTGAGCAACCAGAAGACAGCACGCCAGCCTTGTCGGTGGGTGCCGTTGGGGTGGGGTTGTTCCGCACGGAGTTCCTGTTCATGGGGCGCGATGGCAAGCTCCCCGACGAAGAGGAGCAATACGAAGCCTACCGCAGAGCCGTCGAGGGTATGCACGGTCTGCCAGTCACCATTCGCACGGTGGATGTAGGAGCGGACAAGCCGTTGGATCGATCCAACCGCGACGACCACCTGAATCCCGCCCTGGGTTTGCGTGCGATCCGCTGGAGCCTCTCTGAGCCAGCCATGTTCCTGACGCAGCTGCGTGCCGTGTTGCGCGCAGCGGCACACGGCAAGATCAATCTGCTCATTCCCATGCTGGCGCATTCGAGCGAGATACTGCAGGTCAAGGCCTTGCTCGCGCGTGCCAAAGAGCAGTTGGATGCGCGCGCTGCCGTTTATGGCAAGGTCAAGCTGGGAGCCATGATCGAGGTGCCTGCCGCAGCTCTGGCGGTGCGCATGTTCCTCAAGCACTTCGATTACCTCTCCATCGGAACGAACGACCTGATCCAGTACACCCTGGCCATTGACCGCGTGGACGAGACCGTGGCCCACCTGTACGACCCGCTTCACCCGGCGGTTTTGCAGCTGGTGGCCAACACCATTTCTGAATGCCGTGCGCAGGGCAAGGGCGTGAGTGTGTGTGGAGAAATGGCTGGGGACGTGACCATGACGCGGTTGCTGTTGGGCCTGGGCTTGCGCTCTTTTTCCATGCACCCCTCGCAAATCCTGGCGGTCAAACAGCAAATCCTGCGGGCTGATACGCGAAAACTGCGAGCTTGGGCCCAGGAAGTGGTCCACAGCGACGATCCGGCCGCGTTGATGGCGGATTGACTGTTACACTATTTTTCAATTTATTGCGCCGCATGGGGTGATGTGATGTGCCGTACCGTTGGGTTGGCGCCCAGCGGCTGAATGCGGAGAGATTCATGTCCTCAACGACGGAGTTGCCTGAAGCCAAGGCGCAAGCCGCCCATGCCCAAGGTGACGAACTGCTGGACTGCCTGCTGATTCTTGCGCGCAGCCACGGCGAAGCCATCACCCGAGACGGTGCCCTGGCGGGGTTGCCGCTGGAGAACGGCAAACTCACCCCATCGTTTTTTGAGCGCGCTGCCCACCGTGCTGGCTTGAGCAGCAAGGTGGTGCGTGAACCCATTGCACGGCTCAAGCGCGAGCTTTTCCCGGCCGTCGTGCTTCTCGATGGCGAACGCGCTGCCGTGTTGCTCGATCGCAGCGCAGATGGCGGCACGCTCACTGTGGTCTATCCTGAGTTGGGCGATGCCCCTGTGCAGGTTGCGGCTGCAGAACTGGAGCCCAAGTACACGGGGCATGCGATCTATGCCCGCCCACGCCTGCGCTTTGACGCGCGCAGCCCTGTGGTCAACGAAACCCGGCGTGGTCACTGGTTCTGGAGCGTGATTGCCGAAAACGGCAAGCTCTACCGTGACGTGCTGCTTGCGGCCTTCCTGACCAACCTGTTCGCGGTGGCCATGCCCCTGTTCACCATGAACGTTTACGACCGGGTGGTGCCCAATCAGGCCTTCGACACCCTGTGGGTGCTGGCGCTTGGCCTGCTCCTCATTCTGATGGGGGACCTGGTGCTGCGCACCTTGCGCGGCAAGTTCGTGGACCTGGCCAGCAGCCGGGCTGACGTCAAGCTCTCTGCTTACATCATGGAGCGGGTGCTGGGTACGCGCATGGAGCATAGGCCAGTGTCGGCGGGCTCTTTTGCCTCCAACCTGCGTGCCTTTGAGTCGGTGCGAGACTTCATCGGCTCCGCTACGGTGGTAGCTTTCATCGACCTGCCGTTCGCCCTCATATTCTTCGTGGTTATCACCTGGATTGCCTGGCCCATGGTGATTCCTTTGCTGATTGGCGCCACGTTGATGTTGCTGTATGCACTGGCCGTGCAAGGCCGCATGCACGAACTGGCCGAAACCACCTACCGCGCAGGTGCCCAACGCAATGCCACCCTGGTGGAAGGCTTGGTTGGCTTCGAGACGGTCAAGGCCTTGGGCGCAGAAGCACCCATCCAGCGCAAGTGGGAAAAGAGCGCCGCGCTTCTGGCGCGCGTGGGTGCACAGCTGCGCCTGTTGTCCACCAGTGCCAGCAACTCGTCAGCTTTCATGCAGCAGACGATCAACATGTGCATCGTCATCCTGGGGGTGTACCTGATTGGGGAACGTGCGCTTTCCATGGGTGGTCTCATCGCCTGCACCATGCTGGCTTCGCGTGCCATGGCGCCTGTGGGGCAGGTGGCGGGCCTGCTGGTTCAATACCACACAGCGTCCACGGCGCTTACTTCCCTCAACGAGATGATGAAGCGTGAGGTTGAGCGCCCTGAGGACGCGAACTTCATTGCTCGCGGGAACATACAGGGTTCCATTGAGTTCCGCGATGTGAGTTTTTCCTATCCCGGGCAACCCAATCCGTCGCTGCGCAATGTGAGCTTGAAGATACGTCCGGGCGAGAAGGTCGCCATCCTGGGGCGCATTGGTTCTGGCAAGACGACGCTGGAAAAGCTCATTCTTGGCCTTTACCGGCCGACGGGTGGCTCGGTGTTGATCGACGGCATTGACCAGCGGCAACTTGACCCAGCGGAACTGCGCCGCCACATCGGCTACGTGCAGCAGGACGTGATGCTGTTCTACGGCACTTTGCGCGAGAACATCACCCTGGGAGCGCCGCTGGCCGACGACGCCGACGTGTTGCGTGCCGCAGGAATCGCCGGCATTCTGGATTTGGTCAATACCCATCCGCAGGGGTTTGACATGGTGGTCGGGGAGCGTGGTGAATCTCTGTCCGGGGGGCAGCGCCAGGGTGTGGCTATCGCCCGTGCGGTCATCAACGATCCGCCCATCCTGCTGCTTGACGAACCTACCGCTTCAATGGACCACTCCAGCGAGGAAGAGGTGAAGAAGCGTCTGCGTGAGTTCATGCCCGGCAAGACCGTGATCCTGATCAGCCACCGCACCTCGCTGCTGGATTTGGTGGATCGCATCATCGTCATGGATGCAGGCCGCATCGTGGCGGATGGTCCGAAGGACCAGGTCGTGCAGGCGCTGCGTCAGGGCCGGATCGGAAAGGCTGCGTGATGTCGGAACTCAACGAAAAAGACTTCGAACGCATCGGCAACGCCACGCGCGGAGCCGCGAAGGTGGGCGAGAAGCTGTTTGGTGGCATCGTCAAAAAGCTCGGCCATGGCGAGGATCGCGAGGCGCTCGACTGGGCGTCAGACGCCGACTGGGCGCAGCTTCAACAGGAGCCACTGCGCGCCCGGGGTCTGCTGCGTATTGCAGGCGTGGTGCTGGTGTTGCTGTTGATTTGGGCCGCATTCGCCGAGGTGGACGAAGTCACCCGAGGCGAGGCCAAGGTGGTGCCCACCAGCCAGGTGCAGATCATCCAGAGCGTGGACGGTGGCGTGGTCGAAGACATCATGGTTCGTGAGGGTCAGATCGTCGATGCCGGGCAATTGTTGCTGCGGGTCGATCCGACGCGCTTTGCTTCCTCGCTCGGCGAAAGCCGGGCGAGCCAGTTGGCTTTGAGGGCGAAGGCCGAGCGCTTGCAGGCCTTGACGCAGGGGCGCCCGTTCAACCCGCCCGCCGATCTGCTCAAGGATGCGCCCGATATCGTGGCGCACGAACGTGGTCTGTACGAGTCGCGCCGGGCAGAGATCAGCGCCCAGATTTCCATCACCCAAAGCCAGTTGAGCCAGCGCCAACAGGAGCTGAACGAGGCGCGCGCACGCAAGGAGTCTGCCGAGCGGGGCCTGGATTTGGTGCAGCGTGAACTGAATGCCACACGGCCCATGGTGGCTACCGGGGCTGTTTCCGAGGTTGAGGTGCTGAGGCTTGATCAGCAGGTCTCTCGTCTGCGTGGGGACCGTGACCAGGCCGCAGCACAGATTTCCCGCGTGCAGGCGGCCATCAGCGAAGCTCAGCGTCGCATCGAGGAGGTGCAACTCACCGCGCGCAACCAGATGAGTGCCGAGCTTTCCGACACGATGAGCCGTTTGTCCGCTTTGTCCGAAGGCGGCCGTGCGCTGGAAGACAAGGTGGCCAAGGCTGACATCAAGTCGCCCGTTCGCGGCACGGTCAAGCGCCTGCTCGTCAACACCGTTGGCGGGGTGGTGCAGCCCGGCCGCGAGGTGGTGGAGATCGTTCCGCTGGACGACGCGCTGATCCTGGAAGCCCAGATCACTCCCAAGGACATTGCCTTCCTGCGTCCCGGCCTGGAGGCCATGGTCAAGTTCACCGCCTACGACTACGCCATTTATGGTGGCCTCAAGGCTGATGTCGAGAACATTGGCGCTGACTCTGTGGTGGACGAGAAAGGCAACGCCTTCTATATTGTGAGATTGCGTACGCGCCAGGCCAGCCTGGGCGAAGGCTTGCCGATCATCCCCGGCATGGTGGCGCAGGTGGACATCCTCACCGGCAAGAAGACCGTGCTGGCTTATCTGCTCAAGCCGGTCCTGCGGGCCAAGGCAAATGCCCTCTCGGAGCGTTGAACATCCGTCTGTCACACCATGAGCAAGCACCACTTTCTGGCAAGCGCGGCAGCGCAACCTCCCATCGTCCCTTCAGAGCGCTGGCTGCTGGCTTTTCCCGACGGGCAATGGAGCAACTGGAGTACGTTGCAGTCAACGGTTCGCCCTGGTGACGTCGTTTGGGTGCCTGTCAACCACAGCGACTGGAAAGACAAAGTGGGCGAACTCCTCAAGCGCGAGCCCAAATGCCACGTGGTGGTTACGAGTTCGGTGCCTTACGACGCGGAAGGGCTGCGAGCGCTGAACGTTGGTGCCAGGGGGTATTGCCACCTGCTCGCGGTGCCTGAGTTGATGCGGGAAGTGGCCGAGGTGGTGTCTCATGGCGGTCTGTGGGTGGGGCCTGAACTGGTGCAGCGCCTTATGGCAGCTACCCGTGACGCCCTGGAACGCAGCCCCAATGCGCAACCGCCCGAGGTGGATTTGTCGGCTTTGTCTGACCGCGAAGCCCAGGTCGCGCGTGCGGTGGCGGCTGGCAAGTCCAACAAGGAAGTTGCCGATCTTCTGCACATCTCTGAGCGCACCGTCAAGGCGCATCTGGGTTCGGTGTTCGACAAGCTGGGCGTGCGGGACCGCGTGCAGCTGGTGCTTCACCTGTCCCACAGCAACACACAATCGGGTTGAAGGGGGAGGCCGCATGAGCAGCGATCAAGACAAAGACAAGCCAGCTTTTGAGGTAGAGCACCAAGCACTTGCTGCAAGCGACGCGGGGCTGGCGCGTGTGACAGAGGATCTCATCGACATCCTGATCACCCGGGGCGTGATTCAGTTCACCGATTTCCCGCCGGCCGCGCAGGCCAAGCTGCTGGAGCGCAGGCAAACCCGTGCCACGCTCAGCAATCGCTTACGCTTGCTGGACGACGGCGACGCCGGCCTCATTTGAGCAGGGCTTCTTCGGCCTGGTTTCCGGTCGATTTCGCTTTGGGGTGCGCATAGGTCACACAAAGGCAACTTCAGTCCAATAGGCGAAGGCCACAGGTCTCAATAACCTGTGGCCTTGTCCATTTATTGGGAGGAATACTGCATGGCACAGGTTGCTAAGGTTACGGCCTTGACCGGTAAGGCTTTTGTTGTGGGGGCCGACGGCTCCATTCGTCTGCTCAAGGTGGGGGACGCCATCGAAAAGGGCGAAGTGGTGCGCACTGCGGCAGGTGCCACGGTGGAGCTGACCATGCAGGACGGCCAGAAGGCCGTCATCGCCGCAGAACAGAACGTCCGTGTCGACGACAACATGACACAGGGCGACGAGCGCCCTGCAGCACAAGATAGCGCAGTGGCCACGGGCACGATCGACAGCGTCATCCAGGCGCTTGAGCGCGGCGGTGACCTCACCGAAGAGTTGGAAGCCGCAGCGGCCGGTGGCGGCACCGGAGGCGGTGGCGACGGCAGCGATTTCGTGCGCCTGCTGCGCGTGACGGAAGGTGTGGACCCGCTGGCCTACGAGTACAGCTTTGAGTCGCAAGCCATTCCAGACGAAATCCTGCCCAGCGTGGACGCACCCGCGGAGCCTGTTGTGGGCAGCGTGACCTTGCGGTACGTATTGCTGGGTGAAGATGGTCAGCCCGTGACCGGCCAAAACGGTGGGTTTGTGTACATCGACGGCAATGACGTTGTTGAGGGCACCCGGGTCGGCATCGTGGCGGAAGTGGATGTGGTACCTACAGGTTCAAGTCTGGTGCTGACCCTGAGCAACGGAACGACCATCACCATCCCCGCAGGTGAAACCTCTGGTTTCGTTGGGCTGGAAGTGCGTGCCGACGAAGCCTACGTCCAGGGCAACGAATTGATCGACGTATCGGTCACCAGCGTGTCTGGCGGGCAATATGACGATCTGACGGTTGACCAGTCCACCTCAATCACCGTGGTGGACGACAAGGATCCAACCACGGTGAGCCTGAGCGTGAGCGACGTGACTGAAGATGATGCGAGCGTCACTTTCACGGCCACGCTGAGCCAGGCTGGCGAGACGGACGTGACGATCAAGACGACACAGGGCGACATCTTGATCAAGGCGGGTGAGACCACCGGCAAGCTTGTGATCAACACCCAGGACAGCGACGTGCACCTGGATGCCAGCAGCGTGAGCGCAACGGTGACGGGCGTGAGCGGGGGCAACTTCGAGGCGGTGGACTTCAGCGAAGCCACGGCCACAGCGCAGATCAGCGACACAATCGACACCACGACGGCAGCCTTGACTTCGGTGGGCGAAGGCGACGAAGACGCTGGTTCCGTGACCTACACCGTCACCCTGAACAACACTGGCGAAGCCGATCAGGAGTTCCAGATCACGCTGAGCAACGGCCAAGTGGTCACGCTCACCGTGGCGGCAGGCGAACTCAGTGGTGAAGTGACCGTGGCATGGGGCGTGGAGATCCCGCCCGATGCGGTGGCACTGCAAGGCTACCCCGACAGCGACGTGTTTGCTGAAGAAAACTTCGAGCTGACTGCCGAAATCGTCGCAGTGGGCAACGGCGGCAACTTCGAGCAGCTGGTTGTGGAAAACAACAGCGAGCCGGTGAGCATTGGCGACAGCGTGGACACGGTTACGCTGACAGTGATTGCCGTGGATGCCGAAGGCAACGCCATTGATGGCAGTCAGGTTGCGGAGGGCGAAACGGCCTACTACAAAGTCGTGGCCATGGTGAACGGTGTTGTGGACAGCGGCATCACGGGCAATGTCGATGTGGTGTTTACCAACAACGGTAACACCACGAGTGCTGACTACACCCCGTCCACGACCTCGGTTGCGATTGGCGAAGTGTTCAGAGCAGCGGTGGTGGATGATGTCATTGCGGACAACGGCGAAACCTTCACGGTGACGCTGAAGGACGGCAGTTTCGACCAGGCCGGTGAGTACGAGGATGTGGCCTATGCCGGCAGCGTGACCACGACCATCGCGGACGATGATCAGGTGCCGGTAGCTTCCAACGTGAGTGGCAGCGGGCCAGAGGACAGCACGGGCATTCAAGTGACGCTCCAAGGCACGGATGGCGATGGCACCGTGACAGGTTTCATCATTGGCGACCTGTCCAACCTGGATGGCACGCTTTACCTGAATGGCGAGGAAGTGGCGGCAGGTGACACGGTCGCGGCCAATGTCAATGGCGAAGTTGTGCTTACCTTCGTGCCCACGCCCGACCTGAGCGGTAGCACGCCAACCTCGACGTTCACCTTCACGTACCAGGCCGTGGACAACGGTGGCAATGTGTCGGCCGTGGCCACTGCCGTGATCGACGTTGTACCGGTGACCGATACCCCCACGGTTGAGTTGACGCTCACGCCGGTGACGACAGTTCAAGCCTACGCCGCCGATCTGTTCAACGCGCAGTCAAACCCGGACGGAAAGGTGGGCAACCCTGCGGGCTTCACCATCACCGCCTACAAGGACGGCGAAGTGACGGATATCTCGATCCGCCACAACGAGTCATGGGGCCCCGATGGCTTTGGCGTCGCGGGTGCCACGGGCAATGCGGGTGACATGGAAATCGGGCAGGGCGAGACCCTGTTGGTCGAACTCGACGCGCCGGCGTCCAGCGTCACCTTCCAACTTGCGTGGCTGAACGACCACAACGAGACGGCCGTCTATACCGTGCGCTATACCGACGGTTCGGAAGAGACTCTTGAAATCACCAGTGGCAGTGACGAGATCGATGCGCCCGTTACCTTCACGGCGCCCGATGGCAAGACTATCGCGGCCATCGAGTTCTCTACACCCACCGACGGCGACCGTGTGGCCACCAGCGACTACATGCTGCACACGATCTCCTACGAAACGGCTGTCACGACCTACACGGTGGACATTACCGCCACGCCGGTCGACGTTGATTACTCCGAACAGATCGTCGCTCTCACGTTGACGACGACTGCAGGTGTGCTGGTGTCCGACGCGCAGTTCGTGGGCACCGAAAATGGCGTCAGCACCTGGACGCTTCTGGTGGGTGGCGACAGTGCCTATACCGGCCCTACGGTCGTCACTGACCCGGCCACTGGCGTGGTCACGGTGTCGGGCCTGACCCTGACTGTGCCCAGCAACCTTACCGGCTTCACGGTAACGGCGACTGCGGTGGCGCAGGATGGCACTGCGGCAACCGCATCCGCTTCGGACTCCGAGACGGTGAAGTTCGACCAGGGTGTGGGTATCACCGACCTCACTGCTGCTTCTTCTGGTGGCGATGTCTTGGTGGACGAGGATGATCTGGCCAGCGGCACCGACGGTTCCGGCTCGACCACTGCGGAAGGCACATTTACCATCAGTGCGCCCGACGGTGTGGGCAGCTTGACCATCGGCGGCGTTGCAGTCATTGCGGATGGCGTGTTCACTCCCATGCAGGTCCCGACCGCTCAAGGTACGTTGTCGATCACGGGGTATGACGCCGGGACGGGAGTTGTCACCTACACCTACACGTTGAGCGACAACACTCTGGCGCATGGTCTTTCGGACAACGGCCAGAACAGCGTGTTCGATGATTTCGCCGTGGCGTTGGTGGACACCGACGGTGATACCGCGCAAGCCACGCTCTCTGTGCAGATCGTGGACGATGTGCCGGTCATCGCGTCGATGAACGACCTGACGATCAATGGTGTCGTCGGCAGCTACACCCAGCAGTGGAGCTACGAGGCAGGGGCTGACGGGGTGGTCCAAGACGGAATCAAAGTGGCGTTGCTCAACGAGGCCGACGTGTCTTTGATCAAGGCATCTGGTACGGAGCACGTGTACGTGGATGGCGAGTACGTTGGTGAGCGTTACACCGCTTACCTGGACGCTGAACAGACGCAGACGTTCTTCACTGTTCTGGTCAAGTCCGATGGCTCCTATGTGTTCGAACTGGCGGCCACAGGCGCCACGACCACGACGACAAGCACGGAAACGCTCGACCTGAAAGGCTCCATCGGTGGCAACAGCGCAGCAATTTACGCTGAGCAGATCGCCGATGCCAAGAACGGCGCCGATCCGCAGACTGACATCAAGTTCACGGCCAACAGCGGTTACGACAGCAGCACCGGCAACCTGGGTTCCGCTACCACGGTCAACACCAACAACAACGGTATTGGCGCTGGCAGCGGCGCAGGTGGCATGGCGGTAACGCAAGGCGAGTCGTTGACGCTTACCTTCCTGAAGGGTGACGCCGACGCGAATGGCGCGACGCACCCAACGGAGTCCCAGGCTGTGGATGCTGTGAAAGTCACTTTTGATGTCGAGTCGAACTCTGGCAACGGCGCGGGCAACAGCACCGCTGCGGTAACTTTCATCCTGCACCTGGCCGACGGCAGCACGGAAACATTCACAACGGAAATCTCCACCGGGCAGACTTACGAGGTTGCCCCGAGCAATGGGCTTGGCCTGTTGAGTCTGGACATCGTGAACACCGACGCCGATGGCGAGAAGTTCCTGATTTCGGGCACGCAGACCACGGTTTCTACCACCACCACGGTTGAAGCCGGTTCGCTGGATTTGGCGTTCAAGGTGGACGTGACGGATAGCGACGGCGATACAGCTTCCAGCGATTTCAACGTGGCAGTCATCCCGCTGGATGCCCCGGTCATCTCGCTGAGCGGCACGCAGAACGTTCTGTTGCAGGAGTCCTTCGAGAACCTGGTGCCGGTCGGGCAGTCTTGGGCCATGTACAGCGGCGGCGTGTTTGCCGGAGACCACGGCAACCTGTGGACCACCCAAGGCGCTGGGCTTGAAGTGCAGGCCAATGGGGTAGGGGGTGCCGATGCTTCCGATGGAAACGTCAAGGCGGAGCTGGATTCCCACTCCACCGATGGATCAAGCACCTTGGTCAAGCTGTCCACTCAAGTCGAGTTGTCTGGCTCCGACGCCACGCTGACGTTCGACTACCGTCCTCGCCCGGGGCACGAGTCGGACAGCGGCATGCGCGTTACTTTGATCGACGCCAATGGCCATGTCGTGTACGAAGGTGACTACACCAACGCCGACACCTTGGGCTGGAAGACCTTCACCGTGGACATTCCCGCCAACAGCGTCACGGCCGGAACTTACACGCTCACCTTCCAGGGGTTGGGCACTTCCAATACTTACGGCGCCTACCTGGACAACATCAAACTGGTGGACAGCGGCGCTAACTACACCACGGCTTACGTCGAGGGTAACTCGCCGGTTTCCATCGCCGGGCACGTTTCAATCGCCGATGCAGACGATACCCAGCTTGCGGGCGCGACCATCCGGCTGACCAACCCGCAGGCGGATGATGCTCTGGCTGTGGGGGATCTGCCCAGCGGCATTTCGTATTCCGTCAGTGCAGATGGATTCACCATCACACTGTCTGGTGCTGCTTCGCTTGCCGATTACCAGAGCGCCATCCAGGCGATCACGTTCGAAAACACCAGTGCCGACCCCGGCACCACGCCGCGTGTGGTCGAGGTGACCGTGTCTGACGGCACAGCCACCAGTGAAGTGGCCATCACGACCATCCATGTGGTGGCCGTGGCGGACGCCGATGACGTCTTGGGCGGCAACGACATCATCCATGGAACATCTGGCCCAGACGTGCTGTTCGGCGGCGCTGGCGACGACCAGATCTGGGGCGAAGGCGGTAACGACACGCTGATCGGTGGGGCCGGAAACGACACCCTCATCGGTGGCAGCGGTGCTGACGTGTTCAAGTGGTCGTTGAACGACGCCGGTTCAGCGAACGAGCCAGCTGTGGACCACCTGGCGGATTTCAGCAAGTCTCAGGGCGACACGCTGGACTTGCGTGACCTGCTGCAAGGGGAGACCGAGGCAACGCTGTCGCAGTACCTTTCGTTCGGCGAAGAGGGCGGCAAGGCGGTGCTGAGCATCAGCGCCACGGCCAATGGCGACGTGACCCAGAAGGTGGTCTTCGACAACCAGTCTCTGTTGCAGTTGGAGCAGGCATTTGGCGCCGCAAGTGCTGACGACCTCATCGCCAAGATGAAGTCTGCTGGAAATCTGGACACTCACTGACAGGTGAGATCACAACCCGCTCGCAGGGGCGGGACCTGGGGGGCAGGCCGGGGGGCCTTGCCATCCGTTTGGGAGGCTGTGCATGCAGTCTCCCTTTTTTATTGGTGCGCCCGGCAGGGCGCACTCACTCGGAGGTGAAAGTCCTCCACTCGCCCGGCAAGGGGAAGAGTTAGCCCAAGGCAAGGGTTTCGCGGGCGACTGCGAGTCTGAAGGAAGCCTGATGGCAAAGCGCTGGCCTGACGAACAGGAAGCGGATACGAGGCGGCGCATTGGGGTGAGGTGGCCATATTCACCAAAGCCCGGTACTTGCACGGAACGGTGCGGCGTAGATCCGACAGGCATAAGTGTGAAGGTGGGTGCGCAATACCCGGGGAGATCTGACCGTGGTGCCCGAGAGGGCTACTGGCACCGGGAGGTGACGGGAGGCCTGGTCAGAAGTCAGCAGAGGGCATAGTAGGTGGTGACGCCGAAGGCCCGAACAAGCAGAAACGAGAGTAGGAGCAAATTTCTCGATGACAGCCGACGAAGCAGAAGTCCTCGCAGGAGGGGCCAGCCGCGAGAGAGCCGGACGGAATCCGGGGATAGCGCGCGCGGGTGCCGAGGCTGACACGGCGGGCGATGCACAACCGAAATCGGAGCAAGACTGGCTCATGGGCCAAGTCGTGGAGCGCGGCAACATGCAGCGCGCCTACAACCAGGTCATGAGAAACCGAGGCGCACCCGGGATTGACGGGATGCGCTGCGAAGACTTGAAAGACTGGCTGAAGGCAAACTGGCTGCGGGTGAAGGCGGCGCTGCTGGAAGGGAACTACCGGCCACAGGCGGTGCGCCGGGTGGACATACCCAAGCCGCAAGGTGGGGTCAGGACACTGGGCGTGCCCACGGTGGTGGACCGGCTCATCCAGCAGGCGCTCAATCAGGTGATGCAACCCCTGTTCGAGCCCACCTTCTCGGATGCAAGCTACGGCTTTCGTCCCGGCAGGAGTGCGCAACAGGCGGTGCTCAAGGCGGCGGAGCACATCCGTGGCGGCAAGCGCTGGGTGGTGGACATGGATTTGGAGAAATTCTTCGACCGTGTCAACCACGACGTGCTGATGGCACGGGTGGCCCGTCAGGTGCAGGACAAACAAGTGCTGCGCTTGATCCGCCGATTCCTTGAGGCTGGGCTGATGGCCGACGGGGTAGAGGCAGCAAGGAGGGAGGGAACGCCGCAAGGCGGGCCCCTGTCCCCGTTGCTGTCCAACATCCTGCTGAGCGATCTGGATCGGGAACTGGAGCGGCGCGGGCTGTCATTCTGCCGGTACGCGGACGACTGCAACGTGTACGTGAGCAGTCAGCGGGCGGGGCAGCGGGTCATGGCGGGGATGAGAAGCTTCCTGGAGAAGCGGCTCAAACTGGGTGTGAACGAGGCCAAGAGCGCGGTGGCCAGGCCCTGGGAGCGCAAGTTCCTTGGCTACAGCGTCACGGCACAACACGCCAGCAAAATCCGTATCGCCAAGCAGAGCATTGATCGGTTGAAAGAGCGCGTGCGCGAACTGTGCCGCCAGGGCCGGGGCAGGTCACTGCCGCGGGTCATCGAGATGGTGAACCCTGTGCTGCGGGGCTGGATGAACTACTTCAGTCTCACTCAGAGCCGACGACCCATCGAGGAGCTGGACAGCTGGCTCAGGAGGCGGCTGCGCAGCATCGTGTGGCGGCAATGGAAGCGGCCGAAGACGCGGCAGGCGAAGCTGCACGCCCATGGCCTGGACGCCCAGCGGGCCTGGAAATCCAGCGTCAACGGGCGTGGGCCTTGGTGGAATGCCGGGGCCAAGCGCATGATCGCAGCCTTGCCGCCAAAATACTTCACGCAACTTGGGCTGGTCTCGCTGGTGGCAACCCACCAGCATCTCCAGCGTTCTGCTTGAACCGCCGTATGCGGACCCGCACGTACGGTGGTGTGAGAGGGCTGAGGGGGCAACCCCTCACCCTACTCGATCATTTGTGATTAAAGTGAAATTTATGAGACGTTGATTTGGGTGAAGTAATTTTTGTTGGTTTGATCCAAGTTAAGTGTTTTTGGGCCATACATCAAATTAGTACCTAAGTTCAATATCCAAACATCACAGTGGTCGATACGCTTGAGTTCATCTATTACTCAGGAGTACTGACATGGCCAAGATCGCAACCGTTGCCGCCGTTACTGGCAACGCCGTCGTGGTGGGTTTGGATGGCACCGTGCGCGCCCTCAAGGTGGGCGACATCATACAGAAGGGTGAGATCGTTCGCACGGCCGCTGGTGCGCGTGTCGAACTGATCATGGAGGATGGCCAGACCATGGCCGTGGCTCCTGAGCAAACCATGCGTGTGGACGAAGCGGTGGCCCAGACCGAGGCCACGCCAGCCGCGCAGGAAGCGGCCGTGCAGTCCGGCACCGTGGACCAGATTCTGCAAGTGCTGGAGCAGGGCGGTGACCTGACCCAGGAACTCGAAGCCGCTGCGGCCGGTGGTGGTGCCGGTAGTGGTGGTGACGGCAGCGACTTCGTTCGCCTGCTGCGCGTGACCGAGGGCGTGGACCCGCTGGCGTACAACTACAACTTCGCGCCGCTGGATGGCCCGGATGAGGTGTTGTTGAGTGCGGAGGCCGAACCGGTAATTACCGTGGGTGTCGTCGTAGACGTTGAGATTGGTGAAGACGGAGAAATTCCGGGGGACGTCATTCGCGGCGGTGTGACAGGTGTGAATGTGGTTGAGGGCACAGGAGAAGGCAGTCGTCCCGTCACGTTCCTCATTACGCTGGACAAGGTGGCAACCACAGATGTCACGGTTACCTATGTCATCGTGCCGGACAGCGCCAAAAACCCCGCTGACTTTACAGATGGCGTGATTGGCCAGCCAGTCACCATCACCATTCCTGCGGGCAAGATTGGTTTTGCCGTCACGGCTTACATCGTGCAGGATTCTTTGGTTGAGGGTAACGAGACGTTCCGTATTGAGCTGTCCAACCCGATTGGGGCTACTCTTTCAAACGACACGGCCACGGTGACGATCGTTGATGACGACGTACCTGTTTTTACTTTGACTGGAGACGAGCAGGTCGAAGAGGGAGCCGCTGCGAACTATGTCGTTACCCTTTCGGGCGCGGATTTGGCCCCTGGCCAAGTCGTAACGTTGACAGTCGCTACGGGTTTGCAAATTGATACGGCAACAGAGGGCGTTGATTACAACAGTGAAGATGGCACGCTGACAATCATAGTCCCGGAAGGTGGGCTGTCTATTGGTGATCAGGTTGTTGCATTCACCGTCCAAACGTCTAACGACGATGTAGATGAACTTACCGAGACCTATTCTGTTCAACTTACAAGCAGTAGTATTGGGTCTGCGGTTGGTACTGTTGTCACTACGATTCTGGACGACGACGTGCCGGTGGCCAGCGTCAGCGTGTCGCCGGCGTCGGTTGACGAGGACGGCAACACCAACCTGGTCTACACGGTCACGCTGGACCGTGCGCCCGCGGTGGACACCGTGATCAACCTGAGCTGGAGTGGTACGGCCACGGCGGGCAGCGACTTCAGCGGCACGCAGTTGGCGACGATCACGGTGCTGGCGGGGCAGACCACGGGCAGCACGACGGTGACGCTCGACCCGACGGTTGACGCGGTGGATGAGCTGAACGAAACGGTGATTGCCACGATCACCAGTGGTGCCGGCTATACCATCAGCCCCACGGCGGGCAGCGCCACGGGCACGATTCTGGACGACGACGTGCCGGTGGCCAGCGTCAGCGTGTCGCCGGCGTCGG